>DASSSJ010000118.1:0-222213 GCA_035708485.1 Anaeromyxobacter sp. | reverse complement strand
TTCGTCGGGTTCGAGAGCCTCGACGACGAGACCCTGCGCCTCGCCGGGAAGCGCTCGCCGCGCGCCGCCGACTGGGCGCGGCGCGTCGAGCTCTTCCACGCGCACGGGATCCAGGTGAACGGGTCGTTCGTGCTCGGCTTCGACCGGGACGGACCCGACACGTTCGAGCGGCTCGCGGGGTGGATCGAGGCGGTGCGGCTCGAGAGCGCGACCTTCCAGATCCTGACGCCGTACCCCGGGACGCCGCTCTTCGCGCGCATGAAGGCGGAGGGCCGGCTCCTCCACGAGGACTGGTCGCGCTACGACACCGCCCACTGCGTGTTCCGCCCGGCCCGGATGTCGCCGGAGCAGCTCGAGGCGGGGCGGGCCTGGCTCTACCGCCGGCTCTTCTCGCTCCGCTCGATCTGGGCGCGCCGCCCGCGCGAGCTCGCGGCGGCGCCGGCGTACGTCGCGATGGCGCTCCTCTACAAGCGCGCGAACGGCCTGTGGCGCCATCTCGTCCGGCGGCGGCTCACGCGCGCCGCCTGGGCCCCGCTCGTCGAGTGGACGCGGCGCCGCCACCTTCGGTTCCGGCGGCGCCTCGCGCGGCGGCCGATCAGCGCCGCGGCTTCCGTGCCGGCCGCGCCCTCGCGCGCGCCGGCTTCCGGCCGGCGGACCTCGCACGAGCGGACCTCGTAGGAGACGCCTTCCTCGCCCGGGCGCCCCTCCGCGCCGAGCGGAGCGCCTCGAGCTTGCGCGCCGCGGCGCCCAGGTAGGCCCCCCAGTCCGCCGCGGCGAGGTCGTCGTCGCCGAGCCGGCCCTGGAGGTGGAACTGGAGCTCGCGGACGCCGACCTCGCGCGTGTTGCCCGGCTCCGCCTCCATGAGGAGGTAGGGGTCCTTGAACTGGTTCGCCGCCGTCGGGATCCGCAGCGACAGCCCGACGCTCCGGTCCTCGCCGCGGGCGAGGAGGAGCTCGACGACGTGCGGGCCGATCCTCCGCCGGCAGAGGCAGACCGGCGTCCCGAGCCTGCGCGCGAGCCTGCGGTCGGCGGCGGTGAGCACGAGCGCCTCCGGGTAGGCGTCGATCGCGACGAACGGCTTCGCGACCCACATGCCGGAGACGATGAGGTCCTTGTTGCCGTCGGGGGCCGAGCCGGGCGGCAGCGAGGGCGGCGTGATGGGCGTGGACATGCCGGAACGCTAGCACGGCGGCCCCGGCGCGCGGCCCGCGCCCGCAGCGCACATGCACGCACCGCGTCGTCGGGGGCGCGTCGATTTCACGCATAGTGCGCCACCGGGACGGCAGTCGCCCGCCGACCTCGCCCGGGAGGCCCCGGCAAGAGCGCTGGCAGGGCACCCGAGGAGCAGCACGCGCGCCGACGCGACGCCGCGCCCGGCGACCGCGACCCCGGGTTGGGGCACCCGAAAGCTTCCCCTGCCCGACTGCCGGGTTCCGGGTACGATCTCGGCGCTCAACCGGCCGCGGCGGGCTGGCCCGCCCGGTCGCGCTTCGAGGGGTGCCACTTGCCGAACGACAAGCATCGACGGCGCGGCGGACGGACGGCCTCCGAGCGCTCCCCGTCGCGGGGCACGTCCAAGCCCTCGGCGCGCGGCTCGGCACGCTCCGGCGGCGCGGGATCGCGACGGCACCTCGTGCGGAACGGCGGCGGAGACGCGTCCGACACCGGCCGGCGCGCCGGGGGCGAGCCGGCCCCGTCCGCCGCGGCGGCCCCGCCCGCCGCGGCGGCCCCGCCCGCGCCGGAGCGCCAGCCCACCGCGGCGTCCGCCGCCGAGCCGCTCCCCGTCGTCGGCATCGGCGCCTCGGCGGGCGGGCTCGAGGCGCTGCAGGAGTTCCTGAAGAACGTCCCCGGCCGGAGCGGCGTGGCCTACGTCGTGGTCCAGCACCTCGACCCCGCGGACAAGGGCGCGATCATCGAGCTCCTCCAGCGCGTCACCGGCATGCCGGTCGCGCAGGTCCAGGACGGGCAGCGGCTCGAGCCCGACCACGTGTACGTGATCCCCCCCGCGCGCGACATGTCGATCCTGCACGGCGCGCTGCACCTCCTGCGGCAGCCGTCTCCGCGCGGCCTCAACCTGCCCGTGGACTTCTTCTTCCGGTCGCTCGCCGAGGACCGACAGGACCGGTCGGTCGCCGTCGTCCTCTCCGGCATGGGCACGGACGGGACGCTCGGCCTCCGGGCGATCAAGGAGAAGGGAGGCGCGACGTTCGTCCAGTCGCTCTCCTCCGCCAAGTTCGACGGCATGCCGCGCAGCGCGCTCGACGCGGGCCTCGGCGACGTCGTCGCGAGCGCACAGGAGCTCCCGGCGCGGATCCTCGCGTACCTGCGTCACGCGACCTACACGGCGCCGCCCGAGGCGGTGCTCGCCGAGGACCGGCACCAGAGCGCGCTCGCGAAGGTGTTCATCCTGCTCCGCACGCAGACGGGCAACGACTTCTCCCTCTACAAGCGGAGCACGGTGCTCCGGCGCATCGAGCGCCGGATGGGCATCCACCAGATCGACAAGCTGTCCGCGTACGTCCGCTTCCTCCGGGAGAACCCGAAGGAGGTCGAGCTCCTCTTCCAGGAGCTGCTCATCGGCGTCACGAGCTTCTTCCGCGACCCCGCCTCGTGGGACCACCTGAAGTCGCAGCTCCCCGCGCTCGTCGCCGGCCGCCAGGGCGGGACGTTCCGCGCCTGGGTCCCCGGGTGCTCCACGGGCGAGGAGGCGTACTCCCTCGCCATCGCGCTCCGCGAGGTGCTCGACGAGACGAAGCCGGCGAGGAACGTCGCGATCCAGATCTTCGCCACGGACCTCGACGCGGACGCGATCGAGAAGGCCCGCATCGGCACGTACCCCGCGAACATCGCGGCCGACGTGTCGCCCGAGCGGCTGCACCGCTTCTTCGTCCAGGACGAGCGCGGCTACCGCGTGAAGAAGGAGATCCGCGAGCTCGTGGTGTTCGCGCCGCAGAACGTCATCGGCGATCCGCCGTTCACGAAGCTCGACCTGCTCTCCTGCCGGAACCTCCTCATCTACCTCGCGCCCGAGGTCCAGAAGAAGCTCATCCCGCTCTTCCACTACGCCCTGAACGCCGGCGGGATCATGTTCCTCGGAAGCGCGGAGACGATCGGCGCGTTCGGGAGCCTGTTCCGGCCGCTCGACGGGAAGACCCGCGTCTACGAGCGGCTGGATCGGACCGCCGCGCTGGCCCCGGTGGAGTTCTTCTCGAGGTCCCCTGCCGCCGCGCCGGCCGACGAGGGCGACGGCGACCGCGACGCCGAGCCGCCGATCCCGGCGCCGGCCCACGCGCCGAACCTCCAGGTGCTCGCGGATCGGGTGATCGCGCAGCGCTTCGCGCCCGCGTCGGTGCTGACGAACGACAAGGGCGACATCCTCTACATCAGCGGACGGACGGGCAAGTACCTCGAGCCTGCCGTCGGGCGCGCCAACCTGAACGTGTTCGCGATGGCGCGGGAGGGGCTCCGCCACGAGCTCTCGTCCGCGTTCGGCGCGGCGCTGAACGAGGACCGGGCCGTGGTCGTCCCGGGAATCCGCGTGGGCACGAACGGCGGCGTCCAGACCGTCGATCTCACGGTCCAGCGGCTGGCGCAGCCGCGCGAGCTGCGGGGGACCGTCATGATCGTGATCGGCGACGTCCCGGGCCCGCGCGCGCCGCCGCCGTCCCCGGGCAAGGGCCCCCGGCCGGGCGCGCGCGCCGCGGAGCTGGCCGCCGAGCTTCAGCGCACGCAGGAGGAGCTGCAGTCGACGCGCGAGGAGATGCAGACCTCGCAGGAGGAGCTGAAGTCGATGAACGAGGAGCTCCAGTCCACCAACGAGGAGCTCCAGTCCACCAACGAGGAGCTGACCACCTCGAAGGAGGAGATGCAGTCGATGAACGAGGAGCTGCAGACCGTGAACCACGAGCTGCAGTCCAAGGTGGACGAGCTGTCGCGGTCCAACAACGACATGAAGAACCTCTTCAACAGCACCGACATCGCGACGCTCTTCCTCGACGGCGACCTGCTGGTGCGGCGCTTCACGACCCAGACCTCGAAGCTCATCAAGCTCATCCCGGGCGACACCGGCCGGCCCATCACCGACATCGCGACGGATCTCGAGTACCCGGATCTCGCAGACGACGCGCGCGAGGTGCTGCGCACGCTCGTCTTCCACGAGAAGCAGGTCTCGACGCGGAGCGGGCGCTGGTTCAACGTCCGGATCCTCCCGTACCGCACGCTCGACAACGTGATCGACGGCGTCGTCATCACCTTCACGGACGTGACCGCGACGAAGCGTCTCGAGCTCGAGCTGAGGGACCGCGCGGGCGAGCTCAGGCAGATGACGGACTCGCTGCCCGCGCTGGTCTGGGGCTGCCGGCCCGACGGCGCGTGCGACTACCTCTCCCGCCAGTGGCTCGAGTACACTGGCGTCCCGGAGTCCGAGGAGCTCGGCCACGGCTGGCTCGAGCAGGTGCACCCGGAGGACCGGGATCGCGTCCGGGAGGCGTGGCGCGCTGCCGTGAAGGCAGGCGCCTCCTTCGACACGGAGCTCCGGCTCCGCTCCTCGGCGGGGGAGTACCACTGGTTCAAGACGCGATCCGTCCCCATCCGCGACGGGGGGGGGCGCATCGTCAAGTGGTACGGAACGCACACCGACGTGGACGGTCTGAAGGGCGCGACGGGAGAGCGCGATTGACGAAGCGCCGACCGCCCGCCGACCTGCGCAGGGCCGCCGAGGCGCGGCTCGGGAGACCCGCGCCGCGGTCCGACGGCGACGCCGACGTGCAGCGCATCGTCCACGAGCTCCGAGTGCATCAGATCGAGCTCGAGATGCAGAACGAAGAGCTCCGCGGCGCGCGCGCCGAGGTGGAGTCGGCCCTCGCGCGGTACACGGAGCTCTTCGACTTCGCGCCCATCGGCTACTTCCGCGTGCTCGGCGACGGCCGCATCCGCGAGCTGAACTTCGCGGGCGCCCGGCTCCTCGGGGCGCCGCGGGGCCAGATCGTCGGCCGTCCGTTCCGCGACTTCGTCTCCGAGCACGATCGCGCGACGTTCGACCGGTTCCTGAGCGCGGTGCTCACGCGCGACGACCACGACGCGCCGGGCGCGGTGGCCGAGTTCGTGCTCGCCGCGGCGTCGCCCCCGACGGTGCGGGTCCGCGTCACGGCCACCCTGCTCGACGGTCAGTCGCCGTCGGCCCTCCTCGCCGCCGAGGACGTCACCGCCCGCCGGGAGGCCGAGGAGGCGCTGCGGGAGGAGGGCCGCCGCCGGGAGGAGTTCCTCGCGACCCTCTCGCACGAGCTGCGGAACCCGCTCGCCCCCATCCGGAACGGCCTCGTGCTGCTCCAGCGAGTCCCCCCGGGCGGAGAGGCGGCGCGCTCGGCGCTGTGCGTCATCGACCGGCAGGTGACCCACCTCACCCGGATCGTCGAGGACCTCCTCGACGTGACCCGCATCGCCCGCGGCAAGATCCGGCTCCAGCGCGAGCGGCTCGAGCTCGCCACCCAGGTCCTGCGTGCGCTCGAGGATCACCGGCCGGCGTTCGACGCGGCGGGCGTGAGGCTCGAGTGCGCCGTCGGCCGCGAGCCTTGCTGGATCGACGCGGACGCGTCCCGGATCGCGCAGGTGCTCGGCAACCTCCTCGGGAACGCGCTCAAGTTCACGAACGCGGGCGGGCGGGTGGAGGTGGTCGTCCGGCGGGAGCCCGACCGCGCGGTGGTGGTCGTGCGCGACACGGGCGTCGGCGTCGCGCCCGACGCGCTCGAACGGATCTTCGAGCCCTTCAGCCAGGCGCCCCAGACGCTCGACCGGACGCGCGGCGGCCTCGGCCTCGGGCTCACGCTCGTGAGGGGGCTCGTGGACCTCCACGGCGGGTCGATCACGGCCGCGAGCCCCGGCCCGGGCCAGGGCACCGCGTTCTTCGTCGCCCTCCCGCTCGCGTCGGCGCCGCGGACGTCGCGCCCCGCCCACGAGGTGACCCTGGGGAGGCGGCGGCGCGTCCTCGTCATCGACGACAACGTCGACGCGGCGACCACGCTCAAGGACGTGCTCGAGCTGGGCGGCCACGAGGTGCGGGTCGCGTTCGACGGCCCGGGCGGCCTCGCCACCGCGCACGAGTTCCGGCCGGAGATCGTGATCTGCGACATCGGCTTGCCGGGGATGGACGGCTATGACGTCGCGCGGGAGCTCCGGCGGAGCGCGGACGCCGCGGCGTGGCTCGTCGCGATGAGCGGTTACGCGGCGCCGGACGACCTCGACCGCGCCCGGGCGGCGGGGTTCGATCGGCACGTCGCCAAGCCCGCCACGCTCGAGGGCCTGGAGGCGCTCTTCGCCGAGGCCCCGGTGCCGCAGGGCGCCTCGTCGTAGGCGGTCCCATCCGGCGCGCACCGGCGGGCGGCCGCCGCGCTATTGCCGCTCCTCGGACGCGGGCGTCGGCTCGAGCTGCGCCCGCCCCTGCAGCAGGATCCGCCGGATGACCTCCGCCTGCTGCGAGAGGTCCTGCTCCTTGTCGGAGAAGCGGCGCCGGAGGTCCCTGTCGGACTGCGTGCGGCTCATGCGCCGGCTGAGCGCCGCGCTCTCCTCCAGCGAGCGCACTGCCGCCCAGAGCGCGCGCTCCACGTCCTCGCTCTGCTCGGAGAGGAGGCTCTCGAGCGAGAACGCGTGCCCGACGTGGCAACGGAAGTGTCGGAACTCCCCGACGTCCGTCTCGGTCAGCACGCCGTGGCAAGCCGGGCACACCAGCTCCGCCCGGGTCCCGTTCTTGCGCCCCTCGAGCGCGTCGATGGCCGGCGTCGGCGCCCCCGCCACGCCCGCCTCCTGCCGCGTGAGCCGCATGAGCAGGCCCGGGAGCTCCGCGGGCTTCACCACGTGATCGACCTCGACGCGCTCCAGCGCGCTGCGCGGCATCCCCGGCGCGACGGCCGTGGACGGATCCTGCACGACGGCCAGTCCGCCGCGCGCCTTCACGGACATCATCCCCGCGGTGCCGCAGTCGAGGTACCCGGAGAGCACGACGCCGATGACGCGCGACCCGTACGCCCACGATGCCGAGCGGAACAGCGGATCCACGGCCGGGCGGTGCCCGTTCTCGCGCGGCCCGCGGACGACCTCGACGTACCCCTGCCGGACGAGCATGTGGTTGTCCGCCGGGGCGACGTAGATCCGGCCCGGCGCGATCTCCGCGCCGTGCACCGGGTGCGTGGCGCGCAGGGGGCCGCGGCCGCTGAGGAGCTCCGGGAGCGAGCTCACGAACCCGGGGGCGGTGTGGATGACGACGAAGACCGCCGCCGGGAAGTCCGACGGCAGCTCTCCCGCGAGATCGAGCAGCAGGTCCACGCCCCCGGCGGACGCGCCGACGACGACGATGTCCCGCTGGGCCATGCTCGATGTTCTTCACCTGCGGGGCGCGCCGCCTGCCCGCCCGGGCGCCCTCCGTCCTGTTACCCTCGGCGCGAGGAAGGCGCGGCCCATGAACGTCCACCGGCTCGTCGTGACCTCGGCGCTCCTCGCGGCGGCGGTGGCGGCCGCGGCGGCGCCGTCCCGGCCCGCGGCAGGTCTCCGTCGTGCGCGCCGCGCCGCCGGCGCGCTTCGAGGCGCCCCTCCCGCGCGTGCAGGACTTCCCGGAGGGGCCCGCGCGGATCTTCGGCTGGTCGGCGGACGACCCGCGGTTCCCGCCGTGCGCGCACGCGCGGGATCCGAGCGGCACCTGAAGGAGTGGCTGCCCGAGTGACGCCGCGGGGCGGGTCACCCGCCCTCGCGCGGTCTCGGTCTCCCCGACCCGGCGCGCATCAGCACCTCCTGCGCGACGCTCGCCACGAGCCGTCCGCCGCGGTCGAACACGAGCCCGCGCGTGAGCCCCCTTCCGGACTGCGCCGTCGGCGAGTCCATCGCGTAGAGGAGCCACTCGTCCGGGCGCGCCGGGCGGTGGAGCCAGAGCGCGTGGTCGATCGACGCGAGCGTGGTCCGAGGCCAGGCGAGCCCGTGCGGCCGGAGCGCGGTGCCCGCGAGCGCCGTGTCCGACGCGTAGGCGAGGAGCGCGCGGTGCAGCCGGGGATCGTCCGGGACCCGCCCGGCCGCGCGGAACCAGCAGGCCTGCCGCGGCTCCCGCGGCACGGGCCGGAGCGGGCTCTGCGGATCGACCGGGCGGAACTCGAACGCCCGGCCCGCCCGGAGCACCGCGGCGACGCGCGGGTCCGGCGGCGCCGTCTCCGCGAGCCACCGCTCGCGCAGCTCCGCGAAGCTCGGGAGCGCCTCCGGCGGCGGCACCTCGGGCATCGGCGCGGCGTGCTCGAGCCCGTCCTCGGGCGCCTGGAGCGACGCGACCATCGCGAGGATCGTCCGCCCGCCCTGCACCGCCACGACCCGCCGCGCGGAGAAGCTCCCGCCGTCGCGGAGCCGCTCGACGCGGTACTCGATCGGCGCCGCGACGTCGCCGGGGAGGAGGAAGTACGCGTGGAGCGAGTGCGCCACGCGCCCCTCGACCGTCCGCTCCGCCGCGACGAGCGCCTGCGCGACGACCTGCCCGCCGTAGAGGCTCGGCGCGCCGCTGTCCCGCGAGTCGCCGCGGAACGCGTCCGGCCCGAGCGCCTCGAGGTCGAGCTGGCGGAGCACGACGCGCAGCGTCTCGTCCATCCCGCGAACCTACCCGAGCCAGACGAGCTCGGTCGTGATCCCGATCGCCGCCCCGAGGCTCCGGTACAGCGGGCAGGAGTCGGCGTAGAACCCGTGCACCCGCTCCGCCGTCTCGCGGTGCTCCGGCGCGGCGCGCAGCTCGAGCCTCACGTGGATCCGCCGCAGCACGAGCACCTTCCCCTCGAGCTCGACCTCTCCCGTCGCCCGCCCGACCAGCCGCCCCTCGCCCGCCGGGATCTGGCGCGCCTCCAGCGCGCCTCCGAAGGTCCCGACGAGTCAGCCCGCCGTCGCCGCCACGACGTGGTCGATCGTCGTCGCGTGCGGCTCGAAGGTCCCCGGGGCGCGGCCGTAGTGCTCGGCGATCGCGCCGTGCACCCCGAAGGTCACGGGCTCGGTCTCGCCCGGCAGCCAGCCGCGGCGCAGCGGCCCCTTCACCCGCTCGATCCGCGCCTCCGACCTGTAGACCACGTCGCCCATGGCTCGCCTCGACCGCCGCGGCGGGAAGGCCCCGGCTCCGCGAGGGCCCGGGGCCTTCGTCTTCTAGCGCGCGGCCGCGCGCGCCGCACCCCCGCGCGGTCCTCGGCGCGCGTCCCGCGCGTGTCGCGCGGTTGCCGGGCCGGCGCGCCGCGTCCAGAGAGACGGGGATGCGGTCCGCGATCCTCACGCTCGTCGTCGCGCTCGGGTCCACCGTCGCGCCGCCGCCCCCGCCGGAGCCCGCCCCGGCCGCGCCGCCCGCGGCGGAGCCCGCGCGCGCCCCGTATTGCACGGGAGAGTACGCCGACGACTTCGGCGCGCTCGATCCCCGCGCGCGCGAGCTCGAGCGCCAGCAGCCCTCCTACACCTTCTGCATCCGCGCCACCGCCACGTACGAGTGCCCGTACTACACCGCGGACGGCTCGCTCCGGCGCACCCGGGTCCAGGCGCGCGGGCACGGCACCGCGTTCGCGTACCGGCAGCTGGACGGCGGGACGCTCCTCCTCACGAACACGCACGTGGCCGAGTGGCCGACCGCGACCGACGCGGACCACAAGGTCGAGGACGTCCCGGCCGGCTGCCGCCGCGTGACCGACGCGCTCAAGGTCGTGGACAACGAGGCCGACGACTACGAGCGCGACGACGTCCCGCTCTCGCGCGTCGTCGCCGATCCGCAGCTCGACGTCGCCGTGCTGAAGTCGGCGCAGCCGCTCCCGGTCATCCCGTGGCGGGTCGGCAAGAGCGCCGCGCTGCGCGAGCGGAACGTGGTCAACGTCCGCGGGTTCCCGCTCGGCGCGTTCCGGGCGGACAACGTCGGAAAGGTGATCTCGCCGTTCGACCACGACGAGCAGGGGGAGTGGGATCACGACGACTTCGTGGTGGACGCGCTCCTCTCGCCCGGCAGCTCGGGGAGCCCGGTGCTCGCCGTCTCGTGCCGGACGGGCCAGCTCGAGCTCGTGGGCGTGTACCACGCGACCTACGCGCGGGGGACCGCGCTCAACGTCGTGGTCGGGATCGATCAGGTGCGCGACCTCATGACGACGCTCCGGCGCGCGGCGCGCCCGCGCGCGGCGGCCCCGCCCCCGCTCGACGCGCAGGCGCGGGCGGCGCTCGCGGCGGCGTCGCGCGACGCGCTCGAGCCGTGGTTCCCCTTCGGCCCCCACCCCGCCCGGGTCCGCGTCCGCGCCGACGGCGCGCTGCTGTTCGAGCTGCTCCCGCTCGACTTCCCGGTGCGCGCCGCCCCGCTCCTCGTCGTGGAGGACCTGCCCGCGCGCGACGCCCCGGGGTTCGGCGCGCTCGGCCGGGTGTGGGCCGGTCGCGGCGAGCGGCTCAAGCCGTGGACGCGCTCCGATCTCGACGCGGAGGCGCTCGCGCAGCTCGACCGCGCCCTCGACGCGCTCCGGCGCGACGCGCGGCGCACCTTCGACCTGCGCGCGGCGGAGCAGGTCTCGGACGGCTCGCGCGCGGCGTTCGATCGCGCCGCGCGCCTCCGCCGCGAGCTCGCCCGGGCGGCGGCCGCGCGCGACGACCTCGCGGAGGCGCTCGCGGACCTCGCGGAGCGGCTCGCGCCCGCCGCCGGCGAGCCGGCGGTCTCCCTCGCCGAGGCGCTCGAGGCCCCGCTGGACGGCCCTCCGCCGCGCGCTCCGGTGCCGGCCGCCGCGATCGAGCCGCCCGCCGGCGCGACCCCCGCCGGTGCCCCGTGAGCGCGCCCGAGCCGAAGGAGAGCGGAGCGCGACGGCTCGTCTCGGTCGTCTTCTCCGGCGTCCAGGACGGCGTCTACGTCGTGCTCGGCGTGCTGCTCGCGCTCACCGCCGCGATCATGCTCGTGCAGGGCGCGGTCGAGATCGCGCGCTCCGCCTCGACCGGGCTCGACCTGCGCGCCGTCGTGGCGGTGCTCGACCGGATCCTGCTCGCGCTCATGGTCGTCGAGCTGCTGTACACCGTGCAGGTCTCGTTCCGCGAGCACGCGCTCGTCCCCGAGCCGTTCCTGCTCGTCGCGCTCATCGCCGCGGTCCGGCGCATCCTCGTGATCACCGCGGAGTTCAGCGCGCAGGACGGGTCCGAGGAGCGCCTGTTCCGGCACGTGATGTGGGAGCTCGGGCTCCTGACGGTCCTCATCGTCGTGCTCGTCGCGTCGCTCGTCGTGCTCCGGCGGAACGCGCCGGAGAAGATGGCGCGGTCGCACCACGGGTGACGGGCGCGCGCGACGGCGGCGCCCGGCGGCCGCCCAGGCGAGGGCCGGCGCGGCGAGGGGGCGGGGAGCGAGCGGCGGGATGGACCCTCCCGCACGAGGAGGCGCCACGCGCGGGTCGCCCCGCCGGCCGCGCGCGCCGGCGGCCGGGGCCGGCGGGGTCGTGGTGCCCGGAGATCGGCCGTCCGCACCCATCCGAGCACGGCAGGCCCCCCCGCGGAGCGCCATCAAGTGCATCCCCCCTTCGCGACGGGAGGTTCGATGCCCATGGAGAGCGCCGCGCCCGGCCGCGCGACGATCCGCTCGCCGCGCGACTTCGTCGCCGGCGCGTCGCTCGTCGCGCTCGCGGTGTGCGCGCTCGCCGCGACCGCCGACCTCGCCACGGGGACGATGCGCGGGCTCGGTCCCGGGATGCTGCCGCGGTCCGTCGCCGTCGCGGTGGGCGCCGTGGGGCTCGCCGTCGCCGCGCTGTCGCTCGTCAAGGACGGTCCGTCCCTCGGCCGCTGGCCGCTGCGCGGCCCGGTGTTCGTGTCGCTCGCGGTCGTCGCCTTCGCGCTCACCATCCGCACCGTCGGCCTCGCGGTGGCGGGGCCGCTCGTCGTCCTCGTGAGCGGCGCCGCGTCCGCGGAGAGCCGCCCTCGCGAGCTCGCCCTGTTCGCGCTCGTCATGACCGCGTTCTGCGTCGGCCTGTTCCGGTACGCGCTCGGCCTCCCCATCCCCGTGCTCGTCATCCCGGGGGTGGTGAACCTCTGAGCATGGACGCCCTCCTCCACAACCTCGGGCTCGGCTTCTCGGTCGCGTTCACGCTCCAGAACCTGGGGCTCGCGCTCGTCGGCTGCCTGATCGGCACGCTCATCGGCGTCCTCCCGGGCATCGGGCCGATCGCGACGATCACGATGCTCCTGCCCATCACGTTCGGGCTCGAGCCGACGGGCGCGATCATCCTGCTCGCGGGCATCTACTACGGGGCGCAGTACGGCGGCTCGACGACGGCGATCCTCGTCAACATCCCGGGCGAGGTGACCGCGGTCGTGACGACCATCGACGGGCACGCCATGGCGAAGCAGGGGCGCGCCGGCGTCGCGCTGGGCGTCGCCGCGCTCGGCTCGTTCTTCGCCGGCAGCCTCGGGACGCTCGTCGTCGCGGCGCTCGCGGTCCCGCTCACGAAGCTCGCGCTCCTGTTCGGCGCGGCCGAGTACTTCTCGCTCATGGTGGCCGGGCTCGCCTTCGCCGTGGTGCTCGCGCGCGGCTCGATCCTGAAGGCCATGGGCATGATCCTGCTCGGCGTCCTCGTCTCGACCGTGGGGCAGGACCTCGAGACCGGCGTCGAGCGGATGACCTTCGGATACGCCCCGCTGTCGGACGGGCTCGACTTCGCGGTGCTCGCGATGGGCCTGTTCGGGTTCGCCGAGGTGCTCCGGAACCTCGAGGTCGTCGCGCGGCGGGACGTCGTGGACCGCCCGATCGGGAAGCTCCTCCCCGACCGCGCCGACCTCGCGCGCGCCGTGTTTCCCGTGGTGCGGGGGAGCGTGCTCGGCGCCGCGCTCGGGATCCTCCCCGGGAACGGCGCCGTGCTCGGCCCGTTCGCCTCCTACACCGTCGAGAAGCGGCTCGCGCGGGACCCGCGGCGCTTCGGGCAGGGGGCGATCGAGGGCGTCGCCGGCCCCGAGGCGGCGAACAACGCCGGCGCCCAGACCTCGTTCGTGCCGCTGCTCGCCCTGGGGATCCCGCCCAACGCGGTGATGGCGCTCATGGTCGGCGCGATGACGATCCACGGGATCGTGCCCGGCCCGCTCGTCATGACCAGGAACCCGACGCTCTTCTGGGGCGTCATCGCGAGCATGTGGATCGGGAACCTGATGCTGCTCGTGATCAACCTGCCGCTCGTGGGGCTCTGGGTGAGGCTCCTCGGGGTCCCCTACCGGCTGATGTTCCCGGCGATCCTGCTCTTCTCCTGCATCGGCATCTACTCGGTGAACAGCTCGCCGGGCGACGTCCTGCTGACGGCGCTCCTCGCGCTCGCGGGGTACGCCCTCTCGAAGCTCGACTTCGAGACCGCGCCGCTCCTCCTCGGGTTCGTGCTCGGGCGCCTGATGGAGGAGAACCTGCGCCGCGCCCTCGCCCTCTCGCGCGGCAGCCTCGCCACCTTCGTGCACCGCCCCATCAGCGCGGGGCTGCTCGCCACCGCCGTCGTCGTGCTCGCGCTCGCCGTCCTGCCGTCGATTCGCCGGCGCCGCGAGGAGGTCTTCTCGGAGTGAAAGGAGTGCAACGCATGAAGTCGCTCGTGTCGTCCCTGGCCCTCGCGGCCGTCCTCGCCTCCCCCGCGGCCGCGCGCGCCGCGTACCCGGAGCGTCCCATCACCATGGTCGTCCCCTTCGCCGCCGGGGGTCCGACCGACGTCATCGCGCGGATCGTCGCCGAGCACATGTCGCGCACGCTCGGCCAGCAGATCGTCATCGAGAACGTCGCCGGCGCGGGCGGCACCACCGGCATCACCCGCGCCGCGCAGTCGGCGCCGGACGGCTACACCATCATGATGGGTCACATGGGGACCCACGGCGCCGCGCCCGCGGTCTACCCGGATCTCAAGTACGATCCGGTGAAGGACTTCGCGCCGATCGGCCTCGCGGCGGGCACGCCCATCCTGATCGTCGCGAAGAAGGACTTCCCGGCGAAGGACCTCAAGGAGTTCGTCGCCTACCTGAAGGCGAACTCCGAGAAGCTGAACGAGGCCCACGCCGGCGTCGGCTCCGTCTCGTTCACGACCTGCACGCTCTTCAACTCGCTGACGGGCGCGCGGCCGACGCGCGTCACGTACCGCGGCACGGGCCCCGCCCTCAACGACCTCGTCGCCGGCCAGGTGGACTACATGTGCGATCAGATCGTGAACCTCGTCCCGCAGATCCAGGCGGGGACGATTAAGGCCTACGCGGTCGCGCTGCCGCAGCGCTCGCCCGCGCTGCCGGACGTCCCGACCACCAAGGAGGCGGGGCTGCCGGACTACCAGGTGTCCGCGTGGAACGCCGTGTTCGCGCCGAAGGGCACGCCCGCCGACGTCGTGAAGAAGCTGAGCGCGGCGCTCGTGAAGGCGGTCGAGGACCCGGCGACGAGCAAGCGGATCCTCGACCTGGGCGGCGACCTGTCGAACAAGGAGGCGCGCACGCCGGAGGGGCTGCGCAAGCTCGTCGAGAGCGAGGTCGCGCGCTGGAACAAGGTGCTGGCGCAGGCGAGCGCGGGGTCGGCCGGCCCCGCGAAGTGAGCCGTTCCCGCGCCGCCCCGGGGCGACCGGGGGGCGCGCGGGACCCCCTCAGGGCGAGGCCGCGGCGGGCGCCGCCGCGGCCCCGGGCCGCCTGCGCCCGACGCGCCGCGCCGGGACGCCCGCCCAGATCTCGCCCGGCCCCACCTTCGTCCCCTTCGACAGGACCGACCCCGCGGAGATCATCGCGCCGTCGCCGATGGTGCAGCCGGGGAACACGACGGCCATGAGGCCGACGGTCACGCCGCTCCCGATCGAGACCGGCGCCGTCACGAGGTGGCCCCGCTCGGCGGAGTGGCACACGAGCGTGACGTCGCCGCCGATCACGGTGTCGTCGCCGATCGTGATCAGGTTCTGGTCGGCGACGACCGCCGTGTTGATCTGGACGCGCTTGCCGATCCGCGCCCCCATGAGCCGGTGGTAGAGGGGCAGGAACGGCGTCACCCGGATCCAGTTCACGAACGTGAACCGGACCATGAGCGTGAGGGCGTTGTAGCTCGCCCACCGCCACGCGCCCGCCGAGAGGAACGGGAACCGCCCGACGGGCGTCCCGCGGGCGAGGGTGAGCCAGCGCGCGAGCGGGACGACGACGAGGAGCGCGAGCCCGAACGCGAAGTACCCCGCCGCGAGCGCGACGCCGACGCCGAGCGCGCGGAGGGCGCCCTCCGCCGGGAGCCGCGCCTCGGCCCAGGCGAAGAGGGCCACGGCCGGGGAGAGCGCGGCGCCGAGGACGGCGATCGCCTCCGCGAAGAGGAGGAGCGTCAGCGCCACCTGAAGCGGTCCGAAGAGCCGCGCCTTCCAGCCGCCCCGATCCATTGAGACCTCCGCTCGATCCCGGGAAACCCGCGATTCACCGTACGTGTCGCGGTCTGCCCGCGCAAACGCGCGGTCCGCGCAAGGTCACTTCCGGGGCCGCGGCTGCCCACGTGCGGCGTCGCGTCGCGGTGCCCGACGGGTAGGCTGCCGCCTCGGGGAGCGCGGGTCTAGGGTGGTGGCTGCCGCGCCGGAGGGGTCCTGCCATGAACGTCCCGCGTCCCGAGCGTCGCTTCCGCGTACCGCCGCCGATCGCGCTGCTCGCGCTCGCCGTCCTGGCGGCGGCGCCGCGATCCGCGCGCGCGCTCCGGCTCCTCGACGGCGAGCTCTCGCTCGAAGGGGGCCGCGCACGCGCGCCGCTCGTCGTCGCGCTCGCCGCGGCGCCGCCGTCGAGCTCGCTCGACTTCGACCTGCTCGGCAAGCCGACCGTGCCGGCGCCGTCCAAGGACGACGCGCGGATGGGCACGCGCCGCAAGCTCCTCCACCGGCACCAGCAGGTCGGCCTCGGGGTGCTGGGGCTCGAGATCGCGACGATCGTCGCCGGCCAGCTCAACTACAGCGACAAGTTCGGGACCGCGAACACCGGACGTTACGAGCTCTCGCACAAGGCGCTCGCCTACACCACCTTCGGCGTGTTCGCGGTGGGGGGGACCCTCGCGTTGCTCGCGCCACGCCCCGCGCAGAAGCCGGATCGCGGGTGGGACCGTGTGCGCGTGCACAAGCTCGGGATGCTCCTCGCCACGGCCGGGATGGTCGCGCAGGCGGTCTACGGGATCCAGACGCGGAATCGTGAGGGCTACCTCGATCAGGAGCAGATCGGGAAGACGCACCTCATCATCGGATACGGGACTCTCGCCGCGACCGGCGTCGCCGTCGGCGCGCTCGTCTTCTAGGAGATCCCATGTTCCCGTCCCTCGCCGTCCTCGCCCTGCTCGCCGCCGGCGCGCCCGAGCCGCAGGCCTACTCCGTCGACGCCGCCCGCAGCACGATCACCTACCACCTGCACCACAAGCTCCACGCGGCCGACGGCCGCTCGTCGAGCATCGAGGGGAAGGCCGTCGTCCAGCCCGACGGCAAGGTGCTCGCGATGGTGCGCGTCCCGGTCTCGAGCTTCGACTCCGGCGACGCGAACCGGGACTCGAACATGCGCGACACGCTCCAGGCGGCGCGCCACCCGTTCGTCGTGTTCAAGGGGGTGACGAGCCTCGTCCTCCCCGCGTCGCACGGGAAGGCGATCCCGGCCACGCTCGCGGGCGAGCTCGAGTTCCACGGCGTGAAGCACGCGCTCGAGGTCCCCGTCACGCTCCAGTTCGCCGACGACGGCTCCGCCTCGGTGAAGGGCAAGGTGAACGTCAGCCTGGAGGCGCACGGGATCGCGCGGCCCTCGCTCCTGATGATCAAGGTGGACGACGCGCTCGGCGTCGAGTTCGACCTCAAGCTGAGGAGGGGATGACATGAAGCCGCTCGCCGCGGTCGCGCTCGCCGCGCTGCTCGGGGGGTGCATCCCGGAGAACGGGCCGATGATGGAGCCCGGCGACGACTGCCTCGAGTGCCACGGCGGCACGGGCGGCGAGGAGAGCGCGGTGGCCTGGACCCTCGCCGGCACCTTCGGCGGCGAGGGGCAGGCCGTCACGATCACGGAGGTCGCGCCCGGCACGCGGAGCTTCACGATCACCGCGAACCAGGCGGGAAACTTCTACACCCGGGAGCCGCTCCGGTACCCGGTCAGGGTCAGCGTCGGGGGGGAGCTCATGCCCGACCCGGTGCCGGCCCCGTCCACGGCGGCCGGCACCTGCCTCGACGTGGGGCACTGCTGCTCCGGCAGCGTCTGCGGCTGCAACGACTGCCACGGCGGCGGCGAGCACGACTGACGGCGCCCGGTCCGGTGGCGCACGCGCCGGCGCCCGCTTACGACGCGGGCATGCCCGTCCTCGTCGCCGTGCGCGACCTCCTGTTCCGCTCCCGGATCCAGGCCGCGGCCGAGCGGCTCGGCCTCGACGTCCGGCTCCTGCCGCGCGGGACGCCGCTCTCCGAGGGCGCGCGCGCCCTGCCCTCCGGGACGATCCTCGTCGACCTGTCCGAGCCCGGCGCCCTCGAGGAGATCCGCGCCGCGAAGGCCGCGGGCGGCGTGCGGATCGTGGGCTTCCTCGGTCACCTCGAGGTGGACCTCGCGCGCGCCGCCGCGGCGGCGGGCGCCGACGAGGTGCTCTCGCGCGGAGAGCTCTCCCGCCGGCTCGACGACGTCCTGCGCGCGGCGGCGGGCTAGCGCGCGCGCGCGTGCTGGGCGAGCCTGCGGTCCGCGTCCGCGATGTGCGCCGCGAGCGCGGCGCGCAGCTCGAGGGCCGCGGCGAGCGCCGCCTCGCCGCCCGCGCCGTCGTAGCCCGCCCCGAGCTCGCGCATCTGCGCGAGGAAGGCGGCGTGCTCGCTCGCGTGCGCGCCGCGCGGCTCGTAGCCGCTCGCCTCCATGAGCAGCTCCTCGCTCGCGAAGTGCACGGCGCTGTAGCGCACGAGCTGCTCCGCGAGCCTGCGGGCGAGCCACGGGCGGCGCTGCTCCACCGCGTCGGCGAACCCCGAGAGGAGCGCGATCTGGAGGTGGTGCTCGTGGTCCATCGCCTCGTGGGCGAGGTCGAGCTGCTCGTTCCAGGCGTGGGCTTCGACCATCGGGCCTCCGGCGCGCGGGGTGCGCTCCGGTGGCTTCTCCCGGCCGAGCCGCGGCGGCAAGGCCCGGGCGGGTACCCGCGCCGGCTACCCGGCGCGGAGCCGGAGCCCCTCCAGCACGGCGACGAGCGCGCCCACGAGCCCGAGCGCGAGGACCCCGAGGCCGACGGCGAGCGCCTTGCCGCCCGTCGCGGACAGGAACGGGTTCTCGATCCGGCGGCGCAGCGCGATCCGGGCGCCCTGCCAGACGGCGACGCCGCTCGCGGCGAGGAGGGCGACCGCGAACCAGAGGTCGGCGAGGTCCGTCATCGCGGGCCTACCTCCCCTGGGACCAGAGCCGCTCGAGCTCCTGGTACGACTTCGGGAACTCCCCCTGCCAGCGGAGGTAGACGGGGATCGGGTAGCGCACGCCGCCGGCGTGCGTCCCCTCGAGCCCCTTCACGATCCCCTCGGCCGCCTGGAACGGGAACGTGAAGGCCATCTCGTCGTCGGCCGTCATCCCGAAGATCCGGTCGCCGTAGCAGGGGAGGACGAGCTGCGGCTCGCCCGTGCGCCGCGTGCGGATCACGATGTCGGCGCAGTCGGCGCGGCCGGTGGACTCGGCGCGCAGCGCGCCGCCCTTCTCGAAGAGCGCGGCGTTCACGAGCCGGAGCACCTGGGCCGGGTTCCCGTAGACGAGCACCGTCTCGGGGGCGAAGTCGATGCGCGAGAGCGGCCCGACCACCACCGCGCCGACCTCGTTCCGCTCGTACTTCGCGATCGCGTCCTCGAACCGCGCGCCGGCCTCGCGGCACGAGGCGTACATGCCGTCGGCGAGCGCGCCCGAGGTGTAGTACTCGTTCCGGTCCGCGAAGCCGAAGGCGGCCTTCGCGATCGGGCAGGAGAGGTCGTCGCCGGAGAAGCCGAGCGTCCAGCCGTAGCGCCGGGCGAACCCGATCGCCTGGCAGATGGCGACCTTCACGCCGAGGTCCTTCGCCGGGCGCTTCGCCTTCGGCGGCAGCGGCTCGCCCGGCGCGAGCGACCGGATCCCGACGGGGAAGGTCGCGACCCGCAGGTGCTTCTCGAGGTGCCCGTTGAGCGTCGCGGCGTCCATGGTGGCCTCCGGGATGGAGCGCGATGATGCCCCGCGCCGGCGCGCGGCCGCAACCACCCGCCCCCCGCGCGCCCGCTCGGGTACACTCTCGCGCTCACCCGGAGGAACCGGATGCCCCCCCACGATCCCACCGTCCTCGTGCGCCGGCTCATGCAGGGCGACCGCTGGGCCGCGCTCGCGGGCGCGAAGCTGGTCGAGGCGCGCGAGGGTTACGCGCTCGTGCGGATGCGGCTCCGCCGCGACCACCTGAACGGCGTGGGGGTCGCGCAGGGCGGCGCGGTGTTCACGCTCGCCGACTTCGCCTTCGCGGTCGCGTCCAACTCGCACGGCACCGTCGCGGTCGCGCTCGACGTGAGCATCACCTTCACGCGCGCCGCGCGCGAAGGCGTCCTCACGGCGGAGGCGCGCGAGGAGTCCGTCTCCCGGCGCGTCTCGGTGTGCAACGTCCGCGTCACCGACGGCCGCGGCGAGGTCGTCGCGCTCTTCCGCGGGACCGCCTTCCGGAAGGAGGAGCCGATCGCGGCGCTCCTCGCGGCGGCGGGAAGGGAAAGGGCCCCGCGCCGGTCGGCGCGAGGCCCCGTCTCCGCGTCCGAGCGGCGCTGAGCCGCTCGCCCTACCGGAGGCACGCGGGCCTGTGCCGGTACCGCCGCGCGAACGGGACGTACACCATGCACGCCCGGTCCTCGCCGTCGCCGAGGCAGCGCTCCTCGCACGTGGCGTACGTGCGCGCGTGCGGCGCCGGGGCGGCGGCGCCGGTCCGGGTGTCGGCGATGCGGTCGTACGCGCCGCGCGGTCCCAGGTCCTGCTCGTCCGCGGAGTGGAGGCTCGTCGGGACGAGCGGCGGCGCGCCGCGCGCCCACATCCCGGCGCGGGCCGCCTGCGCCGCGCGCTGCGTCCGGAGGAGGCGCGCGTCCGGCGGCTCCTCGACCGCGAACACCATCGCGTGCCCCGCGCCGACGAGCGCCTCGGCCGCGTCGGGGCAGCGCACGAGGAGCCGGCCGTACCCGTCGCGCGCGCCGTCCGCGTCGCAGCGCCAGACCCGCGCCGCCGCGAGCGGCGCCGTCGCCCGCGCGATCGCGAGGAGCTCGCGGGGACCCATCCCGCCGATCCGGTGCACCGGCCCGAACGTCTCGAGGGCGTTCACCCCGACGAGGCGGGCGGCGCGCCCCGCGAACCGGCCGCCGCCGATCCGGAAGCTGTCCCCGTCCGTCCAGCGCACCGGCACGCGCTCGCCCGCGAGGATCACGTGGCCTCGGCCGGAGCCCCCACGTCGCGGGCGCGCTCCCCCTCTCCCCCACCCCTGGCCCCCGGGCGGTGCGGAGGGCTCGGGAGCGGGGGCCTCGCGCGTCGCGCCGACCGCGAGCGCGATCGAGAGGGCGACGGTCCGCGCGGGGATCACGCCCGCATCGTACCCGCCCGCCGGACCTCAGCGCAGCCCGACGACGAGGATGACGAGCGTGAGCGTGGACGATGCGACGAGCGCCCACCCCAGCTCGCGGAGCCGCCTCGGCGAGAAGCGCGCGAGGCACACCGCGATCGAGAGGACCGCGGTCGGGAGCGTCGCCCACGCGAGCGCCGCGGGGAGCCCCGCGAGGGAGAGCCCCACCGCCGCCGCCGCGAGCAGCGCCGCGAGCAGCGCGTGACGGCGCCCGGGATCGCGCGCGCCCTTCGAGCGGACGCGCACGAGGATCACCTGCACCGCGAGCGTCGCCGCCGCGAACCCGAGGGTCCAGACGATGGCGGCCACGAGCGCGTCGGCCGGGTCGGCCCCGCCCGCGAGCGCCACCGCCGCGCCCGCGGCCGCGAGCGCGGCCGCGACGGCGGTCTCGCCCGCGACGGTCTTCTCGCGGCGCGCGAGGAGGAGCGCGAGCACGGCGACGCCCAGCGCTCCCGGGACGATCAGCGCGAGCCGCGCGACGGGCGGCGCGAGCGCGACGCCGGCGCCGCCCGCGAGCACGGCGAGCCCCCCCGTCGCGACGAGCCAGCGGCGGGCGCGGTCGCCGTCCTCGTCCCGCGCGCGGCGCCCGCGCTGCCCGAGCAGCACGATCGCCGGCTCGTGGGCGAGGAACGCGAGCACGACCGCCGCCGCGAGGGCGACCGCGGCGGGGCTGGGGCCGCCGATCGCGAACGCGGTGAGGAGCGGCATGGCGAGCTGCCCCCACGCGCCGTGCTCGTGCGGGAGCATGGAGCGGCGGGCGGCGGCGGTGATCACGTGATCCTCCAGGGGCGCTCTCCTTCCGGTCCTTCCGACAGCAAGGGCCGGGCCAGGTCGGAACGGGCCGGGATCCGAGGCCTTCCGGCGGAGGGCGAATCGCCGGCAACGCCATCTCGGTCGTCGCTCACCGAAGGGGCGGTGGGGCCCGGCTTCCTCCGCGTCGCGCGGCAGCCCCCCGCTTCGCCCGGTTCCGCCCGGGCGAGCGAGCGCCAGATTGAGGAGCGCGTGCGGGCGCCACCTCGCCCGCCGCCCTCCGATGCGCGCGTTCCTGGAGCTGCTCGCGGAAATCCCGGTCGGTCCCATGGTCGCCGCCGCGCGCCCCGACGTGCTGCTCCACCTCGTCGGCGCCCTCGTCGCCGGCGCCGCGATCGGCATGGAGCGCAGCTTCCACGGCCGCCCCGCGGGGTTCCGGACGCACACCCTCGTCTGCCTCGCGTCGTCGCTGCTGATGCTGCTCACCGTCTACCAGCGGGAGTGGTTCACGGGGGTCGCGGACAGCGTCCGGATCGATCCGACCCGCATGGCGCAGGGGATCATGACCGGCATCGGCTTCCTCGGCGCCGGCGTGATCTTCAAGGAGGGGATCTCCGTCCGCGGCCTCACCACGGCGGCCTCCATCTGGATCACCTCCGCCATCGGCGTCCTCATGGGCAGCGGGCTCTACTACCCGGCCGTCGCGGGCACCGTCGCCTCGCTGGGCGTGCTCGCCGCGTTCCGGTGGATCGAGAACCGGCTGCCGTCCCACCGGTTCGCGCACCACCGCGTCCGCTTCGACCGGGACGACGTCATGCCGGAGGAGACGCTGCGCGCGCTGCTGGAGCGACACGGCTTCTCGGTCTCGGGGCTCGCGTACCGGCTCACCGAGGACGGCCGGCAGTTCGAGTACCGGATGACGATCCGGACCACCCACGAGCGGAACTTCGGCCGCCTCGCGCGGTCGCTCGCCGCGCTCCCGCCCGTGCGGGAGTTCCACCTCGCGCCCGCCGGGGATTAGCGCGCCGGGAGGCGCAGCTCGAACGTCGTGCCGTCGCGGGCGGACGTCTCGAAGGACACCCTCCCGCCGAGGTACTCCTCGCCGAAGAGCCTCATCGCGAAGGTCCCCTGCCCGCGTCCCGCGCCCGGCTTCGTCGTGAAGTACCGCTGGAACACGCGCGGCCGCACCGCGGCCGGGATCGCGCCCGGGTTCCAGACCCGGAAGGCGACGAAGCCCACCCCGTCCGCGACCGAGAGCCGGACGGCGCCGCCCTCCGGCGTGGCCTCGAGCGCGTTCACGATCATGTTCCCGACGACGTGCTGCAGGACGACGCCGTCGGTGCGCACCGTGGGGCCGGGCCCGGGTGCCGCGACGACGAGCCTCCGCCCGCGCGCGGCGGGGTGGTGCGCGAGGATGTCGCGGAGCGCCGACAGGGCGGCGCCCGCCGCGACCGTCTCGGGCACGATCTCGACGCCGTTCGCCTCCGCGGCGAGCGCGCGCTGCAGCCTCACCTCGCCGACGAGCCGCCGCGCCATGAGCCGGATGTCGGAGGCGATCGTGGCGTCCAGCCCGGCGTCGTCGCCGAGCGCCCCCGCCGCCGAGTCGAGCCCGGTCGCGAGGTTCGCGAGATCGTGCAGGAAGGCGCGCTGGAGCGCGGCGCGGCGGCGGTCCGCCGAGACGTCGGCGAGCGTGAGGAGGAGGAACCGCGCGGCGCCGATCTCGAGCGGCGTCGCGCGCGCGCGGAACACGTGGTCCGCGGTGACGCCGTCGCGCTGCACGCGCAGGCAGCAGTCGCGCTCGGCCGGCTCGCCGCGGCGCCCGGCGACGAGCATCGCGATCGCGGCGCCGCAGCTCGGGCACGCCGGCGTCGTGCCGCAGCCGCCCGGCGTCGCGCGCGCGTGGACGCAGCGGACGGCCTCGCCGGGCCGGAGCCCGAGCGCCTCGCTCGGATCGTCCACGCCGAGGAGCGAGACGTACGCGGCGTTGAGCGCCACGATCTGGCGGTTCCGGTCCACCACCGCGAGGGCGGTCCCCGTCCCGAGGAGGAGCGCCTCGACCACCGCGCTCCTCGACGCGACCGAGATCTCCGTCGCGAGCTTCAGCGCGCTCGTGCGGTCCGCCGGCAGGTAGACCGTTCGCGAGGCGCTTCCACCATCGGCATCGCTGCGCATGACCCCCCCGGGTCCACGGTGCGTGCGAGAGTACAGCAAGGCGCCCCGGGGTGGGATCCCTCGCCGGGGCGGGACCGCGGGACGCACACCCCCTCACTCGCCGTCGCGCCACCCGAGCGCGGCGGAGCGAGGCGGCGTGGGCTACATGCCCCGAGCGCGCCGGCCGCCTGCGCCCGGCGCGGCGCGGAGGTGCGACATGCGGTGGCCGCGGATCCTCGCCGACCGGATCGGGATCGAGTACCCGGTGTTCCAGGCGCCGATGGCCGGCGGTCCCTCGACGCCCGAGCTCACCGCGGCCGTCTCGAACGCGGGCGGGCTCGGCTCGATGGGGGCGGGGTACGTCTCGGCGGAGGCCCTGCGCGACGCGATCCGCGCCACCCGCGCCCTCACCTCGCGCCCGTTCTGCATGAACCTCTTCGCGCCGGAGGCGGAGGCCCCGGCGCCCACGCCGGACGAGGTGGCGCGCGCGCAGGCGGCGCTCGCGCCGTTCCGGGCCGAGGTCGGCCTCCCGCCCGCCGCGGCGCCCTCGGCCGGGCAGCCGTTCCGGGAGCAGCTCCGCGTCGTGCTCGAGGAGCGCGTGCCGGTGTTCAGCACCACCTTCGGCGCCCTCGCGCCGGAGGACGTCGCCGCGCTCGCCCGCGGCGGCGCGGTGGTCATGGGCACCGCCACGAGCGTCCGGGAGGCGCGCGCGCTCGAGGCGAGCGGCGTCCACGCGGTCGTCGCGCAGAGCGGCGAGGCGGGCGGCCACCGCGGTACGTTCCTGGGAGCGGTGGAGGGCGGGCTCGCCGGGACCCTCTCGCTCGTCCCGCAGATCGTGGACGCCGTGCGCATCCCCGTCGTCGCCGCGGGCGGCGTCATGGACGGGCGCGGCATCGCGGCCGCGCTCGCGCTCGGCGCGTCCGCCGTCGCGCTCGGCACCGCGTTCCTCGCCTGCCCCGAGTCGGGCGCGAGCCGCCCGTACAAGGAGGCGATCCTCGCCCGCCGCGACGCCGACGAGACGACGCTCACGCGCGCCTTCTCCGGCCGGTGGGCGCGCGGCCTGCGCAACCGCTTCACCGAGGCGCTCGCCTCGGCGCCGGCGCTCCCCTACCCGCTCCAGAACTCGATGACGGCGGACCTCCGGCGCGAGGCCGCGAAGGCGGGGAAGGCCGACCTGCTGTCGCTGTGGGCCGGGCAGGGCGTCGCGCTCGCCCGCGCGCGGCCGGCGGGCGACCTCGTGCGCGAGCTCGTGCGCGAGACGGAGGAGGCGGTCGCGCGCCTCGCGGGCGCCTGATCCGACCCGCCGCGCGCGCGCGGTGTACGATGCGTCGATGCTCGCGATCGACGCGCGCGGCCTCGCGAAGACGTACCCGGGCGGGCTCGGGCGCGCGCCGCACGAGGCGCTCCGCGGCGTGGACCTCGCCGTCGAGGCGGGCACCGCGTTCGGCCTCATCGGCCCGAACGGCGCGGGCAAGACGACGTTCGTGAAGTCGATCCTCGGCGTCGTTCGCCCGTCCGGCGGGACCGCGCGGCTCCTCGGCGGCGACCCGGCGGATCCGCGCGTCCGGGCGCGCGTCGGCTACCTCCCCGAGCGGCTCCAGTTCCCGCCCGCGCTCTCGGCGCACGACGTGCTGCGGAGCGTCGCGCGCCTCAAGGGGCTCGGGCGCGCCGGCCCCGAGATCCCCCGCCGCCTCGAGGAGGTGGGGCTCGCCGGCGCCGCCGGCCGCCGCGTGGGCGCCTACTCGAAGGGCATGCGCCAGCGGCTGGGGCTCGCGTGCGCGCTCCTCGGCGCGCCGGACCTCCTCGTGCTGGACGAGCCGACCGACGGCCTCGACCCCCTCGCGCGGGTGGAGGTGCGCGGCCTGCTCGCGCGCGAGGTGGCGCGCGGCGCGACGGTGTTCCTGAACTCGCACCTCCTCGCGGAGACCGAGCGCGTCTGCACGCGGGTCGGGATCCTGGTGGACGGCCGCGTCGTGCGCGAGGGACGGCTCGGCGAGCTGCGGGAGGGGACGAGCCGCTGGCGCGTCCGGTTCGAGCCCGGGGCGCCGGAGGCCGCGCTCGGCGCTGCGGGCTTCCTGCCCGGCGACGCGCCCGGCCGGTTCGCGTTCGAGGGCGAGCCCGGCGCGCTCAACGCGGCGCTCGACCGCGCCCGCGCGGCGGGGGCGCTCGTCGTCGAGCTGTCGCGCGACGCGAAGGACCTCGAGCAGGTGCTCGCCGACGCGGTGGAGGCGTCCGCGTGATCGTGCTCGCCGTCGCGCTCGACCTGCTCCGCGAGGCGCGCTCGCGCCGGTGGGTCCTGGCGCTCCTCGCGGCCGCGACGCTCCTCGTCGTCGCGCTGGCGCTGGGGCTCCGCTTCGAGGTCGTCGACGGCGCGCTCGCGGCGACGCGGCTCTTCGGGGGCGACCTCGGCACCGACGTGCGCGCGGTGGACGTCGCGCTCCGGCCGCTCTTCGCGGCGACGGCGTACGTGGTCTTCTACGGCGGGCTCGCCTTCGGCGTCGTCGCCACCGCCGACTTCGCGCCCACGCTGCTCTCCCCCGGCCGGATCGAGGCGCTGCTCGCGCTGCCGGTGCGGCGCTGGCAGCTGCTCGCCGGCACCTTCGTCGGCGTGGAGCTGCTCGTGCTGGGCGGCGCGGCGTACGGCGGCGCGGCCGTCACGGCCGTGCTGTGGCTCAAGACCGGCGTCGTGAACCCGGGGCCCGTCGCCGCCGCGGCGGTGGCGTGCGTCGCGTTCGCGCCGGTGTACGCGGCGATGCTCGCGACCGCCGTGCTCGCGCGCAGCGCCGCCCTGTCCGCCGGGGCCGGGCTCGCGCTCCTCCTCGGGGGGATCGTCGCGGGCGCCCGCGGCGTCCTCGTGGAGCTGTTCGAGCCCGGCGCGGGCCGCGCCGCGTTCCTCGCGGTGACGGCGGTCCTCCCGCGCCTCTCCGCGCTCGGGAACCTCGCCCCCGCCGTCGCCGAGGGCCGGCCGCTGGCGGCGGGCCACGCGGCGGCGCTCGCGGCGGGCACGCTCGCGTTCGCCGTCGCGCTGCTCGCCCTCGGCGTGGACCGGCTCGAGCGAAAGGACTTCTAGGTGCGCGGCCTCCGCACGCCCCTCGTCGTCGCGGCGCTCTTCCTCGGGCTCGGCGTGCTGCTCGCCTGGCTCGCCGAGGGCGGTCCGCGCGCGCCCCGCGCGCCCGAGCCGGAGTTCCCGCGCCGGCTGCGGGAGCCCGAGCTGGCACGCCTCTCCGAGCGCCGCACGCTCGCCGTCCCCGGCGCGGCGGAGGCCGGTGGCGAGGCGCCGGCGGCCGTGGATCCGTTCCTCGCCGCGCTGACGCGCGACCCCGCGGAGCCGCTCCTCGTCCTCGAGGCGAACGCGCTCCGCCACTCGCGCATCGGCGAGCTCTTCGTCGAGTGCCTCGCCCGCGGCCGCGGCGAGCGGAACCCGATCGACGAGGTGCGCCGGGAGGCGGGCATCGACCCGCTGAAGGACGTCGACCGCGTGGCGTTCTCGCACCGCGGCGTGGTCGTCTCCGGCTTCTTCCAGCGGGCGCGGCTCGAGCGCGTCGAGGCCGAGGCGCGCGTCGCCCGGCGCGGGGCGGACGGCCGCGTGTACGCGCCGCGCGCGCCGGAGGAGGGGGGCATCGCCCTCGGGACCTGGCGCCGCGACCTCGTCGTCGTCGGCGAGACCGGCTTCGTCGAGGAGACCCTCGATCGGCTGGCGCACCCGGATCCCGAGGTGCGCCCGGTGCTCCCGGAGCACCTCACCTACGGCGAGGCGTACGGCGTCGTCCCCGGCAGCGCGCTCCAGGGGCTGTTCCGCGGCGACCAGGCCGAGCTCGGGCGCAGGCTCGCCGCGGTCGCCTCGCGGATCGAGATCCACGCCGACGCGATGCGGGACGTCGCGGTGGTGGCGCGGGTCACGGGCGAGGACGCGGACGGCCTCGACGACCTCGGGAAGGCGTTCGGCGCGGCGCTCGCGGTCGGGCGGCTCCAGGCCGCGGCCCGCGGCGACGGGACGCTCGCGGAGCTGCTCGAGCACGCGCGCGTCGCCCGGGGCGGCCCCGGGTTCTCGCTCGAGCTCGCGCTGCCGGTCGAGGTGGTGGAGCGCTGGTTCGAGGGGTGCGGCGAGGCCGCCGTGCTCCCCGGGGCGGACGCGCCGGCGCCCCCGCCGTGACGGGCGGCGGCCGCAGCACACACGGTCCGTGAAGCGGCGCCCGCGTGCGCCTGCGTTCACCACCCGTGTCGGCGCTCCCTCGCCGCACGCGTTTGCGGCGCTCCGCGAGGGGAACGAGACCGAGTCCAGATTTGTGATCTTTTCACGCCAATCGCCTCCGGGGCGGCCGCCGCGTCGAAAGATCGCACGCGCAAAATTGGACATGGACTGCAACGGTCAAGGTTGTCGGGCGGAGTCCATAATCCCGTCACGACTAATAGGTTTCCGGTTCCAAAGTGGCCATTCCATGATGGGAATCAAGGAACGCCTCCTGCGAACGGTGCGCTGCGCCGGCCGACCACAGCCCAACGTCCCGTGCGCGGCGCAAACGATGCGCACCGTCAATTGGTAAAATTCCTCCGGAATTTAGGCGGTTGCAATCAAAGCCGAAGGGGCTAGTCTCCGCGCCACCCGGAGGACGGAATGAACGACATGCGCTCCGAAGCGATCGCGCGGAACGGGATCGGCGCCTTCTCCCGCCGCGACTTCATCAAGGTCTGCTCCGCCGCCGCGGCCGCGGTGGGCCTGCCCGCGTGGGCCGGCGAGAAGATGGCGGAGCAGGTGGCGAAGGGTCGGAAGCCCTCCGTCGTCTGGCTCCACTTCCAGGAGTGCACCGGCTGCACGGAGTCGCTGCTCCGCACGAGTCACCCGGACGTCGGCGACCTCATCCTCGACCTCGTCTCGATCGACTACCACGAGACGCTCTTCGCGGCGGCGGGCCACCAGATCGAGGCCGCGCTCGAGGAGGCGGTGAAGCGCGGCGGCTACGTGCTCGTCGTCGAGGGCGCGATCCCCGAGAAGGACGGCGGCATCTACTGCCAGGTCGGCGGGAAGAGGGCGATCGACACGCTCCGGGAGGTCGCGGAGAAGGCCGCCGCCGTCGTCGCGATCGGCTCCTGCGCCTCCTGGGGCGGGCTGCCGTCCGCGGCGCCGAACCCGACGGGCGCCACCGGCGTGCCGCAGATCCTGAAGGGGAAGCCGGTCGTCACCCTCCCCGGCTGCCCGGCGAACCCCTACAACCTCCTCGGGACGGTGCTCCAGTTCGCGACCTTCGGGACGCTGCCGAAGCTCGACGAGAAGGGGCGGCCGACCTTCGCCTACGGGCGGGTGATCCACGAGGACTGCCCGCGCCGGCCCCACTTCGACGCCGGGCGCTTCGCGCAGGTCTACGGCGACGACGGCCACCGGAACGGCTGGTGCCTCTACAAGCTCGGCTGCAAGGGGCCGCAGACGCACGCCAACTGCTCGCTCCTCTCCTTCTGCGAGGTCCCGGGCGCGTGGCCCATCGGCATCGGCCACCCCTGCGTCGGCTGCACGGAGCAGGGCGTCGTCTTCGAGGTCCCCATCCACCAGAACCTGCCCATCGACGCGCCGACCGCGCCGATGGCGTACCCGGCGATCCACCCCGAGCACGGCGTCGTCGGGCGGAGCGCGATCGCGGTGGGCGTGGGTGGCGCGGTCCTGGGCGCCATCGCCGGCGCGGGCTTCGTCGCCTCCAAGAAGATGGCGGCCGGCGCCGAGAAGGACCGGCCCGAGGACCAGCCATGAGCCTCTCTCGACGAGACCTCCTGAAGGGCGCGGCGGCGGCCGGGGCGGCCGTCGCCCTCGCCCGCCCCGCCGAAGCCCGCGAGAAGGTGGCGCCCTCGCCGGACGCGGTCGGGATGCTCTTCGACTCCACGCTGTGCGTCGGGTGCCGCGCGTGCCAGACCGCGTGCAAGGAGTCCAACAAGCTGCCCGCCGACGCGGTCGAGGCGAACGGGGGCGTCTACGACGCCCCCGCCGACCTCAACAGCACGACGAAGAACGTCATCAAGTCGCTCCCGACCGACGCCGGCGGGCAGGTCTTCGTGAAGCAGCAGTGCATGCACTGCGTGGATCCCTCCTGCGTCTCGGCCTGCATGCTGGGCGCGCTCCACAAGGAGGGCGAGGGGAAGCGGAAGATCGACGGCGAGAAGAAGGGCTCCGGGATCGTCCTCTGGGACAAGTGGACGTGCGTCGGCTGCCGCTACTGCCAGATCGCCTGCGCCTTCAACGTGCCCAAGTTCGAGTGGTACGCGGCGTTCCCGGCCATCGTGAAGTGCGAGCTGTGCCGCCACCGCGCCGACCCGGCGAAGGAGGGGGCGCTCGCCGTCGCGAACCCCGCCTGCGTCGAGGTCTGCCCGCGCGCGGCGGTGATCTACGGCAGGCGCGCCGAGCTGCTCGCCGAGGCGAAGCGCCGCCTCGCCGCGCAGCCCGAGCGCTACGCGCCCGGGGTCTACGGCGAGCGGGAGGGCGGCGGGACCCAGGTGCTCTACCTCGCCGCCGCGGGCGTGACCTTCGAGGCTATGGGGTTCCCGGCGCTGGGCGAGGGCTCCGCCGCGCGGTTCTCGGAGAGCGTCTCGCACGCCCCGTACGTGCACGGGGTGACGCCGGTCGCGCTCTACGCCGCGATGGCCTTCGTCGTCCACCGGAACAAGCGGAAGGAAGAGGTTGCCGCCGCGCACGGCGAGGAGGAGACGCGATGAGCGCCCACGTCCAGCCCCGCGCGATCGGCGGGAAGCTGCTCGACCGCCCGATGCTCGTGCTGCTCGGCCTGTTCGGCGTCGCGGCGCTCTTCATGGCGTGGCGCTTCGTGTTCGGCATCGGCACGGTCTCCAACATGACCGACGGGTTCACCTGGGGCATCTGGGAGCCCGTGAACGTCGTCGTGTTCACCGGCATCGGCGCCGGGGCGTTCGGCGTCGGCCTGCTCTGCTACCTCCTGAACCGGGGCGAGTACCACCCGCTCGTGCGGCCCGCCGTCCTCGTCGGGGCCATCTCGTACACGCTCGGCGGCAGCTCGATCGTGATCGCGCTCGGCCGCTACTGGAACGCGGTGCTCCTCCCGGTCGTGCCCTGGTGGAACCTCGCCTCGGTGCTCCTCGAGGTCGCCGTCTGCGTGATGAGCTACATCTTCGTGCTCTGGGTGGAGGTGCTGCCCGCGGTGTTCGACGGCGCCGCGGAGAGCGCGAAGCCGCGCTGGGCGGCGTTCGGGCGCCGCTGGGGCGCCGCGCTGGCGAGGAAGATGCCGTACGTCATCGCCCTCGCGATCCTGCTCCCCACCATGCACCAGAGCTCCCTGGGCGGCCTGATGCTGCTCGCCGTCACCAAGGTCCACCCGCTCTGGCACACGCCGCTCCTGCCGCTGCTGTTCCTCGTCTCCTGCCTCTCCATGGGCTACGGCGCGGTGGTCGTGCTCGTCTCGATCCTGAAGCTCGGCTGGAACGCCAGGCACGACCAGCGGCTCTTCGCGCGGATGTCGCAGGTGAACGCCGGGCTGCTCGTCGCCTACCTCGCGATCCGGCTCGGCGACATCGCGCTCCACGGCAAGCTGCGCTACCTCGGCCCGAACTGGCCGACGTTCTTCTTCGCCGTCGAGCTCGCGCTCTTCGCGGTCCCCGCCGTGATGTTCTACCTGCCCCGCGTGCAGGCGAACCGCGGGCGGCTGTTCGGCGCGGCGCTCCTGGCGGTCTGGGCGGGCGCGGTCTACCGCGTGAACGCCTACATGACGATGTACCGGCCGGCGGGGTGGCGCGCCGACGGCACCCCGGTCCCGGCGGGCTGGAACTACTTCCCGTCGCTCGGCGAGACGACCATCACGGTGGGGATGGCCGCCGTCGGCGTCGCCGTGTTCATCCTGGTGTCGAGGCTCTTCCCCGTGGTGGTCGTCGAGGACGGCCGCACGCACACCGCCGCCGGCGCGAAGTCCGCCGCCGCGAGCTGAAAGGATAGAGGTCAACGTCCATGGGCAAGCTCATCACGATCGATCCGGTCACGCGGATCGAGGGTCACCTCCGGATCGACGTCGAGGTGGAGGGCGGCGCCGTCAAGAACGCGTGGTCCAGCGGGACGATGTGGCGCGGGATCGAGACCATCCTGAAGGGACGCGACCCGCGCGACGCGTGGGTGTTCACCCAGCGGATCTGCGGCGTGTGCACCACCGTCCACGCCATCGCCTCGGTCCGCTCCGTGGAGAACGCGCTCGGGCTCGAGATCCCGCTCAACGCGCAGCTCATCCGCAACATCCTCATCGGCGCCCACGCGCTGCACGACCACGTCGTGCACTTCTACCACCTGTCGGCGCTCGACTGGGTCGACGTCACGAAGGTGCTCGAGGCCTCGCCGGAGAAGGCGGCGGCGTTCGCCGACTCGCTCGGGCTCACCTGGGCCGGCAACTCGAGGCACGCGCTCGCCGCGGTGAAGGAGAAGGTGAAGGAGTTCGTGGCGGCGGGCCAGCTCGGCATCTTCACGAACGGCTACTGGGGACACCCCGCGATGAAGCTCTCGCCGGAGGTGAACCTCCTCGCCGTCGCGCACTACCTGCAGGCGCTCGACGTCCAGCGCAAGGCGAACCAGGTCGTCGCGATCCTCGGCTCGAAGACGCCGAACATCCAGAACCTCGCCGTGGGCGGCGTCGCGAACGCGATCAACCTCGACAGCCCCGCCGCCCTCAACATGCAGCGGCTGTACGAGGTGAAGTCGCTGCTCGACGAGGTGGCCGGGTTCATCACGCAGGTCTACCTGCCGGACGTGGCCGCCATCGCGGCGAGCTACCCCGACTGGCTCAAGTTCGGCGCGGGCGTCACGAACTACCTCGCCGTCCCGGACATGCCGACCGACGCGAAGATGACGACGTTCGACCTCCCCGGCGGCGTCATCTGGAACGGCGACCTCTCGAAGGTCCGCCCGGTCACGGGGTGGAACGACGACTACCTGAAGCAGAACGTCACCGAGTCGATCGCCCGCGCCTGGTACGAGGGCGACTGGACGAAGGGGCCGTGGGAGGAGGAGACGGTCCCGAGGTACACCGGCGACTGGAAGCAGGGCGAGCCCGCGCCGGAGCGCTACACGTGGGTGAAGGCGCCGCGCCTCGAGGGCAAGCCGGTGCAGGTCGGACCGCTCGCGCAGGTGCTCGTCGGGTACGTGCAGGGGCACGAGGGCATGCGGAGGTGGGGCGACTGGATGCTCGGCACGGCCGGCAAGATCGCGGGCGTGAAGCTCACCCCCGCCGTGCTCCACTCGACGCTCGGCCGCCACGCCGCCCGCGCCGTCCGGTGCGCGGTCCTCTCCGAGCTCGCGCAGAAGCACTGGAAGCTGCTCGCCGAGAACGTCGGCAAGGGCGACACGACGATCTTCGTCGACCCGCTGAAGGGCCTGAAGCCCGGCACGTACAAGGGCGTCGGCTTCCACGAGGCGCCGCGCGGCACGCTCTCGCACTGGAGCGTCATCGAGACGGACGGCAAGACGATGAAGCTCGCCAACTACCAGGCGGTCGTGCCGTCCACCTGGAACGCCGGCCCCCGCGACGGGAAGGACCAGCGGGGCCCCTACGAGGCGTCGCTCGTCGGGAATCCGATCGCCGACCCCAAGCTGCCGCTCGAGGCGCTGCGCACCATCCACTCGTTCGACCCCTGCCTCGCCTGCGCGATCCACACGGTCGACCAGGCGGGCGAGGAGATCGCCCGGGTCAAGGTGTTGTAGAACCCGTGAGCGCGCCCGCGCCCGGGCTCGGGCGCGGGCTCGTGCACGGGAGGGCTCCGTCGGCGAATGGGTCAGCGCGTCGCCATCATCGGCATCGGCAACGTCCTCACCGGCGACGACGCGATCGGCCCCCACGTCGTCCGCGTGGTCGAGGCGCGCTACGCGCTCCCCGCGGACGTGCAGGTCATCGACGCGGGCACGCCGGGCTACGACCTGACCGCGTTCCTCGTCGGGCTCGACGCGGCGCTCCTGGTGGACGCGGTGAAGGCGAAGGGCGCGCCCGGCGAGCTGCGCGTGTACGAGAAGGCGGAGCTGCTCTCGCGGAAGCCGGTCCTCGCCGTGAGCCCGCACGAGCCCGGCGTCCGCGAGGCGCTCCTCAACGCCGAGTTCATGGGGGTGGCGCCGCCGGTCGTGCGGCTCGTGGGCGTGGTCCCCGCGCGCACCGAGACCGGCATCGGCCTCTCGCCCGAGGTGCGCGCCGCGGTGCCGGCCGCCGTCGAGCGCGTCGCCGCCGAGCTCCGCGCCCTCGGCGTCGCGCTCGCGGAGCGCGTGCCGCCGCGCGAGCCCGACCTCTGGTGGGAGAAGCGGCCCGCGCCGGACGCCTGACGGCGCCACCGCCCGCGTCGAGCGCCGCGGCGGGTCGATCGCGGGTGGGTGTCGCCACGAGACGGAAAAGCCCCCGGTCGCGCGACCGAGGGCTTTTCCGAAAGGGACCCGTGAAGCCGATCCACTCCAAGTCTAGACATCGGGCGCGCGCTCGCCTATCCCCTGGCCCCGGTACGCCCAAGTGGGACAGCCGTCCGACCCACCTCCCCCTTTGCACGGGATGTGAGATTCCCCGACGGGTGGCCCGCGCGCGTTGTGCTCGCGAGGCCGGCGCTGATACAATTCTCGAAATCTCAAGCCTTTTTTGGCCGCTGCGACTCCCCGCCTCATGAGTCCGGAGACACGAGAAGGCGGGCGCGGGCCCGGAGAGGGGAGACGGATCGTGCTCACCGGCACGGTCCAGGGCGTCGGCTTCCGCCCGTTCGTGTACCGCCTCGCGTCCGAGGAGGGGGTGCGCGGCCGCGTCCGCAACGACGCGGGCGGCGTCACGATCGACGCGTTCGGTCCCGCCGCGACGCTCGACCGGTTCGTGTCGCGCCTTCGCACCGACCATCCCGCGGCGGCGGTGGTCGACGACCTGCGCAGCGCGGCGATCGCGCCCGAGGACGTCGCCGGCTTCGAGATCGTGGAGAGCGGCGGCGCCGCCGAGCGGCGCACCGCGATCCCGCCCGACCTCGCGACCTGCCCCGACTGCCTGCGCGAGCTCCGGGACCCGCACGACCGGCGCCACCGCTACCCGTTCACGAACTGCACGAGCTGCGGGCCGCGGTTCACCATCGCGCTCGGCGCCCCGTACGACCGCCCGGCGACCACCATGGCGGGGTTCCGCATGTGCCCGGCCTGCGCGCGCGAGCACGGCGACCCGCGCGACCGCCGCTTCCACGCGCAGCCGAACGCGTGTCGCGAATGCGGCCCGACGGTCGCGCTCCGGGACCGCTCGGGCGCGCCGGTCCCCGCGGACGACCCGATCGCCTTCGCCGGCCGCGCGCTCGCCGAGGGCCGGATCGTCGCGGTGAAGGGGATCGGCGGGTTCCACCTCGCCTGCGACGCGACCTCGCCCGCCGCGGTCCGGACGCTCCGCGAGCGCAAGCGGCGGGAGGAGAAGCCGCTCGCGGTCATGGTCCGGGATCTCGCCGAGGCGCGCGCCCTCGCGGAGCCGTCCGCCGCGGAGGAGGCGCTGCTCGCGTCGGTCGAGCGCCCCATCGTGCTGTGCCGGCGGCGCCAGCGAGCGGAGGGGCAGCCGGATGAGGCTGCCCCAGAGCGAGCGGGGGGCTCGGGGGGGCCGAGCCTCACCCGGCCCCCCCGCCACGAAGACGCGCCGCTCGCGCCGGAGATCGCGCCCGGGAGCCCGCTCGTCGGGGTCCTCCTCGCCTACGCGCCGCTCCACGACCTGCTGCTCGCGGAGGCGCGGCGGCCGCTCGTCATGACGAGCGGGAACCTCTCCGACGAGCCCATCGCGTTCGAGGACGAGGACGCGGTGCGCCGGCTCGGCGGCATCGCCGATCTGTTCCTCGTCCACGACCGGCCCATCGCCTCGCGCTGCGACGACTCGGTCGCGCGCGTCGTCGCGGGGCGTCCGCTCGTCCTGCGCCGGTCGCGCGGGTGGGTCCCGCGCCCGGTGAAGGTCGCGCGCCGCTTCGCGCGCCCCGTGCTCGCGGTCGGCGCGCAGCTCAAGAACGCGGTCTGCCTCGCGCGCGGGGACGAGGCGGTGCTCGGGCCGCACGTGGGCGACCTCGACGATCTCGAGACCTACGCCGCGTTCGAGGCGGCGATCGGCCGGCTCGAGGCGTTCCTCGCGCTCCGTCCGGAGGTCGTCGCCTGCGACCTCCACCCGCTCTACCTGTCGACGCGCTGGGCCCGCGAGCGCGCGAGGGCGCTCGGGGTGCCGCTCGTGCAGGTGCAGCACCACCACGCGCACGCGGCGGCGGCGATGGCGGAGCACGGCCTCGACGGCCCCGCCCTCGCGCTCGCCTGGGACGGCACCGGGCTCGGGACCGACGGCGCCGCCTGGGGCGGCGAGCTGCTGCTCGTCGAGCGCGGCCGGTTCGAGCGGCTCGGGACGTTCCGGCCGCTCGCGCTCGCGGGCGGAGACCGCGCCGTCGAGGAGCCCTGGCGCATCGCGCTCGCGGCGCTCCTCGACGCCTTCGGCGAGGACGCGCCCGTGGACCGGGTCCCGCTCTTCCGCGCGGTGGACCCGAAGGAGATCGCGGTGGCGCGCCGGATGATCGCGGGCGGCGTGAACTCGCCGCGCGCGCACGGCGCGGGGCGCGCCTTCGACGCGGCGGGCGCGCTCGCCCTCGGCCGGCCCTGGTCGCGCTTCGAGGGGCAGGTGGCGCTCGCCCTCGACGCCGCCGCCGGGCCCCCCGAGCCGCCCTACCCCTTCGACGTCGCCGCCGAGGGCGGGCTCGACGTGCTCGACCTGCGGCCGCTGTGGCGCGCGCTCGCGCGCGACGTCGTGGCGGGCGCGCCCCCGGCGGCGGTGTCGGCGCGGTTCCACGCGGCGCTCGCCGCGGCGGGGGCGGAGCTGGTCCGCGGCGCCGCGCGGCGGACCGGCCCCCTCCCCGTCGTCCTGACGGGCGGCTGCTTCCAGAACGCCCGGCTCGCCGAGGGCATCCTCGGCGAGCTCTCGGGCGCGTTCGCGGTATACCCACATGGCCACGTGCCGCCGGGCGACGGCGGGATCGCGCTCGGCCAGGCCGTCGTCGCGGACGCGACGGCGCGGTGAGGAGGACGGAACGCATGTGCCTCGGCGTCCCAGGGAAGGTGGTCGCGATCGACGGGCTGAACGCGACGGTCGACTTCTTCGGCGTCCGCAAGGAGCTCCGGCTCGACATCGTGGACGAGCCGGTCCAGGTCGGCGACTACGTCCTGAACCACGTCGGGTTCGCGATCCGCCGCATCCCGCCCGAGGAGGTCCAGGAGACGCTCGCGCTGTTCGATCAGATCCTCGACGTCACCGGCGCGAGGGAGGACCTCATGGCCGCCGACGTCCGGGGCGAGATCGCGGCCGGCAAGGACAAGCCGTGAGCCGCGACCTCTTCGCCGAGCTCAAGTTCCGAGATCCGGCGCGGGCCCGCGCCCTCGCGGAGGCGCTCGCGCGAAACGTCGCCGCCATCGGCCGGCCGATCTCGGTGATGCACGTGTGCGGCAGCCACGAGCAGGCCATCGCGCGGTTCGGGCTCCGGGCGGTGCTCCCCCCGGAGCTCACGCTCATCATGGGGCCCGGCTGCCCGGTGTGCGTCACCGACGGCCCGGAGGTGGACGAGGCCGTCGCGCTCGCGGCCCAGGGCGCCCGCGTCTGCACCTACGGCGACATGCTCCGCCTCCCCGGCACGGCGCGCTCGCTCGCCGACGCGCAGGCGGACGGCGGGAAGGTCGAGATCGTCTACTCGGTCGCGCAGGCGGTCGAGCTCGCGAAGGCGCACCCGGGCGAGGAGGTCGTCTTCCTCGGGAGCGGGTTCGAGACGACCGCGGTCGCGACCGCGGCCATCGCGCTCGCGCCGGTGCCGCCGAACTTCTCGATCCTGTCGGTGCACAAGTACGTCCCCGCCGCGATGGACGTCGTGTCGCGGATCGAGGACACGAACATCGAGGGCTACGTCGCGGCCGGGCACGCCGCGACCATCACCGGCTGGGGGATCTTCGAGCCGTTCGCGGCCCGCACCGGCTCGCCGGTCGTCGTCGCCGGGTTCGAGCCGCTCGACATCCTCGCCGCGATCCTGAAGCTCACCGAGCTCGTGAAGGACCGGCGGCCGGAGGTGTTCAACGCGTACCCGCGCTGCGTCACGCGGGAGGGGAACCTCCCCGCGCAGCGGAGCCTCTGGAAGGCGTTCCGGACCGTGACCGGGACCTGGCGCGGCATCGCCGAGGTGAAGGACGGGAACCTCGACCTGCGGCCGGAGTGGGCGGCGATCGACGCGCGCAGGCGCTTCCGGATCGACACGGCCGGCGTCCGCGACGACGAGGCGGGGGAGGCCGCGAAGGGGTGCATCTGCGGCTCGATCATGCTCGGGCTCGGCGTGCCGACCGACTGCGCGCTGTTCGGGAAGACCTGCGTCCCCGAGGCGCCCGTCGGGGCGTGCATGGTCTCGTCGGAGGGGCAGTGCCGGATCTGGCACACCTACGGCGGGCAGCCCGACCTCAGGAACGTGGGGACGTAGATGGAGAGGCCGGGCCTCCGCATCGGCATGAAGCACGGCTCGGGCGGGCGCGCGATGCGCCAGCTCATCGAGGACGTGTTCCTGTCGCTCGCGACGCCGGTGGACGGCGTCGGCCTCGCCGCGCTCGACGACGGCGCCGCCCTGCGCGTCGGCGACCGCTGGCTCGTGATCACGACCGACTCGCACGTCGTGCAGCCGATCTTCTTCCCCGGCGGCGACATCGGCCGGCTGTCGGTCTCCGGGACCGTGAACGACCTCGCCATGATGGGCGCGACCGAGCCGGCGGCGCTCACCTGCGCGGCGATCATCGAGGACGGCTTCTCGCGCGCCGACCTCGAGCGGATCGTGGCGTCCATGCGCGAGACCGCGCGCGAGGCCGGGGCGCCCGTCGTGACCGGCGACACCAAGGTGATGGGCAAGGGCGAGGTGGACGGGATCGTCCTCAACACCGCCGGGGTCGCCTTCGCGGACCGGGTGGTCACGGACGCGGGGCTCCGCGCCGGCGACCGGCTCGTCGTGACCGGCACGATCGGCGACCACGGGATGGCGATCATGTCGCGCCGCCACCAGCTCGGGCTCGAGGGCGACCTGCGCTCCGACGTCGCGCCGGTGAACGGGCTCGTGCGCGAGGCGCTGCGCGCCGGGGGCGAGGACGTCGTCGCGATGAAGGACCCGACGCGCGGCGGCGTCGCCGGCGTGCTGCACGAGATGGCGGCCAAGGCGAAGGTCGGGATCGTGCTCGAGGAGCAGGCGCTCCCGGTCCGCGACGAGGTGCGCGCCGCGTGCGAGATGGTGGGGATCGACCCGCTCCTCGTCGCGAACGAGGGCAAGGCGATCATCGGCGTGCGGGCGGCGTCGGCGGAGAAGGTGCTCGCCGCGCTGCGCGCGCACCCGCTCGGGCGCGACGCCGCGATCGTCGCGACCGCGATCGCGGACCGGCCCGGGTCGGTCATCCTCGACACCGGGCTCGGGAGGCGGATGCTGGCGGAGCCGGAGGGGGAGCTGCTACCACGAATCTGCTAGGCCCCCCTCACCCCGACCCTCTCCCCCGCAGGCGCGGGGGAGAGGGGGAATCAGAGCGAATGCACGAGTACTCGCTGGTGGAGAGCCTGATACGCCGCGTCGAGCAGGAGGCGCGCGCGCGCGGCGCGATCGCCGTGCACCGGCTCGCTGTGCGCGTCGGAGAGCTCTCCGGCGTCGACGCCGAGCTGTTCCGCACCGCGTACGAGACGTTCCGGGACGGGACGATCTGCGCGCGGGCCCCGCTCGCGCTCACGCGCGTCGAGGCGACGTGGTCGTGCCCGACGTGCGCGAAGGCCATCCCGCGCGGCGGGATCCTGCGCTGCGCCGCCTGCGACGCCCCCGCCCGCCTCGACGACGGCGGCGACGCGCTCACCCTCGACGCGATCGAGCTGGAGGTGCCCTGATGTGCACGACGTGTGGATGCGGCCTCACCCCCCCCCGCCCCCCTCTCCACGGAGTGGAGAGGGGGGAGGTGGAGCCCCCGATCATCCCGGTGGGGCTGCACGAGCGGATCCTCGCCGGCAACGACCGCGCCGCCCGCCACAACCGCGAGCACTTCCTCGAGGCGGGCGTCCTCGCCCTCAACCTCATGGGCTCGCCGGGGTCGGGCAAGACCGCCGTCCTCGAGGCGACCGCCCGGGCGGCGGCGGCGAACGGCTGGCGGCTCGGCGCCGTCTCCGCCGACCTGGCCACGGACAACGACGCGCGGCGGCTCGAGAAGGCCGGCATCCCGTCGAAGGCCATCACGACCGGCCAGGCCTGCCACCTCGACGCCGAGCTCGTCCACCGCTCGCTCCACGACTTCCCCTGGCGCGACGTGGACGTCTTCTTCATCGAGAACGTGGGGAACCTCGTCTGCCCGGCGATCTACGACCTCGGCCAGGCCGCCAACGTCGTCGTGCTGTCGGTGACGGAGGGGGAGGACAAGCCGCTCAAGTACCCGGTGATGTTCAGGGCGGCCGACCTCGTCCTCCTCACGAAGGTCGACCTCGTGCCGCACCTCGACGTGGACGTCGCGCGGATCCACGACGCGCTCGCGCGCGCCATGCCGAGACCGCGCGCGATCGAGGTCTCCGCGCGGACGGGCGCGGGGATCGACGCCTGGGTGGCGTGGCTCGCCGAGCTCCGCGCCGCCGTCGCGCCGTCGGGCGGGCGCGCCGCGGCCGGCCACGCGCACGAGCACGCGCACGACCACCACCACGCGCACGACGACGCGGGCCACGACCCGCACTCCCACGGTCACGGGACCGGGCGCGGCCGGGGCCGCTGAAGCCGGAGGTCGATCCCGGCCGCCGCCGCCCGCTAGAATCGACGGGTGGCCCGCCCGCCCGACGCGCTCCGGTTCCAGCGGTTCGTCGAGTCGTCGCCGATGGGCATGCTGTTCTACCGGCTCGAGGGGGGCCGGCTCGTCCTGTCCGGCGCGAACCCGGCCGCGAACCGGATCCTGGGCGTCGACCTCGCCCCGCACCTCGGGAAGACCCTCGAGGAGGTGTTCCCGGCGCTCGCCGCGACCGAGATCCCGGCGCGCTACCGGGCCGCCGTCGAGACCGGCGAGCCGTTCCACTCGGACCTCGTCGAGTACCGCGACGAGCGGATCGCCGGGGCGTTCGAGGTGGACGCGTTCCGGACGGCGCCCGGCGAGCTCGCGGTGACCTTCCTCGAGATCACCGCGCGCAAGCGCGTGGAGGAGGCGCTGCGCCGGAGCGAGGAGAAGTACCGGCTCGTCGTGGAGAACCAGGAGGACCTCGTCGTGAAGCTCGACCGGGACCTCCGCTTCCTCTTCGCGTCGGAGTCCTTCTGCCGGCTGTTCGGGAAGGCCGAGGGCGAGCTCGTGGGGACGCCGTTCGCCGACCTCCTGCCGCGCGACGAGCTGCCGACGCTCGCCGCGGCGTTCGCGGAGGTGGCGCGCCCCCCGCACGTCGCGAAGGCCGAGCACCGGCACCGGGCGGCGACCGCGCTCGGCGCCCGCGTCCTCGCCTGGACCGGCAGGGCGATCCTGGACGAGGCGGGGGAGGTGGCGGCGGTGGTGGCGAGCGGCCGGGACGTGACGGAGCGGCGCCGCATGGAGGACCGGCTGCGCCAGGCGGAGAAGCTGCAGGGCGTCGGGCGGCTGGCGGGCGGCGTCGCGCACGACTTCAACAACCAGCTCGCGGCGATGCTCGCGAACGCGGACGTGCTCGTGGAGGCGCTCGCGGGCGCCCCGGAGCTGCGCGCGGCCGCCGAGCAGATCCGGGCGGCCGCCCAGCGCTCGGCGCGGCTCACGCGCCAGCTCCTCGCCTTCGCCCGCAAGGGCAACGCGATGACCGTGCCGGTCGACGTCCACGAGGCCATCGCGGACGTCATCACGCTCCTCCGGCGCTCGATCGACAAGCGGATCGCGATCTCGACCGACCTCCGCGCGGTGCCGTCCGTCGTGACGGGCGATCCCACCCAGCTCCACAACGCGCTGCTGAACCTGGCGCTGAACGCGCGCGACGCGATGCCGGACGGCGGCACGCTCCGGTTCGCGACGCGCAGCGGGGATCCCCCGCCGGAGCGCCGCGCCGAGGCCCACGCCCCGCTGCCGCCCGGTCCGCTCGTCGAGATCACCGTCGCGGACGACGGCGCGGGCATGGACGCGGAGACGCTCGCGCACGTGTTCGAGCCGTTCTTCACGACCAAGCCGGCCGGCGAGGGCGTCGGGCTCGGGCTCGCGGCGGTGTACGGGACCATCGAGAGCCACGGCGGCGCCATCGCGGTCGCGAGCGCGCCGGGGCGCGGCACGACGTTCACGATCTGGCTGCCCCCCGGCGCGGCCGAGGCCGGCGCGGAGGCCGCACCGCCGGAGCCGCCGCATGCCCCGCCCGCGCGCCGGGCGCGGATCCTCGTCGTCGACGACGAGCGGCTCGTGCGCGAGACGCTCGCCCGCGTCCTGCGCCGGGAAGGCCACGACGTCGTCCTGGCCTCGGGCGGCGTCGAGGGCGTCACCCTCTACTCGGGCGCGCCGCGGGAGATCGACGTCGTCATCCTGGACATGGTGATGCCCGACCTCGGCGGCCCGCAGGTCCACGCCGCCCTGTGCGCCATCAACCCGGCGGTGCGCGTGGTGCTCTCGTCGGGCTACTCCGTCGAGGGCGCGATGACCGACGTCGTCGCGGGCGGGCGCGCGTGGGTGCTGCAGAAGCCGTTCGCGCTCGAGGACGTCCGGCGCGTCGTCGGCGAGGCGCTCGCGGCGGGCGCCCCCCCGCCCGGGTGAGGCGCGGCGACCCCGGGCGGGACGTCACAACCGGCCTCGCCTCCGGTCTCGACAGGGGTGATGGTCCTCTCACCCGGAGAGCGCATGCGGACCGCGTACACGCTCGAGCCCCCTCCCGCGCGCCGGCGCAGCGACGTCGATCCGTGGCTCGGCGCGGCGGCGTGGGTCGTCGCGTTCGCCATCCTGCTCTTCGTCGCGCCCTGCGCGACCGAGCGGCCGCGGGGCGGCGCGCGCCCGGAGGCGCGCCGCGACGCCATCAGCGCCCCGCGAGGAGACGCGCCACGGCCTCGGTGATGGGCTGGCCGGTCCGCCGCTCGACGAAGAGCCACTGGCCCGCGGGGTTCGCCTCGAGGAACACGTGCTCGCCGTCGTCGCGGCGGCGGAGGTCGACGGCGGCGTAGCGGAGGCCGAGCGCCGCGACGAGCGCGCGCAGGCGGCGGGCGACGTCCGCCGGGAGCGTGCACGGCGCCACGCGCGCGTCGTCGAACGCCGGCCGGAAGTCCTCCGGGGACCGCGTCGCGCGCGCGTCGATGGCGGCCGCGAACAGCGCGCGGCCGACGACGGTGACGCGCACGTCGACGCCCGGCACGTACTCCTGCAGGACGACCGGGGCGTGACGGATCGCGGAGAGCCGCCGCACGTCGTCGGGCGCGACGAGCCGGGTCGGCCGCCAGTCCTCGGGCGTGGCGGCGAGCGCCTTGTGGACGGTGCCTCCGCGGCCGCCCGCCCGGATGAAGGCGCGCGCGCGGGCGGCGTCGTTCGTCACGAGGGTGCGCGGCACCGGCAGCCCCTCCCGCTCCGCCGCCGCGAGCTGGTGTGCCTTGCGGTTCGCGACGGCCTCCCGCCAGGGATCGTTCACCCAGCGCGCGTCGAGGATCGACGCGAGCCCCATGAGCGCCTCGGCGGACTGGCGCACGGCGAACCCCGCGCTCGCGGCGCCGAGGCGCGGGTCGGCGACGAGCGCGCGCGGGCGCCGCCACCACACGGCGGTGACGTCGCGGGCGCGGATGGCGGCCGCGCGCGTCGCGAGGAGCCGCTCGCCGCCGCCCCGTCCGTACCGGAGCGCGATCCGCCCGCGCCGGGGGATCTCGGCGAGATCGAGCAAGACCGCGCGCGCTCCTCGCGCGCGCAGCGCCGCCAGCACCGCCGTCGCGTGCCGATCCCCGGGCTGCGAGATCGCGACGATCACTTCCGGCGGCGCGCCTTGCCCTCGGCGGCGAGCATCTTCTTCCAGCCCTCGACGACGCGCAGCATGTCGTCCTCGCCCGGCGCGAGGACCCTGGCCGTCCGCGCCTTCTTGAGCGCCTTCGCGAGGCGATCGGCGGCGGCGCCGAGATCGCGGAGCGTCGCGACGCGGGTCCGCGCCCGCGCGGCGTCCTTCTTCTCGGCGACCGAGGCGCCGCGGCGCGCCGGCGCGGCCGCCAGCTCGCCCTCGCACTTCACCCTCGGCTCCTCGATCCCGCGGTGCCAGCACTTGCCGGGCGCGCACCGCTTCCCGAGGTCACGATCCGCGATCCTGCACCAGTCCGGATCGCACTTCTGCGCCGGCTCGCGGCGCGCCTGGGCGCGCGCGGCCGGCTGCGCGAACGCGGCGGGCTGCCCGAACGCGGCCTCCGGCGCGAGCGCGGCCGGCTGGATGGACCGGGTGAGCACGGAGCTGAAGAGCTCCTCTACCGTGTCCTGCGCGACGCACGATGGCATGCTTCCCTCCCGAGACGGACGGAGACGACATCATTCACGGTCCGAGGCGTTGACGCAAGGTGCGCGCGTCGCGCGCGAGGGGGAGCCCGGGATCCGCGGCCCGGAGCCACCCCAGCAGGCGGTCCACCTCGGCGCGCGCCCGCTCCGCATCGCCCAGGCGCTCGTGCGCGAGCGCGGCCAGGTACGTCGCCCGCGGCAGCGCCCACGCGCCGCTGAGGCCGCGCGGCCAGAGGGCCCGGTACCGCTCGACCGCGGCCAGCGTGCCGCGCCAGTCCTCCATGTCCGCGCTCACCTCCGCGAGGAAGTAGGCCGGAGGCGGCACCCCCCGCGGCCACGGATCGCGGCCCTCGAGGGCGCCGAGCCGGGCCGCCGCGCCCTCCCGGTCGCCGCCACGCCAGGCGACGAGCGCGGCGTGCTCCTCGGCCGCCGCCGATCCGGGCGCGAGCTCGCGCGCCACCTCGGCGGCGTGCTCGAGATCCCCGCGCGCGGCGAGCACGACCGCGAGATCGGACGCGAGCTGCGGCGCGACGGCCCGCGCCCGCGCGACCTCCCGCCACAGCTCCCGCTCCTGGACGAAGCCCGCCAGGTACCACGCGCGCGCGTACCGCGCCCAGCCGTGCTCGTTCGACTCGATGGACCGCGCGTAGGCGTCGATCCGCTCGAGCCCCTCCGCGACGCGTCCCTGCGCCGCCACCACCCGCGCGAGGTTGAGCACGGTGGCGGCGTCGAGCGGCTGCGCGGCGCGGACGCGCTCGAGCACCGCCTCGGCCTCGGGCAGCTCCCCGGTCACGAACAGCGCCGAGGCGAGGTCCAGGCCGGCGGCCGGCGCCGCCGTCCTCGCGAGCTCGCGGCGCGCGGCGGCGATCGCCGCGTCCGGCTCCCCGAGCCAGATCCGGGCGCGCACGACGGCGTGCCGGCGCGCGCCGCTCGGGGCCATCTGCCCGAGGCGCTCGGCGAGCGCGCGAAGCTCGCTCGACCGCCCCAGCATCGCGAGCGCGGTGACGAGATCGTCGAGCGGCCACTCGGCGTCCGGGTCCACGTCGAGCGCCCGCTCGAGGTACGGGATCGCCTCCGCCCAGCGGTGCCCCTCCGTCAGCACGTAGCCGGCGAGGTAGAGCGCCTGCCGGTCCTCGGGGTGCTGCTGGAGCACGTCGGCGTACGCCTTCAGCGCCTGCGGCGCGTCGCCCGCGACGTGGGCCTGCCAGGCGCGCACGAGCATCGCCTCCTTCGGAGGCATCCGGTCGATCCCGCGCACGGCCGCGTCGAGGTGCGCGGCCGCCTCGTCGGGGGCGCTGCGCTGGACGTGCAGCAGGAACGCGAGCTGGTAGTGCGCGAGCGCGAACCCGGGATCCCGCGCCAGCGCCTCCCGGAAGTGGGGCCTGCACCGGTCGGACGAGACCCAGCTGCCGACGACGCTCGGGCGGTCCATGCAGTCCACGCCGGCCCAGTAGGCGCGGTACGCCTCGATGCTCGGCGTGACGGTCTGGTCGAGCGGCCGGCCGCCCTCGGTCTGGTCGTGGAGCTTCCGGCGCACGCCGTCGGCGAGCCGGTCGAGCGCGCCGAGGATGCTCGCCTTCGCGAGCGCGCGCTCCGAGAGCGAGAAGACGCGGCTGCCCTGGGCGGGGTCGAGCGCGCTCAGGTCGAACGCGTACGCCTCCCCGACTCGCCGCGCGGTCCCCGCGAGCAGGAGCCTCGCGCCCGCGGCGCGCGCGAGCCTCCGCGCGACGTCTCCCTCGATGCGCGCGTCGTCGGGCAGCCCGAGCTCGCGGAGGAGCGCCACGAGGCGCCAGCGCGGCAGGACCTGGATCCGGCGGGACTGCTCGAGCGAGGTCGCGAGGAGGCCGGACAGCCCGTCCATCTCGCGGTCCCCGGTCCCGTTCTCGAAGTCGCCGACGGCGACGGAGACCGGGCCGCGGAGCGGCGGGTCCCGGATCAGCCAGGCGACGACCGCGAGCGCGCACGCGAGGACGCCGGCCCACGCCACGTGCGCGCGCGAGCGGCGGCCGTCGAGCCGCCGCTCGACCGCGGCGAGCTCGTCCAGCACCTCGCGCGCGGACGCCGGGCGCCGGGCCGGGTCGCGGTCGAGCATCCGCCCGACGAGCCGCCGGAGCCGCGCCGGCGCCGCGTCCTTCGGGAGCTGCGCCACCGGGCCGGGCTCCACCGGCCCCTCGGGCTCCTTGTCCGGGCGCGCCGGGACGGCGCCGGTGATCATCTCGTGCAGCACGACGCCGAGGGCGAAGAGATCGGTGCGGGCGTCGCCCGGCTCGGCCTTCTTCTGCTCCGGCGCCATGTACGCGGGGGTCCCGCCGCTCAGGACGCCGCCGCGGCCGAACAGGTGCGCGAGGCCGAAGTCGAGCACCTTCACCGCGCCGTGCTGGCAGAGGAACACGTTCCCGGGCTTCAGGTCCCGGTGGACGACGCCGGCGCGGTGCGCGTGGTCGAGGACCCCGGCGACGTGCCCGGCGAGCGCCACCGCGTCGCGCAGCGGAAGCCGGCCGCGCTTGAGCCGGTGGCCGAGCGTCTCGCCGCGCAAGAGCTCGAAGATGAGGTACGGGCCGGTGGGCGCCCGCCCGAAGTCGTGCAGCGTCACGATGTTCGGGTGGTTGAGACAGGCGACCGCCTCCGCCTCGCGCTGGACCCACTGCTGGTTCCGCGCGCTGATGCGGCGGCCGGGGAGCACCACCTTGAACGCGACCTCGCGCCCGAGCTCCCGGTCCAGCGCCTCGAACACGACGCCGAAGCCGCCGCGCCCGAGCTCGCGCCGCAGCTCGAACCGGCCGCCGACCACGTCGCCCGGCTTGAGGTCCGGGGTCCACCCCGCCGCGACGTCGATGTCGGCGTCCGGGGTCTTCGCGAGGTCGGCGAGGAGCTGGGAGAGCTCGGCCGAGAGATCGCGCAGGTCGTCCTCTTCCGGCGGGCCGACCGGCGCCTTGCGGGCCTGCGCGCCGTCTTCCGGCATGGGCGCCTCGCGGTGCTCCGGCCCAGCCTCGTCCGCGGGCCCGGGGACGGACATTTGTACCAGATCGGCGAGCGTGAGGGACGGGCGGGACGGCATGGGTGTCGCCGGAGCGGGGCTGCTCCCTCCAGTAACGACAGCCGCCCGGCGCGCTCGTGACGCAGCTCGCCAGGGCCCGCGACGCGCCCTCGGCTACTCGCCGGGGTCGCGGAGCATCTCCGCGAGCCGCTCCTTGAGCCGCTGGAAGCGCTTGCGGAGCGCCGCCGGGTCCACGGGGTCGCCGTTCGCGGAGAGCACGGCCGCGATCTCGTCCCAGGAGAGCTGCTGGTCGATGCGCAGCGTGAGCAGCGTCTGCTCCTCCGGCGTGAGCTGCGCGCGGATCTCCTCGAGCCGCGTGCGCTGGCGCTCCTCCCGCACCGCGGTCTTCGTCCGGATCTCCTCCGCGAGGCGCGACGCCTCGCCGGGCTCGAAGCCCCTGCCCAGGCGCCGCCACGCCTCGTTCCGGACGTTGAGCGCCGCGTTGTACGCGATCTTGAAGGCCCAGGTCCGGAAGGACGAGTCGCCGCGGAACGACCGGATCCCGCGCCAGAGGTGCTCGGCCCACACGGAGAACGCGTCTCCCGCGTCCGCCTCGTCCCGCAGGATCGAGCGCAGGTAGCCGAGGATCTTGGGGCCGAAGGCGCGCATCGCCTCGGTCGCCGCGCCCCGCTCGTCGCCCGCCGCGAGGAGCGCACCGATCCGCGCCTCGGCGTCCAGCGGAGCCTTCGCGTCCATGGCCCTGCATGGTACCGGCTTGCGACGTTCGGTGACAGATGCGAAGGGCAACGCTCGCGTCCCCCAGGCCGGCGGAGGTCGGGACCTGCAGCCGGCGAGGGGGGCCGCCCGAGCGCCCCCCCGAGGGCCCGGCGAGCAGCACCCCTCGCACGGCTGCTGCGGAGGACAGCGGGCGCGGGCCGTTGTGACCCGGGTCTCCGGTCGGGTCGAGCGAGGGTCCGGATCGGGGTCGCGGGCCGTCAGCGACCCTCCCCCGGATCCTCCCGCCCCGGCTCGTCCTCGAGCGCCGCCGTCCGCCACCCGAGCCGCACCGACGCGATCCGCAGCGCGAACGCGATCGCGACGCACGCGGTCGCCGCCACCGCGTCCGGCGCGTCCGCGAGGCGCGAGAGGGCGAGGAAGGCGGTCCCGCCGCCTATGGCAGCGATGGCGTACAGCTCGCCCGGCCGGAGGAGCAGCGGCACCTCCCCGCACAGGACGTCGCGCAGGAGGCTCCCCCCGACCGCGTTCACGCTCGCGACGAGGAGCGCGCCCAGGAACGGCAGGCCCGCCTCGGTCGCCTTCTGCGCGCCGACCGCCGCGTACAGCCCGAGGCCGACGGCGTCCGTCAGCAGGAAGAGGAGCGACAGCCGGTGCAGGTGGGCGGTGAACCAGACGCCGGCGACGCCCCCCGCGAGCACCGCGGCGAGGTACCGGCCGTCCCGGATCACCACGGGCGGGCCCGCCTGCAGGAACAGGCCGTCGCGCAGGAGCGCGCCGCCCAGCCCCGCGACGAGCGCCAGGACCGCGACGCCGATCACGTCGAACCGCTTGCGGCGGGCGGCGAGCGCGCCCGTGACCGCGAAGACGCAGGTCGCCGCGAGGTCGAGCGCGAGCAGGAGGGGGAAGCTGGGCGCGGGCACGGAAGGTCGGGAGCGAGGTCGGGGTCGGGGTCGCCGCGCTACCTCGCGACGGGCACGAGGTCGCTCGCGTCCGGCAGCACCAGCACGTCGAGCGCGTCCTTCCCCGCGGCGTCGCGGGCGCGCTCGAGCGCCCACTCGACGCCCGGCGCCCAGGTCGCGTACGTCGTGCGCACCGTCGCCTCGTCCATCGCCGACACGAGGTAGAGCGTGTGCCGCGCCGGCAGGTACCGCCGCACGCCGAGCTCGAAGATCTTCTCGTTCACCGTCCGGAGCGGCCCGGTGCCGTCCGGGCACTCGGCCGCGACCACCACCGTACCGCCGTCGCGCAGCAGGAGGGCGGCGGGCGGCACCAGCTTGGACGCCTGGTACAGCGAGCCGCTCACGGGGAGCGGCGCCGAGACGACGACCGCGTCCGCCGGCTCCGCCTCCACCTCGCACCACGGCCGCGCCATGCGGACGCCCTCGCGGTGGGCGAGGACGACGTCGCCCGCGACCGCGGCGAGCACGACGCCGCCGGCCTCGACGACGTTCACGAGGTAGGTGTCGCGCCCGAGCCGCCGCACGGCCTCCTCCAGGTCCTCGCGGCACGGGTTCGCGTCCGCGCGGCCGAGCGAGGAGGCGGGATCGGCCTTCAGCTCGTGGTTCTTGCGGACGTCCTCCTCGTGCCCGAGGCCGGGGAAGATGCCCTTCGCGCCGCCGCCCCACCCCGCGAAGTAGTGCGGCTTCACGCGCCCGGTCGTCACGACGAGGTCCGCCTCCGCGACGCACCGGTTCACCCGCACGCGCGTGCCGCGGCTCGTCCGCCCCATCTCGACCATCGAGGCGGCGTCGCGGCCGTCGTGGTTCACGATCCGGTGGCGGCGCAGCACGTCTGCGGGGAGCCCGAGCGCCTCCACCGGCCCGGGCGCGTGCGTGCCGTTCGCGACGGCGATGGTGAGGTGATCGTCCGGGACGGCGGCGAGCGCGCGCCGGGCCGCCGCGAAGAGCGCCGCGCGGGGCTCGTCGCGGGACGCGTCCGACACGACCACCACGACGCGCGTGCGGGCGGTCGCGACGCTCGCGAGCGGGCGCGCGCCCGCCGGGTGCGCGAGGGCCGCGTCGAGCGCGGCGGCGACGTCGGGGACGGGCGGCGGCCGGGGCGGCTCGAGGACGCGGAGGCGGACGCCCGGAGGCGCGGGACACTCGAGCGGCCGCGCGCCCCAGCCGAGGAGGACCGGCATGGCCGGAAAGATTGCCACGGCGGCCCGCGCCGGGCGAGCCCGCGGCCTCGCGCGACCTCGCTCGCGTCGATCCGCCCGAACCGCGCGCCCGCGCCCGAAGCTGCCGGGCTCGTGCACGGGCTCGGGGCCCGGGGCCCGGGCGAACCCGGTGACGCCGTCGCGCATCAGGCGAGCGCCGCCGCGAGCTCCCGCTCCGCCGCCTGGATCCGCGCGCGCACGTCGTCGCGGAGCCGGACCGCGTCGCCGCCGTAGCCCTCCACGGGGACGGGCGACAGGATCCGGGCGCGCGCCCGGCAGGGGTTCACCCACGGCCCGCCCTTCGGCATGCCGCGCGCGGTCCCGTGCACGGCCACCGGGAGCACCGGCACGCCCGCGTCGAGCGCGAGCCGGAACGCGCCGGACTTGAACGGCAGGAGCGCGCCCGTCCTGCTGCGCGTCCCCTCGGGGAAGATCATCACGCTCATGCCGCGCGCGAGGTACGACTTCGCGCGCGCCAGCGCCTCGCCTCCGCTCTCCGCGTCGCCGCGCCGGATGGCGATGTCGCCGCTCATCCGCAGCATCGTGCCGACCCACGGGATCCGGAACAGCTCCTCCTTCGCCACCCACTTCATCTCCCGCGGCATCCGCGACAGCAGCAGGATGTCCAGGATGGACTGGTGGTTCGCGACCACCACGAACGGCCCCCCCGGCGGCCACGCGCCCTCCACGCCGAGCCGCCACGGCGGGAACGTCTTCGAGATGAGGACGCCGACGAAGCGCAGGAACCGGCCCGGGACGGCCCGGTTGCGGTCGAACGGGGCCGTCGCGAGGAGGAGGAGCGCCTGCACCGGGAGGGCGAGCACGACGAGCGCGATCGCCACCGGATAGCCGATGACGGCGAGGAGGACGTTCACGGCGCGGGATGCTCCTTCCCCGGCGTCACCGCCGCGTCACCGCGGCGGCGCCGGGCCGGACCGGCGGCTGCGGCGGGCGCTGGAGGTGGTGGGACGTCCGCGCCTGGAACGACGCGGCCGCGGAGAGGAGGCGCGCCTCCTCGAGCGGGGGGCCGACGATCAGGGCGGAGAGCGGGAGCCCCCTCGCGAAGCCGATCGGGATCGCCGCGGCGGGCAACCCCGCGAGCGCGACCGCGGCGCCCAGCGGATCGCCCGGGGCCCGGAGCGGCGCGAGCCCGTCGCCGACCCTCGGCGCGAGCACGGGGAGGTTCGGCGCGAGCAGGAGGTCGTGCCGCTCGAGGAGCCGGGCCATCGCGCGCTGCGCCTCGCCGCGCAGCCGCGCGGCGCGGACGTAGTCGGCGGAGGTGGCGCGCGGCGCGTACTCGTCCGGCCCCTTCCCGCGGTGGGAGGGGTCGTCCAGCTCGCGCGTGCGGCCGCTGCGGACGACGTCCTCGAGCGCGTTCGCCGCCTCGGCCTCGAGGAGGACCGCCGCGATCTCCTCGAAGGGCAGCGCCGGCAGCTCGGCCGGCTCGACGATGGCGCCGCCCGCGGCCAGCACGTCCTGCGCCGACGCGAGCGCCGCGGCCGCCGCGGGGAGCGGCTCGCGGCCGGGCGCGGCGGCGAGCACGCCGACGCGCAGGCCGCGGGCGAGCTCCGGCCGCACGCGCTCCACCGCGCGCGGCGGAGCGATCGACGACGGGTCCCGCGGGTCGGCGCCCGCGAGCGTGGCGAGCACCGCGGCGCAGTCGTCGGCCGAGCGCGCCACCGGCCCGGGGACGGCGAAGGTGTACGCGCCGGCGCCGACGCCGGTCCGCGGGAGCACGCCGTAGGTCGGCCGGAGCGCCGTCACGCCGCAGAACGCGGCGGGATCGGTGAGCGAGCCGCGCACGTCGACGCCGATCGCGAACGGCACCACGCCCGCCGCCACCGCGGCGGCCGGCCCGCCCGCGGCGCCGCCCGCCCAGCGATCGGGATCCCACGGGTTCCGGCACGGCCCGCTGAGCGACGCGGCCGGGGTCCCGTAGCCGAGCCTGCCCCCGAGCTCGATCGTCGCGAGCTTCGCGACGAGGACGGCGCCCGCCTCCGCGAGCCGGGCCGCCACCGTCGCGTCGCGCTCCGGCACCCGCTCCGCGTACGGCCGCGCCCCGCGCGTCGTGCGCACCCCGCGCGTGTCGACGAGGTCCTCGAGCCCGCAGGGGATCCCGTGCAGCGGGCCGCGCCACCGTCCGGCGCCGATCTCCGCCTCGGCGTCGCGGGCGGCGGCGCGCGCCCGCTCCGCGGTGAGGGTCACGATCCAGCCGAGGCGCCCCGCGGCGTCCGCGCGCGCGAGCGCGGCCTCGACGAGCGCGACCGGCGAGACCTCGCGCGTGCGGACGCGCCCGGAGAGCGCCGCGAGCCCGGCGAACAGGACGTCGGCGTCGCTCCCCACTACGGCTCTCCCGGTCGCGCCGCGCCGGCCCGGAACACGAACGCGGGCTCCGCGTCCGCCGCGAGCGGCTGCTCGCGCACCGCCCGGGTGGCCGCGTCGGGCGCGGGGGGGCGGCCCGCGGCGCCGGCCGGCGCGGGCGCGCCGGGCGCGCGCGCGGTCGCGCCGGGCGCCGCCGCCGCACCCGAGCAGCCCGCGAGCGCCGCCGGCGCGGCGGCGAGCGCCCCGAGGAAGCGGCGCCGGGCGAGGCGCGTGCGCGAGGAGGATCGGTCCGCGGGCATGTCGACGTTCTCTAGCACGGCGGCGGTCGGCCTTCAGCCATCGGGCTGCGCGCGGCGCGGCCGCGAGCGGGGCTCGAGCCGCCGGGTCGGGCTCGCGTGCGCGCACGGGCCCGGGGCTCGGGCGAACGGGGTGCCGCCGTGAGCCGGGCCACCCCGTCCGTGTGGCGCCGGCCCGGCGGTCCCGGCAGGATCCCCCCGTGCCGGAGCTGCCGGACATCGAGGTGTACGTCGAGGCGCTCGCCGCGCGCGTGGCGGGCGCGCCGCTCCTCCGCGTCCGGGTCGGGAGCCCGTTCCTGCTGCGCTCCGCGGAGGTCCCGCTCGCGGAGGTCGAGGGCCGCCGCGTCGTCGCGGTGCGCCGGCTCGGGAAGCGCATCGTGCTCTCCCTGGAGGGCGAGCTGTTCGTCGTCCTCCACCTCATGATCGCCGGCCGCCTGCACTGGAGGGAGCCCGGGGCGAAGCTCCCCGGCCGCGTCGGGCTCGCCGCCTTCGACTTCCCCGGCGGCGCGCTGGTCCTCACCGAGGCGGGCACGAAGCGCCGCGCGGCGCTCCACGTCCTGCGGGGCGAGGCGGCGCTCGCCGCGCTCGACCGCGGCGGCCTCGAGGTGCTCTCGGCGGACCTCGCCGCGTTCCGCGCCGCGCTCCTGCGGGAGAGCCACACCCTGAAGCGCGCCCTCACCGACCCGGGCCTCCTCTCCGGGATCGGGAACGCCTACTCGGACGAGATCCTCCACCGGGCGCGCCTCTCGCCGGTGAAGCTCACCTCGCGTCTCTCCGCCGACGAGGTCGCCGCGCTGTTCGACGCGGCGCGCGCCGTGCTGTCCGAGTGGACGGAGCGGCTCCGCGCCGAGGCCGCCGGCGCGTTCCCCGAGGGCGTCACGGCGTTCCGCGAGGAGATGGCGGTCCACGGGAGGCACCGCCGCCCCTGCCCGGTCTGCGGGACCGCGGTGCAGCGCATCGTCCGGGCGGAGAACGAGGTGAACTACTGTCCCCGATGCCAGACCGGCGGGCAGATCCTGTCGGACCGATCGCTCGCGCGCCTGCTCAAGCAGGACTGGCCGCGGACGATCGAGGAGCTGGAGCGGAACCCGGCGCTCGGCGTCCGCGCGGCGCCGCTCAGGCCTCGATCGGCAACGACCGACCGTCGAACCGCTTCAGCGGCACCGCGTCGAGATCGACGCCGTCGAGGCACCGGACGTTGATCGCCGCGATCGGGTCGCCGTTCGCCAGCGCGCCGCGCGCGAAGGAGCGGACGCCGCACCGGCTGCAGAACAGGTGGTGGATCCACCGCTTCCCGAACTGGTAGTCCGTCAGCACGTCCTCGCCCGACGTCAGCTCGAAGCGGCCGGCCGGCACGAAGGACAGCATCGTGCCGGTCCTGGAGCAGATGGAGCAGTTGCACACGAGGGCGCTCTCCAGCGCCATCCTGACCCGGTACCTGACCGCGCCGCAGTGGCACCCTCCGGTGTACGTCCTCTCCTCGGCCACGCGTGCCTCCTTCCGCGGCCCGCGAGAGGGGCCCGATGCGCCCGCCCGGGCGGGCCGCCGCGGCCTCCATAATCCGCCCGGCCGGCCGCGGCACGCGTCCGGCGGGCGGGGCGCCCGGGCCGGGACCTCTCGCCGCGCTTCCCGCGCGGTGCGCGCGTGCGCACCTCCAGGCATGGCCGCCGCCTCCCAGGGGTTCCACGAGGACGAGAGCGTCCTCACCCCGCTCACGAAGGACCTGCACCGCGCGATCGTGTCGCTCCAGGAGGAGCTCGAGGCGATCGACTGGTACCAGCAGCGCATCGACGCGACGGAGGATCCCGAGCTGCGGGAGATCCTCGCGCACAACCGCGACGAGGAGAAGGAGCACGCGACGATGCTCCTCGAGTGGCTGCGCCGGCGCGACGCGGCGCTCGCGCGGATGATGGCGCTTCACACCGGCCACGCGGGCCCGATCGTGGGCGAGGAGGAGCGGGCGGAGGCCTCCGGCGCGACGGACGCGCCGTCTCCGCCGTGACGCTCCTGCCCGGGGCGCGCGGCGTCGCCCCCGGCGGACGCGGCCGCGCCGCGTTAGACCCGGGGCCATGGAGCTCTGGCACGCCTGGGTCTGTCCGTACTGCATGCGGGTGCGCATCGCGCTCGCCGAGAAGGGCCTCGCCTACCGCGAGCGCGAGATCGACCTCGCGAACAAGCCGCCCGAGCTGCTCCGCGTGAACCCGGCCGGCGGCGTCCCGGTGCTCGTGCTCGACGGCGGCGCCTCGCTCCCGGAGTCGCTCGTGATCCTCCAGTACCTGGACGAGCGCTGGCCCGAGCACCCGATCCTCCCCGCCGACCCGCTCGCGCGCGCCCGCGCGCGGCTCCTCCACGACCGGATCACCGCCGCGCTCGGCGGCCCGGTGTTCCGGCTCGCGCGCGGCACCGGCGCGGAGAAGGCGCCGGCGGAGCAGGCGATCCGCGAGGCGCTCGCGGGGCTCGAGGTCGAGGTCCCCCCCGACGGCGGCTTCCTCGCGGGCGCGTTCTCCATCGCGGACATCGCGCTCGCGCCGTTCGTGGCGAAGCTCCCGGCGCGGCTGCGCCCGGCGGCGCTCGGCCTGCCGCGCCTCGCGCGGTGGGAGGCGGCCGTGCTCTCCCGGCCTTCCGTCGCGACCCACACGGCGCCCCGCCGCGCGGCCTGAGCCATGGCGTTCTTCCAGGACCCGCCCCGGCTCGGCGACACCTACGCGGCGGACCCGCTCCTCCGCGAGCACCTCGCGAGGACCCTCTCCCCCGCGACCCTCGCCGAGATCGAGCCCGAGCTCGCGCACCTCGGCGCGCTCGCGGGCGGACCGCTCCAGGAGCTGCAGGCGGCGGACCGGCTCTCCGAGCCGAGGCTCGTCCAGTGGGATCCGTGGGGCCGGCGGGTGGACCGCATCGAGCTCACGCCGCTGTGGCGCGAGGCGGCGGTCCTCGCCGCGCGGCACGGGCTCGTCGCCGCCGCGTACGAGCACCGGCACGGCGCGGGCTCGCGGACGCACCAGCTCGCCATGGTGTACCTGCTCGAGCCGTCGATGGACGTCTACGCCTGCCCGCTCGCGATGACGGACGGCGCCGCGCGGACGCTCCTCGACCTCGGGCCGCCCGCGCTCGTCGAGCGCGCGGTGCCGCGTCTCACCTCCCGGGATCCCGCCCGCGCGTGGACGAGCGGGCAGTGGATGACCGAGCGGACCGGCGGATCGGACGTGTCCGGCACGGAGACCGTCGCGCGGCGGGACGGCGACGGGTGGCGGCTCCACGGCACGAAGTGGTTCAGCTCCGCCACGACCGCCGAGATGGCGCTCGCCCTCGCGCGTCCCGAGGGGAACCCGCCCGGCTCGCGCGGCCTCGCCCTCTTCTACGTCGAGACGCGGAACGAGGACGGGACCCCGAACGGCGTCCTCGTCAACCGGCTCAAGGACAAGCTCGGCACGCGCAAGCTCCCGACCGCGGAGCTGACGCTCGACGGCGCGCGCGCGGTCCCGGTGGCGGGGCTCGTGGACGGCGTGCGCAACGTCGTCCCCATGCTGGAGGTGACGCGGACCTGGAACGCGGTGGTCGCCGCCGCGGGGATGCAGCGGGCGCTCCACCTCGCGCGCGACTACGCCCGGCGCCGCGCCGCGTCCGGGGCGCCCCTCGCCGTGAAGCCCCTCCACCAGGACACGCTCGCCGCGCTCGAGGCGGAGCGCGAGGGCGCCTTCCTGCTCGCGTTCCGCGCCGCCGCGCTGCTCGGGCGCCGCGACGCGGGGGAGGCGACGGAGCGCGAGCGCGCGCTCGCCCGCGTCGCCATCCCGCTCGCGAAGCTCACGACCGGGCGCCAGGCCGTCGCGGTCGCCTCCGAGGCGCTGGAGTGCTTCGGCGGCGCCGGCTACGTCGAGGACACCGGGCTCCCCCGCCTCCTCCGCGACGCGCAGGTGCTGCCGATCTGGGAGGGCACGACCAACGTCCTCGCGCTCGACGCCCTGCGCGCGCTCGCGGAGGAAGGGGCCGCGGAGGCGCTCGCGGCGGAGCTCGAGGCGCAGCTCGGCGCCGCGCGCGACCCGTCGCTCGGGCCCGTGGTCGCGGCGGTCCGCGCGGCGGAGGACCACGCGCGCGCCTTCCTGGCCGCGCCCGCGGGTGCGGCCGCGCGCGAGGCCGGCGCCCGGCGGCTCGCGCTCACGCTGGGCCGCGCGCTCGAGGGCGCGCTCCTCGCCGCGCACGCGCAGTGGTGCCTCGACGCGGGGCGCGGGCGGCGGGCGCTCGCGGCGGCGCGGCGGCTCGCGCGGAGCGGCCTCGACCTGCTCGACGCACCGGAGCCCGACGGCGCCGAGGCGGCCCTCCTCGCCGGCGCCGGCGAGTGAGGCGCGGCGGGATGCGTCGGCCGCCTCGCGCCGGTGCGACGCCGGCGACGCAGTCGCGCTGCCGGCAAACGCTCACTGCTCTTCGAAGTGCCCGGAATCCGGCGCGGCCCGCGGTTGACGCGCCGTGACGCGGCGCGCTGCGCGCGCACCTTCGCCCGACAGGCGGGCGGTTGGCTGCAATTGTCGTGCCTTACCCGGCCGCGTCCTTGACACGCTCGCCCTTCTGCGATTCCTTGCCGCTTCCCATCTCACGCGAACCGTTCCGACTCCGGTCGCGAGGAGCGCCATGGCCGCTACAGACTTCAACCCCCCGCAGAACCCCCCCGGCAGCCCCGTCCCGAAGAAGAAGATCCGCCGAGAGGACGCGCTCGCGTACCACTCGAGCGGCCGCAAGGGGAAGATCGAGGTCGTCCCCACGAAGCCCACCGCGACGGCGCGCGATCTCGCGCTCGCCTACTCGCCGGGCGTCGCCGAGCCCTGCCTCGAGATCGAGAAGGACCCGGAGCTCTCGTACGTCTACACCGCGCGCGGCAACCTCGTCGCGGTCGTGTCGAACGGCACCGCCGTGCTGGGCCTCGGCGACATCGGCCCGGCCGCCGGCAAGCCGGTGATGGAGGGGAAGGGCGTCCTCTTCAAGCGGTTCGCGGACATCGACGTCTTCGACATCAACATCGACGCGAAGGAGATCGACCAGGTCTGCACGGTGGTGAAGGCGCTCGAGCCGACCTTCGGCGGCATCAACCTCGAGGACATCAAGGCGCCGGAGTGCTTCGTCATCGAGGAGCGGCTCAAGAAGGAGATGCAGATCCCGGTCTTCCACGACGACCAGCACGGGACCGCGATCATCTCCGGCGCGGCGCTGCTCAACGCGCTCGAGCTCGCCGGGAAGGAGATCGGCAAGGTGAAGGTGGTGGTGTCGGGCGCCGGCGCGTCCGCCATCGCCTGCACCAAGTTCTACATGACGCTCGGCGTGCGGCGCGAGAACGTGGTGATGGTCGACACGAAGGGCGTCGTCTACAGGGGGCGCACCGAGGGCATGAACCCCTGGAAGCAGGAGTTCGCCTCGGACACGAGGGCGCGCACCCTCGCCGAGGCGATGAACGGCGCCGACGTGTTCCTCGGCTGCTCGGTGAAGGGCATGGTGGACCAGGCGATGGTCCGCTCGATGGCGAAGAACGCCGTCGTGTTCGCGCTGGCGAACCCCGACCCCGAGATCAGCTACCCGGAGGCGAAGGAGGCGCGGGGCGACGTCATCATGGCCACGGGCCGGTCCGACTACCCGAACCAGGTGAACAACGTCCTCGGCTTCCCCTACATCTTCCGCGGCGCGCTCGACGTGCGCGCCAAGGCCATCACCGAGGAGATGAAGATGGCCGCGGCGAGGGCGCTCGCCGAGCTGGCCAAGGAGGACGTGCCCGACTCGGTGAGCCGCGCCTACGGCGGCGAGCGGTTCCGCTTCGGCCCCGACTACATCATCCCGAAGCCGCTCGACCCGCGCGTGCTCCTCTGGGTCGCCCCCGCGGTCGCGAAGGCGGCGATCGACGGCGGCGTCGCCCGCGCGAAGATCGACATGGGCGAGTACCGCGACCGGCTGCGCAAGATGCAGAGCCGCTCGCACCAGGTGATGGGCGCGGTGTTCACCAAGGCGAAGAAGAAGGTGGTGAAGATCGTCTTCCCCGAGGGCCACCACCCGAAGATCCAGCAGGCGGCCGAGATCCTCCGCGAGGAGGCGATCTGCGAGCCGGTCCTCCTCGGCCCGGTGGACCAGATCAAGCGGTCGATCGCCGAGCAGCGGCTCGACGACCTCGAGGGGATCACCATCATCAACCCCGAGGAGAGCGCCGACTACGCTCGCTACGTGAGCCGCTTCTGGGAGGTCCGCCAGCGGCGCGGCGTCACCTACGAGGAGGCCCGGCGCCGGATGCGGCTCCGCTCCTACTTCGCCACCACCATGCTCGAGCAGGGCGCGGTGGACGGGCTCGTCACCGGCCTCACCACCGGCTACGCCGACGCGATCCGGCCGGCGCTCGAGGTGATCGGCACGCGCGTCGGCAAGCGCGCCGCGGGCGTGTACATCGTGGTGACGAAGAACGACTTCAAGTTCTTCGCGGACTGCACCGTCAACATCGACCCGAGCGCCGAGGAGATGGCGGAGATCGCGCTCGCCACCGCCGACCTCGCCCGCTACTTCGACGTCGTCCCGCGCGTGGCCATGCTCTCGTACTCGAGCTTCGGCAGCGCGGGCGGCAGCTCGCCGCGGAAGGTCCGCCAGGCGACCGAGCTCGCGCGGCAGCGCCGTCCCGAGCTCGAGATCGACGGCGAGATCCAGGTCACCCCGGCGACGCACTCCGACGTCCGCGTCCCGGAGTTCCCGTTCTCCGCCCTGAAGGAGGACGCGAACGTGTTCGTGTTCCCGAACCTCGACTCCGCCAACATCGCCTACCAGATGCTCGAGGCGATGGGCGGCGCCGAGGTCATCGGGCCGGTGCTCCTCGGCATGCACAAGCCGGTGAACGTGCTGCAGATGGGCACGACCGTGCAGTCGATCGTGAACCTCGCCGCGATCACCGCGCTGCGCGCGCAGGGCGATCAGTTCCTGTTCTAGGCGTCACCCCCGCTCCCCCCGCGCCGGCGGGGGGGAGCGGGGCCGGGAGAGGGGACGGAATCGACATGACCGATCGCGCAGAGCGCCTCTCCCGCGTCTCGACGTACCAGGCCTCGCTCGCGGAGCGCCGCCTCGCCGGCGCGCTGCTCCTCAACGCCGTCGACGTCTTCTACCTGGCCGGCACGCGCCAGAACGGCGCGCTGCTCGTGCCGGCGGCCGGCGCGCCGGTCCTCCTCGTCCGCAAGAGCCTCGCGCGGGCCCGGGCGGAGAGCGCCGTCGCGGACGTTCGCCCCTTCCCGCCGTCGCGGGACCTCGCCGCGGCGCTCGGCGCCTCCGGGCGGATCGGCGTCGCGCTCGAGGCGATCCCGGCGGCGACCGTCGAGTGGTGGCGCCGGCAGCTCCCCGGCGCGGAGCTGGTGGACGCGAGCGGGCTCCTGCGCGAGCAGCGCTCGGTGAAGTCGGAGTCGGAGGTCGAGACGATGCGCGAGGGGGCGCGGCGGATCTGCGGCGCGTTCGCCGAGATCCCGGCCTTCCTCCGCCCCGGGATGCGGGAGCTCGACGTCTCGGCCGAGGTCGAGTACCGCCTCAGGCGCGCCGGCAACGAGGGCGTCCCGCGGCTGCGCGCGTTCAACGCGGAGCTGTTCGTGGGGCTCGCCGTCGCCGGCGACGGCGCCGCGGCGCCGGGCTACTTCGACGGACCGGTGGTGGGCGCGGGCCTCTCGCCGGCGTACCCGCAGGGCGCCTCCGCGCGCACCGTGCGGCCCGGCGACCCGGTCCTCGTGGACTTCACCGCCGTCCACGGCGGGTACGTCGTGGACATGACCCGCGTCGCCGTCTGCGGCGCGCTCGACCCGGCGCTCTCCCGCGCGCTCGACGTCGCCCGCGCCATCCAGGACGAGCTCGCGCGCAGCCTGCGCCCGGGCGTGCCGTGCGCCGAGCTGTGGGAGCACGCGCGGGCGATGGCGGAGCAGGCGCGCCTCGGCGACTTCTTCATGGGGCCGCCCGGCGACCAGGCCCGCTTCGTCGGCCACGGCGTCGGGCTCGAGCTCGACGAGCTGCCGGTGCTCGCGCCGGGGTTCAAGGCGGCCCTGCGGGCGGGCCAGACCGTCGCCGTCGAGCCCAAGTTCGTCTTCCCGGGCGCGGGCGCGGTGGGCATCGAGAACACGTTCGTGGTGCGCGACGGCGGGGGCGAGAAGCTGACGTCGGCGCTCCCCGACGACCTCCTCGTCGCGCCCGCCGCGTAGCGCCGCCGCGGCCGTTCAGCAGCCGCGCCGGTCGCGCTCCGCCGCGCCGTCCTCGTCCGCCCCGTCCCGGGGGCGGCGGGGGGCCGCTCAGGTGGGCACCCCGAGCCGCGGGAGGATCACCAGCTGGAGCAGGAGCCAGGCGCCGACGATCAGGAGTCCGGTGAGGGTGTCGTTCATGTCGCGAGGCTCGGGCTCGCTCCCTCGGAGCCCCGGCCGCCGGGAAGGATTCTGCCAGGGCGCTCAGAGCCCGGAAAGCGCCCGCGACAGCCGCTCGCGGACCTGCTCCGCGATCGGGCGCAGCGCGGGGCTCGCGCTCGCGATCGTCTGGAGCGGGTCCACCGCGTTCACCGTCACGCGCCCGTCGTCCTCCTCCCAGACGGCGACGCTGCAGGGCAGGAGCGCGCCGATCCCGATCTCCGCGGTGAGGGCCTGGTGCGCGAACTTCGGGTTGCAGGCGCCGAGGATCTGGTAGCGGCGGAAGTCGACGCCGATCTTCTCCTTCAAGGTCGACTTCACGTCGATGCGCGTCAGCACGCCGAAGCCCTCCGCCTTGAGGACCTCGGGCACCTTCGCGAGCACCTGCTCGTAGTCGCCCTTCACCGTCTTCCGGATCCCGATCTCCGCCATCGCGTCACCTCGCGCCAGAGAGCCTAGTGCGCGCGGGCCGGCGCGCGGCAGCCACGAAGGGGCGCGCCGACCGGCCGCACCCGGGCGGCGGGAGCTCGACCGCGCCGGACGGTCGGCAGGCCGCATGGAGCAGGCGGGCCTACAGGCTCACCCGCAGCGCGACGCCGAGGTCGAGGAGCGGCCGGTTCGTGACGACCCCGCCCGGCACGGCGAAGAACGACCCGAGCTCGGGGAGCGCGAGGTCGAGCCGGAGCTCGCCGCCGGCGCGGCCGAGGTGCACCGCCGCGAAGGTCTCGAGCCGGAGGTAGGTGAGGAGCAGGACGGAGTGGTCGAGCCGCGCGACGAAGCTGCGGTCGGAGAGGTTGCCGAGCACCGACAGCGCGAAGGTCGTGTCGTTCCAGGAGCCGGGCGAGGGCAAGGAGAGGAACGCCGCCGCGTACTGGCGCCCGAGCTGGAACGAGGTGAACGCCGAGGGGTCCTGGCGGAAGAGCGAGACGCTGGTCGGGTCGGCCGGGTCCGCCGGCGGCGTGAGCGCCGGCGCGCCGGCCGCGAGGAACCCGTACACGTCCGGATCGTCGTAGCCGGACTCCTGCCAGAACCACTCCGCGCCGAGCGTGAAGGCGTCCTCGTCGGAGTACCTCCGCGACCAGCTCGCGCCCGCGACGACGCGGGGCGACGCGCCGGTCGCGTCGCGGAGCTCCCACCGCCCCTGCCCGGCCCCGGCGACCGGGGGCGCCGCCGGATCGCGGACCCGCCACCTCGGGCGGGCCCCGCCGACGGCGACCTCGCCGTGCAGGTCCAGCTCCCACACGCCGGCCGACACGTCGAGGCCGAACCGGCTCGGCGCGCCCCTGCCCACGAGCGCGTCCGCGCCGACCTCCACCGTCCCGAGCACGACCTCGACGCGGCCGCCGACCGGGATCCCGCCGAGCGTGCCCGACCGGTCGCCGCCGCCGTGGCGCGGGTCCTCGAGGAGCGCGACGGCGTAGGCGTTCCAGCCGCGCTTCTCCCACGGCAGGTGCGCCTTCACCATCGCGGTGCCGACCCGGACGTCGAAGGGATCGAGCGGATCGCGGGGGGTGCGGTGCAGGAAGTCCGTGGGCGTCCAGAACCGCCCGACGCCCCACTTCACGTGCTGGCGCCCGGCCGTCACGAACACGGTCCGCGCGACGTCGAAGTTCACCCAGAGCTGATCGAGCGCGGTCGCCGTGGTCGGCAGCGGCACGAGCCCGAGCGGCTCGGCGACCTCCGGGGGGATCCCGCCGGAGGGGTCCACCGCGATCGCGTTGTAGGCGGTCCGGGCGAGCGCGAACCCGCGGACGCGGTCGTTCGGCCGCACGTCCACGAACAGGTCGACGAGGTTGGGCGACACGGCGGTCCAGTCCGCCGGGTCCGCGCCCTCCGCCGAGTACGCCTGCAGCCTGAGGTAGAGCTGTCCGCCGATCTTGAGCGGGTCCTCGCGGTCCCTCGGGACGATCCCCTCCGGCGGCGGCGGGAGGGCGCCCGGCGGGCCCGGGCCGCCGAAGACCTCCGCCTCGTCCGGGCGCGGCGCCTGTCCCGCGGCGGCGGGGCGCTCGCCGGCGGCCGGCGCGCCGAACACCTCCTCGTCGGAGGGCCGGTCCTGCGCGGCCGCGGGCGCGGCGAGCGCGGCGGCGAGGGCGAGGGCGGCCGCGCGTCGGAGGGCGGTCATCGGCTCCGCGACTCCAGCCACGCCTTCGTGAAGAGGTTCGCCTCCAGCGGGCGCAGGTCGATCTGCTTGATGAGCACGAGCGTCGAGTTCTGCTTCTCGATCTCGTCGTAGATCCGGATCTCCTCCGGGTACCACACGTCCGCGCCCTTCGACTCGGAGAGGATCTTGCGCCAGCGCGGCTGGAGGATCGTGCGCATCAGCCGCCCGGACAGCGCGAGCTCCTGCCGCTTCAGGACGTTCATCGTCCCCCGGTCCACCCAGATCCGGACGACCGGGAACGCGACGTCCACGCCGGGCTTCGCGCTGAGCAGGATCCGGTGGACGTCGTAGACGCCGAGCCGCTCGTCCGCCTCCCACCTGGCGTCGTACTCCTCGACGAGGCGCGACTCGTCGAGATCTCCGCGGCGGGTGTTCGTGCCGGCGATCCGCTCCCGCTCGGTGCGGCGCTCCCATCGCCCCGTCGCCGGATCGTACAGCCAGAGGTTCTTCTCGATGCGGAGGTAGCCCTTCCCCGCCTCCGACTTCGGCTTCGTGAAGAGGAACATCTGCTTGTCGTCGGCGTCGCGCCGGTAGACGAGCAGCTCGTACACGACGTCGGTCTTCCCCCGCTCCTTCTGCTCCATGTAGCAGAGCGCCTTCCAGTCGCCCTGGTTGCGCTGGCGCTCGTCGATCTCGCGGACGACCCTCGCGAGCTCGGCGTCGGCGAGCGCCCCCGCGGCGGCGGGCGCGAGCAGGAGGGCGGCGGCGAGGGCGGCGAGGCGCATGGGCTCACCCGACGTGGTGCATGGCCGTGATCGGCCGCAGGCGCGCGGCGCGGCGCGCAGGGAACCAGGACGCGACGACGGTGACCGCGGAGAGGAACAGCACGTACGAGAGGATCGCGGCGGGATCGAGGAGGAAGGTGAGCCGCTCCTGCGCCAGGAAGATCTGCATCGACTCCGGGAGGGCGATCCCGAGCGCGTTCAGGCCCGCCGCGATCGCGGTCGCGGCGAGGGCGCCGGCGGCGGTGCCGGAGAGCGCGAGCAGCGCGGTCTCGAGCAGGATGAGCCAGCGCACCTTCCCCCGCTGCATCCCGATCGCGCGCAGGGTCCCGATCTCCCGCGTGCGCTCGCGGACGGCGATCGCGAGCGTGTTCAGGATCCCGATCACGACCACCACCATCAGGATGATCCCGAGGAGCGCGGCCACGACGCGCAGGGCGAGGATGAACTGCTTGAACTGGCCCATCTCGTCCTCGGCGGTGGTGACGTCGAGCTTCTGGCCGGTCCAGTCCTCGCTCGGCACCGTCTGCATGAGCTTCATCCAGTAGGGCTGCGCGTCGGGATCCATCACGCGCCAGCCCGCGGCGGCGAGCTCGGCGCGGAGCCGGGCGGCCACCGCGGGCGCCCGGGCCGCGTCCTTCAGGTAGAGGTGGATGGCGCCGGTGGTGGTGACGTTGAGCCCGTAGAGCTGGCGCAGCGTGTCCGCCTGGATGAACGCCGAGAACGCCGAGAGGAGCCCGACGTTCCGCGCGATGGCGGCGACCCGGACGTCGGCGGTGTTGTTCACCCCGCGATCGGTCGGCGCCGAGAGGGTGAGGACGTCGTTCACCTTCACCTTCAACCGCTCGGCCTGCCCCTCGAAGAGGAGCACCGTCCCGGGCCGGCCCAGCTCGTCGAGGCGCCCGTCCACGATCCGCAGCACGCGCCGGAAGGCGGGCTCCCGCGCCACGTCCACGCCGGCGAGGACGAGGTCCATCGAGGTGCTCTCGGACACCGCCTTCGCCCAGCCGCGGCCGCGCACGGTGTAGTAGTCGAGCTCGGGCACGCGGCGCTCGACCTCCTCGAGGACCTTCGGGTAGCCGGAGACGAGCGGCGCGGTGGAGGCGCTCGTGATCTTGTAGAAGCCGCCCACGTTCACGTGGCCGGTCATGAGCGTGGTGGCGGACTCGGTCATCGCCGCCTCCATGCCGCTCGTGAGCGCGCCGAGGAGCACGAGCAGCCCGGTGACGGCGGCGAGGGCCCCGCCCAGGAACAGGTTCCGCCGCGTATGGGCGGCGAGGCTGCGGGCCGCCATCTGGAGGTCCACGCGGAGCACGTCAGTCCTCCGTCGCCATCGCCTCGACCGGCGTCACCTTCATGGCGATCCAGGCGGGGTAGAGGGCCGAGAGGATCGCGACCGCGAGCACGATCGCGAGCGACGTCGCCACCGGCATCCGGCCGAGCGTGGGGAAGAGCGCCGGGCCGGAGAAGACGAAGTAGAGGAGGTCGCTGACGGCGGGGATCCCGCCCAGCGCGCGGATGATCCCCACCGCCACGCCGCCGAGCGCGGCGCCGCCGAGGCCGAAGACGAGGCCGACCGCGGCGATCTCGACGAGGAGCATCGCGACGACGAAGCGCCGCTGCGCCCCGATGGCGCGCATCGTGCCGATCTCCTTCACGCGCTGCAGCGTCGCCATCACCATCGCGTTGTTGATCACGACGAGCGCGATGGCGAAGAAGATCAGGACCGCCGCGAAGAGGACCCCCCGCAGCAGCGTCACGAACTGGCCGACGAGGCCGGACGCCTCCTGCCAGTCCACCACCTTCAGGCCGAGCCCGCTCCCCTCGATCGCCGCCCGCACCTCGGTCATCGTCCGGCGGATCGCGCGCGGCCGCGCGTCGTCGAGGATGAGCGCGGCGTTCAGGGCGACCCCGTGCTCGATCTCCTCCTGCGAGTAGACGCGGGACCCGAGCTCCTGCGCGCCCGCCGCGCGCTCGCCGCCGGACCGCACGAGCGCGCGCTCGTCGATCGCCGCGGAGCGCGCCTCGGCGGGCGCCGCCGCGGGCGCCCCGAACAGCTCCGCCTCGGCGCGGTCCCGCTCCACCTCGCGCGCCCCCATGGCCTCCTTCAGGCGCCGGACCTCCTCCGCCTTCTCCCGCGTGAGGTAGCCGTACAGGTCGCGGAAGCTCATGAGGTCCATCACGCTCATCATCCCGGCGATGCCGGACTTCTCGATCCCCCGGAACTCCAGGAAGCCGTAGACCTTCACGTTGACGGCGCTGAAGTAGCCGCTCTTCGAGGGCGCCTTCACGGTGATGACGTCGCCGACGTTGATCTTGTAGAGCCGGATCCTCGGCGCGACGACGTCGTAGAAGATCCGGTACTTCTCGTCGAAGTCCCGGTCCGTCGTCGCGAACAGGCGCTGCAGCAGCACGTCGAGCCCCTCCTCGCCGCCCGCGCCGAGCGCGCGGCGCAGGACCGCGGCGACCTCCTCCGCGGCGACGGGATCGAGCTGGAGCAGGATCTCCTTGACGCCGCTCCGGTTCTCGCGCACCCAGCGCTGCAGCTCCTCCTCCTCCTCGATCCGCTTCCCGCGCCGGTCGCGCTGGTCCTTGATCTGGTCGAGCCGCCGCGCGTTCTTGAGCTTGAGCCACTCCTCCGCGAACTGCTTGCCGACGAGGACGCCGCGCTGGCCGGAGGGGATCCGCTCGCCCTCGTTCACCTCGGCGAGCGGGAAGGCGCGGAAGAACGCGTCCACGTCGGTGCCCACGTAGCGGATGAACGTGAAGGCGTTCTCCATCGCGACCGGCGCGACGCGGTTCTCCAGGAACTCGAGCCCCGCGTAGCGGTCCCCCTCGAACTCGGCCCAGAACTCCTCGCTCGCCGCGCGGCGGACGGCGGCGAACTCCTCGGCGCGGCTCTTGATCTCGCGCGACTCGAGGTCGGCGATGGCCCGCGCCTGGTCGAGGTCCGCGCCGAGCAGCCCGACCATGCGCCGCACGTGGGCGACGCGCGCGGCGTACTGGCGGAGCCGCTCCGGGCCGCGATCGCCCGCCTCCATGCGACGCACGTCGTCGCGCAGCCGCTCGAGCGCCGAGTCGAACGTCGTCCCGGTGGCGACCATCGCCTGGTCGATGCCCATCGGCACGACCTGCCTCACGTTCGGGACCTGGGCGAGCACCTCCTTCACCCGCGCGAAGTCCTCGATCGGCTCGAGCAGCGACTCGCCCCGCAGGCCGCCGTACAGCTCGAGCGCGCCCTCCGACCGCGCGTCGTACACCTGGACGTGCCCGCCCAGGCTCCCCTGGATCGACGTGCGCATGCCGCGGTCGATCGAGTCGAGCACCGAGGACCCGACCACCACGATGAGCGATCCCACGAGGACGATCGCCCCGAGGATCGCCGTGCGGACCGGGCTCGCGGCGAGGTTCCGGAAGGCGATCCGGAACAGGACGCGGGTGGCGTCGCGGCGCGCGGACATCAGGCGCCCCCGGCGGCCGCGACGGCCTCGCGCCCCGCGATCCGGCCGTCGGCGATCCGGACGATCGCGTTCGCGTGCGACATGACCTTCGGGTCGTGCGTCGAGAACACGAACGTCGTCCCGTCGCGGCGGTTCATGTCCCGCATGAGGTCGATGATCGTCGCGCCGGTCTGCGAGTCGAGGTTGGCGGTCGGCTCGTCGGCGAGGACGAGCTTCGGCCGCGTCACGAGCGCCCGCGCGATGGCGACGCGCTGGCGCTGCCCGCCGGAGAGCTCGCTCGGCCGGTGGCGCACGTGCTCCGAGAGGCCGACCGCCTCGACGAGCTCGAGCACCCGGCGCCGGCGGTCCGCCTTCGAGAGCGCGCCCTGGAGGAGGAGCGGGAACTCCACGTTCTGGAAGACCGACAGCACCGAGACGAGGTTGAAGCTCTGGAAGATGAAGCCGATGGTCCGGAGCCGGAGGTCCGTCAGCGCGCGCTCCGAGAGCCGCGCCGTGTCCTGGCCGTTGACGATCACCGTCCCGGAGGTCGGCGTGTCCACGCAGCCGACGAGGTTCAGGAGCGTGGTCTTGCCGGAGCCGGACGGCCCGGCGATGGAGAGGAACTCGCCCTGCTCCACCTCGAGCGACACGTCGCGCACCGCGGGCACGACCGTCTTCCCGAGCATGTAGTCCTTCGAGACGTTGCGGACCGACACGATGGACATGCGCCCGCGTGTATCCTCTCGCGCCGCGAGCGTCAACGGATCCGGCGACGCGGGCCGCACCGCCTACTCGTCCTGCCGCACGACCGCGACGGCGAAGCCGCCCGGCTCCTCCTCGCGCGCGTGCACCATCCACGGCCGGCAGCAGACGGGGCAGTCCTCCGCGTACGACTGCTCCTCGCCGCCGCCGGGGTCGACGAAGATCGTCACCCACTCGCCGCAGTACGGGCACTGGACCTCGATGTCCACGTCGTCCGCCGTTATAGTCGAGCGGTGGCGAAGAAGCCGTTCAACGACGCGTTCGCCAAGCTCAGGGACCGCGCGGCGGCGCGGCCCGTCTCCGCCCGCCCGGCGCCTCCGCCCCGCGCGCCGCCGGCCGCGGCGCCCGAGCCCACCGAGGAGGAGCTGTGGCGCACCGCCACGACGGGCGCGCGCCCGGTGGACCGCGGGCCCGACACGGTCGCGCCCCGGCGCCCGCGCGGCGCGCCCGAGCAGTTCTGGCACCCCGACCTCGAGGCGGTGGACGAGCTGCGCGCGCTCGTCTCCGGCGAGGCGCCGTTCGACCTCTCCGACGGCGACGAGTTCATCGAGGGGCGCGCCGCGGGCGTCTCGCAGGACATCGTCCGCAAGCTCCGGCGCGGGGAGTTCGCGGTGCAGGGCCACGTCGACCTGCACGGCCTGACGCGCGACGAGGCGAAGCGGGAGGTGGAGGGCTTCCTGCGCTCGTCGCGGAACGGCGGGAAGCGGTGCGTGCTCGTCGTGCACGGGCGCGGCCTCCACTCGAAGGACCAGCTCCCCGTGCTCAAGGACGCGCTGCGGACCTGGCTCTCCACCGGGCGCTTCACGCGCCACGTCCTCGCCTTCGCCACGGCGCGCCCCCCCGACGGCGGCGCGGGCGCGATCTACGTGCTGCTGCGGCGCGCGGGGCGCTGAGCGTCCACCGTGGCCGGTCCCCCTCGCCGGGATCGACGCGCGCGGTTGTCCCCGCCCCCGGCCCGTGCGAACGTCCGCGCGTGGACCCCGCCGGCTTCCTCCGCGCCACGCCGCCGTTCGACGGCCTGCCGGAGCCGCTCTTCGCGGAGGCCGTCGCGCGCCTCGAGCCGTGCCGCTTCCCGGCCGGGACCTGGCTCTCCCGCGCCGGCGGGGAGCCCCTCCACCACCTGTTCGTGATCCGGCAGGGGACGGTGCGGCTGGAGCGCCACGGCCAGACCGTGCAGGTGCTCGAGGAGGGCGAGACGTTCGGCTTCACGTCGCTCATCACCGGCGCGGCGGCGCTCGACGTGATCGCGGAGGACGACCTCGTCGCCTGGCGGCTCCCGCAGGAGACGTTCGAGCGGCTCCTCGCCGACCGCGCCTTCGCGGGGCACTTCGCGGCCGGGCTCGGCCAGCGGCTCCGGGCGAGCCTCGAGCAGTCGCCGGTGGCCGCGTTCCAGCCGAACCTGTCGCTCCCCGTCGGCGATCTCGTCCGCGGGCCCGCGATCTGGATCGCGCCCGGCGCGACCGTGGTGGACGCCGCGCGCGTCATGCGCGACCGGCGCATCTCGTCGGTGCTCGTCCGCTCGGACCCGCCCGCCATCCTGACCGACCGCGACTTTCGCAACCGCGTCCTCGCCGAGGCGCTCCCGGGCGACGTGCCGGTGGCGCGGGTCGCGTCCGGGCCCCTCCGGACCGTGCCGGCGGAGACCCCCGTGTACGAGGCGTGGCTGACCCTGCTGGACGCGGGGCTCCACCACCTGCCGATCGTGCGCGCCGGCGAGATCGTCGGGGTGGTCACCTCGACCGACCTCATGCGCCTCTCGTCCCACGGGCCGATGGCGCTCCTCCGGCGCGTCGAGCGGCTCGGCTCGCGCGAGAGCCTGGCCGGCTACGCGGCCCAGGTCGCCGACATGGCGGCCGGGCTCGTCGCCGCGCGCCTCGACCCGGTGGTGATCGCGCAGCTCGTCGCGCGGCTCAACGACACGCTCCTCCGCACCGCGATCCGCTGGGCGGAGGCGGAGCTCGGCCCCGCGCCCGCGCCGTGGGCGTGGCTGGCGCTCGGGTCCGAGGGGCGCATGGAGCAGACGCTCCTCACGGACCAGGACAACGCGCTCGTGTTCGCGGACGAGGGGCTCGCGGCGCGCGGGTGGTACGAGGCGCTGGCCCACCGCGTCGTCGGGGACCTCCGCGCGGCGGGCTTCCCCGAGTGCCCGGGCGGCTACATGGCGACGCGCTGGAACGGCCCGCTCCGAGAGTGGCGCGAGCGGTTCCGGACCTGGCTCGTCGAGCCGCGCCCGCAGGCGCTCCTCGAGGCCGCGATCTTCTTCGACCACCGGCGGGCCGCCGGCGGCCTCGACCTCGCGCCGCTGCAGGCGGTGATCGCGGACGCGACGGACCTCCCCGTGTTCCTGCGCGCGATGGCGGAGCAGGCGCTCCGGTTCCACCCGCCGCCCGCGCTCCTCCTGCGCGTGCGGGGCGAGTCGTCCACCGTCGACCTCAAGAAGCAGGGGCTCGCGCCGGTCGCGTTCCTCGCCCGCTGCTACGCGCTCGAGCTCGGGGCGGCCGAGCGGAACACGCTCGAGCGGCTCCTCGCCGCGGAGCGGGCGGGCCGCATGGACCCGGAGCTGCGCGAGACCGTCGCGGAGGCGTACCGCTTCCTGCTCGGCCTGCGGCTGCGCCTGCAGCTCCGCCACCTCGCGGAGGGGCGGCCGCCGGGCGACGAGGTGGCGCTGTCGGAGCTGTCGCCGCTCGAGCGGAGCCGGCTCAAGGAGTCGTTCCGCGCGATCCGCGGCTGGCAGGAGCTCGCGGCGCACAAGTACCGCGTGTAGGTCCGCGAGGTCGGGGCCGCGGTCGGGGTCGGGGCCGCGGTCGGGGTCGGGGCCGCGGTCGGGGTCGGGGCCGCGGTCGCGGTCGGGGTCGCGGTCGGCCTGCGGGTCGCCCGAGGTTCCCCCTCTCCCCCCGCTGCGCGGGGGGAGAGGGCCAGGAGGGCGCCTCAGTGCTTCGCCGCCGCCGCCGCGCCGAACCCGGTCTGGGCGCGGACGTACTGGTCGTCGAACGCGTCCATCTCGGTCTTCGCGCGCGCGGTGGCGTCGAGCTTCGAGAAGACGAACGCGGCGAGGAAGGCGGCCGGCATCGCGAAGAGCGCAGGCTGGTCCCACGGGAAGATGGGCGCCTTGTTGCCGAGGACGTTCACCCACACCGACTTCGAGAGCAGGACGAGCGTCACCGCCGACACGAGGCCGGTGACGCCGCCGGCGACGGCGCCGCGGGTGGTGAGGCCGCGCCAGTACATGGAGAGGATCAGCACCGGGAAGTTCGCCGCGGCGGCGATGCCGAACGCGACGCCGACCATGAAGGCGACGTTCTGCTGCTCGAAGAGGATGCCGAGCGCGATGGCGACGACGCCGAGGCAGATGGTGGCGATCTTGGAGACCTTCATCTCGCTCGCCTCGGAGGCCTTCCCCTTCTTCACGACGCGCGCGTAGAGGTCGTGGGAGATCGCGGAGGCGCCCGCGAGGGCGAGGCCGGAGACCACCGCGAGGATGGTGGCGAACGCGACCGCGGCGAGGAAGCCGAGGAGGAGGTCGCCGCCGACGGCGCGGGCGAGGTGCATCGCCACCATGTTGTTGCCGCCGACGATCTTGGTCGCGACGCCGGCCGCCGGAACCAGCCCCTTCTCGAAGAACTCGGGGTTCTTGCCGACGATGATGATCGCGGTGAGCCCCATCACGAAGATGACGTTGAAGAAGTAGCCGACGAACGCCGAGGCGTAGAGCACCGACTTCCGGGCCTCCTTCGCGTTCCCCACGGTGAAGAAGCGCATGAGGATGTGCGGCAGCCCGGCCGTGCCGAACATGAGGCCGAGGCCGAGGGAGACCGCGTTGATCGGATCCTTCAGGAAGCCGCCGGTGGCGAGCAGGTTCTTGCCGGCGCCGATCGTCCCGTCGGCGGCCCTCGTCGCGGTCACCTCCCCGAAGCGGGCGACGGCCTCGCGGACGAGCGTCGGGAACGAGAAGCCGAAGTGGCGCAGCGCGAGCACCGCGACGATCGTGCCGCCGCTGAGCAGCATGCCGGCCTTGATGATCTGCACCCAGGTCGTGGCGAGCATGCCCCCGAAGATGACGTAGACCATCATCAGCGTGCCCACCGCGATCACCGCCCACTCGTAGGGCAGGCCGAAGAGCAGCTTGATGAGCTGGCCGGCGCCGACCATCTGCGCGATGAGGTAGAAGATCACGACCGTGAGCGAGGAGACCGCCGCGAGCGAGCGGACCTTGGTCTGGTCGAGCCGGTACGAGGTGATGTCGGCGAAGGTGAAGCGGCCGAGGTTGCGGAGCCGCTCGGCCATGAGGAACAGGATGATCGGCCAGCCGACGAACCAGGCGATCATGTAGATGTAGCCGTCGTAGCCCTGCGAGTAGACCATCGCGGTGAGGCCGAGCAGCGTCGCGGCGGACATGTAGTCGCCGGCGATGGCGAGCCCGTTCTGGAACCCGGTGATGCCGCCGCCCGCGGTGTAGAAGTCGGAGGTCGACTTCGTGCGGTTCGCCGCCCAGTAGGTGATCCCCATCGTCAGCGCGACGAAGACGAGGAACATCACGATCGCGTGCAGGTTGAGCGGCTGCTGCTCGGCCTGGCCCTCCAGCGGGCCGCCCGCGGCGGCGATCGCGGGGAGCGCGAGGACGAGGAGCCCGGCGACGATCTTCCTCGCGGCCTCGGCGGCGCTCTCGTCGCGGACCGCGTCCCTCACGATCTCCTGGGTGAGCTGGTCGAACTCGGCGTTCGCACGGCGCACGTAGAGCGCGACGAGCACCCAGAACCCGACGAACATCGAGAGCTCGAAGGCGATGCCGACGGTCAGCGCGGCGCCCTCCGAGACCGGCCGCGCGAGCGTGGCGGGCGTGAACGCGACCATCAGGATGTAGCCGTAGAAGAAGAACAGGACGATGGCGGAGAGGATCCAGGCGAAGCGCCCGCGGCGCTTCTCGAGCTCGTGGAACTTCGGGTTCGCGCGGATGCGTTCGTAGACTGCGCTGCTCATGCAGACCTCCTCGCGGACGCACGGGCGCCGCGGGCGTGGCGTTCGGGCTGGGAGGAGGTGTGCCCCGGCGACGGTGGCACCCTGCGAAGCGAGAAGCGGGGAGACGAGGGCACGCAGGGTGCCCTTTTGCGCGCATCGATTCAAGAGGGGACGCGCCGCCGCGCGCGGGGAAGCGATCGACGGGACGTCACACGCACTCCGAGTCGATGCTGACGCAAAATCAGGTGCGCAGGAATTGCGACGCACCGGCCGAACGGGGCACGGCGCTACGCGATCGACGCCGCGATCGCGCGCGCCGCGGCGACGGGATCCGGCGCGTCGCGCAGCGGGCGCCCCACCACGATCACGTCCGCGCCGGCGCGCACCGCGTCCTCCGGCGTGGCCACGCGGGCCTGGTCGTCCTTCGTGGCGCCCGCGGGGCGGACGCCCGGGACGACGAGGAGCGGCCCGGGGCCGACCGCGGCGCGCACCGCCGCGACCTCCCGCGGCGAGCAGACGAGGCCGCCCGCCCCGGCCGAGACCGCGAGCCGCGCGAGCCGCACCACCGCGCTCTCCGGCGGGCCGGCGAGGCCGATCTCGCCGAGCGCGGCGCCGTCGAGGCTGGTGAGGACGGTCACCGCGAGGATCCGGGTGCGGCCGCCCGCGCCGCGCACGGCGGCGCGGATCATCTCGGCGCCGCCCGCGGCGTGCACGGTGAGGAGCGCCGCCCCGGTCGCGGCGGCGCCGCGCGCGGCGCCCTCGACGGTGGCGGGGATGTCGTGGAGCTTGAGGTCGAGGAACACGGGCCTGCCGAGCGCCGCGGCCGCGAGCACGGCGGGCGGCCCGCCGGCGGTGAAGAGCTCGAGCCCCACCTTGAGCATCCCGACCGCCGGCGCGACGGCGCGCGCGAACGGCTCCGCCCGCTCCCACGACGGGAAGTCGAGCGCGGCGCAGATCCGGTCGGCCGCGGTCACGATCACGCCTTCCCGACCTGCATCTTGCCGACCTCGCGCAGGAGCCGCTCCGCGTCCGGCCGGGCGAGCCGGTTCTTCGCCTCGAACAGCGCGAACGCGAGGAACTCCTCGAGCGCCTCGAGCGCGCGCGCGCGGGCCGCGGCCCCCTGGTACGCGCCGCTCGAGCTGACGTTCACCAGGATCTGCGCGACGTCCATCTCGCCGTCCTCGTCGATCCGGACGCCCTCGAACACGGGGCGCTTCTTGTCCGGGAGCCGGTCGAAGTAGCCGTTCAGCCGCACCGCCGCGTCCCGCTCCACCGACGCGAGCGCCTCGTACACGCGCTTGAAGATCCGCCGGTAGGTCTCGAACGGTCCGGACGCGCGCGGCACGGTCGGCCGCCCGGGCGGGGGCGGCTCGATCTCGATCGAGATCTCCACGTCGGGCGGGGCGCCGCGCGCGATCTCCTCGGCCGCGCGCTTCAGCTCCGCCTGCTCGAGCTTCTTCATCCCCTGCAGGATGAGGTCGCGCGTCCGCTCCGGCAGCTTCACCTCGTTCTGCTGCTCGCCGGGCCCCTCGAGGAACGCGAACTCGCCGTCCGTCTCGAGGAACGCGGACAGGAAGATCCGCTTCACCTGGAGCGTGATCCCGTCGTAGAGCTGCGCGGAGGTGAGGATCCCCTCGTCCACGAGCACCTGCCCGAGCGGCCGGCCGCTCCGCACGAGCGTGGCGCAGCGCTCGAGGTCCGCCGGGCCGACGAGGTCGTGCTCGAGCAGCGTCGGGCCTAGCCGGTCCGCGGGATCGGACGACGACGCGAACACGACCTGTCCGTCCTTGAAGTAGACGCTCCTGCGGCGGAGCCGCTCCGGCTCCTCGGGCCGCCGCTCCGCGTCCACGCCGGCGGAGACGAGGAGCACGCCGGTCTTGAGCGAGGAGAAGACGAACTGCACCACCTCGGCGACGGTGAGCGAGGCGAGCGAGCCGGCGAACCAGGCCCGGGGCGAGTCGGCGCGCGCCGGCACGACGAGCGCGAGCGCGCCGCGCGCGGAGACGACGTCCACCTCGCCGCCGCCGGCGAGCCCGAGGGACTCGGCCTGCCTGGGGGGGAAGGCGAGCTGGCCCTCGGCGCCGATCGTGAGCTTCGCGCGCAAGCGGTACCCTCCGGCGCGAGGTTAGCACGCCGCCCGGCGGCGGCGAGGCTACCGCCCGCCGCCGGTCGCCGCCCGGACCGCCTCGGCCGCCTTCCGCGCCACCTCGCCGAGCGGCACGAGCTCGACCTGCCGCGACGACCGGAGCTTCCATTCCGCCTGCCCGCCGGCGAGCCCCTTCTTGCCGACGGCGATGCGGATCGGGACGCCGACGAGGTCCGCGTCCTTGAACTTCACGCCGGCGCGCTCGTCGCGGTCGTCGTGGAGCACCTCGACGCCCTCGCGCGCGAGGGCCTCCACGATCTCCTCCGCCGCCTTCTTCAGCTCCGGCTCGGGGCCGAGGGTGAGGACGGTGGCGTGGAACGGGGCGATGGACAGCGGCCAGACGATGCCGTTCTCGTCGTGGTGGAGCTCGATCGCCGCCGCCATGATCCGCTCGACGCCGATCCCGTAGCTCCCCATCACGATCGGCACGGCCTTCCCGTCGGGATCGAGCACGGTCGCCCTCATCGTCTCGGAGTACTTCGTGCCGAGCTTGAAGATGTGGCCGACCTCGAGCGCCTTGAAGACGTCGAGGACGCCGTCGCAGCGCGGGCAGCCCTCGCCCGCCCTCACCTGCCGGAGGTCGGCGAGCTTCGCGTGCGGGAGGAGGTCGCGCGCGACGTCCACGCCCTCGAGGTGGAAGTCGTTCTCGTTCGCGCCCGTCACCATGCCGGCCGCGCCGCGGAGCGTCTCGTCGACGAGCACCGGCGCCTTCGTGAACCTCACCGCCCCGAGCGACCCCGCGTCGGCGCCCATGAGCGGCCGGATCTCCTCCGGGTGCGCCGGGCGGACGATCTGCGCGCCGGTGGCGGTCTGGAGCTTCGCCTCGTTGAGGTCGTCGTCGCCGCGGACCACCGCGAGCACCGGCCCGTCGTCCGCCACGTAGACGAGCGTCTTGAGCTGCATCGCCGCCGGGCGGCCGTGCGGCGGGCCCGCGAGCGCCTCGATGGTCCGCACGCCTGGCGTCGGGAACCTCCGGGGCGCGTCGCCGCGCGCGCCGGCCTGCGCGGGCACCGCCGGACCCCTCGAGCGCGCCGTCTCGGTGTTCGCGGCGTACCGGCACCGCGGGCACGCGGCGACGAGGTCCTCGCCGGCGTCGGTGCGCACCATGAACTCGGAGGACTCGGAGCCCCCCATCGCGCCCGAGTGCGCCTGGACGGCGACGAACTCGAGCCCGCAGCGCGTGAAGATCTTCTCGTACGCGCGGCGCTGGTCCTCGTAGCTCCTGTCGAGGCCGGCCCGGTCCACGTCGAACGAGTAGGCGTCCTTCATCGTGAACTGCCGGACGCGGAGGAGGCCGGACTTGGGCCTGGGCTCGTCGCGGAACTTCGTCTGGATCTGGTACCAGACCTGCGGGAGCTGCCGGTAGCTCCGGAGCTCGTCGCGCGCGATGGCCGTGAAGATCTCCTCGTGCGTCATGCCGAGGCCGTAGTCGCCGCCCTTGCGGTCCTTCAGGCGGAACATGTTGTCGCCCATGACCTCCCAGCGGCCCGACTCCTTCCAGATCTCCGCGGGGTGGAGCGCCGGCAGGAAGAACTCCTGGCCGCCGATCGCGTCCATCTCCTCGCGCACGATCGCCTCGACCTTCGCGAGCGTCCGCTTCGCGAGCGGGAGGTAGTCGTAGATCCCGGCGCCGAGCTGCCGGATGAAGCCCGCGCGGACGAGCAGCTTGTGCGAGGCGACCTGCGCGTCGGCGGGCGCCTCCTTGAGGGTGGGGACGAAGGCGTGGCTCAGGCGGACGGGGCGCATGGGTCCGGGGTTATACCCTGGACCTCGTGCGCCGCGCGCTGGCCGTCTCCCTCGATGCGCTGGCCCCCGACCGCCACCGCCCGAGGCGCGCGAAGCGGCGCCGCCACCCGGGCCATACCCCGAAAAGGGTGCGCTCCGTGGTAAGAATGTCCGCTCGACCCGGAGGTTCCGATGCGCCGCCTCGCCCTTCTCGCCGCCGTCCTCGCCGTCAGCGCCTGCAACTGCGACGGCGGGGACGATGACGCGCCGCCCGTCGACACGACCCCGCCGGCGCCGCCGGTGGTGACGGGGCCGGCGGACGGCGCCGCGATCCCCTCCGCCGACGTGACCTTCACCGGCACGGCCGAGGCCGGCGCGACGGTCGAGGTGCAGATCGACGGCACCGCGCGCGGGACCGCCGTCGCCTCCGGCGACGGCTCGTGGTCTATCGCCGTCACCGGAATCGCCGAAGGGACGCGCTCGATCCGCGCGCGGGCGATCGACGCCGCCGGAAACGCGTCCGATCTCTCCGCCGCGCGCTCCCTCCGCGTCGACACGACGGCGCCGGGCGCGCCGGCCATCGACGTGCCGGCGGAGGGCGCGCCGATCGCCGCGAAGGATCTCCAGGGCGGCAAGGTGGTCTTCTCCGGAACCGCCGACCTCGACGTAACGCTCGTCGAGCTCGAGGTCGGGACGCAGACCGTCACCGACGTCGCCACCGCGGGCAGCTGGATGATCCTGGTGACCCTCGTCGACGGGACCGACTACTCGGCCCACGCCCGCGCAACGGACGCGGTCGGAAACGTCTCGGGCTGGTCCGCGACGCGCACGTTCAGCGTCGACACCACGCCGCCGCTCGTCCCGGCGATCGAGGCCCCCACCCCGGGGCAGGCGCTCTCGCGCGCGAACCTCGTCGGCGGCAACGTCGTCTTCTCGGGGACGACCGACGCCGGCGCGACCGTCGAGGTCCAGGTGGACGGCGCGGCCGCGGCCACCGCCACCGTCACGGGCACCGCCTGGTCGTACGCCGCCCCCCTCGCCGACGAGCCGCACACGGTGAGCGCCCGCGCGAAGGACGCGCTCGGCAACGCGTCCGCCTGGACCACCCCGGTGTCCTTCACGCTCGACGCGACCGCCCCGGCGATCCCGGCCGTGCTCGTGCCGCAGGACGGCGCGACGCTCCAGGCGAGCGACCTCGTGGGCGGGAAGGTCGTGTTCTCCGGCACCGCGGAGACCGGGGCGACGGTCGACCTCCTCGTGGACGACGCGGCCGCCGGAAGCGCCGTCGCCGGGGCCGACCGCGCGTGGTCCGTCCCGGTGCTGCTCGAGAACGGTGCCCACGCCGTGCGCGCCCGGGCCACCGACGCGGTCGGAAACGCCTCGACCTACTCGACCGCGGTCGCGTTCACCGTCGACGCGACGCGCCTCGCCTTCCCCCTCGTGAACCCGTCGCCGGTGCCGGTGACGTCATGGGGCCAGGGGGTCCCGGTGACGGTGAACGATCGCTCGGGACTCGGGGAGATGTTCCCGGGCCAGGCGAACAGCTGGTCGCTCGGACCCGACTTCTCGCTCTCGGTCGGGTACGGCCAGGCGTACCACGACGCGCTCCTCCTCTTCACGGGCACGCCGACCGGCCTCACGCACGGCGAGATCCTCTCGGACGTGACGACGCAGGTCCTCGACCAGTTCCCGGGCGCCTCTCCGCTCTCCGCGGCGGAGGCGGTCTACCTCACGCCGCTGTTCGGTGCGACGGACGGCGTCGTGACGGCCGCCGCGGCGGCCGGGATCCCGAACGCGCCGGCGATCAACGGGACCTCCGCCTACCTGAACGGCACGTCCGACTCGCGCCTCACGCGCGTCCTCGCGCTCACGCCCGGACAGACCCACACGTTCCGCTGGACCCACCGGGCGGTGCTCCTGCGTGGGAACCTGATCGGCGCGAGCGCCCCCTCGTACCAGGTCGTCCTGCGCGATCCCGCGGGGAACGCGATCGGCGCGCCGCTCTTCACCTCGGCCACCGACGTCCTCCTCGCGACCGAGACCGTCACGCGCGACGGCCTGCCGGCCGAGGTGGTGCTCTCGTTCGAGCTGCGGAGCGCGGCCCTCGGGTACGTCGCGATCGACGAGGTGACGCTCGCGGAAGGCGCTGGACCGGCGGTCACCATCGGGGACTTCGAGACGGGCCTCGGGGCGTGGCAGCCGAACGGCGGCGCCGAGTCGCAGAACGTCCGCAGCGGCGCGCGCGACGTCGGGGCGGGCGCCTCGGCGCTCCGGATCACCCGGACGTTCTACGCCCCGCCGGCGGCGACCTGGGGTCGCATGGTGGACGTCTTCGAGAACGGCGGCGCGGCGCCCGTCACGACGTCGGCGGTCTACGTGACGTCGCTCTGGGGCGCGCTCCCCGTCGCCGCGGTCTCGTGGACCGGCGCGGTCGTCGGCTGGGACGCCGCCACCACGAACCCCGTCCGCGACGTGGGCATCGTGTTCGGGAACGGGCCCGAGCCGGGCACCGCCCTGGTCGCCGACGGCGACCCGTTCGTCTTCGTGGTCCACGACCTGACGGTGGCCCCGGGCGGCAAGGTCGCGCTCGTCCACTTCGTCGTGCAGCTCGGCGAGGCCGCGGGTGGTCCGACCTCGGTGGACGTGCCCCTGGCGACCGACCAGGAGTGCGGAAGGATCCTGGCCGGCTTCCCGGCGCTGGAGGAGCTCCGGATCGACCTCGAGCCGGGCGTCCTGGGACGCATCGCGAACTTCTGACCGGAAGCGGGACCCCGCCCCCTACCGCGGGGTCCGCTTCGCCGCGATCTCGAGCGCCTCGGCGACGACGGCGTCCTCGAGCTCCTCGACCTTCATCCGCTTCACGATCTTCCCGTCGCGGAAGAGGAGGCCGACGCCGCCGTGGCCGTAGGCGACGCCGACGTCCGCCGCCGCCGCCTCGCCGGGCCCGTTCACCTCGCAGCCCATCACCGCGACCGCCACCTCCCCCTTCACGGTCGCGAGCCGCCTCTCGACGCGCTCGGCGATCGGGATCATCTCCACCGAGCAGCGGCCGCAGGTCGGGCACGAGGTGAGCGTCGCGCCGCCGAACTTGAGGCCGAGCGCCTTGAGGAGCGTCCGCGCCACGCGGACCTCCTCGACCGGATCGGCGGTGAGCGAGATCCGGATCGTGTCGCCGATGCCGTCCGCGAGCAGGATGCCGAGACCGGCCGCGCTCTTCACCGTGCCGGCGAGGAGCGTGCCGGCCTCGGTCACGCCGAGGTGGAGCGGGTACTCGAACCGCTCCGCGAAGAGCCGGTTCGCCTTCACCGTCATCGCGACGTCGTGCGCCTTGAGCGAGACCTTGATCTCCCGGTAGCCCTCCTCCTCGAGGAAGCGGATGTTCCGCTCGGCGCTCTCGACCATCCCCTCCGCGGTCGGCCAGCCGTGCTTCTCCACGATGTCCTTCTCGAGCGACCCCGCGTTCACGCCGATGCGGATCGGGACGCTGCGCTCGCGCGCGGCTCGCACCACCTCGCGCACGCGCTCCCGCGCGCCGATGTTGCCCGGGTTGAGGCGGATGCCGTGGACGCCCGCCGCGAGCGCCGCGAGCGCGAGGCGGTAGTCGAAGTGGATGTCGGCGACGAGCGGGACGGGCGTGCCTCGGACGATCTCGGGGAGCGCCGCGGCGGCGTCCGCGTCGGGCACCGCGAGCCGCACGACGTCGGCGCCCGCCTCGGCGAGCGCGCGGACCTGCGCGAGCGTCGCCGCGACGTCCGCGGTCTGCGTGGTCGTCATCGACTGGACGGCGATCGGCGCGCCCCCGCCGATGGGGACCGCCCCGACGCGGATCTGCCGCGTCCGCCGCCGCTCCCCGAGGGAAGCGCTCTCGCCCTGGCCGTATGCGCCCATCCCGGGCCGCTCCGTCTCCGGGCCAGGCACCTTTCGCGAAGCGAGACGTGCCGGCCGCTCGTCACGGCCTGCTCTTTAGCCGGCCGCCGCCGGGCGCGCAAACCGCTCGCGGGCCTGCTACTTCGCCTTGAGCTCCTCGTCGATGAGCCCCTTGAACGCCTCGAGGGGCTGCGCGCCGGACAGCAGGCGGCCGTTGATGAAGAACGCCGGCGTGCCCGTGACGCCCGCCTCGTCGCCCGCCTTCTTGTGCAGCTCGACGTCCTTCGCCTTCGCGCCGGAGTCGAGGCACTGGTCGAACTTGCCGCCGTCCACGCCCGCGATCTCGCGGGCCGCGGTCTTCAGGTCGGCCACGTCGATCTTGCCGTTCGCGGCGAAGAGCTTGTCGTGCATCTCCCAGTACTTCCCCTGGTCGCCGGCGCAGTGCGCGGCCTCGGCGGCCTTCGGCGCCTTCGCGTGCATCGGGAGCGGGAAGTCGCGGTAGACGAGCCGGATCTTGCCCGGGTAGGCGGCGAGGACCTCCTTCACGGTGGCCTCGGCGCGCACGCAGTACGGGCACTCGTAGTCCGAGAACTCGACGATCGTCACCGGCGCGGTGGGCGGCCCCTTCGACGGACCCGTCGCGTCGACGGCGACCTTCGGCGGCTGGTACGGCGGGAGCAGGACCTGGATGTCCATGTCCTTCTTGAGCTGCTCGTAGTACTCCGCCAGCATCCCCTGGCCCTTCTGGTTCTTGATGTACGCCGAGATCTGCCCCTTCACCTCGTCGAGCGGCGGCAGCTGCTGGCCGCCCGCCTTGGCGCGGTCGTACAGCGCGCGGATCTCCTCGTCCGACGGCTCCGGGATCTTGCTCCCGATCTCCTGCTTCACGAGCTCGTCGCGCGTCACCCCCTTCGCCTTGGCCTTCTCGTCGAAGGCGCGCTGGCGGAGCATCGACTCGAGGTGGTTCTTGCGGAGCTGGTAGCGCTGCTCCTGGTACTGCTGGTCGAGCTGCGTGAGCTCCTTCTTGACCGCCTCGTCGAGCTCGCCGGCGGTGATGGCCTTGCCGCCGATCTTGGCGACCGGGGCGCTCGGATCCTGCTTCTGCTGGCCGGGCTGCGCGGACCGCGGCGACTGGCACGCGGCGGTGGCGAGGAGCGCGGCGGCGAGGGCGAGGTGACGGGACATGGGGCTCCGGGGGAGGGTGATGTGCGGGCGCCGACTTTCGGCTAAAACGGCGGGGAGGTCAACGGGCTTGGCCGACGTCTGGAACCCCGATCAGTACGGAAAGTTCCGCGCGGAGCGGGCCGCTCCGTTCCTCGACCTCCTCGCGCTCGTGGAGCCGGTCCCCACGCCTCGCGTCGTGGACCTCGGCTGCGGGACGGGGGAGCTCACCCGGCTCGCGCACGAGCGGCTCGGGGCGCGTGAGACCCTCGGCGTGGACTCCTCCCCCGCCATGCTGGAGCGCGCGGCCGCGCACGCCGGCGGGGGAGTCGCCTTCGTCCAGGGCGACCTCGGCGCGTTCTCCGGCGAGGGCTTCGACGTCGTGCTCTCGAACGCCGCGATCCACTGGGTGCCCGATCACGAGGCGCTCCTCGCCCGCCTCGCCGCCCTGCTCGCGCCGGGAGGGCAGCTCGCCATCCAGGCGCCCTGGAACGAGCATCATCCCTCGCACGCGGTCGCGCGCGAGGTCGCCGGCGAGCCCGCCTTCGCGGGCCCGCTCGGCGGGTTCGTCCGGCAGAGCCCGGTGCTCGAGCCGGAGCGCTACGCGCGGGCGCTGTTCCGGCTCGGCTTCGCGCGGCAGCGCGTGCGGCTCGAGACCTACGCGCACCCGCTCGCCTCGCGCGAGGACGTCGTCGAGTGGGTGCGCGGCACGACGCTCACGGACTACCAGAAGCGGCTCGACGCCCCGACGTGGGGGCGCTTCCTCGAGCGGTACCGCGAGCGGCTGCGGGGCGTCCTGCCCGACGAGCGCCCGTTCCTCTACACGTATCGACGGCTGCTCCTGTGGGCGCGGCGTCCGTGACCTCGACCGCGACCCCGACCCCGACCCCGACCCCGACGCCGCCCGCGACCGCGACCGCGACTCCGACCCCGATCGCGACCGCGACCCCGACCGCGACCGCGACCCCCGAGGAGCGTGGCGTTTGGCGCCGCGCGCGACGAGCGTCGTCCGTCCTCCGCCCGGAGCATGGTTCTTGCTCGATCGGAGCCTCACGATGTGGTCCGTCCCGCAGGAGCACGCCATGCCCGACGTCTCCTCCCCCGGCCGTGTCCGCCCGCCCGCGCACCCGCGTGGCCGGACGGCCGCGGTCGTCGCCGCGTCCGCGCTCGCGCTCGCGATGTGGGCGTATCGCTGGCGGCTCGCCGGGCCCGACCTCGAGTACCTCGCCTGGAACCTGGTGCTCGCCTGGATCCCCTGGCTCGCGGCGCGCGCGGTCGCGCGGGCCCGATCAGCGCTCTCCTGCGCGGCGATCGGCGCGGTCTGGCTCGCGTTCCTGCCGAACGCGCCGTACCTCGTCACCGACCTCGTCCACCTGCGGCCCCGCCCGCCCGTCCCGACGACGTTCGACGTGCTGCTGTTCGCCTCGTTCGCGCTCGCGGGCTGCGCGCTCGCCTGGGGCTCGCTCGACGCGGTCCACGCGCGCCTCGCGCGCGCGCTCGGCCGCGCCCGGGCGGCGGTCGCGATCGCCGCGGTCCTGCTCCTCACCGGGTTCGGCGTCTACCTCGGCCGGTTCGAGCGCTGGAACAGCTGGGATCTCGTGGCCCGCCCGCGCGGCGTGCTCGCCGACGCGGCCGGCGCGCTCGCCGACCCGCACGCGCTCGCCTTCAGCGCGCTGTTCGCCGCGTTCGTCGGGGCGGGGTACCTGCTCCTCTCGCCGCCGCGCCGGGCCGAGGCCCTCGACCGCGAGAGCTAGCGGGACGGGCCGCGCCTGGGACGGCGCGCGCACGCGCAGCGCCGCCACGCGGGGACGATGCCACGCGTGGGGCCCGCGGCCGGGCGCCGCGGGATCGAACCTCGACTCGACGCGTGGGCTCCAAGCGGATAAATCAGGACCGCTCCCCGGAGAACCCGACCGAAATGGCCCAGCGAGAGAGAATCGTCGTCATCGGCAGCGGACCCGCCGGCTACACCGCCGCCCTCTACGCGGCGCGCGCGAACCTGAACCCGCTCCTGTTCGAGGGCGTGCAGCCGGGCGGGCAGCTCACGATCACGAGCGACGTCGAGAACTACCCCGGGTTCCCCGAGGGGATCCTCGGCCCCGAGCTGATGGAGAAGATGAAGAAGCAGGCGGAGCGGTTCGGCACGCGCTTCGAGGCGGGCGAGGTGACGCGCGTGGACCTCTCCCGCCGGCCCTTCCAGCTCTGGCAGGACGACCGCGCCTTCAGCGCCGACGCGGTCGTGATCTCGACGGGCGCGTCGGCGAAGTGGCTCGGGATCCCGTCGGAGAAGAAGTACCAGGGGCGCGGCGTCTCCGCGTGCGCGACCTGCGACGGCTTCTTCTTCCGGGGCGTCGAGGTGGCGGTGGTGGGCGGCGGCGACACGGCGATGGAGGAGGCGAGCTTCCTCACGAAGTACGCGACCAAGGTGCACGTGATCCACCGCCGCGACGAGCTGCGCGCGTCCAGGATCATGCAGGACCGCGTCCGGAAGAACCCGAAGATCGAGCTCGTGCTGTCGTCGACCGTGGACGAGATCGTCGGCGACGGCAAGGCCGTCACCAGCGTGCGGCTCAGGAGCACGAAGGACGGCTCGCTGCGCGACCTCCCGGTGAAGGGCGTGTTCATGGGGATCGGACACGAGCCCAACACCGGCATCTTCCGCGGCCAGGTGAAGATGAACGACGTCGGCTACATCGAGGTGAAGGCGCCCTCGACCGCGACGAGCGTCCCCGGCGTGTTCGCGGCGGGCGACGTCGCGGACCCGACCTACCGGCAGGCGATCAGCGCCGCGGGCTCGGGCTGCCAGGCGGCGATCGACGCGGAGCGCTGGCTGGGCGAGCACGCGACGGAGACCTGGGACTGAGGGGAGCGCCGCATGAAGATGATCGACGTCGGCGCGAAGCCGAAGACCGAGCGCGTGGCCGTCGCGCGCGGGTTCGTCGCGATGGCGCCCGCCACCGTCGCCCGGATCCGCCGGGGCGACGTCGAGAAGGGCGACGTCCTGGCCGCGGCGCGCCTCGCCGGCGTGATGGCGGCGAAGAAGACGCCCGACCTCGTCCCGCTCTGCCACCCGATCGCGCTCTCCGCCGTGGACGTCGAGGCGACGCCGGGGCCGGGGGGCGTCGAGGTGGTCGCGACGGTGCGCACCGTGGACCGCACCGGCGTCGAGATGGAGGCGCTCGCGGCGGTCGCCGCCGGGTGTCTCACGATCTACGACATGCTGAAGCGCTACGAGCGCGGGATGCGGATCGAGGCCGTCGAGCTGCTCGAGAAGTCCGGGGGGCGGACGGGGCGCTGGAAGCGGGACGACGCCGGGCGGAAGCGGCGCGCGCGCTGAACGACCGAGCGCAATTCGAAAACGGGCGAGGAGCCTGTGGTCCGAAGCCTGCGAGTGATCTCGCCCGGTCAGGGTCGCGGTCGAGGGCGCGGCCCCCTCCCCACCCCCTCCACGTCCACGCCGAGGAACGCGACCGCGTTCTCGCCGCACACGCGCCGGACGACGGCGTCGGAGAGCCCCGCCTTCTCGAGCCGGTCCGCCGCGCGCGGCAGCGCGAGCAGGTCGCCACCGCTCTGCCCCGCGTCCGACCCGAGCACGATCCCCTCGGCGCCCAGCGAGCGCACGATCCGGACCGCGGCGTCCATCGCGCTCCGCCGCCCGTCGCCGGAGAGGGGGAGCGCGGCGAGGTGGCCGCAGGCGCGGATCGCGCGGACGGTGCGCGCGTCGGCGCCCGCGACGAGGACGCGGCCGGGCTCCACCTCCGACTCCCGGAGCAGCGAGAGGAGCCGCCGCGTCGCCGGCTCGCGGCGGCGCCAGGCGGTCCCGGCGAGGACCGGGCGCCGCAGCTCGCGCGCGAGCTCGAGCTGGCGCGCGAGGACGCGCTCCTCGTGCTCCCCGCCCTCGGCGAGCCCGACGAGGCCGAGCGCGGCGACCTCCGGGCGGCCGAGCGCGTCCGGCAGCTCCGCCAGCACCGCCTCGAGCCCGCGCGGCGGGATCCGCGCCGGGTGGACGCCGAGGGCCGCCCACGCCGCGATCCCCGCGCGCCGGAGCCGCCGGGCCGCCGCGACGACCTCCTCCCATCCCCGGCGCACGCCGTCCGCCGTGCACGGGGCCGCCGAGTCGTCCGACGGCACCAGCGCGCCGGCCACCCCGAAGAAGCGCAGGTCGTCGATCTCGGGCGGGCGGAGGCGGCCGGCGCGGAGGAGCGCGTCGAACACGGCGCGATCCTACTTCGGGCGTCGCAGGAGCGTCGCCCCGCCGTCCTCGACCCACTCGAGGTCGAGGGCGCGCGCGAGCGGCAGCTCCACCGGGCCGAGGACGAGGACCCCGCCGGGCCGGAGGGCTCCGACGAGTCGGTACAGCACCGCCGCGGCCGTCTCCGGCCCGAAGTAGATGAGCACGTTGCGACACAGCACGACGTCGAAGTGCGCGTCCGCGGGCACCGGATCGCGCACGAGGTTGTGCCGCTCGAACGTGACGAGCGCGCGGACCTCGGGCGCGACCCGCCTCGGCACGCCGGGCTCGAGCCAGCGCGCCGCCACGTCGAACGGGAGGCGCCGCACCGTGCGCTCGCCGTACAGGGCCGCGCGCGCCGACTCGAGCGCGCGCGTGGACACGTCGGTGGCGAGGATCCGGTCGGTGCCGGAGGTGCGCCCCGCCTCGAGGAGCGCGATCGCGACGCTGTACGGCTCCTCGCCGGTGGCGCACCCCGCGGACCAGATGCGGGCGGGCCCGGTCGCCGCCGAGACGGTGCGCGCCGCCGCGGCGAGCTGCTCCGGGTGCCGCCAGAACGCCGTCTCCACCACCGCGGCGTGCTCCACGAGCGCGGCGAGCGCCGCGGGGTCGCGCGCGACGACGCGCCGCGCCACCGCCGCCGCGTCGACGCCGAGCGCCGACGCCGCACCGAGGAGGCCGTCGCCGAGCGCGCGGTCGAGCCCGTCGCCGAGCGAGAGCCCCGCCTCGTCCGCCAGGATCCGCGCCACCTCGGCGAGCGACGGCGACCCGGGGCTCACGCGCTCGGCCTCCCCGTCGCGCCGCGCGGGCACGGATCCTGGAGGTGATCCCGGGTGGACACCTCCAGAGGGTACCCCGGCCGGGCCCGTCCGGACGAGCCCGCGGGGCGGGCCGGCACGTCTCGCTCGCGAGGCGTGCCTGGCCCGGAGATCGGACGCTCAGCGCCCCCGGCGGCGGCGCGGGGCGAGGGCGAGGAGTGCGAGGAGCGCGAGCGGACCGGTCGCTCCGCCCCCGCTGCGGCACCCGCACCCGCCGCCGCCGGCCGCGCCGTCGTCGGCGAGCGCCGTCACCACGATCGGCGTCGCGGCCGGCGAGGTGTTGCCCGCCGCGTCCGTCGCGGTCGCGGAGACCGCGTGCGTGCCCGCCGCGAGCGTGGCGGTGACGCTCCACGCGCCGTCGTCCGCCGCCGTGGCCGTCGCGCCGCCGCTCCCGATCGTGACGGCGACGCGCGCGCCGGGCTCGGCGCGGCCGCGCACGGCGACGTCGCCGGGCGCGACGGTCGCGCCGTCCGCGGGGGCCTCGACGACCGGCGCCGCGGGCGCCGTGCGGTCCACCGCGAGCGCGACCGGCGCCGACGCGAACGAGGCGTTCCCCGCCGCGTCGACGGCGACCGCGGTGATCGTCGCGGCGCCGTCCTCCGCCGGGAGCGCGGCCGTCGCCGAGAAGGCGCCGTCCGAGATCGTGGTGGCGACCTCCTCCCCGTTCACGAGGATGCGGACGGCGGCGCCGGCCTCGGCGGTGCCGGAGACGACGACGCCGGCGGCGTTCGTCGCGCCGCTCGCGGGCGACGAGACGAGCGGCGCCGGAGGCGCGAGCGAGTCGGCGGTGAAGCCGCGGATCACCGGGTCGGACGCGTTGCCGGCGGGATCGACGACGACGACCGACGCGCTGCGCGCGCCGTCCGCGGCGGGGACCGACGCGGACCAGGTCCCGTCGGCGGCCACGGGGACGCTCACCGGCGCGCCGCCGTCGACGAGGATCGAGACCGTGGCGTCGCGCTCGGCGGTGCCGGAGAAGAGGACGCCGCCCGACGCGGGCACGGTCGCGCCCTCGGCCGGAGCGGCGACGGCGGCGGGGGCCGGCGCGCTCCGGTCCACCGTCACCGTCGCGGCGTTCGAGGCGAGCGAGCCGTTCCCGGCCGCATCGCGGGCCACGAGCGTCCACGTGTAGATCCCCTCCGGGCGCGACAGGTCGAACGCGACGCCGTGCGCCGCGGCCGGCGCGGTCGCGACGGCGGCGGCGGGGGTGCCCGGGGACGCCTCGACGAGCTCGACCGCGACCGTGCCGCCGTCCACCACGCCCTCGATCCGGATGATCGCCCCGCGGAGCGACGCGCCGTCGGCGGGGAACGAGAGCAAGGGCTGGCCGGGCGGGACCGTGTCGAGCGTGAACGGCGTCGGCGTCGACCACGCGCTCGCGTTGCCGGCGGCGTCCACCGCGCGGACGGCGAGCGCGTGCGCGCCGTCGTCGAGGCCGAGCGTGGCCGCGAAGGCGCCGCCCGGCCCCGCGATCGCCGCCGGGTACGGCACGCCCGAGACCTCGAGCTCGACCGCGGCGTCGCCCTCCGCGGTCCCGGAGACCGTGACGCCGCCGCCCGGCGCGTCGGCGAGGCCGAGCACGGCGCCGTCGGCCGGCGTCCCCACCACCGGGACGCCGGGCGGCGCGCGATCCACGACGAAGCCGAGCGGATCGGAGGGCGGGCCCACGTTGCCGGCCCGGTCGGTCGCCCGCGCGACGAGCGCGTGCGCCCCCTCGCCGAGCGAGGGCGACGCCGCGAACGCGCCGTCCGCGCCCGCCCGCGCGGTGGCGACGACGGCGCCGTCCGCGGTCACGTCCACGTCCGCGAGTGGCTCGGCCGTCCCGGAGAGCGGGACGGGCTGCGCGCGCGTCGGGCTCGCGACGTCGAGCGCCAGCGACGGCTTCGCGGGCGGCACCGTGTCCACGGTGATCGCGACGTCCGGCGACGCGGCGGAGGCGTTCCCGGCGGAGTCGAGGGTGCGCGCGGCGAGGGAGCGGTCGCCGTCGGCGAGCGCCACCGTGGCGGAGAACTCGCCGGAGATCACGGGGACCGTGGCGGCGGCGGAGCCGTCCACGAGCACCTCGACCGAGACCGCGTCCGGGTCGGCGGCGACGCCGGAGACCGCGACGGCGGCGACCCGGGTGATCGTGCCCGGCGCGGGCGACGCGATCGCCGGCGCGCCCGGCGGGACGGTGTCCACCCGGAACGCGACCGCCGCGGAGGGCGCGCTCGACACGCCGGACGCGCTCTGCGTCGCGGTGACGTCGTGCGTCCCCTCCGAGAGCCCCTCCGCGTCCGGGAGGGTCCAGGACCAGCCGCCGTCGGCGCCGGCGAGGACGGGCGGCGACACGCGCGCGCCCGCGGGGTCCGAGACGGTGACGACCACGGTCGCGCCGGCGACCGCGGTCCCGGAGATCGCGGGCGTCGCGTCGGCGAGGACCGCGCCCGGCGCGGGCGCGCCGACCGCGGGCGGCGGCGGCGCGACGTCGAACGTGGCCGTCCGGGTCCTGAACGGCGCCGCGCCGCAGGCGAGCTGCCACCCGAGCGTCAGCGCGTGGGTCCCCGGCGCCGCGTCGGGGGCGAGCGTGAAGGTGAACGCGTCGTGGATCGTCGCGCCCGGCGCGGCCGCGACGCCGGCGCGCACGCGCGCGGTCGCGCCCGAGTAGACGAGCGAGGAGCCGTCGAGCGGCGCGCCCGAGTCGTTCGTCACCGAGGAGGTGACGGTCACGGCGTCGCCCGCGAGGTACCGCGCGCGATCGACGGCGAGCGAGGGCGGGGAGGACGGGAGCACCACCTCGAAGGCGACGTCGTCCTTCACCGCGCCCCCCTCCAGGAGGCGCGCGGTCCAGGCGCCGAGCGCCGCGTCGGCGGCGAGCGCGAGCTGTGCGTCGGCGGTGCCGCGCGCGGTGGTCGGCCAGGGCGAGACGCCGGACGGCGCCGGGCCGGACGGCGGCTCCCAGGCGAGCGCGTAGGTGCCCACGTCGGCGGGCACGAGCCCGCGCGCCCCGACGTGCACGGTCGCGCAGGGGGCGAAGAGGTTCGCGGCGTCGGTGTGGAGCGCGTCGGCGAACACGGCGAGGTGGCCGACGACGGCCTCCGACACCTCGGACGCGGAGGCGCCGCCCACGAGCGCCGTCGCGGTCGTGGTCGTCACGAGGAAGCTGCCGGTCGGCGCGGTCCCGGCGCCGACCTCGACGACCACGTGCTGCGCGCCGCCGAACGCGGAGAGGACGTCCGTCTGGGTGACGACGGCGCCGTCGGACGGGTTGCCGTCGCCGTTCGGGTCGCTCCACACCCGCGGCGTCGCGGCGAGGCCGCCGCCGCCCGTCTGCGCGTGCGAGAGGGCGTACGCGCGCGCGACCGCCTCGGCGTTGCGGATCACGGCGGGGAAGAAGACCGCGCCGCCCGAGGGGATCTGGGTGTCGGCGGCGTCGGCGACGCCGGGGGTCGCGCCGCGGTGGTCGGGCGCGAACGTGACGGGCGCCGCGATCGAGACGGCGTGCGTCGCGCTCGCGGAGGCGCCGGACGCGGGGCTCGTCGCGACGAGCCCGGCCGTGCACGACGTCCCGGGCGTCGCGCCGCCGGGCGGCGTCGCGACGAGGTGGAACGCCTTCGCGGCGCCGCCCGCGATCGGTCCGAGGTCCGGCAGGCCGTCGCCGTCCGTGTCGCTCGACACGGAGTCCCACGCGCCGTCGCCGTCCGCGTCGACGGCGAGGAGCGCGCCGGGGTTGCCCCCCGAGTCCTGCGCGAGCTCGAGCCGGAACCCCGCGCACCCCGCGTCCGCGCGGAGCGCGAAGGTGTCGGCCGCGAGCTGCCCGTTGACGAGCGACTCCCGGAACGGCAGCGGCTGGGCCGGAACGGTGTAGGCCGCGTGCGACGACGGGACGAACGCCGCCGTGCCGACGTGGCTCGTGGCGGTCGCCGTGGCGGCGACGGTGGCCGCGCTGGCGCTCGCCGCGGTGAGGCGCGTGACGTCCTCGCCGCTGCGCCCCGAGGGCATCGTGATCCGGACGGAGAGGTCGCGGGACTCGCCCGCCGACAGCGTCACGTCGGGGCGGCCGTCGCCGTTCTGGTCGCGCCCGGAGCGGACGGAGTCCCATGTCCCGTCGCCGGTGAGGTCGGTCCCGAGCACGGTCCCGCCCTCGAGCAGCTCGAGCCTCGCGCCCTGCGAGGACGTCGCGGAGAGGTCGAAGAAGTCCACGTCGTTGCCGTCGTTCCGGAGCGTGTGGACGTAGGTCACCTGCCCGGGCGAGAGCACCGCGCCCGCGCGGTCGGGCCCGAGCGACACCCCGCGCTGCACGAAGCTCCCGAGCCCGCCGTCCGGCGCGCCGATGTTGTCGACCGCGGAGGGGAGCGAGCCGTTGTTGGAGCTGACGACGTGCCAGTAGAAGGGCTGGGTCGCGGTCGCCCCGAACGCCGACCAGGGGACCGCGATCTCGACCCGCATCTTGCCGACGACGTCGCCCTGGCCGGCGCACCCGGTGCAGGGGCGCCTCGAGACGTTCAGGCCGGGGAGCTTGTACCCGTCCACGAACCCCGCGGGCGCCGCGAGCACGGCCGCGGCGTTGGCGCACGCGGTCGCCGGAGGCTCCGGCGTGCACACGATGGGGTCCCCGTTGAACGCGTCGGCGGGCTGGTAGCTCCACACGTCGAGGTCCACCCGGCCCGTCTCGCCGAACCAGTTCGCGTGGACGACGGCGTCGTCGGCGAGGGTGAGCCGCTTGTCGCGGTTCACGTCCGCGACGAAGAGGAAGTCGACGCCGTTCGAGGCGCCGTACCGCTCGATGAAGAGGTAGACGTTCGTCGCGTCGTAGGTCCAGGCGAACGTGAGGAAGTCGTTCCCCGCGCCGCCGGTCATCGGGCAGTCGCGGTCGGTCGAGTACAGCGCGCAGTTCGCCTTGATCGCGGGCGAGCTGCCGTCGCCGTCGTGCGTCGTCTGGGCGGGGTTCGCGAGCACCGCGTCCCAGTCCGCGAAGCCGCCGTCGATCGCGATCGTCCGCAGGGTGAGCGGGCTCGTCGCGCGGGCGGGCCGCTCCCCGGGCGCGAGCAGCGCCGCCACTGCGGCGGCGAGCGCCGCGAGCGCGATCCTGCGGCGCGGTCGTGGACGGGAGGCGGGGGTGGCGTGGTCGCGGTCCATGGGCGCTCCGGCGGCCGGCGGGGTGCGTGCCCGGGCGCCACCCCCCGCGACGGCGTGCGAGCACGTGTCTCTTGACTCACCGTAGATGGCGGGCGTCGCCCCGCAAATCCTGCGACCGTGGGAACCCAGGGTCGGGGACGCCCGCGACCGTTTGCGCCGACGTCGGGCGCGACCGCGGCGTCGGCGGACGCGCCGCGGCGGCGGCCGCGATCCGCTCGCCGCCCGTGTGTGCGGGAGCGTGGGTGGGCCACATCCTTCGGCGTACTTGATATCCGGGGCCGCCAGGGCCTAGCCTGCCGCGTCATGCCGAGATCCGACACGCCCCTGGCCGCGGTGGTGCTCGCCGCGGGCAAGGGCACCCGCATGAAGTCCCGGACGGCGAAGGTCCTCCACGAGATCGGCGGCCGTCCGCTCGCCTACTATCCGGTCAAGCGGGCGCTCGACGCCGGCGCGAGCCCGGTCGTCGTCGTCGTCGGGCACCAGGCGGAGGCGGTGGAGGCCGCGATGGCCGCGGCGCTCCCCGGCGCGCCGGTGCGCTTCGCCGTGCAGAGGGAGCAGCTCGGGACGGCGCACGCGGTCCTCGCCGCGAAGGCGGCGCTCCGCGGCTGGAAGGGGCCGATCGCGATCCTCTCCGGGGACACGCCCCTGCTCGAGGAGGAGACGCTCCGCCGCGTCGTCGCCGCGCGCGCGCGCGCGAAGGCCCGGCTCGCGTTCGCCACGATGACGCTCGAGCGCCCGCGCGGGTACGGCCGCGTGGTGCGGGACCCGAAGGGCCGGCCCGAGCGCGTGGTCGAGGAGAAGGACGCGACCGAGGCCGAGCGCGCGATCCGCGAGGTGAACGGCGGGCTGTACTGCGCGGAGGCCGAGTTCCTCTGGAAGGCGCTCGCGCGGGTCGGCTCCGACAACGCCCAGAAGGAGCGGTACCTGCCCGACCTCGTCGCGATGGCCGCGCGGTCGGCGGGCGCGGTCGCGGTCCCCGTGGATCCGGCCGAGGCGGCGGGCGTGAACGACCGCGAGGAGCTGGCGCGGGCGGCGCGGGTCCTGCTGCGGCGGCGCGCGTCGGCGCTGATGCGCGCGGGCGTGACGATCGAGGATCCGGACCGGTTCGACTGCGACGAGGCGGTCGAGATCGACCCCGACGTCGCGATCGAGCCGGGGGTCCGGCTCCTCGGCCGCACGCGCGTCGGCACCGGCTGCCGGATCGGCGCGGGGGCGATCCTGAGGGACGCGGTGCTCGCGCCGCACGTCACCGTGCGGGCCTACACGATCGTGGAGGAGTCCACCGTCGCCTCCCAGGCGATCCTCGGGCCGTTCTCGCGGATCCGGCCGGGCAGCGACATCGGCGAGGGCGCCCACGTCGGGAACTTCGTCGAGACGAAGAAGTCGCGGCTCGGCAAGGGCGCCAAGGCGAACCACCTCGCCTACGTCGGCGACGCCGTGGTCGGCGCCGGCGCGAACATCGGAGCGGGGACGATCACCTGCAACTACGACGGCGAGAAGAAGCACGAGACGCACATCGGCGACGGCGCGTTCATCGGCTCGGACTCGATCCTGGTCGCGCCGATCGAGATCGGCGCGGGCGCGTACGTCGCGGCGGGCTCGACCATCACGCAGCCGGTCCCGCCGGGCGCGCTCGCGCTCGGCCGCGCCCGGCAGGAGAACAAGGAAGGCTGGGTGGAGCGGCGGCGCGCGGAGAAGGTGGCGGCGGCGAAGGTGGGCAAGCGAGCGCAGGGGCAGCCGGACGAGCGAGGCGAGCACTCCCCCGGTACGAAGTCGCCCGCGCGCCGGGCGGGGTAGCGGCGGCGGCGGGCGGCTGGTAGAAGGCGGCGGACATGTGCGGGATCGTCGGGTACGTCGGGCCGCGGCAGTGCGGCGACCTCATCGTCGGTGGGCTACGGAAGCTCGAGTACCGAGGGTACGACTCCGCGGGCATCGCGGTCGTGGGCCCCGCCGGGCTCGCGGTGAAGCGCGCCAAGGGGAAGCTCGCGAACCTCGTCGCGCTCCTCTCCGACGCGCCGCTCGCCGGGTGCACCGGCGTCGGCCACACGCGCTGGGCGACGCACGGCCGGCCGTCCGACGAGAACGCCCACCCGCACGCGTACGGCGGCGTCGCGGTCGTGCACAACGGGATCATCGAGAACCACCTCGCGGTGAAGGCGGCGCTGGCGGCGCGCGGCCACAGGTTCGCGTCCGAGACCGACACCGAGATCATCGCCCACCTCGTCGCCGACGCCCTGCAGGGCGGCGCGCGCGACCTTCGGGCAGCGGTCCGCGCCGCGCTCGCCCAGCTGGAGGGCACCTACGCCATCGCGGTCGTGTCCGAGCGGCGGCCCGACGAGATCGTGGCCGCGAAGAACGCCTCGCCGCTCGTCGTCGGCTACGGGAAGGGCGAGAGCTTCCTCGCCTCGGACGTGCCGGCCATCCTGGAGCACACCCGCGAGGTGAACTACCTCGAGGAGGGCGAGCTCGCGGTCCTCACGGCGGGCGGGATCGAGATCGAGGGGCGGAGCGGCGAGCCGGTGGTGCGCAGGCCGCGGAAGATCGAGTGGACCGCCGTGGCCGCGGAGAAGGACGGCCACAAGCACTTCATGCACAAGGAGATCTGCGAGCAGCCGCGGGCGGTGGCGGACACGATCCGCGGGCGCGCCTCGCTCGAGCAGGGCGACGTCGTCCTCGACGGCCTGGAGCTGCCGGAGGAGTACGCGCGCGCGCTCGAGCGCGTGGTGATCGTCGCCTGCGGCACCTCGTGGCACGCCGGGCTCTCCGGGCGGCTCATGATCGAGGCGCTCGCGCGGATCCCGGTCGAGGTGGAGCTCGCGAGCGAGTTCCGCAACCGGGACCCGCTCGTCTCGGAGAAGGTCCTCTGCCTCGCCATCTCGCAGTCCGGCGAGACCGCCGACACGCTCGCCGCCGTGAAGGTGGCGAAGGCGCGCGGCGCGCGGGCGTACGCGATCTGCAACGTGGTGGGCTCGGCGATCTCGCGCGAGTGCGAGGGGGGGACGCTCCTCACGCGCGCCGGCCCGGAGATCGGCGTCGCCTCGACGAAGGCCTACACGACCCAGCTCGCGGCGCTCTTCCTCGTCGCGGTGAAGCTCGGGCGGCTGCGCGGCGCGCTCAGCGCCGAGCGCGCGCGCGAGCAGCTCGAGGCGCTGCGGCACCTCCCGTCGTGGATGGAGCAGATGGTCCGGCAGGAGGCCGCGCTCATGCCGGTCGCGAAGCGCTGCGCCTCGGCGCGCGACGTGCTCTTCCTCGGGCGCGGCGCGCAGTTCCCGGTGGCGCTCGAGGGCGCGCTGAAGCTGAAGGAGATCTCGTACATCCACGCGGAGGGCTACGCCGCCGGCGAGATGAAGCACGGCCCGATCGCCCTCATCGACGAGCAGATGCCCGTCGTCGTGCTCGCGACGAAGGAGCCCGCGTACGAGAAGACGCTGGGGAACATGGAGGAGGTCCGCGCCCGCGGCGGGCACGTCTACGCGGTCGTCTCCGAGGGCGACACGCACGCGGCCGGCCTCGCCGAGGTCGCCCTCCCCGTCCCGCCGGCCCCGCCCCTCCTCGCGCCGCTCCTCTCGATCATCCCGCTCCAGTTCCTCGCGTACCACGTCGCGGATCTGAAGGGGACGGACGTGGACCAGCCGCGCAACCTCGCGAAGAGCGTGACGGTGGAGTGACGCGGCCTCGCCGCCGACCCGCCTACCACTCCAGCGCCACGCCGGCCGCGATCACGTGCTTGTCCCACGTCGTCGTGCTGACCACCTCGGGCCCGCGGGACGACGACGGCTCGACGCGCGTCCGGTTGACCAGCCATTCGTGGCGGACGGTGAGGTGGACCGAGCACCGCGATCGGCGCCTGCCGCCTCGGCCCCGATGGGACGACGCTCGCCTGCGCGCCGATGCTGTGCCCCGGCCCGATGCGGCGCCGGTGACGCGGTCTCCGGATCGCCGCCCCGACCGCCCGCTCCTCACGAGGAGCGGGCGGTCTTCCGTCGCGACTGCGCCGTCGAGACGGTCGGGCCGGCCCCTCTCGGAGCCGGCCCGGTGACGAGCACGGGGTCGCGTCGCGACCGCGTGAGACCTAGCGGGCCTTCGCCCTGCCCTTCTTCTCCTCGGGCTCCTCGGCCTCCGGCGTCGGGACCGCGACCGGGCCGCGCCGGATCCCGAACTTCTCGAACAGCCGCCCCTCCACCTGCTGGAGGATCTCCGGGTGCTCGCGCAGGAACGCCTTGGCCTGCTCGCGCCCCTGCCCGATCCGCTCGCCGCCGAAGCTGAACCAGGTGCCGCTCTTCTCGACGATGTTCTCCTGCGCGGCCAGGTCGAGGACGTCGCCCTCGCGGCTGATCCCATGGCCGTACATGATGTCGAACTCGACCTCCTTGAACGGCGGGGCGACCTTGTTCTTCACCACCTTCACGCGAGTCCGGTTGCCGATGACGTTGTCGCCGTCCTTGATCGCGCCGATGCGCCGGATGTCGAGCCGCTGCGACGCGTAGAACTTGAGCGCGTTGCCGCCCGTGGTGGTCTCCGGGTTCCCGAACATCACGCCGATCTTCATCCGGATCTGGTTGATGAAGATGACGATCGTGGAGGACTTCGAGATGGTGCCGGTGAGCTTGCGGAGCGCCTGGCTCATGAGGCGCGCCTGCACGCCCATGTGCGCGTCGCCCATCTCGCCCTCGAGCTCGGCCTTCGGCACGAGGGCGGCGACCGAGTCGATGACGAGCACGTCGATGGCGCCGGAGCGGACGAGCGTCTCCGCGATCTCGAGGGCCTGCTCGCCCGTGTCCGGCTGCGAGATGAGGAGGTCGTCGGTGCGGACGCCCAGCTTCCGCGCGTAGGCCACGTCGAGCGCGTGCTCCGCGTCCACGAACGCCGCGATGCCGCCGCGCTTCTGCGCCTCGGCGATCGCGTGCAGCGCGAGGGTGGTCTTGCCGGACGACTCCGGTCCGTAGATCTCGATGATGCGGCCGCGCGGCAGGCCGCCCACGCCGAGCGCGATGTCGAGCGACACCGACCCGGTGGACACCGCCTGCACGTCCTTCACGAGCGCCTCCTCGTTGCCGAGGCGCATGATCGAGCCCTTCCCGAACGCCTTCTCGATGGACGAGACCGCCAGCTCGATCGCCTTCTCCTTCTCCGGACCCACGGGCATCGCTCTCTCTCCTTGCGAGGGCCGCCTCGGGCGGCCCCGTTCACGTCGTCGCGCGGATCGACTTCCTAGCAGCGCCCCCTGACATCGGTGGCTGAACGGATGGATACTGAACGCGCGATCCGCCGTCAAGTGCCCGGCGCGCGCGACCGGGCCCGGAATTGGGAGGGAGCGGAGCGCTCGGGCATACTCCGAGTGAGGACAATGCCGACCGACCGGAAGGACCTGCAGGCCCGCATCGCGGCGACCACTCCCCGGGACACCGCGCGCGGCCTCACCTTCAACGCCCTGTTCGACACGCTCGAGGAGCACCTCGGGCGCGACGCGGCCGTCGCGGCGGACCCCCAGCGCGAGGGGCACCGCACCGAGTTCTTCTCGTACCCGGTCGCCGATTTCCTGCGGATCGCGTTCGAGGGCGCCGACCGGCTCGAGCGGAAGCTCGGCTCGGTCGACGAGGCGTTCCGGGCGTTCGGGTACCGGACCACCACGAACGTGCTCGGCTCGATGATGGGCGCGACGATGATCGCGCTCGCCGGGAAGAACGGCCTGCGCGCGCTGCTCGGGCAGGCGGTGACGGGCTACCGCGCGATGGTGAGCTACGGCGTGCGGAAGCTCGAGTGGATCGCCCCGCGCCACGCGCGGTTCGTCTTCGAGCACGACTTCCTCGTGCCGCAGTACCACTGCGGGGTGTTCCTCGCCGCGATCGACGCGGTGGGCGCGAAGCCCGAGCGGATCGAGGGGCGCTCGACGGGGCTCCTCTCCGCGGTCTACGACATCGTGTGGACCGAGCCGGCGTAGGATCCCGACCTGGACCCGACCCCGCCGCCGGCCGCGCTACGCCTGCGCGCCCCCGCCGCCGACCAGGAACTCGCCGGGATCGAGCCCGAGTCGCCGCACGGCCGTGTCCCAGCGCTTCTCGAGCGGCACCTCGAACAGGAGGTCGCTCGCGATCGGCATCGGCACCCATGCGCCGCCCGAGATCTCCTTCTCCGCCTGCATCGGCGCCCAGCCCGCGTACCCGAGGAGGAGCAGGAACGGCTCGCCCGGCGCGCGCACGAGCGACTCGAGCAGCTCGCGCGAGCCGCCGAGCGAGACGTCCTCGGTCACGCGCACCGCGCCGCCCTCGATCGCCGCCTGCTTCGGGCCGGGCCGGTACAGGATCCAGAGTCGCTCCGGCTGGACCGGCCCGCCGACGAGGACGATCCCGTCCGCCCGGCCCGCGGCCTCCGCGGCGCGGCGCAGCTCGGAGTCCACGCCGTCGAGCAGCTCGACGACGGTGAGCTGCGACGGCCGGTTCACGACGAACCCGAGCGCGCCCTCGGCGTGGTGCTCCGCGACGAGGACGAGCGCCCCCGCGAAGTTCGGGTCGGTGAGCGCCGGCGCCGCGACGAGGAAGCCGGGTGCGAGGCCGGAGGAGGGAGGCGGGGTCGCCATCGGCTCCATGATCTCGCCCGGACCGACGCCGCGCGCAAGCGCCGCTGCGCCTACACGGCTCCCGCGCCGAGCGGCGCCCGCAGGATCGCCTCGTAGCGGGGACCCTTCGGCGAGAGGTGCGACTCGAACAGCACCACCTCCGCCGCCCGCCACGGAGTGCCGCCCGCCTCGGCGGCGTGCGCGAGCGCGCCCGCGAGCCCCGGCGCGCCCCGGCCGTCGCGGGCGCGCCCCAGCGTGAGGTGGGCCGAGAAGGGGCGCTCCTCGGGCGCGAATCCGAGCGGCGCGAGGTGACGCCCGAGCTCGGTCGCGAGCGCCGCGAGCGCGTCGATCTCGCCCGCGACGCCGGCCCATACGACGCGCGGCCGCCGCGCGTTCGGGAACCCGCCCGCGCCCCTCAGCTCGAGGGACAGCGGCCGGGCGGACGCGGAGACGCTCCGGATGGCGGCCTCGATCCCGCCGACGCGCTCCTCCGGCACCGCGCCGAGGAACTGGAGCGTGAGATGGACGTTCTCCGGGGGGACCCAGCGGACCTCGTCGGCGTGGCGCCCGGCCGAGCGGCGGAGGTCCACCGCGAGCGCCGCGAGCCGGCGGCGGACCGGCTCGGGCGGGTCGAGCGCGACGAAGAGGCGGCGGTTTCCCACGACCCGCGATCTACCACTCGTCGCGCGGCGTGGGGACGAAACGATGGCGCGCGACCCCGACCCGACCTCGACCGCCACCTCGACCTCGACCTCGACCGCGACCGCGACCGCGACCCCGACCCCGACCGCGACCCCGATCCGACCCCGACCGCGACCCCGACCCCCGGCATACGACCACCACGCGGGCCTAGCGGCCGACCGGGCGAGCGCGTGAGCGCGGAACCCGGTACACTCGCGTCCTTTCCGTGCCCAAGCCGAAGGACTTCCTCGCCCGGGGCTGGCTCGAGGCCCTGGTCACCGCAGAGCTGGACCGCCACGATCCCGCGGCCGCGCTCGCGCGCCTTCCGGCCGAGGTCCGCGGCGCGGGCTCGCCCGACGACCTCGCCCCGGCCGCGCGGCTCCTCGTCGCGCGCTCGCTCCGGCGCCGGAGGGTGGACGACGAGGCGGTGCCCGAGACGGAGGCGTTCCTCGACGACGTCCGGCTCCACGTCGAGCTGGTCCTCGACCTCGCGCTCCTGCGGGGCGCGCCCTTCGAGCGGTTGCGCCGGTACGCCGAGCTCGCCGCCGTGCTCGCCGCCGCGGCGGGCGAGTGGGACCTCGCCGTCGAGGCGCTGCCGCGGCGCACGCCCGAGCCGCGCGCCGTCGCGCGCGCGCTGCGCGCCGCGGAGCAGGCGCTGCGCGCGCGCCTGTTCCCGCCCGGAGATCCCGTCCGCGGCCTGCCCCTCTACCCCGGCGTCGTGGCGGTGCAGCGCCGGCTGCTCACGCGCGTCGCGATGGGGCACCAGCGCGCCGGCCGGCTGGACCTCGCCGCGCTCGAGCGCCACGCGGCGTACGCAGCGGCGGAGTCGGCCCTCCTCGCGGAGGCGCTCGCCGGGCTCTTCGCCGCGGCGGAGCCCGTGGACGCGCAGGCCCGCGCGGTGCGGCAGGCGCAGCTCGCGCGGCTCGGGCTGCCGCGCGCCGCGCTCAAGGCGGTGCGCCGCGCGGTCGGCGCGCCGCGGTCAGCGGAGGCGATCGCCCGCGTCGCGCCGGAGCGCGTCCGCCCGTTCCTCGTGGAGCAGCTCTTCCTCGCCGTCCTCCGCGCGCGCGTGGCGGGCGACGGCGCGGCGCGCTTCGTCGAGGCCTTCGCCGGGGCGACCGGGCTCGACGCGGCCGCGCTCGCGGCGGCGAAGGTCGAGGCGGCGGCGCAGCACGGCGTCCACCGCGTGTGGTTCGACGCCCTCGGCGGGAAGGCGTCGTCCTGGCAGGCGTTCGCGAGCGTGTGGGAGTCCGCGTCGGACACGCTGGTCGAGCGCGTGAGCGCGGCGGTCACGGAGAACCTCGGCGCGATCGCGACCGAGATCCGCGAGACGGGCGAGCTCGGCGCCCTCCTCGCCAAGGCGGCGGCGGGCGGCACGCTCACCGCGGAGGAGCGCCGCAAGGTGCGGTCGCAGCTCCTCGACCTCGCGAAGGCGGTCCCCGCGCTCGCCATCTTCGCCGCGCCCGGGGGCATGCTGCTGCTCCCGCTGCTCGCGAAGCTCCTGCCGTTCGAGATCCTGCCGAGCGCGTGGGACCGGACGCGGCCCCCGGCGGCGCCGGCCGGCGAGGCGGGGCCCGCCGGCCGGGAGCGCCCGAAGGCGAGGAAGAAGCGCGCCGGCTAGCCTAGCGCGCCGCCACCGCGCCCGCTCGCCGCAGCTTCGTCGCGAGCCGCAGCGCGTCCTCGTTCACGCCCGCGGTGAGCGTGCGGCCGCGGTCCTGGGCGATCATCGCGTCGATCCTGGACGCGATCCCCTCGCCGGCCTCGCCGAGCTTCTCGCGCGCGCCGATCCAGCCGAGGCCGAGCACCGCGTGGTAGCGCGCGGCGAGGTCCCCCTCCGTGGAGACCGGAAGCACGATGGCGTCGCCGAGCGGCCCCGCCTGCGCCGCGCCGCCGGCGCGGCCGACCTCGAGCGCGGCCCGGTCGCGCACCGCGGCGCTCGCGTCCGCGAGCTTGCCCTGCCAGCAGCCGACGGCGGCGCACGCCTTCGCGGCGTCGAGCCGCGCGCGCATGCCCTCGAACGCCGCCTCGACCGCGGGCGGGCAGCCCTTCGCGCACTGCCTCGCGCGGGCGTCGTCCACCACCCTCCGCTCGGCCTCGCCCCCGAGGCGCGACAGGGCGACGAGCGGCCCCTCGCGCAGGTTCCAGTCCGGCGCGGCGGCCGCCGCCGACCGGAGCGCGGGGATCGCGGCCGGGTCGCCGATCCGCGCGAGCGCGTCGCAGTACCGGTCGCGGACGTCCGGATCCTTCTCGCGCGCGGCGAGGTCCGCGAGCGTGCGCGCCGCCTCCCGCGCGCGCATGCGCCCCAGCGACTCGGCCGCGAACACGCGGACGTACGTGCCGATCCCGGGGTCCGGGTCCTGGTAGGAGAGCTTCTTCACGAGCGCGGGCACCGCCTCGGCGCCGCCGACGTCGCCGAGGAGCTGCGCCGACTTCGCGTAGAGCGCGCCCTGCACCACGCCGCGCTCGCGCGCCCACGTCGCGAGCTTGACGTCGCGCCCCTCGAGCACGGCGAGGAGCGGCGGCCCCATCGGGCTGCCGATCTGGACCACGGCGAACGCGGCCTCCGGGAAGAACGAGACGCCCGGCCGCTCCTCGAAGAGCATCCGCATCACCGCCGGCCCCGCCTTCTGATCGCCGATCCGCCCGAGCGCAAGGAGCGCCTTCTTCGCGGTGAACGGCTCGACGCGCTCGCCGGTCGCGACCGCGACGAGCGTGTCCACCGCGGCGGGATCCCCGATCTTGCCGAGCGCGTCCACCGCGGCGACCTGGGTGAACCCGTCGGGCGACGCGGTGAGCTGGGTGAGGACCGGCACCGCCTCGCGCGCCCGCAGCGCCCCGAGCGCGTCGGCGACGTGGCGGTTCAGCTCGAGCGCGTCGCGCTCGCTCGCGGCGGGGTTCACGGCGGCGACGAGGGCGGGGACGGCGGCGGGATCGCCGATCTCGCCGAGCGCCACCGCGGCCTCCGCGCGGGCGCGCGGGTGGGTCCCGGCGTCCTTCACGATCGCGACGAGGGCGGGCACGGCGAGCTTCCTGTCGCCCGGCGCCTTGCGGACCTCGGCGAGCGCCTGGAGCTTCTCGTCGAGGCGCGAGCGGCCCGCGGCCCGCTTCGCCCAGCCCTCGGCGTCCTTCGGGTTCCCGCACGCCGCGAGGAACAGCGCGGCGACCAGCACGGCTGCGATCTGGCGCATGGTGGCTCCTGTCGGCGCTGCTACGCGCCCGCGCGCTTCGTCGGCGCGGGCACGGCCATGGGGGTGAGCTCGAGGTCGTCCTGCGCGAGCGCGGCGCGGCGCTCGCGCGCGGCGGCCGCCAGCATCTCGATGGCGGGCTGGAGATCGGGGAACCGGGCGGCGGCGCCGCGCATGCGCTGCACCGCGTCCTCGAGCACGGCGGCGTGGCGCGCCTCGCGCGCCTTGATCCCGTCCACCGCGTCGATGAAGGTCTTGAAGAAGTTCCGCAGCTCGTCGCTGCGGCGCAGCGTGCGCATCCGCGGGAACCGGCCCTCGGCGAGCACCTCGAGGTAGTGGCCCATGACGAACACCGGCCCGGCGACCCGGTGCGTGATGACGACGCCGAGCAGCCCCAGCGCGGCCGCGAGCAGGATCGCGATCAGCGCGAACGCGCCGAGGAGCAGCCGGTCGCTGCGCTCCACGAGCGCCCGCGTCTCGGCGTCGGGCGCGAGCAGCGCCGTCGCCTGCGCGTGGGCCTGGTGCAGCCACAGCCCGAACACGATCGCGACGGCCAGCCCGGCGCACGCCATCAGGAACGCGTACTTGAGCTGGAAACCCCGATCGAGCAGGTAGTGTCGGCGGTGGCCCTCGGACTTCCCCACGGGTACGGGTGCGGCGGTCGCCTCGGCCATGGCATGCTGCCCCTTTCGGAGGGGCAATTCTAGCGCGGGGAGCGGATGGCGGGAACGCGGAGTCGGCTTGCCGGGGTGTGCGAGGCGGTGTGGCGTGGCGCGCTGGCCCGCCTGCAAGCCGGCGGCCTCGTCCACGGCGCGCTCGCGTCGGAGCCGCTCCCACATGGCCCCGTGCGCGTGCTCGCGATCGGCAAGGCGGCCGGGCCGATGATGGAGGCCGCGCTGCGCGCGCTCGGCGACCGCGGCCGCGATCCGCTCTGCGTGCTCCCGGAGGGCTCGCCGCCCCCGGCGGGGGTTCGGTCCGTCGCCGCGGGCCACCCGCGACCGACGCCGGGCTCGCTCGCGGCAGGCCGCGCGGTGCTCGACTGGGCGCGCGCGAACGGCGGGACGCCGGCGCTCGTCCTCGTGTCGGGCGGCGGGAGCGCGCTCGCGTTCGCGCCGGCGGACGGCGTCTCGGCGGAGGAGAAGTCCGAGGCGGTCCACGCGCTCATGCGCGCGGGCGCGACGATCCAGCAGCTCAACGCGCTCCGGAAGCACCTCTCCGCCGTGAAGGGCGGGCGGCTCGGCGCGCTCCTCGCCCCCGCGCCCGTCCGCGTCCTCGTCCTCTCCGACGTCCCCGGCGACGACCTCTCGACGATCGCGTCCGGACCGCTCGCGCCCGACCCCACCACCTACGCGGACGCGCTCGCCGCGGTCGCGGCGCTCGGCGCGGCCCTGCCTCCGGCAGCCCGCGCCCACCTCGAGGCGGGCGCGCGCGGCGAGCGGGAGGAGACGCCGAAGCCGGGCGACCCGCGGCTCGCGACCATCCGCCACGTGCTCCTCGCGGGGCCGGTGCACCTCGCGCGGGCCGCCGCGGACGTCGCGGGCGAGCTCGGGTTCACCGCGGTGGCGGAGCCCGCGCCGCTCACCGGCGACGTCGCCGCGGTCGCGGCGCGGCTCGCGGCGTGGGCGCGGGCGCACGCCGGAGGCGGACCGCGCGTCCTCGCGATGGGAGGCGAGCCGACGATCCGCATCCCGCCGGCCGCCGCCGCGCCCGAGGGCGGGCGCGCGCAGCACCTCGCGCTCCTCGCGGCCCGCGAGCTCGCCGGCCTCCCCGCGGCCGTCCTCGCGGCCGGCTCGGACGGCCGGGACGGGCCCACCGAGCAGGCGGGGGCCGTCGTCGACGGGGGGACGCTCGCGGCGGCGCGAGGCGCCGGCGTCGACCTCGACGCGGCGCTCGCGGACGCGCGATCCGGGCCCGCGTGCGTCGCGCTCGGGGTCGCGATCCCGAGGGCCGAGACCGGGACGCACCTGTGCGATCTCGTGCTGGCGGCGGTGGAGTGACCTCGGACCCGCGACTGCGACCGCGACCGCGACTGCGACCTCGACCTCGACCTCGACTGCGACCTCGAACGACCCCGGCTGAGTCCCCCCTCCGTCCGCGGGGAAGGACTTTGGGGTCTCGATGGGTCCGGCTCGCGTTCGAGTTCACCAAGCCTCAGTCTTCCTTGCTGTTCGTGGGAAGAACTGCAGTGCAGAGACGGATCACGTACGGGTCGCGAATTCGCATCGTGGAGCCGTTGGTCACCGAGCGTCGGCGTTCGGCGCACGAACTCCCGAGCCGCAGGCGAACACGTGCCGCGAGTGCGGCCACCGTCGTGCCGCGCGCGGGAGCGTCGGGATCCAGGGGCCGTACAGATGGGTACCTCTAACGCAATCGCAACGGGAGGAGAGATGAAGAAGCGCCGGCTCGAGGTCGCCGAGCGAGCAGGAGCGCCCATGTCGCGAGGACGCAGCCGATGCACAGGGCGATCGCGACTCCGGCGAGGAGGCCTGGCGTCCGGTAGCGGAACGTGACGGCGTGGCGTCCGGGGGCGACCCACACTCCGCGCACGAGGTCGTTCGCCCTGACGATCTCGGCGGGCGCACCGTCCACGTCGACGCTCCAGCCGGGAGCGTACTGATCCGAGAGGACGAGCAACGCCGGAGCCTCGCCGCTCACGTCGACGTGGACGACGACGCGCTCGGGTTCGTCTCGGGTGACGCGCGCGTCGCCTCCTCCACCATGGACCGGAGGGACCGGTCCCTCCACGATGGTGCGGCTGGAGTCAGGCGGCTCGCCGCGCGAGAACTCGAGCGCCGCGTCGGCGTCGCCCGGCATGACGTCCCGAGCCACGTACGCCCGCGGGCGATGCGGGATACGCACGAGCCAGGCCCGGAGCTCCGGGTCCTCCCCGGCGATGTCGAACGGCGGCGCGAGCGCGATCAGCGGCAACGCGCCCGGGTTCGCGGGCGTCACGGCGAACGAGAAGCCCCACAGGCCTGCCGCACGCGCGATCCCGCGCCGCCCGAGCGCCTCCTGGGCGCGCAGCAGCCGCGCCGGAATCATGCCGGTGTAGGCGTCGAAGTTGCCGACACCCGCCGGGACGTTCCAGGCGTGCGCGAGCAGTCGGCTCCCTGCTCGCCATTGCGCCTCGAACACGCGCAGTTGCGGGACGCCGTCCTCGGGGAGTTCGCCGCGTGCCACGCCCCCGCTTTTCGCCTATACAGCACTGTCCCGTGCGCGTCGTCTTCCTCGGCACCCCCGCGTTCGCGGTCCCCGCGCTCGACGCGCTCGCGCGCGCCGGGCACGAGCTGCCCGCCGTGGTCGCGCAGCCGGACCGGCCGGCGGGGCGCGGCCACGCGCTCCGGGAGCCGGCCACGAAGGGCTGGGCCCGCGCCCGCGGCGTCCCGGTGCTCCAGCCGGAGAAGGTGCGCGACGGGCGGCTCGCCGCGGAGCTTCGCGCGCTCCGCCCCGACGTGCTGTGCGTGGCCGCCTACGGGCGCATCCTCGGCAGGGACCTCCTCGAGCTCGCGCCGCACGGCGCGGTCAACGTCCACGGCTCGCTCCTCCCCAGGTACCGCGGCGCCGCGCCCGTCCAGTGGGCGATCGCGAGCGGCGAGCGCGAGACGGGCGTCTCGATCATGCAGATGGACGAGGGGCTCGACACCGGGGACGTCCTGCTGCAGCGCGCGCTCCCGATCGCGCCCGACGACACCGCCGAGACGCTCGCGCCGCGGCTCGCCGCGCTCGGCGGCGACGCGCTCGTCGAGGCCCTCGACCTCCTCGCGCGCGGAGAGCTCGTCCCCGTGAGGCAGGACGCGTCGCGCGCGACGCTCGCGCCGATCCTCGAGAAGGAGCACGGGCGGATCGACTGGTCCCGCCCCGCGGGCGAGATCGCGAACCGGCTCCGCGGCTTCGCCCCCTGGCCGGGCGCGTGGACGACCTTCGAAGGAAGGACGCTCAAGCTCCTCGCCGCCGCGCCGGGCGGCGCGGCCCCCGCCGGCGCGCCGCCGGGCGCCGCGCGGAAGGAGGCCGGCCGCGGGCTCTCGGTCGCGTGCGGCGGCGGGACCTCGCTCCTCGTCGCGCGCCTGCAGCCCGAGGGGAAGGCGCCGCAGGACGCGCTCGCGTTCCTGAACGGGCTCCGCCGCGACGCGTTCACGCTCGGGACATGAGCGCGACGCCCGCCCGCCGGATCGCGTTCGAGGTCCTCCTCCGCGTGGAGGCGGGCGGCGCGTACGCGTCGCGCGCGCTCGACGCCGCGCTCGGGCAGGCGGGCGCGATCGACCCGCGCGAGGCGGGACTCGCGACCGAGCTCGCGTACGGCACGCTCCGCCGCGCGCTCGCCCTCGACGCCGCGATCGCGCCCCACTCCCGCCGGCCGCTCGCGGAGCTGGACCCTGCCGCCCGCGTCGCGCTCCGGCTCGGCGCCTACCAGCTCCTCCACCTCGGCACGCCCGCGCACGCCGCCGTCGGCGAGGCGGTGGCGCTCGCGAAGGGGATCGCGCACGGCCGCGCCGCCGGGTACGTGAACGCGGTGCTCCGCGCGCTCGCGCGCGCGCCGGCCCCCGCGGCGCCCCCGCCGCTCGCGGCGGATCCGGCGGGGCACGTGGCGTCGGCGGAGGCGCTCCCGCGCTGGCTCGCGGAGGAGTGGGTCGCGTGGCTCGGTCCCGCCGAGGCGCTCGCGCTCGCGCGCGCCATGAACGGCCCGGCGCCGCTCGCGGTCCGCTCGCCCGGGCGCGACGCGCTCCTCGCGCGCGCCCGGGCCGCCGGCCTCGTCGCCGAGCCCGCGGCGCGCTCCCCCGACGGCCTCGTGCTCTCGGGCGCGTCGGTGGCCGAGCTCGCCCGCGCGGCCGGCGGCGTCGCGTTCCAGATCCAGGACGAGGCGGCGCAGCTCGTGACCCTCTTCGCGGCGGGCGAGCTGCGCGGCCGGCGCGCGCGGCTCCTCGACGCGTGCGCCGCGCCCGGCGGGAAGGCCTTCCACCTGGCCGAGCTCCTCGCGCCCGGGTCGGAGGTGGTCGCGGTCGAGCTCCACCCGCGCAAGGCCGACGAGCTCGCGCGCGAGGCGGCGCGGCGCGGCCTCGCGGTGCGGGTCGTGTGCGCCGACGCCGCGCGCCCGATCCCCGGCCTCGAGGAGGCGAGCTTCGACGCGGTGCTCGTCGACGCGCCCTGCGCCGGGCTCGGGACGCTGCGCCGCCATCCCGAGCTGAAGCTCCGCCGCCAGGCCGCGGACCTGCCGCGGTTGGCGGCCCTGCAGCGCGCCCTCCTCGAGAGCGTGGCGCGGTACGCGCGCCCGGGCGCGCCCGTGACGTACTCCGTCTGCTCCCTCTCGCGCGCCGAGGGGCCGGAGGTCGCGGGCGCGATGATCGCGGCGGGCTGGCGCCGCGCGCCGGCTTACGCCGGCTTCCCGGCCGACGCGCTCACGCCGCAGGGCGACCTGCTGACGCTGCCGCACCGGCACGGAACGGACGGGTTCTACGCGGCGAGGCTGGTGAGGGGCTGACGCGCTACACTCCACCTCCATGTCCCTCCCCCTCCGCATCGCCCCCTCCCTCCTCTCGGCCGACTTCGGGCGGCTCGCCGAGGAGGTCCGCGCCGTCGAGGCGGCGGGCGCCGACCTGATCCACGTGGACGTGATGGACGGGCGGTTCGTCCCCAACATCACCATCGGCCCGCTCGTCATCGAGGCGGTCCGGAAGGTGACGAGGCTGCCGATCGACGCGCACCTCATGATCGTCGAGCCCGAGCGGTACGTGGAGGCGTTCGCGAAGGCGGGCGCGGACATCGTCTCCGTCCACGCCGAGGTGTCCCCCCACCTGCACCGGACCCTGCAGGCGATCCGGGCGGCCGGGGCGCGTCCGGCGGTGGCGCTCAACCCCGCGACGCCGCTCTCGGCCGTCGAGTGGGTGCTCGGGGAGTGCGAGATGGTCCTCGTGATGACCGTGAACCCGGGCTTCGGCGGGCAGCGCTACATCGACTCGGGCACGAGGAAGGTCGCCGACCTGCGCGCCCTCGCCGACGGGGTGAACCCGAAGCTCGAGATCGAGGTGGACGGCGGGGTCAAGCCCGAGACCGCCGCGGCCGTCGCGGCAGCCGGCGCGAACGTGCTCGTGGCGGGGACGGCGGTCTTCGGGCAGCCGGAGTACCGCGCCGCGATATCGGGCATCCGGGCGGCGGCCGCCGCGGCCCGGCGCTGAACCCGCCCGACGCCCCGGCGCGCTCGCCCGTACTCCGGGTACGCGACGCGCGCGCCTGCGCCGCGCCCTATCGCCGCACTTTCACCCGGGGTCCCGTACCACCCGTTGTAAGCACCCAATTTCCCGCGGCACCTCGCTGGGTTCCGGGTCGAGTGTCACCGGCGCACACCGTGCAGACCCGCCGGGCCGACGGATGAACCTCGCCGCAGCCATCGCCATCGCCTCCGCCGCGCTGTCGTTCGGGGTGGGGCTGATGTCCCTGCGCATCTCGCGCGCGCCCGGCTCGGGCGATCAGCGCTGGTTCTCCGTCGTCGCCTTCGCGTCCGCGGCGTACTCGCTCTGCAACCTCGGCACGACCCTGGCGCTCTCGGCCCCCCTCGTCGTGTGGATGTCGCGCGTCCAGGTCGCGACGGTGATGCTGAACCTGTGGGGCTGGATCGCGTACTCGAGCGCGTTCCTGCGCCGCCGGCCCGCACGGTGGGAGCGGGCCGCCGGGACCCTCCTGGTCGTCGGCGCCCTCTTCGCGCTCGTGCCCCGGGCGGTGTTCCAGGACGTGGTCGTGGACCGCGCGTACCCGGCGCTCGGCGTCGTGTACCGCTCGCCCCTCACCACGACGGCCGGGGACGCCCTGATGGCGGTGCTCCTCGTCGCGGCGACCTTCCTCCTCGTCCGCTTCGTGCGGGCCGCCGGGGCGGGCGTCCCGCACGCGCGCGTCGTCGCGGCCGCGTTCGGCGCGTTCGTCGCGTTCGGCGCCGTGGACGCGCTCGCGACCGCGGGCGCCGACCTGCCGTTCGTGCTCGACACGGGCGTCGCGATCCCCGTCCTCGCGATGGGGTGGGTGATCACCTCGCGCTTCGTCGCCTCCGGGAACGAGCTCGACGCGCTCCGCCGGGCGCTCCTCGTGGAGGTGGAGGCGCGGACCAAGGACCTCGCCACCGCGCTCGAGGCGCTCCACCAGCAGGAGCGGCTCGCGGCGCTCGGCCAGTTCGCGAACGGCGTCGCCCACGAGGTGAACAGCCCGGCCGCGGTCGTCGCGGCGAGCCTCCGCTACCTCGCCGACGCGAGCGCCGCGGGCCGGTTCCCGCCCGACGGCGCCGAGGTCATCGACGACGCGCTCGCGGCGATGAAGCGGATCAACGACCTCGTCCGCAAGCTCGTGGACGCCGGCCGCGTCGCGGCCGCCCCGAGCGGCGTCTCGATGGTGTCGATCGCGGGCGTCGTCGCCAAGGCCGCGGCGGAGGCGCGCGCGCGCGGCGCCGGGCGGATCGAGGTCGTCGAGGCGGCGCCGCCGGACCTCGCCGTTCGGGCGCGCCGCGAGTCGCTCGAGCAGGTGATCGCGATCCTGGTCGCGAACGCGGTCGAGGCGATCCCGCGGGAGCGCCCGGGGCGCATCGAGATCCGCGCCGAGCGCGCCGGCCCGATGGTGCGCGTCACGGTCCGCGACGACGGGGCGGGGATGAGCTCCGAGGTCCTGCGCCGGGCGTTCGACCCGTTCTTCACGACGAAGCCCGGCGGCGGCGCGGGCCTCGGGCTGCCGGTCGCGCGCGGGATCGTCGAGGCGGTCGGCGGGGCCGCGTGGCTCGAGAGCGAGCCGGGCGTGGGGACGACGGCGATCGTGGACCTGCCCGAGGCGGTCGAGCCGCCGCCGCACCCGGCGTGATCCTCCTTCCCGGGCGAGAGCTCGGTCAGTCCACGACGCGCTCGATCCGGACGCGCGCGAGGCCGCGCTCGATCATCCCGAGCGCGCGGGCCGCGGCGAGCGACACGTCCACGACGCGCCCGCGCACGAACGGGCCGCGGTCGTTCACGGTCACGACGACGCTCAGCCCGGTGTCGAGGTCCGTCACCCGGAGGCGCGTCCCGAACGGCGCGGTCCGGTGCGCGCAGGTGAGCGCGTGCATGTCGTAGCGCGCCCCGCTCGCGGTGCGGCGGCCGTGGAACCTCCGGCCGTAGAAGCTCGCGACGCCGACGACGGCGCGCTCCTCGCCGTCGCCGCCCCGGCCGCGCTCGCGCGCCTCGGGCCGGGGGCGCGGCTCCTCGTGCCGGGGCGGGTGCGCGCACGCCGCCGCGAGCGCGAGCGCCGCGGCGAGCGCCCATCGTGCCGGCGACGGCGCGGGCGCGGCGCGCACCGGCCTCCTCCGCGGAGGGGCGCTCCCCGCCCGCGCGGGCGGCGCCATCAGGGACCGCCTCCGCCTGCCGCGGTGGGGTCCCGGAACGCGCGCGCCACCTCCGGGTGCGCCGCGAGCAGCCGCAGGGCGTCCTCGAGCAGCGTCCGGCCGGGCTCGAGCTTGAACCAGGTGGAGGCCCCGGAGGGATGCGGCAGCGGGATGACGTCCACGTCCACGCCGTGGAACTGCGTCCGGAGCTGGCGCCCGACCACGGCCGCGATGGGCTCCGTGTGCCCGAGCACCTCCTGGATGGCGAGCCGCCCGACCGGGATCACGAGGCGGGGGCGCAGGATCTCGACCTCGCGCGCGACGAACCGCCGCCACCGCGCGCACTCGTCCGCGGTCGGCACGCGGTCTCCTCCGCCGCCCGTCTTGCCGGGGAAGCACCGCACCACCGCCGCGATGTAGATCGCGGCGCGCGCCGTCTCCTCGTCGGCGCCGGTCGCGCGCTCGAGCCAGCGGAAGAGGGTCTTCCCCGCGGTCCACGCGAAGGGACGGCCGAGGCGCGCCTCGTGCGGCCCGGGCGCCTGCCCGAGCAGGAAGACGCGGCTCGCGACCGCCGGCCCGTGGACGGGCGGGCCGAAGCCGCGCGGCCGGAACGCGGCGATCTCGCGGTGCACCGCCCGGAGCGCTTCGAGCGTGTCGGCCGCGGCGCGCGCGCCGGCGGCGCGGCGGCGCGGCGCGACGGGACGGGGCGGGCGCCGGCGCCTCGGCGTCAGCGCCACGGCTCCTCGCGGATGGAGTGGATCCACCCCTCGCTGCGGGGCGCGTTCGACGGCACGCCCTGGAAGCTCTCCGCCCACGCCGCCGCGGCGGCGGTCGCCGAGAGCACGGCATCCAGGTGATCGCCGCGCCCGTCCTCCACGATCTGCGCCGCCTGCTCCATCTCGAACTCGAGCTTCGCCGAGGAGCGGAGCGCGCGCAGGATGCCGGCGCGGATCGAGGCGCGGGAGACGCCGTCGCGATCGTCGTCGCGGTAGCTCGCGATCCCGAGCATGGCGCGCGCGACGTGCACCGGCCGGACCTCGACGACGGTCGGCTTCCCGGCCTGCGGCGGGTCCCAGGGCGGGAACGCGGCGTGGGCGTGGGCGAGCGTGCAGAGCCCGAAGAACGTCTGCCGGTACGCCCGGGCGCTCGTCGGAGCGTGCGGCTCGGCGCGGTAGGAGTCCGTCACGCGGGGCCGGTCCTTCCCGAGCTCGTCGCGGAACCGCGCCGCGGCCTCGGTGAAGTCGCCGCCCTGCCCGACGAACCGGTCGTGCAGGTTCCGGCCGAGCACCGCCGGACCGCGGAGCGCCTGGCGCAGCAGCCCGAGCTGGCGGAGGTGCGTCTCCGAGAGCGAGAGCGCGAAGTCCACCCCGACGACGAGCTTCCCCTCCGCCCAGCGCGCCTCCTCCGCGAGCCACGCCGCGAAGCGCGCCGCGACGTCGCGGCGGCCCGGCGCGTCCGAGAAGGGCCGCCAGATCCGCGTGAGCCGCGCGCGATCGTGGCCGCACTCGATCTTGGCCGCCAGGATCTGGTTGCCGGCGCCCTCGACGCCGCTCCAGCGGAGCCCCACCACCACGCCGCGCGAGGGGAGCGCCAGCTTGGGAGGCGGCGCGCGCCCGTACATCGCCGCCGACGTGCCCACCTCGTTCTCGGCCATGACGGGCGTCGTTTATCACGCGGCGCGCGCGGGGGTTCAAACGATCAGCGCGGGCGCCGGTCTCGGACCCGCGCGGTGGACCTCCGGATGGGGCGCGCACCGCTCGGCGGGGTTCCACCCGGGCGAGGCCGTGCCCATCGTCCGGGCAGCCATGAGCTTCCCAGCCCGCATCCTCGTCGTCGAGGACGACTCCGACCTCCGGAAGTCGCTCGCGGAGGTGCTCGAGGACGAGGGCTGCGAGGTCGCCTGCGCCCGCGACGGGCTGGAGGCGCTCCGCCACCTCGAGGCGTCCGAGGCGCCGCAGGCCATCCTGCTCGACCTCACGATGGCGGGGATGGATGGCTGGACGTTCCGCGCGCGGCAGCGGAGCGACCCGCGCCTCGCGCGGATCCCGACCGTGGTGATCTCGGCGGCGTACGCCGCCGACCCGAGCGGCGTGGCCGCCCTCGCCGCGGACGCGTTCCTCCCGAAGCCGTTCGACCTCGGGAGCCTGCTCGAGGCGCTGAAGCGGATCTGCTAGGCCGCTCCGGGCCCGGCGCCTTTCGCGAGGCGAGCGCCGGCGCGGGGCCGCCTCGCGCGCCACGCCGCGATCCGCGGCACGAGCCGCGCCGCGAGGAGCAGCGCGAGCGCCGCCGCGAACCAGGACGGGCGCCGGAGGTCCGCCTTCACGCGCCAGACGAAGTGCACGACGCCGAGCAGCGCGGCGACGTACGCGAGCCGGTGGAGCCGCTTCCAGCGCACGTACCCGAGCCGGCGCACCCAGCGGTCGGTCGACGTCACCGCGAGCGGCACGAGGAGGAGCCACGCGGCGAACCCCACCACCATGAACTTCCGCTTGCGCACGTCGGCGGCGAGCACCGACCACTCGAAGAACTGGTCCACGCCGGCGTACCAGGCGAGGTGGAGGGTCGCGTACGAGAACGCGAACAGGCCGAGCATGCGGCGGATGCGGACCGGCCAGGCGAGGCCGAGGAGATCGTGCGCGGGCGTCGGCGCGAGCGACAGGATCACGAACGAGAGCGTCCAGAAGCCGAGCCGGTCGAGCACCACCTGGATCGGGTTCGCCCCGAGCCCGCCGAGGAGCCCGTCCGCCACGAGCTTCGCGAGCGGGACGCACGCGAGCGCGAACGTGGCCGCCTCGAGGATCCTGATCCGCGCCCGCGGCGTCATCCGTCAGAAGCTCTGGCGCAGGTCCATGCCGGCGTACAGCCGGGCGACCTCGTCCGCGTAGCCGTTGAAGGGGAGCGTCCTGCGGCGGAAGAACTCGCCGATGCGGCGCTCGCGCGCCTGGCTCCAGCGCGGGTGGTCCACCTCGGGGTTCACGTTCGCGTAGAAGCCGTACTCCGAGGGCGCCGAGAGGTTCCACGTGGTCCGCGGCTGCTGCTCCTGGAACCGGATCCGCACGATCGACTTCGCCCCCTTGAACCCGTACTTCCACGGGACCACGAGCCGGACCGGCGCGCCGTTCTGGCCGGGGAGCACGCGGCCGTACACGCCGAAGGCGAGCAGCGCGAGCGGGTGGACCGCCTCGTCGATCCGCAGCCCCTCGACGTACGGCCAGTCGAGCACGCGCCGCTTCTGGCCGGGGAGCTGCGCGGGGTCGAGGAGGGTCTGGAACGCGACGTACTTCGCGCGGGACGTGGGGTCGACGCGCCGCACGAGGTCGCCGAGCGGGAACCCGACCCACGGGATCACCATCGACCACGCCTCCACGCAGCGCATCCGGTAGACGCGCTCCTCGAGCGGGAACCACCGGAGCAGGTCGTCGACGTCCACGGTCTGCGGCCGCTTCACCTCGCCCTCGATCGCGACCGTCCACGGCCGCGTGCGGAGCGATCCCGCGTTCCGCGCGGGCTCGTCCTTCTCGGTGCCGAGCTCGTAGAAGTTGTTGTAGCCGGTGACCGCGTCCCACCCGGTCCTCGCCTCGCCCCCCGCCTTCTCCACCGTCCGCGCGACGGCGAGGGTCGCCCCGCCGGGCTCCCCGCCCGCCGCGTCGCGGGGCAGGAGGAGCCCCACCGCGCCCGCGGCGCCGAGCGCGAGGAGCTCCCGGCGGCGCAGCCACAGCGCCTCCGGCGTCGCCTCCGCCTCGCCCAGGTCTGGCCTCCACGTCGGCATGGCACACCTCCGCGCCGCGCGGGCGGGACCGCGGCGGCGTCCGGTTGATAATGTCGGCCGCATGGCGTCGCCGCTGCACGGGCTCGTGGACGCGCTCGCGATGTGGGCGGAGGACCGCCGGCGGCGGCCGCCCGCGGGGTTCCGGCCGCGCGCCCCCGCCCCGCTCGACTGCTTCGGCCCCCTGCCCGCGCTCCCGCCACCGCCCGCGCCCGAGGCCGGCCCGTGGCGCGCCCCCTCGCCGCGCCCCGCGGCCGGCGACGCCGCGATGTCGGTCGTCGCGCGGCGCGCGCGACTCCCGCGCCGGGGCACCGCCGTCCTGGTGCCGCCCTGGAAGGTGCCGGCGCTCGGGGCGGTCGACGCCTGGACGCGGCTCCTCGCCCGGCAGGGGCTCGACGTCTGGACGCTCGTGCCGCCGCGGCACCTGCAGCGCGCGGCGCCGGGCGTGCGGAGCGGGGAGGGGTTCGTCTCGCCGGACCTCGCGGCGCTCGCGGCGGCGATGGAGCAGCTCGTGCTCGAGGTCCGCGTGCTGCTCGCGCTCGCCCGGACGCGCGGCGGCGAGGTGGTGCTCGCCGGCCTCTCCCTCGGCGCGCTCGGCGCGGCGCTCGCCGCCACGGCGCCGGAGGCGCCCGACGCGGCGGCGCTGATCGCGCCCCCGGCGGATCTCGAGGCCGTGCTCTCGACGACGCCGATCGGGCGGCGCTACCGGGCGCTCGCGGCGCGCGCCGGCGCGCCGCTGCCGCCCCGCGACGCCGTCGCCCCGATGCTCGCGCCCTTCCGCCCCGGCGCGCGACGGCCCACCGCGCGCCGCACGTTCCTCGCCGCCGGGCGCGAGGACCGGATCGCCCCGCCCGGCGACGCGTTCGTGCTCGCGCGCGCGTGGGGGATCGAGCCCCGGCTCTACCCCCGCGGGCACCTCACGCTGCTCTTCGCTTGCCGCGCCGTGCGGCGCGACCTCGCGCGCTTCCTGGCGGCGCGCTGAGCTCGCCGCGCGGCGCTACCTCCTGCGGCACTGGTCGCGCGCGCCCTTCACCTGGTCGAAGAACGGCGCGGGGACGACGCCGCCGCGCACGACGGACCAGGTCTTCTCCATCGCGGCGCGCCACGGCCCGGGGTCGGTCGCGACGACCTTGAGCCCCTGCCGCTGCATCGCGGCGATCGCGTCCGCGTTGAGCCGCTTCACCTCGGAGTCCACCTTCCGGCCGAGCTCGGCCGCGACGGCGAGCAGCTTCGCGCGGAGGTCGGGGGCGATCTTCTCCCACGTCTCCTTCCGCACGAGGGTCGCGCCGATCATGTGGCTCCAGGGCGGCTCCATCATGTGGTTCGCCCTCTCGAACAGGCGCGCGGTGAGGACGTAGAGCGGGACGCTCGGGACGCAGTCGATCATCCCGGTCTGCAGCGACGGCACGATGTCCGTCGCCGAGAGCACGACCGGCTTCAGCCCCGCGGCGCGGTACGCCTCGACGCTCTTCGGGTCGCCCTCCCACGCCCACACCTTCGCGGAGGCGGCCTCCGCCGGCGTCCGCCGCGGCGAGTCGCAGAAGAGGTAGACCGAGCCGACGCGGCTCCACTGCAGGGCGACGAGCCCGCGCCGCGCGAGCGCGTCGTCGAGCTGCGGCCGGACCTTCTCGAAGGCGCACTCCATCTGCCCCTCGTCCTCGAAGAGGAAGGGCACGGAGAGGGCCTGCGGCTCGGGGATGACGTCGTGCATGCCGACGTTCGAGATGGCGGTCGCCTGGAGCTGCCCGATCGCCATCTTCCGGACCATGTCGCCCTCGCTGCCCTGGGTGCCGCCGGCGTAGATCCGGACCTTCACCTGGCCGCCCGAGATCTGCTCCCAGCGCTGGCCGAGCTCCTTCAGGATGTCGTGCCAGGAGGAGCCCTGAGGCGCGAGGGTGCCGACCTTGATCGTGACGGTGTCGCCCCGGGCGGCGGGCGCGAGCGCCGCGGCGAGCGCGGCGAGGACGAGCTTCTTCACGTGCTTCTCCTTGCGTCGGTCAGAGGAACAGGTCGTCGGCGTGGGCGAGCAGCAGCCGGGCGCGCCGCTGCGCGAGGACGTTGGCGAGACGGTGGCGCGGGACCTCGCCCGGGTCCGCGCGGACGACCTCCTCGAGGACGCGCGTGAACTCGGCCCGGTCCTGCCGCTGGACCAGCACGCCCTCCGCCCAGGAGACGCGCGGGCCCAGCTTCTTGTTCATCGAGAGCGCGAGGGCGCGCTCCAGGTGCGCCTTCGCGCGCTCCGGACCGCCTCCCTCGGCGGCGCTCCGGGTGGCGTCGTAGGTGACGAAGAACTCGTGGACCGCCCCCTCGTCCCACGCCTCGTCGAGGGCGAGGGCGCGCTCCATCATCGCGACCGGCGCGGGCAGCTCCGCGACGAGCGCCATGTCCCCCTTCCCGTTCGAGATGGCGAGCGCCCACGCCGCCGCCGTCCAGTAGAGGAGCGGGACGTCCTCCTTCGAGTCCGCCGCGCGCAGCGCCTCCCTCGCGCCCGCGCCGCCCGCCCGCAGCTTCTCCGCGAGCCCGGCGTGCCGCACGTCGAGGCCGCGCAGCCCGTAGTCGCGCGCGCGCAGGAAGAGCCTGCGCGCGCGGTCGCGCCCGGCGCGTGCCTGGTCGAGCCGGCCGTCGAGGTCGGCCGCGTCGGCGTCCGCCTGCACGAAGGCGTAGCCGTACTGCGTGAACCCGCTGGCCAGCGAGGTGAGGAGCCCCTCGTGGCGCGGCTTGCCCGCGAGGATTCCCTCCATCGTCTTCAGGCCGAAGGGGACCGCGTCGCGGACCAGCTCCGGGTCGTCGTCCGACGCGTAGGTGGTGCCGGTGCCCGACACGGCGCCCGCCGCGATCGAGAGCGCCGCGCTCCGGCAACCGGAGAGCGCCGCGGCCGTGACGCACAGTGCGGAGGCGAGGACGACGCGCTTCAAGGATGACGGGCCCGGCCGCGAGTTCGTGGTAGTCATAGACGCCCCTTTGAGATGGGTCAATCGGCTTTCGCGTGACCGCCCCGACGTCCGCCAGCGCGTCCCCGTCCGAGCCCGAGAGGCTCGGCACGCGCGTCGAGCGCTTCCTCGTCGCGTTCCTCCTGCTCGCGATGATCGTGCTGCCGGCGGCGTCCACGGTGTCGCGCCGGCTCACCGGGCGGGAGCTGCCGGGCTCCGCCGTCCTCGCGCAGCACATCACGCTCTGGGTCGGCTTCCTCGGCGCGCTGCTCGCCACCATCACCGGCCACCACCTCGCGCTCTCGACGCTCGACGCGGTGCCCGCGGGGCGGCCGCGGGAGGCGGCGCGCTTCTTCGGGCAGGTGGTCTCCGCGGTCGCCTGCGCCCTGCTCGCGTGGGCGTCCCTGCGGCTCGTGCGCGCCGAGTGGGGCGGCTTCGGGGTCGTCGCGTTCGGGATCAAGGTCGCGTGGAGCCAGCTCGTCATGCCGGCCGGCTTCGCGGTCATGGCGCTCCGCTTCGCGTGGCGCGCGGGGGACGCGGCCGAGGGGCTCGGGTGCTGGGGGTGCCGCGCGGCGGCGCTCGCGATCGCCGCCGCCTCGTTCCTGCTCGGGAAGGTGGAGCCGGGGCACGGGATCGCGACCGTGCTGCTCCTCGTCGTCGCCGCCGCCTTCCTCCTCGGCGCCCCGGTGTTCATCGCGATGGCGGGCGTCGCGATGGTGCTCTTCTACCGGGAGTCGGGGCCGGAGGCGATCGCGGCCGTGCCGACCGCGACGTTCAACCTCGTCTCGTCCGCGACGCTCCCCGCCATCCCGCTCCTCACCGCGGCCGGCTACGTCCTCGCCGAGGGCGGCGCGGCGAAGCGGCTGGTGCGCGCGTACAAGGGGCTCTTCGGCTGGATGCCGGGCGGCGTCGCGGTGATGGCGACGTTCGTGTGCGCGCTCTTCACCACCTTCACCGGCGCGTCCGGCGTCACGATCCTCGCGCTCGGCGGGCTCCTCCTGCCGTCGCTCCTCGAGGACGGGTACCCCGAGGACTTCTCGGTCGGGCTCGTCACGGCGGCCGGCTCGCTCGGCCTCCTCTTCCCGCCGTCCCTGCCGGTGATCCTCTACGGCGTGGTCGCGCAGGCGCCCATCGAGCGGCTCTTCCTGGGCGGGCTCCTCCCCGGCCTCCTCATGATCGCGCTCGTCGCCGGGTACGGCGTCGTCACCGGCGTGAAGGCGGGCGCGCCGCGGCAGGCGTTCAGCGGGCGCGAGGCGCTCGCCGCGCTGTGGGCGGCGAAGTGGGACCTCGGGCTGCCCACGCTCGTGGTGGTGGCGGTCGCGAGCGGCTACGCGACCATCGTGGAGGCGGCCGCCCTCGCCGCCACGTACGCGCTCGTGGTCGAGCTCTTCGTCTTCCGCTCGATCCACCCGATGTACGACCTCCAGCGCGTGCTCGTCCACGCCGCCTCGCTCGTCGGCTCGGTGCTCATCCTGCTCGGCTGCGCCCTCGGCGTGACCTCCTGGTTCGTGGACGCGGAGATCCCCACGCGGCTCGTGGACTGGATGACGGCGCACGTGCGCAGCCCGGCCGTCTTCCTGCTCATGCTGAACGCGGTGCTCCTCGTGCTCGGGAGCGTCCTGGAGATCTACTCGGCCATCGTGGTGCTCGCGCCGCTCGTGGCGCCGCTCGGCGAGGCGTACGGGATCGAGCCCATCCACCTCGGCGTGGTCTTCCTCGCGAACCTGGAGCTCGGGTTCCTGTTCCCGCCGATGGGGCTCAACCTCTTCCTCTCGGCGTCGCGGTTCCAGAAACCGCTCCCGTACGTCTACCGGAAGGCGATCCCGTTCCTCGTCATCATGGCGGCGGGCGTCCTCGCCATCACCTACCTGCCCGCGATCACGACGGGCGTCGTCAGGGCGTTCGCGAGGTGACCGCCGCGCGCCCCGGCGGCGCTACGGCGCCGCGAGCACGGGCCGGAGCGCCGCCACGACCGCGCGGCTCGCGCGCGCGTGGTTCGCGCGCCACTCCTCGTGCGCGGACGGGCCGACCGCGTTGGCCACGGCGAGCGCCGCCCCGACCGGCACGCCCGCGTCGCGGCAGGCCGCGAACACGCCGCCGAGCTCGAGGTGCTCCGCCGGCGCCACGGCCGCGAGCCGCGCCGCGCCCTCCGCGGTGCGCGTGATCGCGGGCGGCACCGCGACGTCGTGCGGCGCGAGGCCGGGCAGGATCCAGCTCGCCTCGAACCGGACGGTCTCGAGCGCCGGCCGGTAGGCCCGGCCCTCGAGCTCGTCGAGCGACGTCGCGATCGCGGCGCGCGCCGAGAACAGGTCGAGCACGGCGAGCCGGGCGTCGTACGCGCCGCAGGTGCCGACGAAGAGGACGCGCGAGGGGCGGACCTCGGCGACGAGCCGCGCCGTCGCCGCCGCCGCGGCGATCGCCCCGACCCCGGTGGTCGCGACGCGCCAGCCGGCGGGTGGCGCGGCGTCGAGCCCGGCGAGCTCCGGCGGGAACGCGGCGAGGAGGAGGGACGGCATGGGGCGCATCCTGGCGCAGCGCCGGCCCGGAGGCCAGCCTCCCGGCCCGCCCCGGGGCCGCCGTCACGCGGGGCTGGCGACGGTCGCGCCCGCGAAGGCGGCGAATCCTCGCAGCACCCGCTCGAGGCGCCCGGCGATCCCGGGATCGCCGCCCGCCTCGTCGTACTCCACCTTCAGTGTCACCCGCGTCCCGCCGGGGATCGGCTGGAACGTCAGCACCTCGGCGCGCCAGCGGATGCCGGCGGCCACCGAACCGGCCGCGCACCGCGGGAGCGCCTCCCACCGGAGCCACTGCTCGTGCAGCGCCTCCGCCGGCGCGCCGATGTCCACCGATCTCGCCACGTGAGCCACGGTCTCTTCCTCCCCGTCGAGCCTCGAGGCAAACGTAACGACCCGCCGCCGCGGAGGAGGAGGAGCGCGAGCGGGAACGTGGGGGCGCGGGTCACCGCGGTTTTTCGGCGCACCCCGCATCCTGCGGGGGCGCGGGGCCGCCCACGGATCGGATACTGCCCGGAGCGCCGGCGCGGTCGCATCGTCGGCGTTAAGAGGCGAGGCGACATGCACGAGCACGCCATTCCCGTGAAGGTCTTCGAGGGCCTCATCCGCGAGGTCGTGAAGTGGATCGAGGTGCACCGGCCCGTCGGCGCGAGCCGCGAGGAGACGACGCAGTGGGTCCTCTCCGCCGCGTTCTCGTCGGTGGCGGTCGCGGGCGCCGCCTGCGCGAGCATCGGCGCGCTCGGCGGCGAGATCACCGAGGACCAGTTCGTCCAGCTCGCGCGCGAGGCGTTCCGGCGCGCGCACCGGCCGACGCCGGAGCCGGCCGGCGCCGTCGCCTGACGCTGGCGCCGCGCCGGGCGCCCGCGGAGCTCCAGGGACGGACGGAACGCGGGCGGCGGCCGCCCGCGCCGGCGCTCGGAGACGCGGGCAGAGCCCGGGGCGTGCCGCCGCGACCGCGGCGGCCAGCGCCGCGGCGGTGAGCGCCCCGGCGACCCACCCCGCGAGGAGCCTCGTCCACGAGGGGACGGGCCCCGCGAGCGCGACCCCGAGCGCGACCGCGGCGAGGAGCTCGCCGCCCTCCTCCACGACGTGCGAGACGCCCCGCGGCGCGAGCGCGAGCGCGTCGCCGGCGAGCACGGCCGCGACGCCGCACGCCGCGGCCGCGAGGTGCAGCCGGGCGCCGGGGCGGGCCCGGAGGTGGCGGGCGACGACCGCCGTCGCGCCGAGCCCCGCGACGCCGTAGGCGAGGACCGCGACGTCGCGCACCCGGGCCGAGTGGAGGCGGGCGAGCGGGCCGGCCTTCAGGCACTCGTGGAGCATGGCGAGCTCGTCCGCGCAGAGCAGCGCGCCCGCGGCGAGGAGGAGGGCGCGGAGGGCCCGCGGGAGCGCCCGCTCCGCCGCGCCCGCCGCGCCGGCGAAGAGGAACGCCGCGGCGTCCAGCCAACGGATCCAGTGGTCCTCGAGCGCGAGCCCGTGGTCGCCGCCGGCCGCGACGGCCGCGGCGAGCGCGGCGGCCGCGACGCCGTAGGCGATCCAGGGCGGGGCGCGGGCGGGGGAGATCACGTCCGGCAGTCTTCGTCCGGATCGTAGGCGACGCGCCGGATCACCTTCACCCGGTCGGCGCGCATCCCCGCCGGCAGCGCGACCTCCTCGGTGACCTCCTGCCACTCGCAGACGGTCCGCTCGCCGCGCAGCACCACGCGGTCCTTCAGCCGCCGCTCGATGCGCGGCCGGTGGAGGGCGAGGGGAAGCTCGAGCTCGCCGTCGGTCAGCGCCCACGCCCCGCGCAGCTCCGCGACGGGGAGCCAGCCCTCGGACTCCTCGTCCTTCCCCCCGCCGGCCGCGGCGAGCTCGATCCAGCCCTCCGCGCGCGCCCGGACCGAGAACCGCCGGAGGTTCGTCCCATCGAGGCCGAAGTACGCGCGCTCGCACGCCTCGATCTCGCCCTTCCCGGGCCCGCCCGGCGCGGCGCGGAGGGTCACGGGCGCGCCCACGCCGCAGGGGAGGAGCTCGCGCCCGACCAGCGCGTCGCCGCCGCCGGGCGTCTGCACCTCCGCCGCGCCGAGCTGCGCGGCCCCCGCGCGGACCTTCGCCGCGGCCGCCGCGTCCCCCGCCTCGTCCAGCGCGGCGGCGAGCTTCTCGAGCACGGGGAGGGATCGCGGCGCGAGCGCCGCCGCGCGCTCGGCCCAGGTCCGCCGCTCCGCGGGCGTGCGGGCGCGGTCGAGCGCCTCGATCATCCCGGCGACCGTCGGCGGCGCCGCGACGAGGAGCGACGCGGGGAGGAACCCGTCGGTCTCGTCGGCCACGATCCTCGCCCAGCCGTCGCGCTCCTGCAGCACGACGACGCGCGTCGCGATGGGCAGGCGGCGCACCAGCGCGGCGGCGGGATCCGGCGCGCCGCGCAGGTTCGCCACGGACGCGACCACCCACCGGTGCGGCCCCTCGAACACGTTGCCCTCCAGGACGGCCGTCGCGAGGTCGAGCCTGCCCCCTCCGCGGACGAGCGCGGGGTAGCGGTTTCCGCGGAGCACCGCGCCCTTCAGCGTCACCTGGCCCGGCGCGCTCCCCGCCGGGACCGTCGCGGACGGGTGCAGCCCGTCCGAGATCGCATCGACGGCGAGCAGGGGGCCGTCGTTCCACGATCGGTTGTCGCGGATGCGCGTCCCCTCGATGACGACGAGCCCGGAGCGGATCTGCAGCGTGGCCTCGTTGTCGTGGAGATCGCCCTCCTCGAACACGACGCGCGAGTCGGTGAGCGTCGCGATGTGCCCGTAGCAGCCGTCGATCTCCACCTGCTCCAGCCGGAGGTCCTCGACCCGGATCGCCGCGACGCCGACGGCGCCGCTGCCGAAGAGGCGCGTGCCGCGGACGCGCACGTGCCGGCTCTCGCGGACGACGAGCGCGCCGCCGGTGCACGCGGGGGCGTTCTCGTGTCCCACGACGAGGTTGAGCAGCGAGACGTTGCTCGAGCCCGAGACGACGAGCACGTCGCCGTACGCGTCGCGGCTCACGATCCGGACCGTCCCCGGGCGCGCCGCGGCGAGCGTCAGGTTCTCGACGCCGGAGATCGCGCCGCGCCCCGTCACGTCGTAGGTCCCCGGCTCGAGCAGGACGGTCCGGTTCGAGCCGACCGCCGCGGCGAGGCCGTCCGCGTCGCGCACGACGCGCGGCGCGCCCGCGTACATGCCGAGGCTCTTCACCGTGTCGAGCAGCTCGCCCGACGCGGGGGCGCGGCCGCCGGGCGCCGCGGGCGGCGCGCCCGGAGCGCCGGCGGCGAGCGCGGCGGCGAAGAACGCCTGGATCCAGCCGATCATCGGTCCCTCCCGCGAGACGCCCAGCATACGCCGAACGGCGCGAGGGACCGCCGATCACCGCCGCTCGACCTGCGGCGCCGCCGGCCACCCCTCGCGCAGCGCGAAGACCGCGAAGGCCACCGCGTACGCGCCGAGCACGTCGACCGTGTAGTGGAGGTGCGCGAGGAACACCGAGGCGACGACCGCCACGTGGCCGGCGAGCGCGGGCCAGCGCAGCCGGCTCGGCCAGAGGTAGAGGAGCAGGAGGAAGGTCGTCGCGGTGTGGCCCGAGAAGAAGAGGTCCTTCGTGAGGTAGGCCGCCATCGCGTCGTTCGCGAACACCTGCCAGGGCGAGAGGAGCTCCACGAACGCCTGGAGCGGCTCGCGGCCGGCGATGCCCGGGCCCGCGTGCGCCGGGTCGGGCGCGCCGAGCCCGGTCGCGAGGAGCGTCACGCCGCGCGCGAGCGACACGAGCCCCGCCGTGACCGTGTACCGCGCGAAGCGCCGCGCGGAGATCCAGAGCAGCCCGAGCGAGAGCGGCAGGTAGACCGCGAGCCAGAGGAGGTAGTTCGCGTTCGCCACCGCCGGGACGTAGGGGACGCTCGCGAGGACTGCGTCGGGGAGCGTCGGCGCGGGGCGGAGCTCGTTCCAGAGCGCCGCCGCCGTCATCGCCGCGTAGCACACGGCCCGGAAGACGAGCGCGCCGAGCACGGCCTTCCAGGCGGCGCGGAGGCCGGCGAGGCCGGAGGCGGGCGGAGAGGGGACGTCCTGCACGGGCGGCTTATCGCACGCACGGCGGCGGGAATCGAGGTCCCGGGGTCGAACGGGTGGGTCGGGGTCGGGGTCGGGGTCGGGTCGGGGTCGGGTCGGCGTCGCCGTCGCCGTCGAGGTCGCGGTCGAGGTCGCGGTCGCGGTCGGGGTCGCGGTCGGGGTCGCGGTCGAGGTCGAGGTCGGAGTCGCGGTCGCGGCCGGCGCCGCCGTCGGGGTCGCGGTCGGGTAGCTGACCCGCTACGGGGGCTCCGCCGGCGCCTCCCCGAACAGCGCGCGCACGAGCTTCGGCCGGACGCCGGTCGCGACGAGGAGCGCATCGAGCTTCTCCCGCGCGCCGCGCGAGGACGGGCGGACCTTGCGTCCGAGGATGAGCTCGTTCTTCACCGCGTGCTCCCAGCCGGTCAGCTCCGTCACGGTCACCTTGTACCCGCTCGCCTCGAGCGCGAGCGCGCGCAGGACGTTCGTGAGGTGCGAGCCGAACTCGCGCCGGTGCCACGGGTGCTCGAAGAGCGGCGCCACGGCAGGCGCCGGCGCCGCCGCCTCGCCGAGCTGGCGCGCGACCTCGGCCTGGCAGCAGGGGACGACCGCGACGTGATCCGCGTTGCGGCGCACGGCGAGGAGCAGCGCGTCGTCGGTGGCGGTGTCGCAGGCGTGGAGGGCGGTCACCACGTGGACGCGCTCCGGGACCGAGGCGGCGTCGATCGGCCCCTCGACGAACCGGAGCCGCTCGAACCCGAGCCGCCCCGCGCGCTCCGCCCCGGCGCGGGCGAGGTCGGGGCGCTGCTCGAGCGCGAGGAGCGTCCCCTTCCCGGCGGGGCCGAGGAACAGCTCGTACAGCACGAAGCCGAGCGCGCTCTTCCCCGCGCCGCAGTCCACGACGACGGGATCGCCGAAGCGCGCGAGCGCGTCGTCGAGCGCGGGCGCGAGGAGGCCGGCGAGGTGGTTCACCTGCTTCAGCTTCCGCAGGCTGTCGGCGTTCAGGTCGCCCGCGCGCGTGAGGAGGTGCAGCTCCTTGAGGAGCGCGCTGGAGGTCCCCGGGAGCAGCTCCCGCCGGACGGCCTCGCCCTTCACCTGTCTGCGCACGCGCCCTTCTTACCGCAGCGGAGGGCGGAGCGCGCGGGGGCCGACGCCGACCGCGGCCGCGACCGACCGCACCCCGACTTCCGACCGCGACCCCGACCCCAGACCGCGACCCCGACTGCGACCTCGACCGCGACCCCGACCCCGACTGCGACCTCGACCGCGACCCCGACCTCGCCCCCGGCCCGACCCGGACCCCGACCCGGACCCCGACCGCGACCCCGACCTCGGCGCCCGCCTCACTCCTGCCGCGCGGGATCCTCGAGGTCGGGGCGCGGGACCTCCACCGGCTCCTCGACCGGCCGGTCGCTCACCGGCGGCGTCTTCTTCCGGTCGTTCCCGACGGCGTGCTCCGCCTCGCGCCGCGCCGCGTCCTCTTCTCTCTCGCCGATCGTCATGTCCACTCGTTGCGCATCGCGCCGCCCGCCCGGAAGGGGAACTGGCGTCCGGCGTCGAGCCGCGGTACGCGCTGTGGATGGCCCACCGGCCGTACCTCGACCTGCCCGGCCCCTGGATCGTCGCGCACCGCGGCGGGAGCCGGCTCGCGCCGGAGAACACGCTCCAGGCGTTCGAGCGCGCGGCGGCGCTCGGGGCCGACGCCGTCGAGATCGACGTGCGCCTCACGTCCGACGGGACCGCCGTCGTCTTCCACGACGAGGACACCGCCCGGCTCACCGGCGAGCCCGGCACGATCGAGGGGCGGCCGCGGTCCTCCGTCGCCGCGCTCGACGCGGCGTTCGCCTTCACGCCGGACGGCGGCGCGACGTACCCGCTGCGCGGGACGGGCGTCCGGATCCCCACCTTCGCCGAGGCGCTCGCCCGCTTCCCGCGGATGCGCTTCAACGTGGACGCGAAGAGCGAGGACGCAGGGCTCGTCGAGGCGCTCGCGCAGGACGTCCGCGCGGCGGGCGCCGTCGATCGCGTGTGCGTCGGCTCCTTCTTCGACGCGCAAGCCGAGCGGCTCGGCCGCCTCCTCCCCGGCGCGTGCCGGTACCTCCCGCAGGACGCGGCGACCTGCCACGTCCTCAACGCGAAGTCGGGTGGCCAGGGGGCGGGCTGCCCGAGGGGCTACGACCTCGCCGACCTCCCGCATCGGCTCGGGGTGATGACCGTCGTGGACCGCAAGGTCGTGGAGTACTTCCACGCGCGCGGGATGCCCGTCCACGTGTGGACGGTGGACGACGAGCAGGAGATGCGGGACCTGCTCGCGATCGGGGTGGACGGGATCGTCACGGACCGCCCGGACGTGCTGAAGCGCGTGCTGGGGCGGTGAGGCCCCTGGCGGATCCCCCCGCGCGGCGGCAGGTACCAGCACGCGTGGCCGAACGCGAAGGCGACGGTCGCGAGCGCGCCGTACCGGCCGCCGCACGCGGCGGCCGCTAGAACTCGAGGCCGACGCGGCCGAGCAGGCCGAGGGCGGGGCCGGCGCCGGCGCCGGGCATGCCCCAGCGCGCGAGCCCCCACACGCCGACCCGGAGCGGGAACCCGGGCAGCTTCGCCGAGAGCCCGGGGCGGACGCCGTAGAAGCGGCCCATCTCGCCGGCGGCGGCGCGGCGCAGGTCGGCGACTCCCTGGAGGTTCGCGGCGCCGAGCTCGCCCAGCAGCTCGAGGCGGAGCACCGGCAGGAGGTCCGCCACGAGCCCGCCGAGGAGGCTCGCGTCGTAGCGGGAGACGCTCCCGCCCGAGAGGAACCCCTCCGCGCCCGCGCCGAGGCCGAGCGGCCCGGCGCGGAGGAGGAGCGTCGCGCCCGCGTCTCCCATCGCGGCGAGCGGGCGGTCCGTGCCGGGGGCGTGCGTCATGCCGAGCCGCTGCGCCGGGATGGTCAGCTCGAGGCCGAGCGACACCTGGGCGCGGGCGGGCACGGCGAGGGCGGCGGCGGCGACGGCGGCGGCGAGCGTTCGGAGCATCGGTCTTCTCCCGGGCCGGCGCAGGCCGGCCACGCCCACACGCTGCGCACGCGACGTCCGCGCGCAGCCCGCCGAGGTGGGTGGCCTCGGGAGTCACTGAAAGTGAGGTGGTATCGGCACGCTCCGCCGCGGGGCTGCGGGCGGCCGGCCTCGCGCGGGGTGCGCGAGCGGCGCGGCGGGTCCCGGCGAGCGCGATCCGCCCGAGGTGGCCGGCGAGGACCAGCACCGCGCTCGCGACCGCGGCGAGCGTGAGGGCGCGGTGGGTGTCGCGGCTGCCACGAGTGAGCGAGGCGGCCGCTGCCCGCGCTCGCGGCGGGCGGCGCGCTCGCGCGCTCAGCCGTGCCCGGCGCTCCTCGCCACCTGCTCCTCCCAGCGCGCGCCGCGCGCGTCGAGCGTGTCCACGAGCGCGCGCGCGTCCAGCTCGGCGCACCACGCCTCGAAGCGGCCGCGCGGGATGCCGCGCCAGCGCAGCTCCGGAAGCGACTCGCGGAGCGGCACGTCGCGCACGAGCGTCGCGAGCCGCCGGTACAGCCCCGCCTCCTCGCGCCGGCTCTCCAGCTCGCGCGCGAGCGTGCCCGGGTGCCTGATCGCCCGCGGCCAGCGGGCGGGATCGGCGGGGACGTGCTCGAGGTGCACGTGCGCGGCGAGGAGGTGCGAGGCGGTCCGCGCGCCGAAGCCGTCGATCCCGGGGAGCCCGTCGGCGTCGTCGCCGACGAGCGCGAGCCAGTCCGGCACGCTCTCCGGCCGGATGCCGCGCCGGGCGAGGAGCGCCGCCTCGTCGATCTCGCGGCGGCGCATGCGATCGACCATCACCACGCGGCGAGCGGACAGGCACTGGGCGAGGTCCTTGTCGGGCGTGACGATGCGCACCTGCTCGACCACGCCCGCGAAGCCCGCGGCGCCCGTGGCGAGCGCGTCGTCGGCCTCGAACTCGCGCATCGACCAGACGACGAGCCCGAGCGCGCGCGCCGCCTCCTCGGCGGCGTCGAGCTGCGCGAGCAGCTCGGGCGGGACGCCCTCGTCGGTCTTGTAGCCGGGGAACAGGTCGTTGCGGAACGAGCGGATCGGGTTGTCGAAGGCGACCGCGACGTGGGTCGGCGCCTCGCGCTCGTCGTGCAGGAGGCCGAGGAGCGAGATCGCGAGCCCGACCGTCGCCTTCGCAGGCCAGCCCGCCGCGGCGACGTGGGCGGGGCGCCGCGCGAAGTGCGCGCGGAACAGCTCGAACGTGCCGTCGACGAGGTGGACGCGCACCGCGCCGGATATAGCCGCGGGGCGGCCGCTTCGCCCGTGCGAGCGGGCCCGGCCGGCGCGCCACGCGTCGGCCGGGCCCGTCCCTCGTCCGCGCCTCGGGAGCAGCCGAATCATTCCAGCAGGTCCTTGCCGTCGAACTTCCCGGGCTCACTCGACCAGCCGAACGCGCCCGAAGCGGTCCTCAGCTTCACCCACCAGACGGCCCCCTCCCGCGTCCACCTGACGAACGCCTCGCGCCCGCCCTCCGGCTCCGACGCGCAACCGCCGGGCGACTCCGAGCAGCTGCCCTTCCCGGCCCACGTGAAGTCCGGATCGAGCGACGCGAAGGCGCCGCGGACCCAGACCGTGTAGAAGCCCTCGCCCAGCGACGTGAGGAGGTAGTAGGTGTCCCCCGCCCGGAGGCGCAGCGACCCGGAGACCTCGATCTCGCGACGGACCACGACGCGCAGCGGCTTCACGTGGACCTCGCCCGTGATCGCCCGGACGCGCTCGCCCTTCTTCACGACGACGCCGGTCGCGCGGCCGCCGGGCCGGCTGCGGAGCGCGGCGTCCTCGCGCGCCGTCCACGTGCCGTACGCGCAGCCCTCGAACGGACACGCGCCCCGATCCACGAGGACGCGCGGGGGTGCCGTCGACGCGGCCGCGCGGGCGGGCGAGGCCCGGGCCGGCGTTCCCGCCGCGGCGAGCACGAGCAAGAGGAACGCACCCACGCGCGGAGCGTACCAGACGCGACGTCGAGCCGGACGGGCTGCATGGCAGGGACGGATCGCCCGCCCGGGCATGCGTCGGCCGCAGCGGCGCGCCCGGCACGTCTCGCCTCGCGAGCGCTGCGTGACCCGGAGCCGAGGCCTAGTGGTGCGCCGCCGCGAGGTCGGGGTGCTTCTCGACGAACTCGTCGAACGTCCCCGGGAAGTCGAGCACCGGCTCGCCCCTGTGGAGCGACCAGATGCGCGATCCCACCTCGCGGATCAGCTCCTGGTCGTGCGTCACCACGACGACGGTCCCCTCGTAGCGCTGGAGCCCGTCCGAGAGCGCGGCGATGGACTGGAGGTCGAGGTGGTTCGTCGGCTCGTCGAGCACGAGCACGTTGTCCTTGAAGAGCATGAGCTTCGCGAGCAGGAGCCGGACCGTCTCGCCGCCGGAGAGGGTCGCCGTCGGCTTCATCCGCTCCTCGCCGGAGAAGAGCATGCGCCCGAGCAGCCCCGAGATCTCCTCGTTCGAGAGCTTGTCCTCCATCTCGCGGAGCCAGCCGAACGCGGTCGTGCCGGGCCGGATCACCCCGGCCTGGTCCTGCGGGAGGTAGCCGACCTGCGCCTGGTGCCCCCACCTCACGTGGCCGTGGTCCGGCTGCAGCTCGCCCGCGAGCATCTTCACGAGCGTGGACTTGCCGGCGCCGTTCTTGCCGATGACGCACACCTTCTCGCCGCGCGTCACGAGCGCCGAGAACGGCTGGACGACCTCGTTGCCGCCGTAGCGCTTCGCGATCGCCTCGATCGTGAGCGTCTGCTTCCCGGACGGCGCCTTCTGCTCGAGCTTGATGAACGGCGCCTGGATGTTCGAGCGCTTCATGTCCTCGAGCTTGAGCTTCTGCATGGCGCGGATGCGGCTCTGGACCTGCGAGGCGCGCGTGCCGGCGTGGAACCGCGCGACGAACTCGCGGAGCTGCTCGATCTTCTTCCGCTTCTCCGCGTTCTCCGCCTCGACGCGGCTGCGCACCTGTCCCTTCTGCCGGACCATGTCGTCGTAGCCGCCCGGATAGAGGATGATCGTCTCGTAGTCGATGTCCGCGATGTGCGTGCAGATCGCGTTCAGGAAGTGGCGGTCGTGCGAGATGGTGATGAGCACGCCCTCGTACGCCTTGAGGAACTTCTCGAGCCAGCGGATCGAGTCGATGTCGAGGTGGTTCGTCGGCTCGTCGAGGAGGAGCCCCTGCGGCTTGCCGAAGAGCGCCTGCGCGAGGAGCACGCGGAGCTTGTAGCCCCCCGCGAGCGCGCGCATGGGCTGGTCGTGCCAGGGCTGCTCGATGCCGAGCCCCTGCAGCAGCTCCGCGGCGTCGGACTCCGCGGCGTAGCCGTCCTCCTCGCCGATCTCGGCCTCCAGCTCCGCGAGCCGGTGGCCGTCGTCGTCCGTGATCTCGGGCTTGGCGAGGAGCCGCTCCTTCTCGGTCATCGCGCTCCACAGCGTCTCGTTGCCCATGAGCACGACGTCGAGGACGCGGTTGTCCTCGTACTTGAAGTGATCCTGCCGGAGGATGCCGAGCTTCCTCGGGCGGAGGACGTCGCCGGTGTCGGACTCCTCGTCGCCGGCGACGATCCTCATGAACGTCGTCTTGCCGGCGCCGTTCGGGCCGGTGAGGCCGTAGCGGTTCCCGGGCGCGAACGAGACGTCCACGTCCTCGAAGAGCTTCTTCGGGCCGAAGGCCTTGGTGACGTTCTGGACCGAGATCATGGGCCGGGCTTTGTAACTGGAATCGGGGGGGTGGGCAATCCCGCGATCCGCTCGAAGTCCCGCTTCAGCTTCTCGACGCGCGCGACGTACCGGGCGAGGTCGTGCGCGCCGCAGCGCTCGCCGGGGCGCGCCCGGAACCCGCGCGTCGCGTAGGCGCGGCCGCGCTCCTTGCCGCACAGGTGCACCACCGCCGCGAGCCGCTGCCGCTCCGCGAGCGTGGCCCGGAAGAGGAGCCGCTCCGAGACGATCTGCGCCACCGCGTCGTCGAGCACGGCCGCGGTCATCTCGATGGCGTGGCTCGGGACGGTGCGCAGGTAGAGCGCGTTCAGCCAGCACGTCCGCGGGTCGTACCAGGGACCGGCGCGCGCCACCCGGCCGTCGCGGATGCAGAGCCGCTTCGCGTCCGCGTAGGCACCGTCGGTGATCTGCAGGAGCCCGACCGCGCTCGAGGGCGGCCCGTAGACGTCGAGCGGGTTCGCCGTCCAGCGGAAGCGCCACGCCGGCGTCGCGAGCGGGTCGCCCGCGCTCTCCACCTGCGCGAGCGCCGCGAGCAGCTGCGGCGTCACGACCTCCGTCGCGTGCGCGCCGAAGAGCTTCCCGTACGCGCGCCAGGTGGATTCGGGGGTCTTCGCCGACGACGGCGCGACCGCGCCGAGGAGCTCGGTCGGCTTGCGGGCGAGCTGGTACGCCACGCCGAGCGCGAGCAGGACGGCGATCCCGATGGGCGCCCAGATCGCGCGCGGCCAGCGCCGCGCCGCGAGGAGCCACGTCCGCCACCGCCGCGCCTCCGGCGGCGCGGGCCAGCGCCCCCCGAGCGGGCCGCGCCACCCGGGCGGCACGAGGCGCCGCAGCGTCTCGCGCCACGCCGTTCCGGCCGCTCGCCGCCGCCGTCTCGCCGGTGCCATCGGGGCATCGTAGCGCGGACCTCGACCCCGGGCGGTCCCCGGGCTAGGCTCCGCCCCCGTGAACGCGCCGAACGGAGCGCCGCGAACGCGTCCGGCCTCCGCCGCGGCGGCGCTCTCCGCGCTGTCGGCCGCGGCGTTCGCCGCCGCCCTCGACCGGGCGGCGATGGCGTCGGTCGTCGAGAGCCTCCGCGCGGACCTGTGGCTCACCGACGCCCGCCTCGGCGGCCTCGTCGCCGCCGCGGTGCTCGCCGCCTCCGCGCTCGCCCCCGCGTTCGCGTCGCTCGCCGGGCGGCGGCCGCCCGCCCGCGTCCTCGCGCTCGGCGTCGCCGTCGCCGCCGCGGGCACGATGCTGTCCGGCGCGGCGCGCCGGGGGCTCGCGATCCTGGTCGCCCGCCTCGCGACCGGGGCGGGCCCGGCGGCGCGCGACGCGGCGGGCCCCGCGCTCGCGGCCACGGCTCGCCGCGCGGGCGCGGCCGCCCTCGCGGGCGCCGCCGCGGGGTACGCGCTCGGGGCGGTGCTCAGTCGGCTCGTCGGCTGGCGCTGGGCGCTGGTGGGCGCGGGAGCGCCCGGCCTCGCGGCCGCGGTCGCGTGCCTCCGGCTGGGCGCCGCGCGCGCCGGCGACCCGGCGGCGCCGCTCCCGCTGCGCGGCGCGGACGGCCTCCTCGCCGAGCTCCGCCGCCTCCGCGCCGACCGGGCGCGGCTGCTCGCGGTGGTCGGCCAGGGCGCGACGACGTTCGCCGCCGCGGCCATGGCGTTCTGGACGCCGGCCTTCCTCGAGCGGACGCGCGGCGTGCCCCGCGTGGTCGCCGGCCTCGAGTTCGGGGTCGTGGTGCTCATGGCCGGGCTCGGCGGCACGCTCGCGGGCGCGCGCGCCGTCGAGCGGCTGCGGGCGCGCACGGCCGCCGCCGAGCGGTGGGTCGCGGGCGCCGCGGCGCTCGCCGCCGCGCCGCTCGCGGTCGCCGCGTACGCGGCCTGGCGCCCCCGCGCCTACCTCGTCTCGCTCGTGCTCGCGCAGCTGCTCCTCTTCGCCGCCGCGCACGCGGCCGCGGCGGCGGCCGCGGCGCCGGCGGGGACCCGCGCCGCGCTCGCCGCGGCGGCGGCCGTCGCGCTCCTCGCCGAGGCGCCGGCGGCGGCGCTCGTCGGGCTCCTCTCCGATCGGACGTCGCTCGGGCGCGCGCTCGCGGTGCTCGTGCCGGTCGCGCTCGCCGTCGCCGGGGGCGCCGGGATCGCGGGGGCGTGGCGCGAGGACCGGGCGGCGGGCGGACCGCGCGGCCCGCCCGCCTGACCCCGCGCCGGGTCAGCGCCGCGCGAGGATCTTCTGCTCGGCCTCGTCCAGCCGGTCGCCCAGGCACCGGGACTTGAACCAGCCGCCGGTCTTCTCGTCATCGGCGCGCTCCGCGCGCAGCGCCGCGATCGAGCGCTTCGTCCCGATCGCGCCGAGCTTCTCGACCGCGTTGCGGCGCACGTCGCAGTCCGACGAGTCGAGGTCGAGGACGTAGGCGGTCTCCCAGTTCCCGCGCGTCCCCTTCTCGAGCTTGTCGAGCGTGTGGACGGCGCCCCAGCGGACCTTCCGCCGCGGCGACTTCACGAGCGCCTCGAGGCCGTCCTGCGCGCCCACGATCTTGTTCTTCCAGATGAGCGCCTCGGCGAGGTCCTGGTCCCTCCCGCCGAACGAGGCGACGAGGTGGTCGGCCATGTCGCCGTCCGCGGCGCCCTTGTCGAGCGCGAGCGCCCGGCCGTAGGAGAGGAGCGCCGCGTGGCGCTTGCGCTTCGCCCACAGCGCGTGGCCGAGCGCGCGGTGCGCGCCCGGGTCCGCCGGGCGCGCGCGGACCGCGGCGCGCGCCTCGGAGATCGTCTGCGGCGCGAAGAGGTCCACCTCCACGTCCAGCTCGGGCACGCCCTCCACCGCGACGTACGCGCCGGCGGCGCCCCCGAGCACGAGGAGCGCGGCGATCGTCGCCGTCAGGATGGGCCGGCGGCGCACCCAGGCCTCCACCCGGATCTTCCGGATGACGAGGAACGCCTTGAGCCGGGCGAGCGCGCCGGGCTTGCCGCTCGGCGCGACCGCCGTGCGGGCGGCGCTCGGCGGCAGCGGCGGCGGACGGCTCGAACCGGTCTTCGGGGTCTCCGTGCTCTTCAGCGGGTCGGCCACGGCGTCCTCCTCGGAGTGCGTCCCGCGATCGTGGGACGGACGATCCCCGAAGCTGCCAGACGACTCGCGCGGGGGGCAAGCGCCGATCGCCGTGAGGGTGAACCGTTGGTGAATGCTGGGGTTTCTGCCGGCCCCCGGGGGTCGGGGCCGGCCGGCGCAGCTTCCCGAGGTGAAGGTTCCCCGCGCCGCGCGTGCGGCGAGGTGCGCGGTGTGGGAGCGGCGACGCGGACGTGCGCGGGCCCCGCCCCTCACGCGCGGAGCGCGTCCTCGTACGCGCGGGAGAGCCCGTCCGCGATCGCCTCCTCGGAGAAGCGCGCCGCGTGGCGGAGCCCGGCCGCGCGCATCGCCGCACGCCGCCCGCCGTCCGCGAGCAGCGCCGCGAGCGCCTCGCGCAGCGCGTCCGCGTCGTGCGGATCGACGTACGCCGACCCGGGGCCGCCCGCCTCCGGGAACACGCCGCCGCGCGTCGTGACGACCGGCGTCCCGGAGAAGAGCGCCTCGACGATCGGGATCCCGAACCCCTCGAACAGGGACGGGTACACGGCCACGGTGGCGAGCCGGTAGAGCGCGGCGAGGTCCGGCGTGGACACGCCGGAGAGGAACCGGACGCGCCGCTCGAGCCGGCGCGCGCGGGCGAACGCCCGCAGCTCCTCCGCGTACGGCGTCTCGCGGCCGACGGCGACGAGCGTGGCGCCGGGCAGCCCCTCGAGCGCGCGCAGCACGACGAGCAGGTTCTTCCGGCGCTCGATCGTCCCGACCGCGAGGAGGAACGCCGGCGGCAGCGCGAGCCGCGCCGCGACCTCGCGGAGCCGCTCGTCCGGCACCGGCGAGCGGAAGGCCTCGTGGCACGTCTGGTAGACGACGCGGATGCGCCCCTCGGGGACGCCGTAGAGCGCGACGAGGTCGCGCCGCGTCTGCTCGCTGATGGCGACGACGAGGCCGGCGCGGGCGACGGCGCTCCGCGCCTTCGCGGAGTAGATGCGCCGGTCGATCGGCGGGTAGAGCTCCGGGAGCCGCTCGAAGATGAGGTCGTGGATCGTGACCACGCTCCCGATGCCCGACGACTCGATCCCGAGCGGCAGCTCGTTCGAGAGGCCGTGGAAGAGCCGGATCCCGTCGGCGCGCAGGTCCGCCACGATCCCGCGCGTGCGCCAGAGCGCCGGGACGGCGCGGCCCAGCCAGCCGCGCGGGCCGCGCACGCGGAAGCGGTCGCCGGAGATCTCGAACGGGAGCGGACCGGGGCGCGGCGTGTACGCGAAGCAGACGTGCTCGGGCCGGTGGCGGTGGAGGATGCGCAGGACGTCCCGGGCGTAGTTCCCGAGCCCGGTCGCGTTGTGGAAGACGCGCTTCGCGTCGAAGCCGATGTTCATGCGGGTCGCGACGCCCTGCGGCGCGTCCGGTGCAACCCGCGACGTGTACTCCGCGCGGGCGCGGCCGCGCAAGCGGGACGCGGGCTCGACCGATCCCGCGCCGCCCGCTACCATGCGCGCCCATGGACGACGCACACGGCACCCCGGGTGAGCCCCCCCGGCGCGAGGTGGAGGCGGCGGCCTCGCCGTTCCTCGTCGCTCCCGACGCCGAGCCGGAGCCCGCTCCCGCGCCGCGGCGGAGCGGCCTGCCCGTCGGGCTCGGCGCGGCCGCGGCCGGCGCGATCGTGATCGCCCTCGTGCTCTGGGGCCTCTCGCCGCGGAGCACGAACGTCGAGCGCGCCGGCGTCGAGGGAGACGTCCTCGACCCGATCCAGCCGCGGGCCGACGTGCGGACCGGCGAGCAGGTGGCGCCCTTCTCCGGGTTCGCCGTCTCCGTGGACACGGACCCGCCCGGCGCGGTGGTCAGCATCGCGGGGGTCCGGCGCGGCGAGGCGCCGGTGCTCGCCGGGGTCGACTGCGCCGCGGGCGATCGGGTGGAGATCGCGGCGCAGAAGCGCGGCTACCCCGTCGCGCGCACGGCCACGACCTGCCGCACGGACGCGCTCGTGAAGCTCACGGTCCGGCTGCGTAGGTAGCGGACGCTGGCGCGCGCCGAGTCCATCTTCTGCGCGTGCGCGCCGGGGCTCGAGCCGGTGCTCGCCGCGGAGCTGGCGTCCCTCGGGCTGTCCGCGCGAGCGCTGCCGGGCGGCGCGGAGGCCGAGGGCGAGGACGCCGCCGCCGTCGCCTGCATCGGCGCGCGCGCCGCGGACGCGGTCCTGCTCCGGCTCTGGAGCGGGCCGGCGAAGGACCTCCCGGGGGCGAAGCGCGAGGCGAGGCGCGCCGCCGGCGGCGCGGCGCTGCGCGTCCGCGTCGAGGGGGGGCGCGCGACGATCTCGGCCGACGCCGCCGGCGCGCCGCTGTTCCGGCGCGGCTGGCGCGCGCGCGTCGGCGCCGCGCCGCTGCGCGAGTCGATCGCGGCGGGGCTGCTGCTCGCCTGCGGCTTCTCCGGCGAGCGGCCGTTCCTCGATCCGATGTGCGGCTCCGGGACGCTCGCGGTCGAGGCCGCGCTCGTCGCGGCGCGGCGCGCGCCGGGGCTTGGCCGGACCTTCGCGTTCGAGCGCTTCCCGGGGCACGACGCCGCCCGGACGTCCCGGGTGCGCGCGCGGCTCGCGGCCCTCGCCCGCCCCGTGCCGGTCGCGGTCCACGCCTCCGACCGGAACGCGGGCGCGCTCCGGCTCGCGCGGAAGAACGCGGAGGCCGCGGGGGTGGCGGAGGCGATCGCGTTCGCCCGCGAGGACGCCGCGCGCGTGGTCCCGCCCCCCGGGCCGGGGCTGTGCGCCGTGAACCCGCCGTGGGGCGTGCGGCTCGACGAAGGCGCCGCCGACGCCTGGCGCGCGCTCGCGGCGCTCCTCCCGCGCCTCGCCGGGTGGGACCTCGCCGTGCTCGGCCCCGACCGCGGCCCCGAGCGGCTCCTGCCGCTCGCGCCGGTGGCCTCGACGCCCATCCGGAACGGCGGGGTCGCGTGCCGCCTGCTCCGGTACCGCCCGTGAAGGAGCGCCTGGCGAGCAGCCGGCGGGGCAGGCGTCCGTGGATCCGCCGACGCACATTCTGGCGTCATGTGGTTGGACCTCGTCGCGCGGCTCGCCCGGCGCCTACGCGGCGCGCCCGGCGCGCGCGGTGGCTTCCTGGTCCCGAGCCGGCGCCGCCGGGGCACCCCGAAGATCGACGTGCGCCGGGTCGGGCACCGCTTCGGGAACGAGGTCGTCGCGCTCCGGGACGTGAACATCGAGGTGCACGCGGGGGAGTTCGTGTGCCTGGTCGGCCCGTCCGGCTGCGGGAAGACGACGCTCCTCTACGCGCTCGCCGGTCACCTCGACCCGAGCGGCGGGCGCATCTCGATCGACGGCGTCCGGGTGAAGGGGCCCGGGCCGGACCGGCTGCTCGTCTTCCAGGAGCCGGCGCTCTTCCCGTGGCTCTCCGTCCGGCAGAACGTCATGTTTCCGCTGAGGGCGCAGGGCCTGTCCCGGGCGGAGGCGGACCGGCGCGCGCGGGAGTTCATCTCGCTCGTCCACCTCGACGGCTTCGAGGACACGCTGTCGCACCAGCTCTCGGGCGGCATGCGCATGCGCGTCCAGCTCGCGCGCGCGCTCGCGCTCGATCCGGCCGTGCTCCTCATGGACGAGCCGTTCGCGGCGCTCGACGCCCAGACCCGCAGCCACATGCACGTCCTGCTGCAGCGGATCTGGCTGCGCGATCGGAAGACCGTCGTGTTCGTGACGCACGACGTCCGCGAGGCGCTCGTGCTCGGCGACCGCGTGGTGGTGATGGCCGCCCGCCCGGGGCGCGTCCTGCACGACCTCGAGGTGCGGCTGCCGCGGCCACGCGATCCCGACGACGAGGCGCTCGTCGAGCTGTCGCGCCAGGTCCGCGACGAGCTGCGGCGCGCGGAGGGCGAGGGTGCGCCGCCGCCCGGCGGCGCGGAGGAGGAAGGCGATGCTCGGCTGGCTGAGGACCGCGGCGCTCGCGATCGTCCCGCTGCTGATCTGGGAGCTCCTCTCTAGGACCGGGCCCTGGCCGAGGTGGCTCTTCCCGGGCCCCGCCGAGGTGGCGGGGAGCCTCGCCGCGATGCTCGCGGACGGGCGGCTCCTCCACGCCGCGGCGCGCTCGCTCGGGCGGCTCGCGCAGGGATACCTGCTCTCCGCGGCCATCGGCGTGCCGCTCGGGGTCGTCATGGCGAGGCGCCCGGGCGTGAACGCGGCGCTCCGCCCCGTGGTGCTCGGGCTGCAGGCGCTCCCGTCGATCTGCTGGCTCCCGCTCGCGATCCTCTGGTTCGGCCTCTCCGAGATCGCGATCCTGTTCGTCGTCGTGATGGGATCGCTCCTCGCGATCGCGATCGCCACCGAGGACGCGGTCTGCGGGATCGATCCGGTGCTGCTCCGGGTGGCCGGCACCCTCGGCATCCGGCGCGTCCGCTTCGTCGCCGGCGTGCTCCTCCCGGCGGCGCTGCCGGGCGTCCTCACCGGCCTCAAGCTCGGGTGGAGCTTCGCGTGGCGCGCGCTCATGGCGGGCGAGCTCCTCTTCGTGGCCGGGGGCCTCGGCCAGCTCCTCCAGGCGGGCCGGGAGGTGCTCGACGCGGCGCAGGTCATGGGCGTGATGGTGGCGATCGTCGCCATCGGGGTGCTGATCGACCGGGTGCTGTTCCGCGTCCTGGAGCTGCGGGTGCGGCGCCGCTGGGGGCTCGCCGAGGCGGTCTGACGCCATGAGGACGAGCTCCACCCTCGCGCTCGGCGCGGCCCTGGCGCTCTCGGCCGCCGCGTGCTCGCGGCGGGGAGAGGACCCGGCCCGCCCGCTGCGGCTCGGGTACTTCCCCAACGTCACGCACGCGCAGGCGCTCGTCGGCCTCGACGACGGGACGTTCGCGCGCGCGCTCGGCGGGCGCGTCGACCCGAGGATGTTCAACGCGGGTCCGGCCGCGATGGAGGCGCTCCTCGCGGGCGACCTCGACGCGTCGTACGTCGGCCCGGGCCCCGCGGCGATCGCGTTCCTGCGCTCGCGCGGCGAGGGGCTCCGCGTCGTCGCCGGGGCGGCGTCCGGCGGCGCCGTCCTCGTCGTGCGCGACGCGAGCGGCCCGCGGGACCTCGCCGGCAAGAGGGTCGCCTCGCCGCAGCTCGGGAACACCCAGGACGTGGCGCTCCGGACGTGGCTGCGCGCGAACGGCCTCGGCACGGACGGCGGCGACGCGGGCGTGCAGGTGACGCCCCTCGCGAACGCCGACATCCTCTCGATGTTCGCGCGCGGCGAGCTCGCGGGGGCGTGGGTGCCGGAGCCGTGGGGCGCGCGGCTCGTCGCGGAGGCGGGCGGGCGGATCCTCGTGGACGAGGCGTCGCTCTGGGAGGAGGGGAAGTTCCCGACCGCCGTCCTCGTCGTGTCGCGCAGCGCCCTCGAGCGGCGCCGCGCCGACGTCGCCGCGCTCGTGCGCGCCCACGTCGAGCTCACGCGCCGCTGGGCCGCGGACCGCGACCGGTTCGCCGCGCTCTCCAACGAGGCGTACGGCCGGCGCACCGGCAAGCCGCTCCCGGACGCGGTGCTGCGCGACGCGCTCTCGCGCGTGACGCCCACCTCGGACCCGCTCCGCGCACCTCTCGCGAAGATGGCCCGGGACGCGCAGGCGCTCGGCTACGCGCCGCCCGGCGACCTTTCGGCTATGGTGGACGGGAGCCTGCTCGCGGAGGTCGCGCGCCGATGAGACCCGACGACGCTCCCTCGCCCTCGCTCCGGAGCCCGGGCCGGCTCCCCGCCGCCCTGCTCCTCCTCGTCGCCGCCGTGCTCGCCTGGTCCGGCGTCGGCCCGAGGGACCGGCTCACCTGGTGGCTCGAGGTCGCGCCGGTGCTGCTCGCGGCGCCGATCCTCGTCGCGACGCGGCGGCGGTTCCCGTTCACGCCCGTCGTCTACGTGCTCGTCGCGATCCACGCGGCGGTGCTCTGCGTCGGCGGGCACTACACGTACGCCGAGGTGCCGCTCGGGTTCTGGGCGCGGGACCTGCTCGGGCTCTCGCGGAACCACTACGACCGCGTCGGGCACCTCATGCAGGGGTTCGTCCCGGTCCTCGTCGTCCGCGAGCTCCTCCTGCGGACCTCGCCGCTCCGCCCCGGGAAGTGGCTCGCCGTGCTCGCGACGGGGGTCGTCCTCGCGCTCTCCGCTGTCTACGAGTTCGTGGAGTGGTGGACGGCGCTGATCCTCGGCCAGGGCGCGGACGCGTTCCTCGGCAGCCAGGGCGACCCGTGGGACACGCAGACGGACATGTTCATGTGCCTCGTGGGCGCGGTCGCCGCGCAGCTCCTGCTCGCGCGGGTGCAGGACCGGCAGCTGGCGCGGATGCCGGGGACCTCCGGCGGGGAGCGGCTCGCCGCGTGACGCGCGGCCGGGCGCTGCGCGCCGCGCTCGCGGTCGCGGCGGCGCTCGCGCTCGTCCCGCCCGCGCGCGCGGGCGGGTCGGAGGGGCTCCGCGGCCGCGCGGTCGCGAACGCGCGGCGCCACCTCGGCCAGCGCTTTCCCGGCGACTGCTCGGGGTTCGTGATCGCGGCCTGGCGCTCGGCGGGGGTCGCGCCGCTCCTCGGCGCGGGCCGCTCGCGCTCCGAGTCGCTCCAGCGCGGGAGCCGCAGGGTGGCGCGGCCGCGGCCGGGCGACCTCGCGTTCTTCCACCACACCTACGACCGCAACCGGGACGGGCGCGCCAACGACCGCTTCACGCACGTCGCGCTCGTCGAGGCGGTGGACGGCGACCGCGTGACGCTCCTCCACCGCGGCGCGGCGCGCGTCGAGCGCATCCGGATGGACCTCGTGCGCCCGTCCGATCCCGCCGTGAACGATCCGGTGCGCAAGCTCGGGCGCCGCGACGCGCCCGGCACGCGCTCCCTCGCCGGCGAGCTCTTCGCCGGCTTCGGGGCGGTGGCCGGGGTGGACCGGCGCTAGCCGAACGCTAGCCGCGGGGCAGCGTGCACGGCGCCGGCTGGCGCGCGACGACCGCGGCCGCGGCGGGGGTCGGGGTGGCGGGCTGGTGCAGCGCCGGCCGCTCGGGGCGGACGTCGGGCGAGGAGAGCTTCGGGAGGAACGCGCCCGCCTGGAGCGCGAGGGCGCCGAGGAGCGCGGTCGCGAACGCGACGAGCGAGAGGTCGCGAGAGCGGCGGACCGTGGCGAAGAGCGCGGGGGCGGCGGGGATCGAGAGCTTCGAGATCTTCATGACGTCCTCCTGGCGAGGGGGAGGGGCCAGGGACGGGCGGGGATGTGACAGGGGAGCGCCGGGGGGCGAAATCCCGTGTGAACGCGGGCGGTTGTGGGCCGCGGCCGCTCCGACCCCCGACCCCGACCGCGACCCCGACCCCGACTCCGACCCCGACCGCGACCGCGACCGCGACCGCGACCCCGACCCCGACCGCGCTACAGCAGCCCCTGCTCCTTCGCGAGCTTCGCGAGCCGATCCTTCACGCGCTCGAACCGCTTGCGGACCGTCGCGGAGTCCACCGGATGGCCCTCCTCCGACAGGACCTCGGCGACCTCGCTCCACGACAGCTCGCGATCGAGCCTCAGGATGAGCAGCGTCCGCTCGTCCGGGTCGAGCGCGGCGCGGAGCCGCTCGAGCCGATCCTGCGGCCTCGTCGCGAGCCGCGACTCGGGGCTGGCGATCGACGCGGCGATGCGCGACGCCATCGTCGTCCGCATCCGCTCGCGCCGCCGCCGCCACGCCTCGCGCCGGAACCGCGCCGCGCGGTGCCGCGCGATCCGGTACGCGGCCGCCCGCAGGCTCCCGCCGCGGTAGGCGGGCAGCCACGCCCACAGGTCCTCGGCGCATCGCTGGAACACGTCGCGCGCGTCGTCCGGGTCGCCGAGCACGTTCTCCAGGTAGCCGAGCACTCCGGGCCCGTGGGCGCGGAGCGCGAGCTTCAGCGCGCTCTCGCGATCGCCGCGCGCGAGGAGCGCGAGAGCCTCCTCGTCCACGGTCACGCGGCACCTCCCGCCGCGCCCGCCGCGGCTCGGCCCGAAGCTTAGCCGACGCGGGCGCGCGGCGGCGACGTTCGGGCGGGCGCGGCCCACGCCGCCTCGCACACCCCGGCGGGTGGCGGGCGTGGCGCCCGACCGCTCGAACCGCCGCGTGGGGGGCGTTGCCGGGGGCCTCCGTCACCCAGACGTTGCAGAAGAGCCGCGGCATCGCGACGTACGCCGGAGAAGCTCTCGAGCGATGAGCGACACGGACCAGGGCAGGCTCGAGGTGAGCGGCGACGGGATGGTCGCGGTCGACGCCGCGACCGGAACCGTCGTGCTCCGCGACGCCCGCTGGCGTCGCATCCTGTCCTGGGACGAGTCGCTGCTGCTCTCCGTGCGCCGCTTCCGCACGCCCTGGCGCACCGCGATCGCGCGGACCCTGACCGCCATCGGCGACGGCAAGTCGTGGACGATGGTGGGCGTCGCGTGCCTCGCGACCTGCACCTCGCGCGGCGCGCACCTCGGCCTGCGCCTCGGCGCGGCCACGGGCATCGCGACGCTGCTCTCGCAGGGGCTCAAGCGGAGCCTCACCCGGCCCCGCCCCAACATCGCGATCGCGGGGTTCGAGGCGCTCGCCGTGAATCCGGACCGCTTCTCGTTCCCGTCGGGCCACACCGCCGCCGCGGTCGGGGTCGCGGTGGCGTTCGCGGGCGAGCCGCACGGTCTCGGCGTCGGGGCGCTCCTGCTCTCCGCCGGGATCGGCATGTCCCGCGTCTACCTCGGCGCCCACTACCCCTTCGACGTCGCGGCGGGTGCCGTGCTCGGCGTGTTCGCGGGCGTCGCGGCCCGGCTCCTCGTCTCCTAGCCCTCCGCCCGCTCGCTGCCGGGCGACCACGCGATGCACACCCCTGGGCTCTGGATCGACGACGGAGGCTTCGGACGATGACTCGGGCTTGGGTGTGGGCGTTCGCGCTGGCGCCGTGGATCGCGGCGGCGCAGGCGACGGGGACGACGGGCGGGACGACGACGGGCGGCGCCACCGGGGCGGGCGGTCCCGGCGACGCGACGACGCCCGGCGCGACGGGGAGTGGGGCCGGCTCGGTCGGCGGCGCGGGGACGGCCGGGACCGGGACGACGGGTACCGGGACGACCGGGACCGGCGCGACCGGCACGGGCACGACCGGCGCCGGCACGGCCGGGAGCGGGGCCGCCGCCGCGCCCGGCTCGACCGTCTGTCCTCCGGGCATGGTGCCCGATACGTCCGGCGGTCTCTCCACCTCGGGCGGGACGGCGACCGGGGCGGGCGCGGGGACCGCCGGGACGGCGGGGACCGGCACCGGCGCCACCGCCGGAACGGGGACGGGCGCCACGGGCAGCACGGGGGTGGGCACGACCGGCGCCGACGCGGCCGGGACGACGTCCGGCACCGGGCCGGACGCGGCGGTGCGCTGCGTCCCGATCGGCGCCGGCTCCGGCGCGGGGAGCACCGGGGCGGGATCGGGTACGCCCGCGGGCCCGGCGGGGACGACGGGGCCGACCTCCGGCACGACCGGCGGCGCGGGCGGCCAGCCGCCGGGCTCGGGCAGCGGGAACGTCGGCTCGGTCGGCGGCGCGGCGCCGGCGGTGCCGTCGGCGACGGGGCCGCAGTAGCGGCGCGCGCGTCAGTACACGTCGACGACGCTCCGGAGCGGGCTTCCGAGCTCCGTCTCGCAGAGCGCCAGCAGCTCCTGGTGCGGCCCGAAGCTCGAGTCCGGGAAGCACTTGCCGCAGTCCACGACGAGGGCGAACCGGAAGGTGGCCCCCCCGGGCACGTCCTGCTCGTCGCCGCTGAAGGGATCGCGCACGACCGCCGTGCGGCTCGACGCCTCGAACGGCTCCCCGCAGCGCGCGCACCTCCGCCGCAGCCGCGCGGCGCGGAAGAGCGACTCCCCCCGCGGCTCCACGTCCAGCGCGAGGGGCGCGCCGCACGCCCCGCACGCCTCGTCGTCGAACGGATCGACGATCTCGCTCGTGACGTACACGTAGTCGTCCGCGAGCCAGAGCTCGAGGTCGTAGTACGCGTCGTCCCGGCCCACGGGCGAGGCCGCGCCGAGCGGGAACCGGAGCGGCGTCCCGCCGAGGCCGCACACCGGCCACGTCACCCGCCGCTCCTCGCGCGCGATCGCGCCGAAGAACGCCTCGAGGTCGCCCGCGGGGAGCGGCTCGTACGCGCCGGCCGCGCCGGGCGCGCCGAGCCTGCGCACGAACGCGCCGGTCGCCGCCGCGTGCGCGTCCGTGGTCCTCGAGTCGAAGCGCATCCCGGAGAACCAGGGCTCCGCCGGGTCCGCCACCCACCGCTCGCGCCGGAGCGCCGCGACGAGCCGCGCGAGCGCCGGCGGATCGGGCCGGAAGCTCGCCGGCTCCGGGATGAGGAACAGCCTCGCCTCGGCGCCCATCGTGACCTCCCGCGTCGACGGACGAGTGTGCGGCGCCGGCGGGGGACGGTCAATGGTCGGGCGGGCGCCCGCGGGCGCGCCCGGATCGCCTCGGCGGGGCGCCGCGACCGCCACGAGCGCGAGCCCCTCGTACACGAGGTGCGCGGCGAGGTGCGAGGTGATGTCCGCGTGATCGAGCGGCGGGCACACCTCGACGACGTCCATCCCGACGAGCCGGATCCCGGCGAGGGCGCGCACGAGCGCGAGCGCCTCGCGCGAGGTGAGCCCGCCCGGGACGGGCGTTCCCGTCCCCGGCGCGAACGCGGGATCGACCGCGTCCACGTCGAACGTGATCCAGGCCGGCCGCGTCCCGGCTGCCGCGCGGATCTCCCGCGCGACCTCCGCGACCCCGACCGCGAGCGCGTCGGCGTCCACGCGGCGCGCGCCGTGCCGATCCCCGGGCGCGCCGTCCTCCGGAGAGGACCAGGGCCCGCGGACCCCGAGCTGCCAGAGCTGGCCGTCCGCGACGAGCCCCTCGTCGAGCGCGTGCCGGATCGGCGTGCCGTGGTGCCAGGCGTCGCCCCAGGTCTCGGGCCCGCTCGTGTCGAGGTGCGCGTCGACGTGCACGACGGTGAGCGGCCCGTGCGCGCGCGCCGCCGCGCGAAGCGCGGGGAGCGCGATGGCGTGGTCGCCGCCGACGAGAAACGGCGCCGCACCCTGCGCCAGGATCGCGGCGACGGTCGCCTCGATCGCCGCTCGGCCGGCGTCGCGGTCGAACGGTGGGAACGCCACGTTTCCCCCGTCCACCGCGCCGGTCACCCGGAACGGATCGAGCGCGTGCCGGACGTGCCAGCCCTGCACGAGCGCGGAGACGCGGCGCACGTGCCAGGGCGCAAGCCGCGCGCCCGGCTGGTACGTCGTGCCCGCATCCGTGGGGACGCCCAGCACGACGGCGCGGGTGCCGGCGGGCAGCGCACGGGGATCGGCGCACGGCAGGCGGAAGAACGGCGTCTGCCCGTGCGCGAGGTACTCAGACGCCGGCTGCTGCGGCATCCGGACCTCGCAGGAGCGCCTCGACGCGGCCTCGCGCGACAGCGGCCAGCTCGGCCCCGCTCGCGGTGTCCCGCGCCGCGACGGGCGCGCCGAACCGGACCGTGACGCGCACGCGCCGCCGGCCGGCGAGGCGCAGGTAGTGCGGCACGAACGCGTCGTCGCCCACCCACGCGAGCTCCGGTGGATCGTACGCGATCGCGACGGGCACCACCTCCGCGCCGCGGCTCCGCGCCGCCGAGAAGAGGCCCGTGCGGAACGGCAGGACCCGGTCGCCGCGCGTCGTCGTCCCCTCCGGGAAGTTCAGCACCGCGACGCCGTCCTCCAGCGCACGCACCGCGCCGCGCATGACCGCCATCCCGGAGTGGCCGTCGCCCCGGTCCACGAAGAGGACGCCGAGCTCGCGCGCGAGCGGCCCGACCACGGGCCACGACGAGACGTCGAGCTTGGAGATCGGGACGCACGGGACGAGCCCGCCGAGCACCACCGGGTCGAGCCAGCTCACGTGGTTCGACGCGAGGAGGACGGGACCCCACAGCCGCCGTCCCTCGACGGCGACCTCGATCCCGTGGAGCGCGGTCAGGCGCGCGAGCAGATCGCGGAGGAGTCGCGCGCGCTCGCGGCGGCCGGCGCGGGCGTCCCGCCGCCGGAGCGCCCCGAGCCGCGCCGCCGCGGCGGCCGCGACCGCGCCGGTCCCCGCGATCCGGTGCCCCGCGCGCGCCGCGACCGGGAGGGCAGACCCGACGAGCCGGAGCGCGCTCATGCGGCACCCGCGAGCGCCGGAGCGTCGAGGAGCCCGATCCGCTGGAGCCGCGCGCGCATCCGGTCGAACCCGGCGCGGTCGATGCGGGAGACGAGGCGGCGATCCCCCGGACCGTAGAAGTCCTCGCGCACCTCGACGTCGCGCGCGCCGAGGGCCTGGTGCAGCGCGCGGGCGGCGAGGTTGTCCTCCTTCACGGTGAACCAGCAGGCGTCGACGCGCGGCTCGAGCGAGGCGACGAGGGTCCGGACGAGCTGGTACGCCACGCGCGACCCCTGGTACGCCGGCAGCACCCCGAGCGTCGTGCAGTATGCCTCGCGCCCGCGCAGGAACGAGAGGACGTGGCCGACCGGCCGATCGCCCTCGAGCGCGAGGAAGCAGGTGTCGGCGAAGAACTCGCAGCAGAGCCGCACGTAGTACGGGCCGAGCACGCCCTCGCCGTCCGCGCCGAAGATCTCGTCCTCGAGCCTCGTGATCGCCGCGAAGTCGTCGCGGCGGAGCGGCCGGATGATCCGGTTTCCCATGCAGCACCTCCAGTGCGAGGGAACCTACGCGGCCCCCGTGAGCGCCCCGTGACGGGCGCGGCACGACTCGATGACCGCGGCTGCGCCGGAATCGTCACGCGCGCGCCACTGGCGCGGCACGCGCGCGTGGTCAAATCCGTCCACGTGATCCACACGGTTGCCCACGTCTCGGACCTCCACCTCGGCCGCGACCGGCGGACCGACGCGGCGGCCCGGGCGATCGCCGTCTCGCTGCACGCCGCCGCCGTCGACGCGGTGCTCGTCACGGGCGACCTCACCCACCGCGGCCGCCTCGCCGAGCTGCGCGCGTTCGAGGACGCCTTCGCCCCGCTCCTCGACGCGGGGCGCGTCGTGATCGTCCCCGGGAACCACGATCGGGCCGGCGAGGACGCCGGGGCGACGCTGATGATCGGGTCGCGCGTGGGCGTCGCAGACCTGCCCGGCCTCCACGTCGTCCGGGTGGACTCGACCGCGCCGCACAACCGGTCCCTCGTCGCCGCGCACGGGCTCGTCGACCGGAAGGACCTCGCGGAGGTGGACGCGGCGCTCGCGGAAGCGCCGCAGCGCGCGCTCTCCGTGGTGATGCTCCACCATCACGTGCTGCCGCTCCCGCCCGACGACCTCGCGGAGACCCTCTCCGGCTGGCTCGGCTGGCCCAACGCCGAGGAGCTCCCGCGCGGCCGCGAGCTCCTCGCGCTCGCGCGCGGGCGCTGCGACCTCGTCCTGCACGGACACCGGCACGTGCCGAGCGGCTCCTCCCCGTTCCCCGGCGACGCCCGGCCGCTCGCCGTCGTGAACGCGGGTTGCTCGCCCGAGCGCGGCGGCGCGGGGATCTTCCTCCACGACGATGGCCGCGTCGTCGGCACGCGCTGGATCGCGGCGTCACCGGATCGCAGCCGCCGCGCCGCCTGACGCCGGCGGCTACGAGAGCGCCGCCGCGCCGTCCTCGACGGCGGCGCTCGTCGCCGGCTCCGGCCGGTGGATGCGCGTGCCGCGTCCCACGAGGATCCGCGTCCCGCGCCACACGACGTCGCGCCGCAGGAGGCCCTGAAGCCACGCCGCGCCGAAGACGAGGTCCTTCACCGGCACCCAGGCGAGCTGTCGGACGCGGAACCCCCCCGGCCGGAGCGCGCGCGCGGCGGCGCCGTCGAGCGCCGTCTTGGCGAGGCATACGGCGGCAACCGCGGCGAGCGTCGCCCGCCCCGGCGCGAGGGCGGCGGCGATGGCGGCGAGCATGACCGGGTTGAGGAGCGCCTGGGCTGCGTACACGGCCGGCCCGACAGCCTGCCGCTGGAGGACGCCCCAGCGCCCGTACCGGCGGGCGAAGTCGCGCACGGCGCGGCGCTCGCTCACGTTCGCGACCGGCGTGCGCGCGACCGCGACCCGCTTCCCGAGCCTCGACTGCACCATGACGCCGAGGACCCAGTCCTCGGCGAGCACGTCCTTCACGGCCTCGAACCCGCCGAGCACGTCGAGATCGGCGCGCCGGAGCGCCATCGACTTGCCGACGACGAAGTCGCGACCGGCGAGCCGCTTCGCGCCCACGACGCCGGGCGCGATGGACCCGGCGAGGTGGAGGTGATCCATGAGGGACCCTACGCTCGCCTCGCCGACGCCCGCGATCGGGTGGGTGACGAGCCCGACGGCCTCGTCCTCGAGGAGCGCGGCGACCTCGGCGAGATAGCGGGGCTGGACTCGCACGTTCGAGTCCGAGACGACGAGGACGTCGTGCCGCGCCGCGCGGGCGAGCGTCACGAGCTGGTTCACCTTCGGGTTGAGCCCCGGCTCGCCGCGCTGCAGCGCGACGCGGAACCGGCTCGGCCAGCGCGTGGCCGCTGCGAGCGCCACCGGGTAGGCGGCGTCGCGCGCGTCGCGGACGCCGAGCACGACCTCGTACTCCGGGTAGTCGAGCGCGGCGAACGAGGCGAGGTTCGCCTCGAGGCCGTCGTCCAGGCCGCAGAGCGGCTTCAGGATCGAGATCGGGGGCGTGCGGCGCGTCACCGACGGAGGCTGGCGCACGTGGGCCCAGAGCAAGAGGTGCTGGGCCGCGATCGCCGCGAGCCCGATCGCGGCTGCGGCGAGGAAGAGGAACGCGAGGATCTCCATCGGCACCACCCTCCGCGACCGCCGCGCGGTCGCGCAGCGATCCTCGCGAGCCCGGGGCTCGTTCCGGCGACGGCCAGGTGACGATTCGCGCGACACACCGCGAGGCGAAGGACTCGTCCGCTCTCCTCCCCGACCCTGTGCCGGGATCCGCCTTTCGAGGCGCGCGGAGACGGCCGGTTCCCCGGCGCGGGCGACCCCGACCGGGCGGCGCGCCGCCCGAGCGCCGCCGTCACGATCTCGTCACCGAACCAGGGCGCGTTGTCACGTCGCGGAGGCGCCAGGGGCGGCAGTCTCGGGATCGAGTCGGAGAGGACCCACCTTGCACGACATCCGCGAGAGCTCCTTCAATTGCCGGTTCGAGTCCGCCTCGCGTCGGCGGGTCGCCCGGGTCCGCGCGTGGGACGCGAAGGAGGCGCTGCAGCTCTTCGTCATCGACCTGCGCGCGGACGGCGTGGAGGAGGAGGGCGAGGTGGTGGTGTCGCCGGTCCGCGGCGGCCGCCGGTCCCGCTCGCGCGTCTCGAAGCACCGCGCCGCGTGACGGCGGCGGCGCGCCGACGCACGTCGCACGGTGTTCACGTCCGAGCCTCGCCGCCGCCACGTCGCGGTCGCACCCTGCGGTCGAACCCAGGGGTGCACCGTGACGCGAAACCGGTCGAGGCAGTGCGAGCTCCTCATCGAGGTGGACGGCGTGTTCGACGTCCCCGCCGCGAAGCGGCTCGGGGCCGTGCTCGAGCGCGCTCGTCCGGGCGAGGCGATCCGGATCGACCTCGGGCGCGTGTCCACGTTCCAGGACTTCGGCCTGGCCCTGCTCGCGCAGGCGCTCGGGGAGACCCGCGCGGCGCGGATCGCGCTGCGCGGGCTTCGGCTGCATCAGCTCCGGATCCTGCGGTACTTCGGCGTCGACCCCGCCCGGCTGCGCGTCCGGGTCCCCTCCCTCGAGCTGGACCTCGCGACGGCGGTCGCAGCGAGCGCCGACGTCGCGTGAAGGGTTGCACGCCCGCGCGCGGCGGCTCAGCGACGCGGGCGCCTGAGCGGACGGACGGCCCCGCCGGCGTGCGCGCCTCCGCCGATGCCGGGGCCCGGCACGGCGCGCCCGCTCCGCAGCAGGACCACGACGGCCGCGAGGACGCAGGCGAGCGCCGTCGCCACGATCCAGGACAGCGCCTCGAGCTCGAGCGCATCGGCAGGGTTCACGCCGCCTCCCGTCTCACGCGGCGTCGCGGACGCGCGCAGCGCGCGGCCGCCCGGCGACGCGCTCCGCCGGGCGAAGCCCGAGGCTCGCGAACAGCTCGGGCGCCCTCTCCACGGCGCGCTGGAACCCCTCGAGGGACCGCGCGGGCGTTCCGTTCGTCGCGTCGTGCAGCGCGAACTCGAGGACGAGGCGCTCGAGCGCGGCGAGGCCCGCCCCGTTGATGCACACCTCGAACGCCCGGAGCACGCCTCCCTCGGAGACTCGCCGCGCCTCCGCGTGTCCGGCGCAGTACAGCGCATGGAGCTGGTCGATCGTCATCCGCGCGTCCTCGGGCAGCGCCACCCGCCTCATCGCCCCGCTGGGCCCAGCGACCCTGGCCCATGGTGCCGAGCGACGGTGATCGCACGGTGACGGTCCGGCGGCGCGAAGGTGAATTCGGATCGTGCGGCCCCAGCCCGCCCGGGTGCGTCGGACTCGTGTCGCCGGCTGCTACGGCCGCCGCACCTCGGCGAAGAGCTTGCCCCGGCGCCGGCGCGATGCAGGATCTCCGGTGATGCGCCTCGTCCACGCCGGCATCGATCGCCTCGCGATGTGGATGGAGGACCGGGTCCGCCACGCGGCCCAGCCGTTCCTTCCCTGCGCGCCGGAGCCGCTCGACTGCCTCGGACCTCTGTCGGCGATTCCGGAGCCGCCCGCGGCCGAGGGGCCATGGTCGACGCCCTCGCCGAGGCCCGTGAGCCCGTTCGATCGGATGACGCTCCTCGTCGTGCCCCGGCGCGCCCCGTTCCGCGGCACGGCGGTGGTCGTGCCGCCGTGGAAGACCGACGCTCCGTCGATCGTGCGGCGCTACACGGACCTCCTCGCCGAGACCGGGCACGAGGTGTGGTTGCTCGTCCCGCCCGAGCACATGGGGCGCGCGTCGCCCGGAGCGCGGAGCGGACACGGGTTCGCGACGCTCGATCTCCGCCGCTTCAGGGCGCTGTTCGAGCAGCTGGTGCTCGAGATCCGGACCGCCGTCGCGATGGCCGCACGTCGCGGGCGCGCGGGCGTCGTGGGGCTCTCGATCGGCGCCCTCGCGGCGTCGTTCGCCCTCGCCTCCGGCGACGCCGCCGGCTTCGGGGCGCTCGTCGCGCCCCCCGCCGATCTCGCCGCGGTCCTCCGGACGACGCGCATCGGACGCCGCTACGGGCGCATCGCGGAGGAGGCGGGGACCCGGTTCCCGGACGGCCCGGAGCTGCGCCGGGTCCTGGCGCCTTTCGATCCGCTCCAGGTGCGCCCGCCCCGATCGCCGGTCTTCCTCGCCGTCGGACGCTACGACCGGATCGCGCTCCCCGACGCGGCGCTCGCGCTCGGGCGCGCGTGGGACGTCCAGCCCCGGGTGTACGCGCGCGGCCACCTCAGCTTGCTCTTCCTCTGTCAGGCGATGCTCGACGACCTACGCCGGTTCCTGCTCGGGCCGGCAGGCTCCGCCGTGCCCTAGCGCGACGTGACCTCACGGGGCCGCGCTCCCTGGCGGGCGCGGCACCCTGCGACGGGTCATTCCTGCGCCCGGCTCTTCGGGTGCCGCACGTCCTGCCCGCGCACCATGTAGACGACCATCTCCGCGAGGTTGGTCGCGTGGTCGCCGAAGCGCTCGAGGTGCTTCCCCGCGAACATCATGGCGGTGGCGCGGCGGATGCTGCGCGAGTCCTCCATCATGAGCGCCAGCATGTCGTTGAAGATCTTGAGGTAGAGCGCGTCGATGAGGTCGTCGCCGCGCATCACCTCCTCGGCCTTGTCCACGTCGCCCGTGACGAACGCGTCGAGCGCCTTCTTGAGCTGCGCCTCGGCGAGGTCCGCGATCTTGGCGAGCTCGTGCAAGGGCCCGAGCGGCGGCGCCTGGTTCAGGTCGAGGGCGCGCTCGGCGACGTTCACCGCGAGGTCCCCCATCCGCTCGAGGTCCACCACGATCTTCAGCGCGGTCGTGATGAAGCGCAGGTCCGACGCGGCCGGCTGGCGTAGCGCGAGGACTCGGCGGCACATGCCGTCGATCTCCACCTCCATCCGGTTGATGTCGCGATCCCTGACCTTCACCTGCTCTGCGAGCGCGGAGTCGCGCTCGATGATCGCGCGGACGCTGGACGCGATCGCCTGCTCCACGAGGCCGCCCATGGCGAGCAGCCGCTCGCGCAGCGCCCTCAGCTCCGCCTCGTAGGCCTTGTCGGTGTGGACGCTCATTCCCCTGCCCGGCATCCCTCGAGGGTACACGGTCCGCCGCCGGGCGCCACTCGCCGGGCGGCTGGGCCGCTACCCGAACTTCCCCGTCACGTAGTCCTCGGTCCGCTGCTCCCGCGGGTTCGTGAAGATCCGCTCGGTCGGCCCGACCTCGACGAGCTCGCCCATGTAGAAGAACGCCGTCTGGTCCGAGACGCGCGCCGCCTGCTGCATGTTGTGGGTCACGATCGCGATCGTGTAGCGGGCCTTCAGCTCGTGGATGAGGTCCTCGATCTTGGCCGTGGCGATCGGGTCGAGCGCGCTCGCCGGCTCGTCCATGAGGAGCACCTCCGGCTCGACCGCGAGCGCGCGCGCGATGCAGAGGCGCTGCTGCTGTCCGCCGGACAGCCCGAGCGCGCTCTCGTGCAGGCGGTCCTTCACCTCGTCCCAGAGCGCCGCGCCCCCGAGCGACCGCTCGACCCGCTCCGCGATCTCCCGCCGGTCGTTCGTCCCCGCGACGCGCAACCCGTAGGCGACGTTCTCCAGGATGGACTTGGGGAACGGGTTGGATTTCTGGAAGACCATCCCGACGCGGCGGCGCAGCTCGACCGCGTCGAGGTGGCCACCGAAGACGTCCCTGCCGTCGAGGAGGATCTCTCCCGTGAAGCCGGCGCCGGGGATGAGCTCGTTCATCCGGTTGAGGGCGCGGAGGAACGTGGACTTCCCGCAGCCGGACGGCCCGATGAGCGCGGTCACTTGGCGCTCCGGGAGCCGGAGCGAGACGCCCTTCACGGCGGGCTTCGTCCCGTACGAGATCGTGAGGTCCCGCGCCTCCATCTTGGGCGTCGGCTCGAGGACGGGCGCGAGGGGGGGAGTCATGTCAGTGGCCGGCCGCGGCGCGGCGGCGTGTGCGAGTGCGAATGACAAGGGCCACCAGGTTCAGGGCGAAGGTGAGGGCGAGGAGGACGAGCACGGTCGCGTACAGGAGCGGCCGCGTCGCCTCGATGTCCGGGGACTGCGTCGCGAGGACGTACGTGTGGTAGCCGAGGTGCATGAACTGCGAGAACGGCGAGCTCGGCAGGTCGGGGAGGAAGTAGGCGACGCCGGTGAAGAGGATCGGGGCGACCTCGCCCGCGCCGCGCGCCACCGCGAGGATCGCGCCGGTGAGGATGCCCGGGAGCGCGCCCGGCAGCACGACGCGCGCGAGGGTCTGCGAGCGCGTGGCGCCGAGCGCGAGGCTCGCGTCGCGGTGCTCGCGGGGGACGGCGCGGAGCGCCTCCTCGGTCGAGACGATCACGACCGGCAGCGTGAGGACGGCGAGGGTGAGCGCGGCCCACAGGAGCGCCGGCTGGCCGTAGTGGAGCGTGCCCGGCTCGGAGAGGGCGCCGTCGAGCCCGCGCCCGACGAACTGGATGAAGAAGCCGAGGCCGAACAGGCCGAACACGATGGAGGGCACGCCGGCGAGGTTCGTCACCGCGACGCGAACCGCCGCGGCGAGGCGCGAGCGCGGCGGCGCGTACTCGTGCAGGTAGATGGCGGTCAGCACGCCGACCGGCATGACGGCGAGGGTCATGATGAGCGTCATGACGGCCGTGCCGTAGATGGCCGGGAAGATGCCCCCCGCCGTCATCCCCTCCTCGGGCGGGGCGGTGAGGAACGTCCACGAGAGCTTCCCCGCGCCGCCGAGGAAGACGTCGAGGAGGATCACCGCGAGCATCGCGACCACGAGCGCGGCCGCGAGCCCGGTGACGACCGTGAGCCCGCGCCCCACCATCTTGCGCGCGCCGAGCCTCACGCCGCCGTCCCCGACATCTTGCGCACCAGCCGCCGCACCGACCAGGCGGCGACGCCGTTCAGCGCGAACGTGAAGACGAACAGCTCGACGCCGATGAAGAAGAGGACCGCGTAGTGGGTGCCGCCGAAGACGACCTCGCCCATCTCGGCGGCGATGGTGGCGGGGAGGGTGCGGACGGACTCGCCGAAGGACCAGGACGTGATGGCGGCGTTGCCCGACGCCATGAGGACGATCATGGTCTCGCCGATCGCGCGGCCGAACCCGAGCACGATCGCGGCCAGCACGCCGGGCGCCGCCGCGGGGAGCACCACCCGGAACGCCGTCTCCCAGCGCGTCGCGCCGAGCGCGAGCGACGCCTCGCGGTAGCTCCGCGGCACCGCCGCGAGCGCGTCCTCGGACACCGTGAACACGACCGGCACGATGGTGAGCGCGAGGCCGAGGCCGGCGACGATCGCGTTCAGCCGGAAGGAGAACCCGAAGGCCGACTGGAGCCACGTCGCCATCACCATGAGCGCGAAGAACCCGAGCACGACCGACGGGATCCCGGCGAGCATCTCGATCGTCGGCTTCAGCAGCTCCTTCAGCCGGCGGGGCGCGAACTCGGAGGTGAACACCGCGGCGGCGACGCCGACCGGCGCGGCGGCCGCCATCGCCACGATGGTCACCTTCACCGTCCCGACGAGGAGCGGGATCATCGAATACTTCGGGACGTTCCCGACCGGCTGCCAGATGTAGCTCGGAGGCCTGCCGGAGCGCCAGGCCTGCGGGAGGAACATCCGCCCGAGGTCGGTCTCCCTCGCGAGCCCGGGGTCCGTGAACAGCGGGAGCGCCTCGCGCGCCACGAAGACGAAGATGAGGACGACGGCGGCGATGCCGGTCAGGGCGACGGCGGTGATGACCGCGCCGACGAGCCCCTCCCGGATCTGCCGCCGCCGCATCGCCGCGCCGGGGCGTGGTGGCGCCCCGGCGAGCCCTGGCGCCTCGACCGCCTGCATCGCGACCGCCGATCTACGCGTCACCCGTCTCGGGCCCGTGGCGGCCGCGTGACGGTTCCGTGACGTCGTCACTACTTGATCGGGAAGTAGCCGACCTGCGTCACGATGGCCTGCCCCGCCGGGGACAGGCAGAAGTCGACGAACTGCTTCGCCTCGCCCGTCGGCTTGCCGCGCGTGTACATGAAGAGGGGCCGCGAGAGGGGGTACTTCCCGCTCTTCACGTTCTCGGCGGAGGGCAGCCAGGCCTGACCGTCCTTCCCGACGATCTTCAGCTCCTTCACGCCCTTCGCGTACGCGGCGCCGCCGTAGCCGACGCCGTTCCGCTCCTTCGCGACGGCGTTCACGACCGCCGCGGTGCCCGGGAGCGTCTGCGCCTCGGGCGCGAAGTCGTCGTTCGCGAGGACGTGCTCCTTGAAGAAGACGTAGGTGCCGGAGGAGTTCTCGCGCGAGTACAGGACGATCCGGGCGTCGGGGCCGCCGACCTCCTTCCAGTTGGTCACGTCGCCGACGTAGATCCCCTTGAGCTGCTCCGCGGTGAGCTGCGTGACGGGGTTCGCTTCGTTCACGTAGATCGCGACGCCGTCCTTGGCGACGGGGAACTCCTCCGGGAGCACGTTGTAGCGGTCGCGAACCTTCGACTTCTCGTCGTCCTTCATCGCGCGGGAGGCGTTGGCGATGTCGGTCGTGCCGTTCAGGAGCGCGGCGATGCCGGTGCCCGACCCGCCGCCCGTCACCTGGACCTTCTTGCCCGCGTTCTTCTTCATGTACTCCTCGGCCCAGCGCTGGACGAGGATCACCATCGTGTCCGAGCCCTTCACCGTGACCGTGCCCGCCGTGGCGAGCGCCGGCGCGGCGAGCGCGGCGAGGGCGATGAGGATGCGCTTCATGTTCTCTCCTTTGGGGTTCGACGCTGATCTACGGAAGCCGGGTGAGGGGAGGGTGGCGAAGGTGTGACGCCTGCGTAACGTCGTCACGCCCCCCCTCTTTCACGCCCCGCCGTCAGAACTTCGCCTGCACCTGCGCGATGAACTGGTCCGCATTCGGGTCGCCCGGCGCGGGGCCGACGGTCTTCCCGAACATGGGGTGGAACCACGCCGCCGTGACCTTCAGGTTCGCGCCGACGAACGTGTGGAGCGCGACCTGGACCTCCTCCTGGGTCTTCACGTTCTTCGTGTCCTCGGTCGCGGACTGCTGGGCGAGCGTCCGGTTCGGCGTGTACTGCTCGTACCGCGCGGCGATCTGGTTCCACGGGCCGACGTTCTGCGTGAGGATCACGTACCAGCCCGAGCCCGTCGGCACCGGGGCGCTGCTCGTCGAGGACGGGAGGTTCCCGCCCGCGCCGCCGTTGCCCGTCCCGCCGCTCGAGCTGCCGATGGTGGTACGGCCCCAGATCCACTCGCCCTTCACGGCGGTCCCGCCGACCGGGAGGAGGTCGAAGAAGACCTGCACGTCGGCGCCGACCCGGTACCGGTCGAACTTCCTGTCGTCTGCGCGGGCCCAGTCGATCGTCTTGCCGTACCAGCCGGAGAGGCCGGCGGTGATCATGCCCAGGTCGACCGTCGCGCGGCCGACGACGTCCTTCAGCTGGTCGTTGTCGAGCCCCTTGTCGCTGCTGCTCGGGCCGTCGATGCCGTTGCCGTTGAAGAGGCCGACCTTGAGGTTCACCGGGCCGGCCCTGCCGCGCAGGGCGACGCCGAGATCGTACTCGCCGGCGAGGAACGCGCGGGTCACGGCCGCTCGCTCGAGCGTGTCGAGGTCGGAGGAGGAGCGCGAGTGGACCTCGTAGCCGAACGGGAAGAGCTGCAGGCCGGCGTCGATCGCCCAGCCCTTCGGCAGCTTGACGCTCGCGTAGCCCTCCTTGATCGTGACGCCCGCCGGGATCGCGTCGACCTGGAGCACGAACTGCGCGCGGTCGCCGTCGTAGACGGTCTTGAACCGGCCGCGGCGGATGAAGAAGCCGTTCTGGGGGACGTTCGCCGCGGGCGACGTGTTGTACGCGTTGGGCGGCGCGGCGTCGGGCAGCGCCGGCTCCTTGTAGGCCCAGCGCGCCTGGATGTAGCCGGAGATCTTGAGGCGGTTGAGCTTGTCCGCGACGCCCTTCACCTCGGCGAGCGTCGCGTCGAGCGCCTCGACCTTGCCCTGGAGCGCGGCGGCGTCGGCGGTGTCCGAGGCGGCGGGCGATGGCGCGGGCTGCGGCGGCGCCGCGGGCTGTTGCTCCGCCGGCGCGGCGGCGCCCTGCGGGTTCTCCTGCGCGAGCGCCGCTGGAGCGAACGCGAGCGCGGCGACGACTGCGGTCAGACGGTTCATGAGTTTCCTACCCCTTGTCGGCTTGGCTGTCGAGCGAAGGCTCGGTCGGGGCCGGTTCTAGGAAAGAGCGGTGGCGGAGCGGGCACGCGCGGGTGACGTTTACGCGAACGCGTCACGCGTGTGTGACGCATCGTGAACCCGCGTCCGGCTCCGCGGGGCGGGAGGCGCGCGGGCGGTATCAGGCGGCCGGCAGGCGAACGCGGAACGTCGTGCCGCCCTCGCCGCTCTCCACGGCGATGTCGCCGCCCATGGCGAGCACGAGGTGCTTCGCGATGGCGAGGCCGAGCCCGGTCCCGCCCTGCTCGCGCGAGCGGCCCGGGTCCACGCGGTAGAACCGCTCGAAGATCCTGGGGAGGTGGTGCCGCTCGATCCCGGGGCCGGTGTCGGCGACCGCGACGACCCAGGCGCCGCCCTCGCGCGCCGCGCGGACCGTCACGCCGCCCTCCTCCGTGTACTTCACCGCGTTCTCCGCGAGGTTCACGAGCACCTGCTCGAGGGCGCGAGCGTCGGCGCGCACGCTCGCGTCCTCGGGAACCTCGGCGCGGAGGGCGAGCCCCTTCTCCCGCGCGGCGCCGGAGAGCAGGTCCACGACCTGGCCCGCGAGCGCGCGGACGTCCACCGGCGCGAGCTCGAACCGCCACTGGCGCGACTCGATCTTGGAGAGGTCCAGGAGATCCTGCGTGAGGCGCGACAGCCGGTCCGCGTGGCGCGCCACGATCTCGACGAAGCCCCGCGCCGACGCGGGATCGTCGAGGGCCCCGGCGAGGAGCGTCTCGGCGGCGGCGCGAATCGCGGCGATGGGGGTCCGCAGCTCGTGGCTCGCGTTCGCGACGAAGTCCCTCCGCGTCACTTCGGCGCGCCGCGCCTCCGTGACGTCGCGCATGAGGAGCAGCACCTCGCCCCGGAGGAGCGGCGCGAGGTGGACGAGGTAGGTCTGGCGCCCGAGGGCGAGATCGAGCCGGCGCGCGGTCCCTTCCAGCGCGCGCTTCACCGCCTCGGAGAGCTCCGCGCTCCGCGTGATCTCGAGCGGCGTGAGCCCGGCGGCCCGCCCGTCCGCGGCGAGCGTGTCGAACGCGGCGTTCGAGACGCGGATCCAGCCCTCCCTCGAGACGAGCGCGGCCGCGTCCGGCATCGCCGCGAGCAGCTCCTGCTCGATGGGGTCCCGCATCGGAGCCGCCCTGCGCGCCTCGCGCGCGGCGATCAGCTCGGCGAGCTCGCGCACCTCGCGACCGAGGTCGGCGCGCGGCCCTCCCTCCAGCTCCGAGCGGAGCGCGCGGATCGCGGCTGCGAGCGGCGTGCGTCCGATCACCGCCCCCTCACCCCTTCTCGCTCGGGTCCACCAGGCGATAGCCGATCCCCCGCACCGTCTCGAGCAGCTCGCGTCCGGATCCCAGCTTCTCACGGAGCCGCTTCACGTGGGTGTCCACCGTGCGCGTCTCGACCTCCGACGACATCTCCCAGACGTCCTCGAGGAGCTGCTCGCGCGACTGGACGCGCCCGAGCCGCGCCATGAACGTCGTGAGGAGCCGGAACTCGAGCGGCGTGAGCGGCATCTCGACGCCGTCCACGAAGGCGCGGTGGGCGTCCACGTCCACCCGGATCGGCCCGACGGACTCGGGCGGGCGCTCGCTCCCTCGGGCGGCGCCCGCGCGGCGGAGGACGGCCTTCACGCGCAGGACGAGCTCGCGGACGCTGAACGGCTTCGTCACGTAGTCGTCGGCGCCGAGCTCGAACCCGACGACCCGGTCGACCTCCTCGCCCTTCGCCGTGAGCATCACGACGGGCACGTGGCGCGTCCGCGGGTCGGACTTGAGCTGCCGGCACACCTCGGTGCCGGGGAAGTCCGGGAGCATGAGGTCGAGGAGGACGATGTCGGGAACGCGGCGGCGCAGGTGCGACAGCGCCTGCTCGCCGGTCGTGGCGAGGAGGGTCTCGAACCCAGCCGCCCGGAGGTTGAAGTCGAGGAGCGAGAGGAGATCGCGCTCGTCGTCCACCAGGAGGATGCTCGGCACGGGTCGAGCTTAACGCACGCGGGCGTGACGGGCCCGTGGCCCGAGTGCGGCGGAACGGTGAACTCGTCACCGTCCCGGCCGCCGCCGAAGCTCGCCGCCCCTCCCGAGGCGGGGTACGATTGTCGATCGAATGCGTCGCAACGCCGCAGCCGTCCTCGCCGCGATCGCCACCGCCTGCGCCACCGAGCGCGCGGCGGAGGTGCCCCTCGCGCCGCAGGGCGAGGCGAGCGTGCTGAAGCCCGCCGAGCTCGCGCGCGTGCGCTGCCTCGTCGTCGCGCCGTTCGAGAACGGCTCGGACGCGCCGCTGGCGGCGGAGGCGGCGACGGGGGCGATGCTCTCCGCGATCGACCCCGCCCGCACCCGCGTCTTCCCGATCCCCGAGCTGCGCGGGATCTTCAAGGACACGCCGCTCGACCTCCCGCAGGGGCTCCCGCCGAGCCTCGCGCTCGAGCTCGCCGAGCTCGTCGGCGCGGACGCCGCGCTGTGGGGCTCGGTCGAGGGGCGCGGCAAGGACGGGGGCGAGCTCCTCGTCACGATCCGGCTCTCCCTCGTGGGCGACCATCAGCTCCTCTTCGCGGACACGGTCGTCGTGCGGCTCGGCCCGGGAGACCGGACCGAGAGCTCGATCCGCCGCTCCGTCCTCGAGGTCGCCCGCCCGATGCTCGCGCGGCTCGGCGATCCGGGCCGCAAGCGCTGCTTCGAGATCGAGCGGATCCGGACGCTCAGGAAGTTCGCGCTCGCCGAGACGCCCGAGGCGAAGGCGGCGAAGGAGGCGCAGCGGGCGGCCGCAGCGGCCGCGAAGGCGGCCGCAGCCGCGACCCCGACCTCGAGCGCGACCCCGGCCGCGACCCCGGCGCCGCCCCCCGAGGCGACGGCCTCCGCCGCCTCCCCGGCCGCGCTCCCCGCCGCGGCGGCGGCCCCGAGGAAGACCGCCGCCGCGAAGGCCGGCGCGGGGACCGCGGCTCCGGCCTACGCCGCCGACGCCCGCACGCCGCGCCAGACGGACTGGTCGAAGCGGCTCGCCGCCGGCGGACGCGTCCTCGTCGAGGACGTCGCCTTCGCGGGGCGCACCGCCCAGCTGCAGCGCGACGGCGGGCTCGCGGACCTCGCGGTCGCGCTCCTGTCGCAGCCGGCGGTCACGATCCGGCTCGAGGGATTCGTGGACGCGACCGCGGACCGCGGCGCCGACGCGAAGCTCTCCACCGCGATGGCGCAGGCGGCGGCGAAGCGGCTCGGCGATCAGGGCGTGCCGAAGCACCGGATCACCTGGGCGGGGCGCGGCGGCGAGAGCCCCATCCTGCCCAACTTCACGGCGCGCGGCCGCGCCGCGAACCGGCGCATCGAGGCCGTCGCGCTGCGGTGAGCGCCGCGCCACGATCGACGCGCGATCCGGAGGAGCCGCTGAACCGGGCCCACACAGACGTCGCCGAGCCGACGCCCCCGCAGGTGCGCGCCCCCCTCCCCGCCGAGCGGCCGCAGGGCCGTCCGCTCCTCTCCCCGCCCGGCTGGGTGATCTCGGCGCTCGGGATGATCCTCTGCGTCGGCGTCGCCGACTACGTCACCGGGACCGAGGTCTCGATCATCCTCTTCTACCTCGCGCCCATCGGGTTCGGGACGTGGTTCGTGAGCCTTCGCGCGGGCGGCTTCCTCGCGGCCGCGGCCGCGGCCGTCTCGATCGGCGCCGACGCCCTCCACCGGCTCGGGACCGGGGAGGCGGGCCTGCCGGCCGCGCTCCTCGCCTGGAACGGGATCGTCCAGCTCGTGACCTCGTTCGCGCTCGTGCTGATGCTGGCGGCGCTGCGGTCGCGGCTCGAGGCGGAGGAGCTCCTCGCCCGCACCGACGCCCTCACGCAGATCTCGAACCGCCGCGCGTTCTTCGAGACCGCCGCGCTCGAGATCGAGCGCACGCGCCGCACGCGCCGGCCGCTCACGCTCGCGTACGTGGACTGCGACGACTTCAAGGACGTGAACGACGCGCGCGGGCACGCCGAGGGCGACGCGCTCCTCGTCGAGGTCGCGCGCACGATCCGCGCGACGACGCGCGCCATCGACGCCGTGGCGCGCCTCGGCGGCGACGAGTTCGGGCTCCTCCTCCCGGAGACGGACGCGGTCGACGCGGCGGCGCTGCTCGCCCGCCTCCGGACGACCCTCCTCGCGGCGATGGCGAGGAACGGCTGGACGGTCGGCTTCTCGATCGGCGCGGCGACGTTCCTCGCGCCGCCCTCCTCGATCGACGAGATGATGGCGCGCGCCGACGCCCTCATGTACGCGGCGAAGCGCGAGGAGAAGGGCTCCATCCGCCACGGCGTGTTCGAGGGGGCGCGCGGCGCCGCCGCGTCGCCGTAACGCGTGCCGGCGCCGCTGAGGTTCTTCGCGACCTGCGCGAAGGGCACCGAGGGGGCCCTCCGCCGCGAGCTCTCCGGCCTCCGCCTCCACGCCGTCCGCGGCGACCGCGGCGGCGTCTCCTTCGAGGGGCGGCTCGAGGCGGGGATGCGCGCCTGCCTCCACGCGCGCACCGCGATGCGAGTCCTGCTCGAGCTCGCGCGCTGGCCCGCGCCCGACGCGGACGCGCTGTACGAGGGCGCGCGCGCGGTCGCGTGGGAGCGCTGGCTCACGCCGCGGACCACCCTCGCGGTGGAGGCGAGCGTCGCCTCCTCCGCGATCACGCACTCCGGGTACGCCGCGCTCAAGGTGAAGGACGCGGCGGTGGACGCGCTCCGCGCGAAGCTCGGCGCCCGCCCGGACGTGGACGCCAAGGATCCGGACGTGCGGATCGTCCTCCACCTCGCGCGCGGCGAGGCCACGCTCTCGCTCGACCTCGCCGGCGAGCCGCTCCACCGGCGCGGGTACCGCGCGGTGACCACCGAGGCGCCGCTCAAGGAGACGCTCGCGGCCGCGGTGCTGATCCTCGGCGGCGCCGATCCCGAGCTGCCGTTCGTCGATCCGCTCGCGGGGTCCGGCACGCTCGCCGTCGAGCAGGCCCTGCGCGCGCGCCGGATCGCCCCGGGGCTCGCGCGCGCCTTCGGGTTCCAGCGCTGGCCGGCGTACCGCGGCGCGCCGCAGTCGGCGTGGGACCGGATGAAGGAGGAGGCGCGCGCGCTCGCCCTGCCCCGCGCGCCGGCCCCGATCGTCGCGCGCGACCTCCACCCGAGGGCGGTGGAGGCGGCGCGCCGGAACGCCGCCGCGGCGGGCGTCGGCGCGGACGTGCTCGTCGAGCACGGGGACGCGCGCGAGCTCGCGCCGCGCTTCTCCGCGGGGACGCTCGCGGCCAACCCACCGTACGGCGAGCGCCTCATGGGCGGGCGGAACGGCGTCGCCGAGGGCCGCCGCGGCCGCGCCCGGGCCGGCGACGCGCGCGCCGCGGAGGAGCGCCCGCGCGACGCCGTCCACGCGCGCGTGCAGCAGAAGAAGCTGCAGGGCTTCTACCGCGGCCTCGCCGAGATGCTCGCCCGCCACTCCGGGTGGACGGCGATCCTCCTCTCCGGCAGCCCGCTGCTCGAGCGCGCCATCCCGCTCCGGCCCGAGGTGGACCACCGGCTCTGGAACGGCCCGCTCGAGGTGCACCTGCTCAGGTACCGGATCCCGTAGCGGCGCGCGCGCCCCCGCCTTGTATCTCAGCGCCTGAGCGAGTCGAGCGCGTCCCGGAACTCGTCGTACAGGTCGTCGAGGCGCTCGGCCGGGCACTGCGCCTGGAGCTCGATCGACGCCTCCGGGTAGACGAAGACGGCGGTGAGCAGCGCGACCTGGCGGTCGCCCACCCACCCGGTCGCGCGGACCAGGTTCCCGTCCAGCATCGTCCCGAGGGGCTTGCGCGAGACCTCCTCGTAATTCCCGACGGCGAGGCGCGCGCGCTCGATCGCGGCGCCCGTCGCGGCACCGAGCGAGACCTTCCGGCCGGAGAGCGGCTCCGCGATCACGGCGATCCGGGCGTCCATCTCCGGCCAGACGACCACCTCGTCGGCGCGCGTCACCGCCCTCGCCTGCGCGTGCTGCTTCAGCGACCGCCAGTGTCCGCCCGGGAGGTCGATCGACCAGGTGGGGTCCGACCCCGACAGGCGGTCGACCACGTCGCCGAGCGGCACCTGCGGCGCCGCCGGTCTCGTCGCGTCGGCCTCGGCGGCGAGGATCGCCCCCACCCCGACCACGCCCACGCAGGTCGCCAGCCCGACCGCGCCCGCGGCGAGGCGCGCGGCGGTCGGGGAGGCGCGGGGCGCCGCCCCTCCGGTCGCGAGGCGAGGCCGGAGCCACCCGATCGCGCCGACGGCGCCCGCGGCGAAGGCGGCGAGCAGCGCCACGTTCGTGCCGCGCGAGAGGTTCGCCCCCAGCCCGGCCCAGGTCGCGACCACCCACAGCAGGTTGTTCACGGCGTGCGCCGCGACGGAGAGCGCGATGCCGCCGCTGCGCGCGGCGAGCCAGCCGAGGTACAGCCCGATCACGAGCGCGGACGGCGAGTGGATCCAGTCGAAGTGGACGAGGCCGAAGAGCGCCGCCGTCACGGCGATGCCGGGCCACGTCCCCCAGCGCCGGCACAGGCGCGTCTGGACGTAGCCCCGGAAGAACAGCTCCTCCGCGACCGGGGCCACGAGGCCCACGACGGCGACCGTGACGACGAGCCCGCCGCCCGACAGCCCGGCGATCGCGCGCGCGAGCTGGGCGAGGCTCCCGGTGCGCGTTCCCCCGAGCGCGCCGAGGGCCGCGTCGAAGGAGGAGCCCAGCGCGACGCCACCCGCCGCGGCGACGGCGAGCCACGCGCCCGCGACGCGCGGGCCGCGGACGGCGAGGCGCGCCCAGAGGGGCTCGCGCGAGAGACCGCCGGCCGCGAGCGCGACGGCGACCTGCACCACGGCCGCCGCCAGCGCTCCGCCGAGCAGGACGCCGTTCGACTCCAGGCTGGCGCGGACCAGGTTTCGAGCCGGCCCGGGCGCCGACACCGCGCGCATCCCGATCGCCACGAAGATCACCACCGACGTCGAGAAGACGAGCGCGAGGAGGACGCAGACGTAGGCGAGGAACACGGTCCAGACGCGCGGGCGGCCGCCGGCGGCCCCCGCCCCGGGCGGCGACAGGGGCTCGCCCGGGGTCCCCTGCGCCGGCGCGGCGGCGTCGAGCGGCGCGGGCGGAGCGCCCCGCGCGTCGGGCGCGGGAGCGAGGCCGCCCTGGGGCGGGGCCGCTGGCGCGTACGCGCTCGCGGGCGCGCCCGGCGCGGCCGGGGCGCGGCAGCGCGGGCAGAGGCCGTCGGGCCGTGCCGAGTGCTTGAGCTTGCAGGCCGGACACACGATCCACGCGGGCATGCGGGTCCCCTCCGGCGGTACGCTCACGGAGCGTACGCCAGCCCCGGAAGGGATCGCCACTGCTGCGGATCGGCCGCGGCCGCCGCGGCCCGGCGGGGATTTGCCCGTCCCCGGTCCGGGCGTCTACCGTACGGCGTGCACGCGATCCTCCCCGTCCTCGCCGCGCTCGCCGCGTCGGATCCCGCGGGGCGCGCGGCCGCGGCCCCCTCCGGCGGCGCGCTCGAGCAGCGGCGCGAGGCGATCGCGAACGAGCTGGTCGCGGTCGGCGCGGAGCTCCGGCGCGCGATCGAGCGCGGCGACGCCGCGGCGATCGTCGCGCGGATCCCGGACGCGGGGCTCCGCTGCGGCGACCGCACCGTCCCGAAGGCGCGCGTCGCGCACGACCTCGCCTCGCCGGACACCTGGCTGCACGGCGCCTTCTTCGGCGGCCCGGGCTACGAGCCGCCGCCCGGGACGGCGCCGTCGCTCGTCGCGCTGCTCCGCGGCCCCGGGGAGGTGGCGATCGTGGTCTCGTTCGTGCGCGATCGACGCGCGGGGGAGCTCGGGCGCCCGTGCCTCGACTTCCGCGTCGAGGGCGTCGGCACCCCCGGCGTGCCGATCTGCTTCGAGCAGCGCGGCGGCCGGTGGTGGATCGTCGAGAGCCTCTACCCCTGCTAGTGCCCCGGCGCGCATCACTCCGGCGCGGCGCCGCCCAGCTCGGCGAGGAGCTTCTCCGCCTTCGCCGTGTAGCCCTTCGGCCGCGTGGCGTCCGGGAGGGCGGCGGCCTCGGACAGGGCGCGCTCGAGCGTGGCGCGCGCGGCCGCGCGGTCGCCCAGGGCGTCCTGCGCCTGCGCGCGGAGGACGAGCACGCGGATCCGCCGCGGCCCCCCGGCGCGCGCGAGCGCCCGCTCCGCCGCGGCGAGCGCGTCCTTCGGGCGGCCGAGCTCGAGGTAGAGCACGCCGAGGTTCGTCGGCGGCACGAACTCGTGCGGGAGGTCGCGCTCCGAGGCGAGGAGCGCCGGCAGCGCGCGGGCGGGCTCCCCCGCCCGGATCGCCGCCTGGAGCCGCTGGCCGTCGAACGCGGACCGCGCGAGCGGCGTCCGCGCGCGGGCCGCCTCGCCCTCGAGGAACGCGAGCCACCGGCGCGCGACCGCCCTCGCGCCGGCCGCGTCGCCGCGGTCGGCCCGCGCCTTCGCGAGCTGGTCGTAGAGCCAGGACCGGTCGTCCGCGAGGACGCCGCCCGCCGCGAGCGCCTTGCGGCCGAGCGGCTCGAGCGCGTCGAGCGCCGCCGCCCGGGCGCCGTCGTCGTCGAGCTCGAGCGCGCAGGCGAGCCCCGGCGCCGCGGCGCGCGCCGCCGCCGCGCCGGGCGCGAGCGCCGGGAGCACCTCGCGGGCCGCGCCCGCGCACGCGGCCGGGTCGCCGGCGAACCCGGAGGCCTGCACGACCGCCTCCGCCGCGCGCTCGCGCCGCTCCCAGCCCTTGCCGCCGGCCTGCAGCGCCTCGCGGTACGCGGCCGCCGCCTGCGCGTGGCGCCGCTCGCCCATGAGCCGGTCCGCCCTCGCGAGCGCCTCGTCCGCCCGCGACGTCTGCCCAGCGCGGATCGCCCGCTCCGCGTCCAGCGCGAGCCGCTCGATCTGCGCGGCGGTGGCGGTCCCGGCCCAGCGCAGGACGACCTGCTCGGTCGCCGGATCGATCGCCAGCAGCGTCGGCCAGGCGTCGATCGGGAACCTCTCCACGAACGGCGCGTTCCGGGGCTTCTCCGTGTCGACCTCGAGCCGGACGACCCGCCCGGCCAGCTTCGCGAGCCGCGCGTCCGTGAGGACGTAGGCCCGCATGAAGCGGCAGGTGGGTCACCAGGGGGCCCAGACGTCCACGAGCAGCGGGACGCCGAGCCGCTTCGCCTCCGCGAGCGCGCCGTGGTAGTCGTCCTCGATCGGCCTCGGCGCGGGCGCCGCCGCCGGGCCCGACGACAGGGCGAGCGCGGCGGCGGCGACGGCGAGGGTGCGCGACGCGGCGCGGTGCATGCGAACCTCCTAGCGCGGCGCGGGCCCGCGCGCCAGGCCGCTCGATCTGCCGGGCCGAGGCACGTTCGCGGCTCCCGGCGGCGCCGCTAGGGGGAGCGCCCCAGGGCCGCGGCCGCGGCGCGGAACTGGTCCTCGGAGAGGTAGATCTCGAGCGCGCCGTCGGGCAGCTCGAACCGGGCGGGCTTGCGGAACCCGGCGCGCGGCGGCTCGGGCGGGACGGCGCGCAGGATCGCCTTCGACGGCACGCGGATCGCGACCCTCCCCGCGCCGCGGGCGGCGTCGAGCTCGGCCGCGGTGAGCGGCTTCGGCTCCATCCCGCGGCGGCGGACCGGGAGCGACAGCCAGTAGACCGCCTGCGCCGCGAGCGCGAGCCAGATCACCCCCTGGCTCTTCCAGGCGAAGAGGTTCACCACCACGACGAGCGCGGAGCCGACGAGGAGCCCCGCGGCGATCCGGTCGAAGAGCTCCGCGGCGGGCTTCGGCCGCACCACCGCGAGCTCGTCCGCCGAGGCGTAGAGCTGGCCCTTCGCCGACCCGTCGCGGACGGGCTTGCCCCGCGGGTCCACCACCATCGCGAGCACCATCCCGAGCGCCTTCGGTTCCTGCACCGTCACCTCCGCGTGGACGCGCACTCTACCGCGCCGGGCCGCCCCCCGGCACGCGCCCGCAGAGGAGCGCGTTCGCGGCGAACGCGACGCCCACCGCGGCGACGCAGGAGAGGACGACGCCCGGCCACCCCGCCGCCTGGAGCGCGAGGCCGGGGAGCGCGGAGCCGAGCGTCCCGCCCACGTAGTAGCTCGTGAGGTAGAGCGCGCTCGCGCCGCCCTTCGCCGCCGTCGCCGTGACGTTCACGAACGCGGGCGCGATCGCCTGGGCGGTGAAGGTCCCGAGCACCATCACGACGAGCCCCACGACCACCACCGGCAGGGGACGGACGAGGAGCACGGCCATGCCCGCGGCCTCGACGAGGAGCCCGACCGCGATGAGCGTCCGGGGCGGGACGCGCCCGGAGAGCCGCCCCGCGATCGACGACGACGCGACGCCGGCGGCGTACACGAGGTAGACGCTGGAGATCGCCGCCGTGGAGAGGGAGTACGGCGGCGCCGCGAGGTGGTACGGCAGGTACGTGAAGATCCCGATCCAGCCGAAGAAGAGCGCGCCGCCGACGAGGTAGGCGCCGGCGAGGCGCGGATCGCGCAGGTGGCCGAGCATGCCGGCCCAGGCCTCGCCGAGGGCGCGCCGCTCGCGCGCGGCGCCGTCGGCGAGACCGCGGGCGAGGAGGAGCGCGGCGACGGCCGTGAGCGCGCCGAAGGCGACGAACGCCGCCTGCCACCCGAGCCGCGCCGCGATCGCACCGGCGAGGACGCGGCCGACGAGCCCGCCGACGACGGACGCGGCGATGATCCCGCCCACCACCGCCGGGAGGTCCCGCTCGCGGAACCGGTCCCCGGCGTACGCGACCGAGACCGCGGTCATCCCCGGCACGAGCGCGCCCTGGACCGCGCGCAGCGCCACGAGCGCGCCGAACGTCGGCGCGAGCGCGCACGCGAGCGTCGCGAGCGCGAGGAGCGCGGTCGCGCCGGCCATGACCTGCCGCCGGCCCACCGCGTCGGAGAGGGGCCCGTAGAGCGCGGAGGCCGCCGCGATCGCGAGCACCACGGCGGAGACGGTGAGACCGGCGCGCGCCGCGCCGACGCCGAACTCCTCCGAGAGGACCGGGAGGATCGGCTGCGTGACGTACATGTCGGCGTACGCCGCGACCGTCCCCGCGTAGAGCGCCAGCCGCTCGCGTGTCATGCGCGCGGAAGATACCGCGCCGGCGGCGGGGGCGCGCCGGGTGCGGCCGCGCCGGCCACCGCCGGGCGCCGGCCGTCACCCGGAGGCGGCGGTCCGCGCGCCGGGGCGGCCGTCGGCGGCGCTCCCCTCGTCCTTCCGCTTCAGCGAGAGCCCCATGGTGAACCGCGCGACGGGCTCGTCCCCGTACTTCGCCGGGACCGTCGCGACGACCTCGATCGGCAGGGTCACGCGCTCGCCGGTCGCGTCCGCCTTCCGCACCGCCTCGGCGATCCGGCGGCCGTCGCGCGAGCGGAACACGACGTCGCCGTCCGCGCGCTTCAGGAACTCGCACCGCATGTCGGCGAACACGAGCTTCACCTTGCGGTGCCGCTCCCGGATGAGCTTCGCCGCGTTGAGCCCGCTCGCGAGGTCGGCGCCCGCGCAGAGCGCGCCGACGTACATCGAGCCGAGGTGGTTCTTCGAGCGCCAGCCGAGGGGAATCTCGACCGCGCACCCCTCGTCGTCGAGCTCCAGGACCAGGGGGCCGAGCCAGACGAACATCGGGATCTTCAGGGCGAGGAGGCGGACGAGGACGGTTTCCTTGACGAGCATGTGGGCCTCGGCTGGACGGCCGGCCTCCGGCGCGCCGCGCTGCATCATAGGGGCCCCTCCGCGGCCGAGCGCCGTCCCCGCGGGGTCCTTAGCATTCCGGGCGCGGTGCTGGAGACCTTCCACCCCCTCGTGCGGCGCTGGTTCGAGCGCCGCTTCGGCGAGCCCACCGAGCCGCAGGCGCTCGGGTGGCCGGAGATCGCGGCCGGGCGCGACGTCCTCGTGTCCGCGCCGACCGGCTCCGGGAAGACGCTCGCGGCGTTCCTGTTCGCGATCGACGGGCTCCTGCGCGAGGCGCTCGAGGGGCGCCTCGGCGCGGAGACCCGCGTCGTCTACGTCTCGCCGCTCCGGGCGCTCTCGAACGACGTCGAGAGGAACCTGAAGGTCCCGCTCGCGGAGCTCACCGAGGCGGCGCGGGCGGAGGGGCTCGGCGCGCCCGAGATCCGCGTGCAGCTCCGGACGGGCGACACGCCCCAGTCGCGCCGGCAGGCGATCGTCCGGAACCCGCCCCACCTGCTCGTCACGACGCCGGAGTCGCTCTACCTGCTCCTCACCGCCGACCGCGGGCGCGCCCTCCTCCCCACCGTGGAGACCGTCATCGTGGACGAGGTCCACGCGCTCGCGCGCGACAAGCGCGGCGCACACCTCGCCCTCTCGCTCGAGCGGCTCGACGCGCTCGCCCGGAGGCGCCCGCAGCGCATCGGGCTCTCCGCGACCGTGAACCCCATCGAGGAGATGGGCCGGTTCCTCGTCGGGACCGAGCGCGTGGACCGCGCCGGGCGGCCGCGCTGCGCCGTCGTCGAGGTCGGCCGGCGGCGCACGTTCGACCTCGGCATCGAGATCCCGAAGGACGAGCTGTCGTCGGTCGCCTCGAACGACCTGTGGCGCGAGACCTACGACCGCGTCGCCGACCTCGTCCGCGAGCACCGCGCGACGCTCGTGTTCGTGAACACGCGCCGGATCGCGGAGCGCGCCGCGCACGCGCTCGCGGAGCGGCTCGGCGAGGGGCAGGTGGCGGCCCACCACGGCTCCCTCTCGCGGGCGCGGCGGCTGCGCACCGAGGAGGCGCTCAAGGCCGGCCGGCTCCGCGCGGTCGTCGCGACCTCGTCGCTCGAGCTCGGCATCGACGTGGGCGACGTGGACCTCGTCGTCCAGCTCGGCTCGCCGGGCGCGCTCCACGTCGCGCTCCAGCGGGTGGGCCGCTCCGCGCACGTGAAGGGAGGCACGCCGAGGGGACGGCTCTTCCCGATGAGCCGCGACGAGCTCGTCGAGTGCGCCGCGCTGGTCCGCGGCGTCCGCCGCGGCGCCCTCGAGGCGATCCGGCCGCCCGACGCGCCGCTCGACGTGCTCGCGCAGCAGCTCGTCGCCGAGGCGTCGGCGGCGCCCATCCACCTCGACCGGCTGTACGCGCTGGCGCGACGCGCCTGGCCGTACCGCGACCTCTCCCGGGCGGCCTTCGACGGCGTCGTGGACATGCTCTCGGAGGGCATCGCCACCGCGCCCGGGCGGACCACGGCGCTCCTGCACCGCGACGCCGTGAACGGCCGCGTGCGCGGGCGGCGCGGCGCGCGCATCGCCGCGCTCACCGGCGCCGGCGCCATCCCGGACACCTCCCAGTACTCGGTCGTGGCGGAGCCCGAGGGCGCGGTCGTCGGCCAGGTGGACGAGGACTTCGCCGTGGAGAGCATCGCCGGCGACGTGTTCCTCCTCGGCACCACCTCCTGGCGGATCCGCCGGATCGAGGCGGGCGTGGTCCGCGTCGAGGACGCCCACGGCGCCGCGCCGGGCGTGCCGTTCTGGGTCGCGGAGGCGCCGGGGCGGAGCCGCGAGCTGTCCGCGGAGGTCTCCGCGCTCCGCGAGGAGCTGGAGCGGCGGCTCGACGATCCGGGCGGGGCGGCGCGCTGGCTCGCGGGCGAGGGCGCCGTCCCGGAGGCCGGCGGTCGCCAGGTCGTCGACTACCTGGCCGCGACGCGCCGCGTGCTCGGCGCGATCCCGTCCCGGAACACCCTCGTCGCGGAGCGCTTCTTCGACGAGGCGGGCGGCATGCAGCTCGTCGTGCACGCCCCGTTCGGCGCGCGGACGAACCGCGCCTTCGGCCTCGCGCTCCGCAAGCGCTTCTGCCGGACGTTCGACTTCGAGCTGCAGGCGGCGGCGACCGACGAGGGGGTCCTGCTCTCGCTGGGCCCGCAGCACTCGTTCCCGCTCGAGACGATCTTCGAGCTGCTCTGCCCGTCCACGGTGGACGAGGTGCTCGAGCAGGCGGCGCTCCAGGCGCCGATGTTCCCGGTGCGGTGGCGCTGGAACGCGACCCGCGCCCTCGCCATCCCGCGGCTCTTCAAGGGCAAGCGGATGCCGCCGCCCATCGCGCGGATGCGCGCGGAGGACCTCCTCGCCGCGGTCTTCCCGCAGCAGGTCGCCTGCCAGGACAACGCGGCCGCGGGGGCGCCCATCGAGATCCCCGACCACCCGCTCGTCGCGGAGACGATGCGGGACTGCCTCACGGAGGCGATGGACGCGGCGGGGCTCCACGAGATCCTGCGGCGGATCGCGAGCGGCGAGGTCCGGCTCGTCGCGGTCGACACCGCCGAGCCCTCGCCGATGTCCCACGAGATCGTGGGCGCGCGCCCGTGGGCGTACCTCGACGACGCGCCGCTCGAGGAGCGCCGCGCGCGCGCCGTCGCGATGCGACGCGCGCTGCCGCAGGTCGAGGCCGCGGGCGTGGGCGCGCTCGACCCGGCGGCCATCGCCGAGGTGGCCGAGCAGGTCTTCCCGGAGCCGCGCGACGACGACGAGCTCCACGACGCGCTCCTCGATCTGGGGATCCTCCCGTCCGCCGAGGGCGGGCGGCTCGGGATCCCCCTCGACGGGCTCGTCGCCGCGGGCCGGGCGGCGCGGCTCCGCGCCGGCGGGGCAGAGTGGTGGGTCGCCGCGGAGCGCGTGGGGCTCGCGAGGGCGGTCGCTCCGGCGCTCGCGAGCCCGACCTCGGCGCCGACCGCGATCCCGATCCCGACCGCGACCTCGACCGCGACCCCGACCGCGACGGCGGCGCCGACCCCGACCCCGACCTCGACCACGACCTCGACCTCGACCGCGACCGCGACCGCGACCTCGACCGCGACCGCGACCGCGACCGCGACCGCGACCCCGACCCCGACCCCGACCGCGACCGCGACCCCGACCCTGGACCCGGATCTGACTCCCCTCCCGTCCGAGCGCGTCCCAGACGACGCCGAGGCCGCCGCGCTCGCGGTGGTGCGCGGCTGGATGCCCCGCCTCGGCCCGGTCACCGCCGGCGGCCTCGCGGCCCGGATCGGCCTCGAGCCCTCGCGCGCCGACGCGGCCCTCGCGCGGCTGGAGGCGGAGGGCGTGGTCCTCCGCGGCAACTTCCTCGCCGGCGTCCCCTGGTCCGCCGACGCTCCGCACTGGTGCGAGCGGAGCGTCCTCGCGCGCGTCCACCGCCTGACCCTGGCGCGGCTGCGGAGGGAGATCGAGCCCTCCACCGCCGCCGACCTCCTGCGGTTCCTCGCGCGCTGGCAGCACGTCGCGCCGGGGACGCGCCTGCACGGGGCGCGCGGGCTCGCCGAGGTGATCGGGCAGCTGCAGGGGTTCCACGCCGCGGCCGGCGCGTGGGAGCGCGAGCTGCTCTCGGCGCGCGTCGCGGACTACGAGCCCCGCCTGCTCGACGAGCTGTGCCTCTCGGGCGAGGTGGCCTGGGGACGCCTCGCGGTCGTACCCGCGCCCGACGAGGCGCCGCGGCGCCGCAACGCGCCCACCCGGAACGCGCCCGTCACCCTCGCGCTCCGCGAGGATCTCCCGTGGCTGCTCGGGGCGGTCGGCGGCTCCGCCCCGCCCCTGGGGCCCTCGGCGGGCGCGCTCGTGGACGTCCTCGCGCGGCGCGGCGCCTCGTTCCTGCCCGAGCTCGCGGCGGCGACGGGCCGGCTCCCGGGCGAGATCGAGCAGGCGCTCTGGGAGCTCGTCTCCGCGGGGCTCGTGACCTGCGACGGCTTCTCGGGCCTGCGGCTCCTCGTGGACCCGCCGCCGCGCGGCCGCGCCGTGCGCCGGCCCGCGTACGCCGGCGGGCGCTGGTCGCTGCTGCGGGCGCCGCCCGCGGCGCCCGCGCCGGGCGGTGAGCTGCCGACCGCGGCGCCGGTGGACCTGGACGATCGGCTCGTCGAGCGGGCCGCCGAGCAGTACCTGCGCCGCTACGGCGTGGTGTTCCGCGATCTGCTCGCCCGCGAGAGCGCGCCGCCGCCCTGGCGCGATCTCCTTCGCGCCTACCGGGCGATGGAGGCGCGCGGCGCGATCCGCGGCGGGCGGTTCGTCTCCGGCTTCACGGGCGAGCAGTTCGCGCTGCCCGAGGCGGTGGACGCGCTCCGCGCCGCCCGGCGCGCGCCGCGCGAGGGGGCGGACCGCGTCGACGTCTCCGCCGCCGACCCGCTGAACCTCGTCGGGGTCCTCACCCCCGGCGCGCGCGTCCCGGCCGTGCTCGGGAACCGCGTCGCGTACGTGGACGGCGTGCCCGCCGAGCTCGCGGGCGAGCGCGAGCGTCGCGCGGGCAGCGTGAGCCGGCTTCGCTGACCTTCCCCAGCGTCCCACGGTCCCGGATGAGGGGATGGGCGGGAAGGCACCGGGATCGCCGGATCTCGATTCGAGGTTCGCCACGACCCGGGAATGGGACATGCTCGCGAGCCGGCGCTGACGGGAGATCGTTTCATCCCCTCGGTGCGTTCGACGGTGGACGGCACCCCGCCGTCCGACGCTTGCATGTGGAGGAACCATGACGCTCCTCTTCGTCCTGCTCCTCGCCGCGGCCGACCCGGCCCGCGACACGACGCCGCACGCCACCATTCCGCTGGAGGAGTGGGACCGGCTGAAGAAGCTGCAGGAACGGCCGTCGCTCACCGTCGTCGACCTCCTGCGCGTCGAGGGCAGCTTCGCCCGGCGCGACCTCGCGGTCACGCTCGCAGGCCGGAGCGCCGGCACCTGGCCGACGGAGGAGTTCCTCACCGCCGAGGGGGCGCGCCTCCACTCCTGCGAGGGCGACGCGGTCGTCTCCCGGGCGGAGTCGGGCGCCTTCGCCGTGACGCCGCTCGCGCAGCGCTTTCGCGTCCGCTGCCGCGTCGCGCTCGACGGCAGCGACCGGCTCGCCGGCGTCACCACGCGCGCGGTGCTCGAGGTCGCCGCCGGCGTGCAGGACGGCGAGCTCGTCGCGGGCGAGGCCGGCGACGGGATCCGCGAGTTCTCGGTGGTCCGCGCGATCGCGGGCGCGCGCGAGGACCTCCCGCCCTCGGTGACCGGCCGCTACCATCTCACGCTCCTCCCCGACGAGGCCCGCTTCCTCTACCGGCTCGAGGTCCGGAACCCCGCGCGCGGCCACCGCCGCTTCGCGGTGGCGCTGCGCGACGCCGAGCACGTCGAGAGCGTGGGCGCGCCGGTCGCCTGGGACGTCGAGGGCAGGACCTACCGCTTCGACCTCCCGCCGGGCGAGACGACGCTGGCGCTCACCGGCCGGCTCACCGCGGCGAGCTTCACGCCGCCCGTCGAGGCGAGCGTGCAGTACCTGCTCCTCGAGTCGCACCCCCTCGTCCGCCCCGACGTTCGCACCGCCGCCAAGCGCGTCGGCGTCGGGGAGACGGGCCTGTCGCCGCGCTACCGCGGCGCGCAGGCGTTCCTCGCCGACGGGGCGGAGGTGGCCTGGACCGCGACGCGGCTCGAGGCCCTCAAGACCGCCGGGCTCGCGCTCGAGGCGCTCGAGCAGGTGTTCTTCCTCGCGACGGACGGGACCGTCCGCGGCGAGGCGACCTTCGCGATCGACAACCAGGGCGCGCCGGCGCTCACGCTCCCGACCCCGGGCGAGCCGACGTTCGCCAGCATCGGGGGCGAGCCGGTCTTCCTGACGCGCGACGCGGAGGGGCGGCTCCTGCTCCCGCTCGGCCAGGGCGCGCAGCCCGTCGTCGTACAGGACGCGCGGCCTTTCCGCCGCGCGCTCGGGTTCGCGTTCGCGCGGCTCGAGCTGCCGCGCCTCGGCGTGCCGGCGAGCCGCGCCGCGGTCCAGCTCCGCTACCCGGCCGAGTGGATCCCGCTGTACGAGGAGCTCGCGCCGGCGTCGCGGCTCCACCTGCTCGACGCGGGCGAGGTCGTGCTGCTCCTCGTCCTCCTCGGGGCCGCCGCGCGGCTCCTCGCGATCGCGGGTCTGCCGCGGCGGCGCCGCTGGGTCCTCGCGGGCGCGCTCACCCTGCTCGCGGCGCTCTCCCCCGCGGTGCGGGGCGTCGCGCTCGCCGCCGCGGCGGCGCTCTTCCTCGCGCTCCTCGTCGCCGCGACGATCCGGCGGCTCGCGGGGACGCGCCGGCTCGCCGCGCTCGCGGGGCTCGGCCTCGCCGTCCTCGTCGCCCTCGCGATCTCGGACGGGGTCCTGCTCGCGCCGGCGTGGCGCGCGCCGTCGCCCGAGGCCGCCTCTGGCTACATGAACTACGCGGACAAGGCGATGCGCCACAGGGGCGACGAGGGGACGCCCGCCCTCGCGGCGCAGCCGGCCGCGCCGGAGGAGGAGGTCGTCGTGACCGCGTCCGGCGCCGCGAAGCCGAGCGCCGGGTACGAGGGGCTCCCCGCGAGGATCGCGATCCCGCCCGGCGCGCGGCGCACCGTGTTCGACCGCGAGATGCTCGCGACCGACGCTCCCCGCCCCGTGTTCGCCGTGCTCGTCTCGGCGCGGCTCGTCGCCGCGCTCACGACGGGCGTCGGCCTCCTGCTGCTCGGCCTCGCCCTCGCGTTCCGCCGCGACCTCGCGGAGGGCGCGCGGACGTTCCGGGCGCGGCTCGTCCCGGCGGCCCCGGGCGGCACGGCCGCGCCCGCCGCGGCGGGCTAGCCGCTACACGTCGTCGCCCGTCTCGCGCCGCGCCCGCTCGGTGCGCCGCTCGCGCACCGCGCCGGCGACGACGTCGAGCACCGTCACCGTGTCCTCCCAGCCGAGGCAGGCGTCGGTGATCGACTGCCCGTAGGTGAGCGGGCGTCCGGCGACGAGGTCCTGCCGGCCGGCGACGAGGTGGCTCTCGATCATCGCGCCCACGATCCGCCCGTCGCCGCGGGCGATCTGCCCGGCGACGTCGCGGCCGACGGGGAGCTGGTTCTCCGCCTTCTTGGACGAGTTCGCGTGCGAGAGGTCGATCATCACCCGCTGCGCGAGCCCGGCCTTCGCCATCTCCCGGCAGGCGGCCTCGACGCTCGCGGCGTCGTGGTTCGGGGCCTTGCCGCCGCGCAGGATGACGTGGCAGTCCTCGTTCCCGTTCGTCGAGACGATCGCGGAGTGGCCGCCCTTCGTGACGGAGAGGAAGTGGTGCGGCTGCCCCGCCGCCTTGATCGCGTCGATCGCGATCCGGACGTTCCCGTCGGTGCCGTTCTTGAACCCGACGGGGCACGAGAGCCCGCTCGCGAGCTCGCGGTGGACCTGGCTCTCGGTCGTGCGCGCGCCGATGGCGCCCCAGGAGACGAGGTCCGCCACGTACTGCGGCGTGATCATGTCGAGGTACTCGCAGCCGGCCGGCAGGCCGAGCTCGGCGACGTCGAGCAGGAGCTCGCGCGCCAGCCGGAGCCCCTGGTTGATCTTGTAGCTGCCGTCGAGCTCCGGGTCGTTGATGAGCCCCTTCCAGCCGATGGTGGTGCGCGGCTTCTCGAAGTAGACGCGCATCACCACCTCGAGGTCGCCCGCCAGGCGGCGGCGCTCCTCGACGAGGCGGCGCGCGTACTCGCGCGCGGCCTTCGGGTCGTGGATGGAGCACGGCCCCACCACGACGAGCAGCCGGTCGTCCATCCCGTGCAGGATCCGGTGGATGGCCTGCCGCGCCTCGTAGACGGTGTCGGACGCCTTCTCGGTGCAGGGGAACTCGCGGATCAGGTGGGCCGGCGGGGCCAGCTCCTTGATCTCGCGGATGCGGAGGTCGTCGGTACGGTGGGGCATCGCGGGCGCTCGGGTCGCGGGACCCGAAGATCTACCGCAACGCCGGCGCGTTCGCTCGTCGGGCTCGCCCGAGGGTCACTTCTGCGAGCCGCCGCCGCCCGCACCCGTGCGCATCGACTCCTCGGGCTTCACGCGGAAGTTCGCCTGCGCGGGCTTCTTCTTCACGCCGCGCACCACCACCTGCGTCTCGGGCGTCACCGAGTACTTCGTCTTGCTGCCCGTGCTCGCGCACCCGCCCAGCGAGAGGGCCAGGAAGGCGGCGAGGGCGAGAGACATGCGCGACATGTTCTTCCGTTCCAGCAAGGAGGCTGCCAACGTTTGGCCCCGGATTCTAGGCGATCCCGCGTGGCGTCGGAAGCACCCGGGGTCGAGAAGAAGGTACCAGAAGCGGCCGCGCCGCGCCCGTCGCCTGCCGCCGGGACGCGAGGCACACCCACACCGCTCCCGATCCGCACACCCGCGACGACGGGCGCGGCGCGCCGTCCCGCCGCCACCGTCACGACCGCGGGTGCGAGCCGTTCCGGCGCGGCCCATGGGGCGGCCACCTCGCCCCCGGCGCGGCCGCCGCGGGCCCGCGGTCCGGTCAGCTCCTCGCCGCGGCCAGCGCGAGGGCGATCCAGCCCGCGATGAACGCGACGCCGCCGAGCGGGGTCACCGCGCCGAGGGCGCGCACGCCGGAGAGCGCGAGCGCGTAGAGGCTGCCGGAGAAGAGCACCGTCCCCACGACGAAGAGCCAGCCCGCCCACGACGCCGCGGCGCCCGGGTGCCGCGCGGCGGCCCACGCGGCGAGCGCGATCCCGATCGCGTGGTACATCTGGTAGCGCGCGCCGGTCTCGAAGATCGCGAGCAGGTCGGGCGAGAGCCGCGCCCTGAGGGCGTGGGCGCCGAACGCGCCCGCCGCGACCGAGATCGCCGCCGAGAGCGCGCCGAGCGCGAGGAAGGTCCGGTCCATGGCGCCCGGAGGATAACCGGCGAGGCGAGCGCAGGGGCAGCCGGATGAGGCTCCCCCCGGGAGAAGGTTGCGCCCGGGCGCCGCGGGGGTCACGCATCGGCCATGGACTTCGCGAGCAAGAAGTGCGTGCCGTGCGAGGGGGGCGTCCCGCGGAAGACGCCCGCCGAGGTGGACGAGGCGCTCCGATCGCTCGACGGCTGGGATCCGCGCGGCGAGAAGACCCGCATCCACAGGCACTACCGGTTCAAGGACTTCGTCGAGGCGATGGCGTTCGTGAACGCCCTCGCCCGCGTGGCGGAGGACGAGGGCCACCACCCGGACTTCTCGGTCCACTGGAACGCGGTGGACGTCGAGCTCTGGACGCACGCCATCGGCGGCCTCTCCGAGAACGACTTCATCGTCGCGGCGAAGCTCGACCGGCTGCCCGAGGCCCGGCGCGCGGGCCCGTGAATGCGGCACCGGGCCACGCCGTCCGATCCGGTGGAAGGGAACACACCGGAGCGAAGCCATGAACCGCGTCCCGAAGCTGGTCCTCGCCGCAGCCCTCCTCGCCTCGATCCCCCTCGCCGCGTCCGCCGACGGCGCGTGCGACCACGGCGCCCCCCCGTCCGCCTGGCCGCCCGCCGCGACGTACCCGGGCCATCCCGCTCCGCCCGCGGCGTACCCGGTGTACGACCCGGCGCCGCCCGCGCCGCGCCGGTGGGCCGAGTGGCGCTGGCGCGAGCGCGAGCTCGCCGAGGTGAGCGCGCAGCTCCGTGCGCTCGACGCGCGGCGCGACCGCTTCTACGCCGAGAACGCCTGGCGTCCCGGCCGGGTCCGCAGGTTCGAGCGCTGGTACGCGGCGCGCCGCGCCGAGCTCGAGCGCCGCTGGTGGGAGCTGCAGACGGTCGCGTGGCGGTGAGGTCTCCCCGCCCCTCGCCGCGGCGCGCGCCACGTCCGTCTCGGGAGCGCTCGGGGCGGTGCCGGAGGAAGCGCCGCCGCGGCGACGGGCTCTCGCGCGGCCTCGGCCGCGCGCGCGCTGGCGGGCCACCCGGATCGGGGTTATGGAGGGAGCGCGTGTCGCGCTCGGCCCTGTCGTTCCTCGTGTTCGTCCTCGTCAGCGTCGCGATCCTCGGGGGCATGCACGCGTACCTGTGGGCGCGGCTCGTGCGCGACCCGCAGCTCGGCGAGCCGTGGCGGCGCGTCGCGACCGTCGCGCTCGTGGTCCTCGCGTTCGCCGTCCCGATCGCGATGGCCGCGATGCGGCTCGCCCCCCGGCCGATCGATCGGATCCTCCCGGCGATCGCCCTCACCTGGCTCGGCGTCGCGTTCATGCTCCTCTGCGCGGTCGCGGCGCTCGACCTCGTCCGGCTCCTCGCGACCGCCGGGACCTGGCTCGCCGACTGGGCGCGCTCCGCGCCCCCCGACCCGCCGGCCGACCCGGAGCGCCGCCTGTTCGTCGCGCGCGCGATCGCGGGGACCGCGGTCGCGGCGACCGCCGGCGCCGGCGGGTTCGCCTTCCGCAGGGCCACCGGCCCGGCGCAGATCGCGGAGGTGCCGGTGAAGCTCGCCCGCCTGCCGGCGGCGCTCTCCGGCCTCTCCATCGCCCAGATCACGGATCTCCACGTCGGGCCGACGATCCGCGAGCCCGAGGTGCGGCGCCTCGTGGACCAGACGAACGCGCTGCGCCCCGACGTCGTCGCCGTGACCGGTGACCTCGTGGACGGCTCGGTCGCCGAGCTCGGGCGGGCCGTCTCGCAGCTCGGGAGGCTGCGCGCGCGCTGGGGCGTCTACTTCGTCACCGGCAACCACGAGTACTACTCGGGCGTGGACCCGTGGCTCTCGGAGCTGCGGCGGCTCGGGCTCCGCGTGCTCCGGAACGAGCGCGTGCGCCTGGGCGACGCGGGCGCGTCGATCGACCTCGCGGGCGTGGACGACTGGAGCGCGGAGCGGTTCGGGAACGGCCACGGCCTCCGCCTCGCGGACGCGCTCGAGGGGCGCGAGCCGGACCGGAGCCTCGTCCTGCTGGCGCATCAGCCGCGCGGCGTCGGGGAGGCGGTCCGGTCGGGCGTCGAGCTCCAGATCTCCGGGCACACGCACGGGGGTCAGATCTTCCCGTTCAGCGTGATCGTCGGCGTCGTGTACCCGTACCTCGCGGGCCTGTACGCGCACCAGGAGGGCGGGGAGTCGGGGCAGGTGTTCGTCTCGCGCGGCGCCGGATACTGGGGGCCGCCGCTCCGGCTCGGGTCGCCGCCGGAGATCGCGAAGATCGTGCTGACGTGAGCGGCCGCGGCCGGGGACCGCGGCCTCGACCGCGACCCGGACCTCGACCTCGACCGCGACCCGGACCGCGACCCGCACCTCGACCTCGACCTCGACCGCGGCCCGGACCGCGACCGCGGCCCGGACCTCGACCTCGACCTCGACCTCGACCCGGACCGCGACCGCCACCCGGACCGCGACCTCGACCGCGACCCGGGGCCCGACCGCGACCGCGACCCCGGCCGGATGCCCACACGGGCCCTGCCCGGAACCTTCCGCGCGTTCTACGCTTCCGGACCCGGGAGGCTTCACCATGCGAGTCCGCCCGCTCCTCGTCATCGGCGGCGTCTTCGGCGCCGCGGCACTCACCACCGTCTTCGTGGTCTCGCAGCTCCCTCGCGAGGGACAGGTGAGCGCGCCCGCCCACGCCGCCGTCGCCCCCGGCGCCGGCACGACCCCCGCGCTCGAGCCCGCCGCCGGTCCCGAGGACGGCGCGCTGGAGGTGCGCGTGACGGCGGGGCGCGCGGCGGCGGCGGACGTCGCGGTGCGCGCGTACCAGCACGACCCGGCGGCGGGCTGGCGCCGCGCGGGCGAGGCGCGCACGGCCGCGGACGGCACCGTCCGCCTGCTCGCGCGCCCAGGCGCGTACCTGGTGGCGGCGCGCGGCGCCGGGCTCGCGCCCGGCCGTGCGGAGGCGATCCGCGGCGCCCGCGAGGAGGTCACGCGGGTCGAGGTCGTGCTCGAGCCCGCGGCCGCGCTCGAGGGACGCGTCGTCGAGCGCGGCGGCGGAGCGATCGCGGGCGCGCGGGTCCGGCTGATACCGGCGGTGAGCCGGTTCCCCGGGTTCGCCCCACCGTCCGCGCCCGCCGAGGAGATCGCGGTCGCGGAGACGGGCACGGGAGGGTCCTTCCGCGCGGACGGGCTCGCCCCCGGGACTTACGCCGTCGCGGTGGACGCGACCGGGTACCACCCCGTCCTCCGGCGCGCCGCGGTCCCGGCCGAGGCGCTCGTCGTCTCGATGGAGCCGCTCGGGCGCGTCGCGGGCGTCGTGCTGCTCGACCGCGCGCCCGCCGCCGGCGCGACGGTGCGCGCGGCGTCCGCGGATCACGGCGCGACGGCCACCGCCGGCGCCGACGGCCGGTTCTCGCTGTCCGCGCCCGCGGGCAGCTACCGCCTCCACGCGGCGCTCGGCGATCGCGCCGCCGCGGCCGGCCCGATCGCGGTCGCCGCGGGCGCGACGGCGTCGCCGGTCGAGCTGCGGCTCGGGCCGGCGGCGGCGATCGACGGCGAGGTGGTCCTCGCGGCGCCCGCCCCGCGGGCCGGAGGCGGCGAGGTGGGCTCGGGCCCGCCCGCGGCCGGCGCCGAGATCGCGGTGTTCGTGCACGGCACGGGCGAGGTCGCGGCGCGCGCCCGCGCCGACGCGGCGGGACGGTTCCGGATCGCGGGGCTCCCGCCGGACGCGTTCGACGTCCGCGCCTCCGCCCCCGGCGCGAGCCCCGCGCTCGCCTCCGCCGTGACGCTCGCGCCGGGCGGAAGGTTCCCGCTCCGGATCGCGCTCGCCGGGACGAGCTCGATCGAGGGGACCGTGAAGGATCGGGCGGGCCGCGCCCTCGCCGGCGTGCGCGTCCAGATCGTCCAGCGCGGCGACGGGCTCGGCGGCGCGGCGCCGCTCGAGGCGCGCAGCGGCTTCGACGGGGCGTGGCGGATCGACGGCGTCGAGGTCGGCCGCGCGGAGATCGTCGCGCGTCAGGACGGCGTCGCCCTGGGCGCGTCGCGCGCGGTGCGCGTCGCGGAGGGGCGCGCCGTCCGGGCGGACCTCTTCCTCGCGGAGGCCGGCGTGCTCGCCGGGCGCGTGCGCGCCGGCGGGAGGCCGCCGCCCGCCGGGACCGTCGTCGTCGCGGTGCCGATGCGGGCCGGCCTCGGCACGCTCCAGGTGGCGCGCGCGCCCGCCGACGCGTCGGGGAACTACCGCCTCGCCCTCCCGGCCGGCGAGTACCGCGTCCACGCGGCGCCCGGCGACGCGGCGCGCACCGACCTGCGGGTCACGCCCGCGTTCGCGCGCGTGACGGCCGGCGCGACGGCGAGCCTCGACCTCCCGCTCTCGAGCGCGGCCGCCGAGGGCGGCCTCGAGATCCTCGTCCTCGAGCCCGCCGGCGCGCCGTCGCCCGGCGCCGTCGTGACGCTCTCGCGCGCCGGCGACGCCGCCGTCGCGTTCGCGACGTCGGCCGGTGAGGACGGGCGGGTGGCGCTCGACGCGAGGATGGGCGTGGCCGGACGGCGCGTGACGATCCGCGCCCGGAACGGCGGCCGCTCCGGCGCGACGACGCTGGATCTCCCGGCGGCGGGCACCGTGCCGGTGACGCTCTCCCCCGGCGGCGCCGTGCAGGGTCGCGTCCGCGCCGCGGGCCGCGCGCCGTCCGGGTTCACCGTCGAGATCGCCTCCCAGCCGTCGCCCGCGGCGTGGCGGACCGTGGACGTCCACCGCTTCACGGGCGATCGCTTCGAGCTGGGCGATCTCCCCGCCGAGCCGCTCCGGCTCGTCGTGCGCGCCGACGACGGCCGGCGCGGGCAGGCGGAGCTGTCCGTCGGCCCCGGCGAGGTGCGCACGGTGGAGATCGCGCTAGGCCGCTAGATCTCCGGCCCAGGCACTTTTCGCGAAGCGAAATGTGCCGGGCCGCTCCCTGCGGCCTACACACGGGCTGCTATCCCCCGAGCGCCCGGACGATCTCCGGCAGGCGCTCGCAGGCGCTCCCGCGCGCGAAGAACCCGTTGCGCGAGAACGAAGCCATCTCGGCGAACGGGTTCTCCTCGGGGTTCACGTCGACGAGCGCCGCGCCGCGGCGGTAGACGAGCTGGCCGATCTGCATCGGCAGGTTGGTCGCCCCGCTCGTCCCGACCACGAGGAGGAGGTCCGCGGCGCCCGCCGCGCGCAGCGCCGACTCCATCCGGTAGTGCTCCTCGTCGTAGTACTCGTCGAACCAGAGGACGTGCGGCCGGAGCCAGCCCTTGCAGCGCGGGCAGGTGAGCGCCGCGCGCTCGGCGGCGGTGAGCGCGCCGTCGCCGCGCGGCACGAGCCCGGCGGGCAGGTCCACGACGCCCAGGCCGCACTCCTCCGCGCAGCGGACGTACGCGGCGTCGCCGTGGATGCAGAAGACCCGCCGGGAGCCGGCCCGGCGGTGGAGGCCGTCGATGTTCTGCGTGACGAGCGTGAACCGCTCGCCCAGGGCGCGCTCGAGCGCGACGAGCGCCTCGTGCCCGGCGTTGGGCAGCGCGTCCTTGCAGGCGCCGAACCGGTACAGGTACCAGCGCCACACCTCGTCGGGCGCGCGCTCGAACATCTCGTGCGTCGCCATCTCCTGGGGCATGTAGTTCCGCGAGCCGACGACCCAGTAGCCCTCCGCGCCGCGGAAGGTGGGGATCCCGCTCTCGGCGGAGACGCCGGCGCCGGTGAGCACGACCACGTTGCCGCTCCGCGCGCGCACGGCCTCGAGGAGCTCGGCGAGCCTCGGTTCCATGCGAGGGAGTGTAGCGCGACCGGGGCGCCACGCCGCGTGCGCGAGCGCCCCGGCCCGGTTAAGACCGGCGCGTGTCGAGCGCCCTCACGCGCGGGATCCGGGTGTCCGTGACGAGCGCCTTCCGCCCCGATCGCTCCGAGCCGGGGCAGGGGCGCTGGCTCTTCTCGTACACGGTACGCGTCGCGAACGAGGGGGACGTCGCGGCGCAGCTCGTCTCGCGCCACTGGGTCATCACCGACGCGAACGGCGAGCGCGAGGAGGTCGTCGGCGACGGCGTCGTCGGGCAGCAGCCGCGCCTCGCCCCCGGCGAGGAGTTCGAGTACACGAGCTTCTGCATCCTGAAGACGCCGCACGGGTCGATGCGCGGCACCTACCGGATGGTCCGGGAGGACGGCAGCACGTTCGACGCGCGCATCGCGCCGTTCGCCCTCGTCGTCCCCGGCGCGGTGAACTGAGCGGCACGCCCGCGCCCGCGCGGCGCCGCGTCACCGCTTCGCGAGCGCGCCCAGGAGCTCCTGCTCGCTCACGATGCCCTTCTTCACGAGGAGCAGCGCGAGCGCGGCCATCGCCTGCGCCGGCTTCAGGATCTCGGGCTCCGCGTGGGCGCCGCCGGCGAGCCGCTCGAGCGCGTGCAGCACCTCGAGCTCGCGCGCGGTGAGCGCGCGGGACGCCGGCGCGGGCGCCGGCGTCCCCTCGTCCGGGATGAGCAGGCCGCTCCCGGTGACCTCGTCGGTGAGCGTGAACTCCGCGGTCCCGGTCGTCTCCTGGCCGGCCACCGGGGCGGCGCCGCCCGGCCCGGGCGTGAGCTCCTCGAGCTCGAGCTCGAGGCGCCGCTGCGGGGCGGCCGGGCGGGCCTTCGCGGGGGCGGGAGCGGCCGCCTTCGGCGCCGGCGCAGGCGCGGGTGGCGCGTGCGCGGACGGCGCCTGCGGCGCGGCCGGCGCGGGGGCAGCTCGGGGCCCGGGCGCCGGCGTGAGGCGTGACGGCGGAGCGGCGGCCGGGACGGCCGGGGCAGCGACGGCGGCGCCCGCGGCGGCCGGCGCGAGGCTGGGCCGCGGCGCCGGCGCCGGCGTGAGGCGAGGCGCCGGAGCGGGCGCGGGAGCGGGAGGCGCGGCGGCGGGACCGGTGGGACGCGCGGGCGCCGGGCGGGCGTGCGCGGTGGGGGGGGCCGTCGTCCTGGGCGCGGGCGGCTCGCCGGGCGGCGGCTCGGCGGAGAGGGCGTCGACCGCCGCGGAGACGTCGGCCGGCGCGGCGAAGAAGGCTTCGAGCGCGTCCTTCGAGCCGCCGCCGAACGGGTCGAACACCGCCTCGCCCTCGGCGTCGTCCGCGTCGAGGTCGAGCGCGATCGCCTCGACGGGCGCCTCGCCCGGGTAATGGCGGTGCAGCGCGTCGGCGACCTCGCGGTCGCCCCCCACGCAGACCTTCACCTTGCGCCCGGTGCGGAAGCGGATCTCGTCCACGACCGCGAGGTTCGTCGGGTCGCTCATCGCGACCGTGATGCTCGCCGTGTCCGCGGCCATCGGGAAGACGTTGTTCCTGACCGCGAACTCGCGGGGGAGGAGCTTCAGCGCCTGCTCGAGCGCGTACGGCTCGAGGGCGCCCAGCTCGGCGACGCCCACCCCGAACTTCACCGAGAGCGCGCCGACGACGTCGGCCTCGGTCGCCATCTTCAGGTCGACGAGCGCCTGGCCGAGGCGGACGCCCCATTGCCGCTGATGGCCGAGCGCGGCCTTGAGCTGCGTCTCGTCGATGATGCCCGCCTCCATGAGCATCTCGCCGATGCGCTTCTTCGGGTTCATCGCGGCGCCGATCCTACTCCCGCGCCGCGGGCCGGTCGAGCCGGCGCCCCGCCCCAGGCACGGTGACGTGACGAGCGCGCCGAGAGGAAAGGGAGCCCGGGGGCGTCAGCGCCCGCCGGCGCCCGGGTCCGCGCGCGTGGCGATGGCGAGGCGCGAGAGCCCCGCCTGGCGGGCGAGCTCCATCGCCTGCACGACGCGCCCGTGGGGGACGCCCTCGTCCGCCTGGAACAGGACGATCGTGTCCGCGCTGCGCGCGTGCGCGTCCTCGAACGCCTGCCGCAGCGCGGCGTCGTCGAGGACCTTCCCGCCCACGACGGCGCGGCCGTCGGCGAGGATCGCGACGGTCACGTCGCGCACGAGCGCGGCGTCGTCGGACCTCCCGCCGCGCGGCAGGTTCACCTTGAAGCCGCCGTCCTCGTTGCCCGCCTCGGCGATGGCGGTGGTGGTGACCATGAAGATGATGAGGAGGACGAGGAAGATGTCGGTGAGCGGCGTGATGTTGATGTCGGAGAAGATGCCGCCGACGGACTCGAGCTCGTCGCCGCCTTCCTGCTCGGGCGCCCCCAGGGCCATCGCTATCCCTCCCCCGTCGCCCGCGGGCTCGCGGGCTGCGGCGGCGCCGCGGCGGGCGCGGCGTCGCGCACGATCTCGAGGTACTCCTCGGCGAGCAGCTTGAGCTGCAGGGCGAGCTTCCCCACGTGCACGTTCATGAAGTTGTAGATGACGACGGCCTCGATGGCGACCCCGATGCCGCCCGCGGTGGTGACGAGGGCCTCCGAGATGCCCGCCGCGACCACCGCGAAGCCGCCCTGCCCGGCGAGCGCCATCTGCCGGAACGCGTGCATGATGCCGACCACGGTGCCGAACAGGCCGATGAACGGCGCGGTCGCGCCGACGGTGCCGAGGATCCAGAGGTTCCGCCGCAGCTTCAGGTTCGCCTGCAGGCGCTCGCGCTCGACCGCCGCGGCGACGCGCTCCGCCGCGGGCGGCGCGCGCGGACCCGGGCGCGGCGCGCTCGCGACGAGCCCCGCGAGGAACACGTCGGCGGCGGGCGACCCGGAGCGCTCGCACTGCGCGCGCGCGTCCTCGAGATCGCCCCGGTAGATCGCGCGCGTGACCGCGTCGGCGAGCGCCCGCGCCCTGGCGGTGAAGCCCCACAGCGCGATCCCACGCTCGACCGCCACCGCGAGGGCCACGACCGAGCACGCGACGATGAGCCACATCGACGCGCTGCCGGCCTTCAGGATTCCGAGGAAGCTCAGGCTGGTGTCCAAGGTGCGCTCCGGGTCCGCGGGAGTCTAACGCGGGACCCGCCCGCGCGCGCGAACGACCTCCCGCGCGGACGCCCGGCCGCCCGCGCTCATTCCGCCGGCCGGGGCGGCTCCGGCGCGAGGAAGGCCGGCGGCGCGGCCTCCGCGAGGTCCACCACGCGCGCGCCCCGGGGCACGCGCGGCGAGAACGCGCCGCGCTCGAGCGCCGCGTTGGGCTCGACGTCGATCCAGACGAGCCGCATCCGGACGCGAGGAACCTCCGCGGAGAGCGCCACCTCGGTGGGGAAGCGGCTCCCCTCGAAGCGGTCGAACCCGGCGAACTCGAGGTCGTAGGTGCCCGGCCCGGGCGCGCCGTCCACTCGGAGCGCGGACCGCAGCACCTCGGCGCCGGCGCCGATCCGGAGCGTCTGGGTGCGGGCGCCGGCGGCGATCCCGAGCGTCACGTGCCCGCGCCCCGGCTCCGCCGAGACCGGCTCGCCCGCGAGGATGGGCGCCGAGCCGCAGAGGATCCGCGCGAGGTCCGCCGGGGAGAGCGGCAGCGACACGAGCCGCGAGAGGTTCTCCGGCGTCGCGGCGCCGCGGTACACGACGTTCGCGCGCGCGTCGTGGAGCGAGAGCTCCCCGTCCGCCGCGGCGAGCACCGCGACCGTGTTCCCGAAGAAGTCGAGGGTCTGCACGAGGAGGCGGTCCGGCCACTCCGCCGCGACGAGCGCCGGGACGGTGCCCGAGAACTCGGCCGTCTCCATCCGCACGCGGGCCTCGCCGCGCACGCTGCGGGTGCGCGCCTGCGCGGCGCGGACCTGCTCCGCGAGGCCGGCGGGGTCGAGGGAGAGGTCCGGCGGCGGCACGCGCGGGCGGCAGGCGAGGGCGGCGAGGGCGGCGGCGAGGACGATGGCCGGGGCGGATCGCATCGTGGGCTCGGGCTAGAAGAGGCGCGCCTTCCGCTGGAGGAGCTCCTTCGCGCGCGCCTTCGCGATCGCGTTCTCCGGCGCGCGCGCCGGATCGTGCCCGAGGTCGAACGCGAGCACGCCCTCGAGCAGGGCGTCGAAGCGGCGCTCGTCCTGCACGAGCACCGCCCAGGTCTCCGCCTCCGCCACGCGCGCGAGCTGGTCGTCGGGCGCGAGCGCGCGCGCCCGGTCGAAGTGGGCGCGCGCGGCCGCGGCGCCTCCGCCCGCCGCGGTGGGCAGGGTGGCGCGCCACGCGCCGAGGGCGCGGTGCGGGCCGGCTGCGTCCACGCGCTCGTCCAGCTCCGCGGCGCGCGACATCATCGCGAGCCCGGCGTCCTTCACCGCGAGGACGGCCGCGTACCCGGTCGCCTGGGCGGCCCGTATCGCGCCCTGCGCGACGAGGTAGAGCGCCTCGGCGCCGGCGGCGTCCACGCGCGCGGCCGCGGCGGCGGGGTCCTCGCCGCGGTCGATCGCCTCCGCCCACGCCGGCGCCTGCGCCCGCAGCGCCCGCTCCGCGGCGCGCGCCGACGCCTCCCACGCCTCGCGCGCCGCGGCGGGCGCGGGCGCGGCGAGGCCGCGGAACGCCTCGGCGCGCGCGAGCCTCACCTCCGCGACGGGATCGCCGGGGCGCTGGGCGGCGGCGAGCGCGTACGCGCGGAGCGCGGCCGCGAGCCGGGCCGGATCGCCGCGGAGCGCGTACGCGCGATCGCCGTCGGCGACGGCGGCGTCGAAGCGCGCCGGCGCGGCGTCGCGCGCCTCGGGCGCGGGCGCGGTGTCCGCCGGCCGCCGGCACGCGCCGAGCGCGACGGCGGCCGCGAGGACGGCGGTCGTGATCGCCCGGCGCACGGGACCCCTGCCGCCGCGGCGGCCTACCGGCGCTTCTTGCCGGACGGCTTCTTCGCCGGCCGGTGGGCGCGCGCCTTCGGCTTCGCGGGGCGCGCGGCGCGCTTCGCTGGGCGGGGGCGGGCCTTCGCCTTCGCGCCCTTGCGCGCCGCCGGGCGCGGCCGCGCCGCCCGGGCGGGCCTGGACGGCTTCGCCTTCGCCTTCGCCGGCTTGCCGGCCTTCGGCGGAGCCGCCGCGGGCCGCGCGACCGCGAGCGGCGCGGGCCCGGGCTGGCGCCCGGGCGGCGGGACCACCGGGCGCGGCGGCGCGAGCGTCCGTCCCGCCTGCGCGGCGGGGCGGGGCGGCTGCGCGCGCGAGAGCTTCGCGAGCCGGGCCTCCTCCTCCTCGCGCGTCACGACGAGCGGCGGCTGGCCCTGGCGCTGGCGCGCCTCGTCCTCCGCGCTGTAGTAGAGCTGGAACGTGACGGTGCCGCGCACGACGAGCTCGCCGCGCTGGTTCTCGGCCCAGACCTCGACGTCGATGCCGTAGCGGCCGCCCTCCTCGAAGCGGCGGTCCGTCACCCGGCCGCGGGCGGTGAGGACGTCGCCCGGCCAGACGATCTTCACGAAGCGGGCCCCGAACTTCCGGAGCCGGGCGCCGCGCACCCAGTCCACCGCGAGCTCGGCGAGGAACCCCATCGCGATCATCCCGGGCGCGAGGGCGCTCGGGAACCCGGCGTTCTTCGCGAACGGCTCGTCGATGTAGAGCGGGTTCCAGTCCTGGGCGGCGGCCGCGTAGCGCGCGATCTGCAGCCGGTCGACCGGGGGCTTCACGAGCGGGGGGAGCTCGTCCCCCGGCTTCACCGCCTCGAAGTAGAGCTGCCGTGCCGTCAGCATCGCTCGCCCCTATGCCCGCCGGAGGATCAGGGTCGCCCGCGTCCGGAACACGAGCGCGCCCGCGTCGTCGCGCCCCTCGTCCTCGATCACGACGACGTCCATCGGCCCGCTCGCGCCGGCGCGCTCCTGCACGTCCGCCACCTTGCTGCGCACCGTGATCCGGTCGCCCGCGACGATCGGGCGCGCGTACTCGAAGTGCTGCTCGCTGTGGAGGATCGAGCGCGTGCCGAGGTCGAGCGAGTGGCGGAAGCGCTCGTTCGACGTGAGCGCCACCGCGAACGTCGCCGGCGCGACCAGGGCCGGGTAGCCGGCGCCGCGCGCGGCGGCCTCGTCCGCGTAGATCGGGTTCGGATCGCCGAGGGACTCGGCGAACCGGCGGATCGCGCCCCTCTCGACCTCGTGGACGACCGGTTCGCTCTCGCGGCCGATGAGGCTCCTGTCGAGCATCGCGTCTCCTCAGCGCCCCGCCGGCAGGTCGAGCACGGACACGATGCCGCGCAGCTCGACCACCGCGGGGACGGCGTTCACGACGGCGTGGGCGGTGGCGGCGTCGCCGTGGATCCCGCCCGGCACCACGATCCGCACCGGGGGATCCGCGTCGAGCGCGAGCTCGTCGCGCGGGTCCTCCGCGCCGACCGCGAGGGTGAGCTCGAGCCGGACGATCTCGCGCCCGTCCTCCGCGAACACGCGCGCCACGTGGTGGAGGCCCGCCACCTGCCCGGCCCGCACCGGCGCGGCCCCGGCGGCGTCCTCCTCCGCGACGAGCGGGACGATGTCCTCGTCCACCTCGTACTCCTCGACGCCGACGCACCCCTCCGCGACCATGGCGGCGGACTCCGCGAGCCCGACGTGGCCGATCTCGCCGCGCTCCACCGCGTCGTGGAACGCGCGCTCCTCGAGCCCGACGCCGACCTTCCGCTGCAGCGCCGCGCGCCGGCGGGCGACGTCCACGACGCGGACGCCGCGCACGTGGCGCACCGGCCCGGTCACCTGCGCGAGCACCGCCGGCAGCCGGTCGAGGACGAACCCCGGGTTCACGCCCGTCCCGAGCACCGCCACGTTGCGCTCGTGGCAGAGCCGGTCGAGCGCGGCCGCCTCCTCGTCGTGGCGGAGCCACGGCCAGGCGAGCTCCTCGCACGTCGAGACGACGTGGAGCCCGGCCCCGACCGCCTCCTGCAGCTCCGACAGCACCTCGTCGAACCGGCTCCGCGTCGCCTGCAGCACGACGCCGCCGCGGCCCGCGGGCGCGACGTCGGCGAGGTCCGCGGCGACCGTGATCGCGGGCGCCTGGACGCCGAGGACGTCCGCGAGCGGGCGGCCGGCGGCCGACGCGCTCGGGTCCACGGCGGCCACCACCCGGAGGTCCGGGCGGACGAGCGCCGCGCGCGCGATCGCCTGCCCGATCTCGCCGAGCCCCATGAGGACGACCGGGATGCCGTTCTGTTCTGCGCGCCCTTCCGGGTCGGCGCCCACCGTAGACCCCCGATCCGCCGGATCTCCAAAGATTACCGGGCAGTTATAGTGCAGCGCGCAATGGGCGAACAAGAGAAGAAAGGCGGCGGGCGGCGCAATCGAGCGCAATCGCCCCGCCGCGGACCGGGCCTGACGCGTCGCGTAGGGGGCCTGCTTCCGCTGCGATCCCGGGTGCTTGGACGATCAGGAGCGGATCAGGGCCTCGAGGAAGGCCCGGGCGGCGGGGTCGGACCAGTCTCGCGGGCCCACCACGTACGCGACGAGCCGGCCGGACTTGTCGACGATGTAGGTCTCCGGGAACTTGATGTCCGGGGCGAACCCGCGGGCCTGCTGGTAATACGCCCGGGTGACCTTCTGGTCCGCGTCGTGCGCGATGGTCATCGAGCCGGGCGGGCCCTCGAACGGCGGAGCCGCGAAGTAGGACCGGACCTCGCCGAGGTCCTCGTCCACGGTCACGGCGATCATCTTGAACCGGCCGGGGTAGCGCGAGGCGAGGTCCTGCGCGAGCGCGAGCATCGACGGCATCTCGTCGCGGCACGGCGGGCACCACGTCGCCCAGAAGTTCACGAACACCACCTGCCCGCGCGCGTCGGCGAGCGACACGCGCGCGCCGTCTAGCCCGGCGAGCTCGATGGGCGGCGCCGCGAGGCGCGGGTCGCTCGCGCGCTCGATGCCGAACCGCTCGATCGCGTTCCGCACGGGCTCGCGCACGACCTTCGGGCGCGACGAGATCATCCCGATCACCTGGAGCGCGACGAACAGCACGACGAGCGCGGCGGCGACGGTCACGCCCGCGATCTTCACGCGGCGCGAGGAGGACTCGGCTTCGGCCATGGGCCGGTACTTACACGAGGCGCGCGCTTGCCGCCAGCGGGCGCGTCGGGGAGACTCGGGCGCGGATGCGCGGCCTCATGGGCAACCTCTCGGTGCTCCCGCTCGCCGATCTCGTCGAGCTGCTCGCGCGCCGCCGCATGACGGGCTCGCTCACCTGCGAGCGCGGCACCGTGCGCAAGACGCTCCACGTGCGCGAGGGGGCCGCCGTGGGCGCCGCGTCGAACGATCCGCGCGAGTACCTCGGCCAGCTCCTCGTCAACTTCGGCCACCTCGACGAGGACCAGCTCACCAAGGCGTTCCGCACCCAGGAGGAGACCAAGATCCGGCTCGGGAAGGTGCTGACGATGGTGGGCATCGTCCCCGGGGAGACCGTTCGCGAGGTCCTCGCCATCAAGATCCGCGAGACGCTCCTCGACGTCTTCCTCTGGGAGTCGGGGCTCTTCTCGTTCGACGACGAGCCGCCCCCGGCCGTCGACGAGCTCGACGCGGCGATCCCGCTCGCCGACATCGCGCGCGAGGCGGAGTTCCGCGCGACCGCGTGGAGCGCGTTCCGCGGCGAGTTCCCGACCGGCGCCGCCGCCCTGGAGGTGGACGAGGCGAGCGTGCCCGCCGGGCTCGGGCCGGACACCGTGGACGCGCGCCTGCTCGCGCTCGCGCGCGACGGCCGGACCATCGACGAGATCGGGCTCGCGCTCCACGCCACCGACTTCCACCTCTACCAGCGGCTCTACGCCCTCGCCCGCCAGGGCGTGCTCCACGCCGCGCCGGCCGGCGCCGCGCCGGCCCCCCCCGCCGGGCACGGCGCCGCCGCCGACCTCGTCGAGCGCGCGCGCGCGCTCCTCGCCGAGGGGCTCGCCGCGGACGCCGAGCGCTTCGCCGCGCGCGCCGTGGAGCTCGCGCCCGACTCGGGCGCGGCGTGCTCGATCCTCGCCGACGCGGAGCGGGAGCTCGCCTCCCGGCTCCGCGGCGAGCTGCTCGAGCCGCCCCGCCGGCCGCGGCTGCGCGTCCCGCCGCCGCGCATCGCCTCCCTCGGCGTCTCCGCCGCGGACAAGTACCTCCTCTCGCGCTGCGACGGCGGCCGCGACGTGCGCCAGCTCGTCCAGCTCGCCCCGCTCCGCGAGCTCGACGTGCTGAAGGCGATCCGGCGGTTCGCCGACGCCGAGCTGATCGAGCTCGGGTAGAGCGCCTCCCGCGACCCCCGCCCTGCTGCGGCGCGCGCTTCGTGCCCGGGCTCGGGGCGGGCGCGGCGCGAAGCCGGCGCGTGGCCGGCCGGGAACCGCTATCTTCTCGGGGGCGGGATGACCCTCGCGAACCTCATCGACCTCGAGGCCCAGCTCGCGCGCGACCGCGACGCGGACCCGGCGGCGCTCGCGGCGCGCGACCGCGCGCTCCTCGCCCGCGGGCCGGTCGATCCGCGGCGGCCCGGCGCCCTCCTCGCCCGCTGGCTCGACGCCCTGCGGGAGCGCGAGCCGGGGGCGCTCCACCCGGGCCGCGCCGTCGCGCGCGCCCTCGCCGCCGTGCGCGCGCTCCTCGCCGTCGCCGGCGTCGGCGTCGGGTGGGGCGCGGCGACCGCGCTGATGACGTACGGGGGCGGCCACCCCGTGAACGTCTGGGACTTCCTCCTCGCGTTCGTGGGGTTGCAGGCGGCGCTCCTCGTCCTGCTCCTCGCGCTCTTCCTCCTGCCGCTCGCGGCGGCGGGCGCGCCCCTCGCCGGCCTCTTCGGCGGCGCCGTGGGCTGGGCGTACGCGCGGATCGCGCGGAGGCACGTCGAGCCCGGGCGCGAGGCCGAGTGGCGCGCGCTGTGGCACCGGCTCCGCAGCCGCCGCTCGCTCTACCACGCGGTCGAGCCGTGGCTCCTCCTCTCCGTCACCCAGGCGTTCGCCCTGGCCTTCAACGTCGGCGCGCTCGCCGCCGTGCTCCGGCTCGTCGTCTTCACCGACGTCGCGTTCGGCTGGGGCACGACGCTCGTCGAGCTGGACGCGACGCGCTTCCACGCGCTCGCGCGGGCCGTGGCCTGGCCGTGGCGCGCCCTCTGGCCGGAGGCCGTGCCGTCCGAGGCCCTCGTCGCCGCCACCCGTTACTCCCGGCTCGAGGGCGCCTACCTCCTCGCCGGCGCCGGCCGGAGCGCCCGGCCCGAGCTCGTCGGGGGGTGGTGGCCGTTCCTCGTCGCGTCGCTCCTCGCCTACGGGCTCGTGCCGCGCGCGCTCCTCCTCGCGGGCTCCCGCGCGCGCGTCGCGAGGCTCCTCGCGACGATGCCGCACGACGACGCCGAGGCGCGCCGCGTCGCCGCCCGGCTCGCGGAGCCCCACGTCGAGACCCGCGCGCCGCTCCCCGAGGCCGCTGCGGCCCCGCCGCGGAGCGGCGCGCGCCGCGCGGAGGCGGCGCCGCCGGGAACGCCGGCCGCGCTCGTGCTGTGGCGGGACGTGCCGGGCGGCGACGCGCTCGCGGCGGCCGCGTCGCGCGCGCTCGCCCGCCCCGTCGCGGCGGTGCGCGCGGCGGGGGGCGGCGGCCACGAGGAGGACTGGGCGGCCTGGGCCGACGGCGCGGACCCGGTGGTGGTGGTGGCCGAGGCGTTCGAGCCGCCGGACCGGGGCGTCCGCCGCCTCCTCGAGGACCTCCGCGGCGCGCTCGGCCCGCGCCGGTCCGTGCTCGTGCTCCTCGTCGGCGACGCGCCCGGGCCGGGCACGCCACGGCCCGAGGACGTCCGCGTCTGGCGCGACGCGGTCGAGGCGCTCGAGGACCCGTTCGTCGGCGTGGAGCCGCTCCGGCTCCCCGGGGTGGCCCCGTGACGGACGCCCCGCGCTTCGCGGTGGTCGGCCGCGTCAACAAGGGAAAGTCGAGCATCGTCGCGACGCTCGCGGAGGACGACTCCGTCCGGATCGACCCGCGCCCGCGCACGACCACCGAGGTGCGCGAGTACCCGGTGCGCGTGGACGGCCGGACGCTCTTCGTGCTCGTGGACACGCCGGGGTTCGAGGACGCGCCGCGCGCGCTCGCCTGGCTGCGCGCGCGCGAGGTGTCCGCGGCCGACCGGCCCGCGCGCGTCGCCGAGCTCGTCCGCGCGCACGAGGGGACCGACGCCTTCGTCGAGGAGCGGCGCCTCCTCGCGCCGATCCTCGCGGGGGCGAGCATCCTCTACGTCGTCGACGGCGCGAAGCCGTACCGGCCCAACTACGAGGCGGAGATGGAGATCCTCCGCTGGACGGGGCGGCCGGGCATGGCGCTCGTGAACCGCATCGGCGGCGGCGATCACGCCGACGAGTGGCGGCGCGCGCTCGACCAGTACTTCCGGATCGTGCGGGACTTCGACGCGTTCGCGGTGAGCTTCGAGGAGCGGCTCGAGCTGCTCGAGGCGTTCCGCGCGCTGCGCCCGCCCTGGCGCCCGGCGGTGGACGAGGCGGTGACGGCGCTCGTCGCGCAGCGGCGCCGGCGGCGCGCGGAGGCGGCCGGGGAGATCGCGGACCTGCTCGCCGACGTCCTCACCCACGTGGAGGAGCTCGCGCTCGAGGACGAGGGGGCGCTCGCCGCCGAGCGGGACCGGCTCGAGCGCAGCTTCCACGACGCGCTCCGGCGCCGCGAGGAGGAGGCGCGCCGCCGCGTCGAGGCGCTGTACCGCCACGACGCCGCGGTGTTCGAGGGGGCGGCGCTCGCGCGGCCGGTGCTGAACCAGGACCTGTTCGCGGAGCGGACCTGGGAGCTCCTCGGGCTCTCGCCGGCCCAGCTCGTGGCGGCCTCGGCGGTCGCGGGCGCGGCGGCGGGCGGCGTGATCGACGCGGCGGTGGGCGGGGCGAGCTTCCTCGCCGGCAGCGTGCTCGGCGGCGCGCTCGGGGGCGGCGCCGCGCTCTGGGGCGTCGGGCGCCGCTTCGCGCGCGCGCGCCCGGTCGGCCCCGCCGGCGTCCCTTCGCTCCTGCTGGAGGCGCGCCGGTTCGTCTCGCGCGCCCGGCGCTTCCGGGTCGGCCCGCACGCGCAGCCGAACTTCCCGTGGGTGGTGCTCGACCGCGCGCTCCTCCACTACGAGGCCGTCGTCCGGCGCACGCACGCGCGCCGCGGCGTGGTCCCGCTCGCGGACGGGCGCGCCGGCGTGGTGGCGGCGCTCGGCGCGGGGGAGCGGCGCGCGCTCGACGCCACCTTCCGGCGGCTGCGGCGGGCGGCGCCGGACGTGCCCCGCGCGCTGCGCGACGCGCTCGAGCGCGAGGTCGCGCGCGTGCTCGAGCGCGTGGACCCGCTGCCCGGAGAGCCGCGCCCGGCCGCGGGCGGCGGACACGGGTGAGCCCGCAGCGCGCTACGGCGCGGCGGCCGTCCGGATCGACCCCGGCGGCAGGCCGGCGAAGCGCGCGCCGAAGAAGGCCTCGAGGGCCTCCCTCGCGACGGTCGGGGCGCGCGCGTGCCAGAGCCGATCGTTCACGACGACCGTCGCGACGACGACCTCGGGCCGCTCCGCGGGCGCGAACCCGACGAACCACGAGTAATCCCGGTACGGGCTCGGCTGGGCCAGCGAGCCGGTCTTCCCGGCGACCTCGACGCCGCGGAGGGCCGGGCCCGGGCGCCGGAAGACGCGCCGCGCCGTCCCCTCCGAGACGGTGTTCCGCATCATCGCCGCGAGCTTCGCCGCGACCGCCTCGTCCACGACCCGCGTCGCCGGGCGCGCCGCGGGCACCGGCCCGCCCTCGACGTCGTCCACGAGGAGCGGCGGCAGCTCGAGCCCGCCGTTCGCCACGATCGAGCCCAGGAGCGCCGCGTGCACGGGCGAGAGCGTGACCGCGCCGAAGCCGGCGGCGGCGTTCGCGAGGCCGAAGGGATCGTCGGGGATCTCGGCGATCGAGCGCTCCACCGGGAGCGCGAACGAGATCTCCTCGTCGAAGCCGAACCGGCGCGCCGCGGCCCGCAGCGCCTCCGCGTCCAGGCCGCGATCGGCGAGCTTCGCGAAGACCACGTTCGTCGAGTGCCCGAACGCGGACGCGAGCGACGTGCAGCGGCGGTCGCGGCGCGGGTCGTCGGCGAGCAGCCTCGGCTGCAGCCGGCGCCTGCCGCCGTGATAGCAGACCTCGTCGTCGGGCAGCACGCCGCGCTCGAGGAGCGCGGCCGCCGTCACGATCTTGAAGATGCTCGCCGCGGGCGCGATGGCCGAGAGCGCGATGCCGCGCCGCGCAGGCTCCGCCTGCGAGTGCTCGGCGAGGGCGAGCACGCGCCCGGTGCCCACCTCGAGGAGGACGGTCGCGCCCCAGGGCACCCGGTAGGCCGCGAGCGATCGCTCGAGCCGGGTCTGCAGGCGCGGGTCCAGCGTCAGGATGGCCCGCCCCTCGCCGAGCGGCGCCACGTACCGCCCCCGCCGCGGGTCGAGGTGGACGTCCCGGAGCGCGAGCGGCTCGGGCGGGACGGGCGCCGCGATCTCGAGCGCGAGCGCCGCGTCGGGCGCCGCCGCCGGGGAGGCCGGCTCGACCGGGATCGCCGCGGGCTCGACCGGCGCCGTCCCGGGCGGCACGACCGCCGCGGCGGGCGGCGCCGCGGGCGCGGCCCCGGGCGTGAGATCCCCGGCGCGCGGCACCGCGGCGCCGGCCAGGAGGAGCGCGCTCGCGGGGACGAGGCTGGCGAGGAGGCTGTGGAGCTTCATCGGGGGCGGGGGCGAAGCGACGTCCGCGAGTCTGCCTCAACGTCCGGGCCTCGTCAAAGTACGGTGCCCCGCGAGAGGCGACGACCTCTACGCGGGGCACGTCCCCCGAACGCGCCGCGCGAGCGGCCCGCGCGGCGCGTCGATCCGTCAGGCCCGCGCGCGCGGCCCGCGCGCCTTCGCGGCGCGCGCCGCGCGCACCGCCACGTCGCGCGGCTTCCCGTTCCGCCCCGCGTTCCGCGCCGCCTTCGCGTCGAGCGCCGGGCGCGCGCGCTTCTCGCGCTTCTCGGCCGCGGCCTGCCTGAGCGCGGCCTGCGCCGCCGCGAGCCGCGCGATGGGGAGCCGGTACGGCGAGCACGAGACGTAGTCGAGCCCGATCTCGTGGCAGAACGCGACCGAGGACGGATCGCCGCCGTGCTCGCCGCAGATGCCGAGCTTGAGCGTCGGCCGCGAGGCGCGGCCGGCGCCCACGGCGAGCCTCATGAGCGCGCCGACGCCGTCGCGGTCGATCGACACGAACGGGTCGACGGCGAGGATGTCCTCCTCCACGTAGGTCGACAGCACGGGGCCCGTGTCGTCGCGGGAGAGGCCGAAGGTGGTCTGGGTGAGGTCGTTCGTGCCGAAGGAGAAGAACTCGGCGGCCTTCGCGATCTCGCCGGCGGTGAGCGCGCCGCGCGGCACCTCGATCATCGTGCCGACGAGGTACTTCACCTTGCGCCCGCGCTCGCGGAACACGTCCTCGGCGGCGCGGCGCACCACCGCGCCCTGGTGCTCGAGCTCCTTGCGCGTGCCGACGAGGGGGATCATCACCTCGGGCTCCACCTTCACGCCCTGCTCGGCGGCGTCGCAGGCGGCCTCGAAGATGGCGCGCGCCTGCATCTCGGTGATCTCCGGGTAGGAGATGCCGAGCCGGCAGCCGCGGTGACCGAGCATCGGGTTCGACTCGGCCAGCTCGTGCACGCGGTGCGCGATCGCCTGGACCGTCCTCCCGGTCGCCTGGGCGAGCTCGGCGATGCCGGGCTGATCGTGCGGGAGGAACTCGTGGAGCGGCGGGTCGAGGGTGCGGATCGTGACCGGCCGCCCGGCCATCGCGACGAAGAGCCCGCGGAAGTCCTCCCGCTGCAGCGGGAGGAGCTTCGCGAGCGCCTTGCGCCGGTCCGCCTCGTTCTCGGCCACGATCATCTCGCGCATCGGGCCGATCTTCCCCTCGCCGAAGAACATGTGCTCGGTGCGGCAGAGGCCGATGCCCTGCGCGCCGAAGGCGACCGCGGTGGTCGCCTGGTCGGGCTGGTCCGCGTTGGCGCGGACCTTGAGGCGCCGCGCGCCGTCCGCCCAGGAGAGCAGCTTCGCGAACTCCTGGTAGACCTGCGCGCCCTTCGGGTCGCGCGTCCGCTCGACGAGCACCTCGACCACCTCGGACGGCCGCGTGTCGAGCTTGCCCTCGATCACCTCGCCGGCGGTGCCGTCGATGGACACCCAGGTGCCCTCGGGGAGGACCTTCTCGCCGGAGCCGCTCGTCACGGTCATGGTCCGCGCGTGGTAGTCGAAGCGGATCGCCTCGCAGCCGACGATGGCGACCTTGCCCATCTGGCGCGCGACGAGCGCGGCGTGGGAGGTCATGCCGCCGAACGCGGTGAGGAACCCCTCGGCCGCGGCCATGCCGCGGATGTCCTCGGGCGAGGTCTCGTGGCGCGCGAGCACCACCGTCTCGCCGCGCGCCCGCCACGCCTCCGCGTCCTCGGCGAAGAAGACGAGCCGGCCGCTCGCCGCGCCGGGGCCCGCCGGGAGCCCCTTCGCGAGGAAGCGCCCCGCCTTCATCGCCGCCGCCTTCTTCTCGCCGTCGAAGATCGGCCGGAGCAGGTGGTTCAGCGCCTCGGGCTCGACGCGGAGCACCGCCTCGTCCTTCGAGATGAGCTTCTCGTCCGCCATCTCCACGGCGATGCGCACGGCGGCGAGGCCGGTCCGCTTCCCGGAGCGGGTCTGCAGGACGTAGAGCTCGCCGCGCTCGATGGTGAACTCGATGTCCTGCATGTCGCGGTAGTGCCGCTCGAGCCGCGACCGGACGTCCTCGAGCTGGCGCGCGATGTCCGGCCAGTGCGCCTCGAGCTCCGAGATCTTCTGCGGCGTGCGGGTCCCGGCGACCACGTCCTCGCCCTGGGCGTTGACGAGGAACTCGCCGTAGAACTCGTCGTCGCCGGAGGCGGGGTTGCGCGTGAAGGCGACGCCGGTGCCCGAGTCCTCGCCCATGTTCCCGAAGACCATGGACTGCACGGTGACGGCGGTGCCCCACTCCACCGGGATCCCGTTCATCTTCCGGTAGGCGACGGCGCGGTCGTTCTCCCACGACCGGAACACGGCGGCGACCGCCTCGCGGAGCTGCTCCATCGGATCGTCCGGGAACGCCACGCCCTTGCGGCGGGCGATCTCGGCCTTGAACTCGGAGACGAGCTCGCGCAGCGCGTCCACCGGCAGCTCGGCGTCGAAGCGGACGCCGCGCGCGTGCTTCTTCGCCTCGAGGATGACCTCGAACGGATCGCGGTCCTCCTTGCGCTCCGGCTTCATGCCGAGCACCACGTCCCCGAACATCGCGACGAAGCGCCGGTAGCTGTCCCAGGCGAAGCGCGGGTTCGCCGAGCGCGCCGCGAGCCCCTCGACGGTCGCGTCGTTCAGGCCCAGGTTGAGGACGGTGTCCATCATGCCGGGCATCGAGACGCGCGCCCCCGAGCGGACGGAGACGAGGAGCGGGTTCGACGCGTCCCCGAAGCCCTTCCCCGAGAGCGCCTCCACCTTCCGGAGCGCGGCGCGCATCTCGCCGTCGAGACCGCGCGGCAGCTTCTTGCCCGCGCGGTAGTACTCGGTGCAGACGTCGGTGGGGATCGTGAAGCCCGGCGGCACCGGGATCCCGATGTTCGACATCTCGGCGAGCCCGGCGCCCTTGCCGCCGAGCACGTCCTTCATGTCCTTGTTGCCCTCGGCCTTGCCGCCGCCGAAGGAGTAGATGCGCCTCTTGGCCATCTCTTCACCTCGCGTGGACTCTCACGGAAAGAATCGTGGGGTCTGCGGCCTGGGCTCGCAGCCGGTGGGAGGGTAGGTGTAGCAGAATCGAGATGTCGAACGGTATCGGCGGGTGCTCTTTTTTTCGGGCGCCCGAGCGCTCGACCGCTGATCCTCGTCAAGGACGGGACTCGCCGCGGCGCCGCCCCGGCGGGCTCCCCCTCCTCGGTCGGGTCGGCCGCGCGGCGGACGAGCGAGGCGGCGGCGGGGGCCGCCGTGGACCGGTCAGACGCGCAGCGCCTCGAGGCGCGCCTCGTCCTGCTCGGGCTCGACCTCGTACGTCTCGACGAGGTCGTCCTCCCGCCACTCGACCTCGACCTTCGGGAGGTCCTTCCCCTTGCCGTAGCGCGCGACGATGCGCGACGCGAGCACGCGCTCCTCCCACGTCGGCTCGCCCTCCACGAGCGCCACCGGCCCGAGCACGCCCTTCGCCTCGACCCGCGCGCGGCCGGCCACGTGGTGCTCGAGGAGCGCGTTCTCCACCTCGGTGCGGCCCACGACGAGCTTCGCCCGCGGCGAGAGCCGGAAGTGGCGCCCGGTGGAGAGGAGGACGACGTCGTCCGGCACGAGGCGGCGCTCCTCGCCGGCCGCCTCGCGCGCGTCGAGCACGTCGAAGAACTTCCGCGCGAAGCTCTCGTCCGTGAGGTAGCAGCACCCGCCCGCCGGCTGCGGGAAGTCGGCGATCCCGAGCTCCCGCGCGAGCGCCATCTGGCGCAGGCGCGAGCGGCCGCTGATGTCGAGGAGCCGCTCGCGGTCGACGAGCCCCTCCTGCTCGGGGACCGTCGGGGGCAGGAGCTTCGCCGAGAGCGGCCGCAGCAGCCGCCCCTCGAGCCCGCTCTCGCGCTCGATGATCCGGAGCGTGTCGCGGCGCTGGCTCTTCGGGCGCTGCCCGAGCACCTCGCCGGTGAAGACGAAGTCGGCGCCCTCCGCGAGCATGATCTCCCGCGCGCGGGACATCATGAAGATGCGGCAGTCGACGCAGGGGTTCGCGTTCTTGCCGTACCCGTACCTGGGGTGGACGAGCATGTCGAGGTACGGCCCGCCGGAGACGTCCACGTACTCGATCTCGACCTCGAGGTCCGCCGCCGCGCGAAGCGCCTCGTTCCGCGGCACGGTGCCGTCGGCGCGGCCGCCCTTCCGGCGCTGCGTCTCCGTGATGCAGAAGCCGGTGTAGAAGTTGATCGCCTTCACCGCGATCCCCTGCCGGCGCACGAGGGCGAGCGCGAGCGTCGAGTCGAGGCCGCCCGAGATCATCGCGATGGCCTTCGCGGGCCGCGTCACGGCCGCCCCCCCCGCCCGCGCTTGCGGACGAAGCTCTTCCAGGCGCCGCCCTCCCGGAACGTCCCGAGGTGCTCGTTGCGGGTCGCCCTGCACCACATCGGCATGTCGAGCGCGATCCCCGGATCCGTCGCGACGACGAGCAGCACCGCGCCGTCGTCCATCGTCCGGATGGCCTTCGCGGTCTCGACGATCGGGTAGGGGCACAGCCTCCCCGAGGTGTCGATCGTCCGCGCGGGTGCGGGCATGTCGGTGGTCGCCGTCACGGGGTCCTCGTTTAGCCGCTCCCCCGGGACGGGGCAACCGCCGCGTCCTTGCCCCGAGGCGCGGCCGGGCGCTAGGCTCGCCGCGATGCCCCGACCGATCCTGCTCGCGCTCGCCGCCGTCGCGGCGCTCACCCCCGCCGCGTCCCCCGCCCAGGAGGGCGCCCCCGCGCCGGTGTCCACCGGGCTCACGGCCTCCGTCTCGATGGGCGGCGGCGGCGAGCTCGGCCTCGACTCGGGGAAGGCGGGAGTGCTCGAGCTGGAGGCGGCGGTCGGGTACGAGATCACCTCGGTCGGCCTCCGCCCCGAGCTCGCGCTCGCCTTCGGCCTCGAGCCCGACACGCACGTCGCGCTGCGGCCGGGCGTGCGCTGGTCGCTCCCCGAGTTCCCGATCCAGCTGCGCGCCGCGATCGACCTGTCGAACGCCCGGGACAGCGGCCTCCGCTGGCGGTGGCTCCTCGTCGGCGCCGCGGCGGAGGTCCGGCTCACGAGCCTCTTCGGGCTGTACGGCGAGATCGACACCGGCGTGCCGCTCGGCTCGGAGTCGGGCCTCCCGCTCCTGCTGCGCGGCGGCGCCTCGTTCCGGTTCTGACCGGCCGGGCCGCGCACCTCGCCCCGCCGCCGTCCGCCGGCGGGCCCCCTCCACGGAGAGACGACATGAGACGCCTCGCCCCCGCGGTCCTCGGAGCCCTGCTGGCCCTCGCCGTCCCGGCCGCCGCGGAGGAGCCGCTGCCGCCCCCGCCCCCGCCGCCTCCCCCCTCGCCCTACGACCTCACGCCCGCGCCGCCGGCCCCGGCCGCCGCCCCGGCGACGCCGGCGCCGTTCGTGCCCGGGCTGCGGCCCGGGCCGAAGCGCGCCCCGGGGACCATCGGAGAGGGCCTGCTCGCGCCGGCCGGGTCGCCCGCGGCGCCGCTCCACCCCGACGAGTCGATCTCCCACTGGCGGTTCTCGCTCGCGACCGGCGTCGCGGGCCGGTTCGGCGGGTACCAGCTCGAGTCGGCCAAGCAGAACAGCGGCCTCATGCTCTACTTCGCCGGCCAGGCGGACGGGCTGTGGACGGAGGGCTACGGCCAGGCGGCGCGGTTCCGGGTCCGGATGTTCACGGGCGGCGAGAGCGAGATCTACTTCGTCTCCGACGGCGACGCCGAGGCCGCGTACATGATCGGCCGCCGCGAGTTCCGGTTCGTCATCGGCCGGGCGGAGGTCGCGCGCTACCCGGCGCTCGCCGTCCAGACGCTCGCGCAGCTGTCGACGCTGCCGTGCTTCGAGGGCTCGCTCTCCCTCGCGAACGACACGATGCGCTTCTACTACTACGTGTCGCCCGTCGCCGCGGCCTGGGTGCGCTACTACGGCGGCGCGCACATCGAGCACAGCGCGGGGTGGGCCACCGAGTCCGACGTCCCCGGGGCGTCGAGCTCGGGTCGCGTCCGCTACACGGTCCTGCTTCCGCCCGCGATGCTGCTCTCGCTGCAGGGCGACCTCGTGAAGCTGTGGAACAAGCCCGACATGCTGCTCGCCGCCGAGGGCTCGCTCGGCTACCAGGTGCTCGACCAGTCGGCCGTCTTCAACGCGACCGTGCGCTGGCAGAGCTTCCGCCGGCGCGGCGACGAGACCGCCCCGGGCACGAGCGCGACGGAGTCCGAGGTCCTCCTCCTCGGCGTCGCGAGCCTCGTGTTCTAGGGGCGCCGCGGGGAGCGGGGCGGCACGTTTCGCCCGGCGAGAACGCCCGGCCCGGGCCGGGGGAGCGGCCTTGTCGGCACCCCCGGGTTCCTGCTACATCCGCGCGAATCCCCACGAGGAGTCCCGGCCCCATGCAGAAGCACGCCAGCTGGTTCATCGCGCTCGTGATCGGAGGCGCCATCGGCTTCTTCTCGCGCGGCGCCATCGACGGCACGACGCGGCCGCCGTCGCGCGCGGCCGCCCCCACGCAGCAGCGCCCGCCGCGGCCCACCGAGGATCCGAAGGCCGTCTACCGCGTGCCGCTCGAGGACTCGCCGGTGAAGGGCCCGGCGGACGCGCTCGTCACCGTCGTCGAGTCGTCGGACTTCGAGTGCCCGTTCTGCAAGCGCGTCGTCCCGACGCTGAAGCAGCTCGAGGAGGCGTACCGGGGGAAGATCCGCTTCGCCTTCAAGCACAACCCGCTCCCGTTCCACCAGCGCGCGCTGCCGGCCGCGCTCGCCACCGAGGAGGCGCGCGCCCAGGGCGGCGACGCGAAGTTCTGGGCGATGCACGACGCCCTCTTCGCCGCGCCGTCGCTCGACGACGCCGCGATCGAGAAGGCCGCCGAGGAGGCGGGCCTCGACGTCGCGAAGGTCCGCGACGCGATCAAGACGGGCAAGGCCAAGGACCGGATCGCGCGCGACCAGCGGCTCGTGCAGTCGCTCGGCGCGCCCGCCACGCCGTCGTTCTTCGTGAACGGGCGCAAGATCGCCGGCGCGCAGCCGTTCGAGGCGTTCAAGGCGCTCGTGGACGAGGAGCTCGCGAAGGCGCAGGCGCTCGTCGCCTCGGGCACGCCCGCGGCCCAGGTGTACGCGAAGATCTCCGAGCGCGGCGCCACCGCCCCCGTGTACCTGCCCGGCTCGCCCGCCCCGCAGCCGCCCGGCGCGCGCCAGGCCGAGGCGGGCCCCCCGCCGCCGGCGGCCCCGCCCCCCGCGGTGTACCGCGACGTGAAGCTGCGGAAGGACGACCCCGCGCGCGGCCCGGCCGACGCGAAGCTGACCGTGGTCCTCTTCTCCGACTTCCAGTGCCCGTTCTGCGCGCGGGTGGAGCCGAGCCTGAAGCAGCTCGAGGACGCGTTCCCGGGGCAGGTGCGGATCGTGTGGAAGCACCAGCCGCTCCCCATGCACCCGAACGCGCGGCCGGCCGCGCTCGCCGCCGAGGCGGCGCGCGAGCAGGGCAAGTTCTGGCCGATGCACGCCAAGCTCTTCGCCGACCAGCAGGGCCTCGGCGACGCGGCGTACGCCCGCCACGCGAGGGAGCTCGGGCTCGACGTCCGCCGCTTCCAGGCGTCGCTCGCCGCGAAGAAGGGGGAGCCCAGGATCGCCGAGGACCAGGCCCAGGCCCAGCAGGTGGGGGCGAACGGCACGCCCACGATGTTCTTCAACTGCCGCCAGGTGGTCGGGGCGCAGCCCTTCGAGCGGCTCCGCGCGACGGCCGAGGAGGAGCTCAAGAAGGTGGACGCGCTCCTCGGCGGGAAGCGCGATCCGGCGGTGTACGAGAAGGCCTGCAAGACGAACCTCGCCGCGGCGCCCGCCGCCGCGCTGCCCGCCGCCGGGACGCTGCCCGAGGCCCCCCCCGGCCCGCTCCCGGCCGGCGCGCTCCCCGTCCGCGCCGACGACCCGGTGCGCGGCAACCCGAGGGCGCCGGTGACGATCGTCCTCTTCTCCGACTTCCAGTGCCCGTTCTGCGCGCGCGTCGAGCCGACGCTCCAGCGCGTGCAGAAGGAGTACGGCGACAAGGTGCGGGTGGTCTGGAAGCACCAGCCGCTCCCGTTCCACCCGAACGCGCTCCCCGCCGCGGAGGCCGCCGAGGCCGCGCGCGAGCAGGGGAAGTTCTGGCAGATGCACGACAAGCTGTTCGCGTCGCAGCAGGAGCTGTCCCCCGACCTGTACGACCGCGCCGCGCGCGAGATCGGGCTCGACCTGCGGCGCTTCCAGGCGACGACGCGCTCCGGGAGCGCCCGGGCGCGCATCCAGGAGGACCAGCGGGTCGCGGCCCAGATCGGCGCGCAGGCGACGCCGACGATGTTCGTGAACGGCGAGAAGGTCGAGGGCGCGGTCCCGTTCGAGATGCTGAAGGCCGTCATCGACCGCAAGCTCGTCGCGGCGAAGTGACGGACCGGGCGGCCAGCGCGCGCCCCGGCGCCGCCGCGGGGCGCGCGTGGGCGTTCCTGAACGGCTGGGCGGACCGCGTCTACGTCGTGAGCCTCGCCCGCGCGGCCGATCGGCGCGCGCGGATGAGGCGGCGGCTCGTGGGCCTCGACTTCCGCTTCCTCGACGCGACCGACAAGCTCGAGCTCGACCGGGAGAAGCTCCGCGCCGAGGGCATGTTCGACGAGAGCCGCGTGCCCCGCGCCTTCCGGCACCGCGCGGAGATGGTGCTCGGGCACCTCGGCTGCTCGATGTCGCACCGCCGCATCTACGAGGAGATCGTCCGGAACGGCTGGCGGCGCACGGTGGTGCTCGAGGACGACGCCGATCCCGACGAGGGCGCCCTCGACCGCCTGCCGGAGGCGCTCGCGCAGCTCCCGGCGACCTGGGAGCTCTGCTACCTCGGCCACCTCACCAAGGACGGCCGCGTCGGCAGGGACGCCGCGACCCCCGGCGAGCGGCTGCGCCGGGCGATCTACGTCGCGCTCGCGCCGTTGCGGCTCGTGCGCTGGCGCACCGGCGAGGCGCTGCGGCTCCTGCCGCGCCCCTTCTCGGCGAACCTCGGCCGGGCCGGGCGCCACTTCGGCACCCACGCCTACGCCGTCACGCTGGAGGGCGCGCGCAAGCTGCTCGCGGCGCAGACGCCGGTCGCGTTCAACGCCGACCAGCTCCTCGCGTACCTCGTGCTCCGCGGCAGGCTCGACGCCTACGTCACGCGTCCGGTGTTCTTCGGGCAGGAGGCTGGCGCGAGCCCCGAGCCCGGCGCCGACGCTCCGCCCCACCCGCGATCGGGTGAGCGCTAGAGCGCATCCCACGACCCCCGCCCTACTGCGGCGCACGCTTCCTGCCTGCGCCGGGCGGGCTCGTCGCTGCGCTGCTCGACGTACCATCAGGTACGCCTCCGCTGCTCGCTCCTCGCGCGCCCGGCTCGGCGACGGAATCGTGCGCCTCGCGACGGCCGGGGGTCGCGGGATGCGCTCTAGCCGGGCGACCGGAGCCAGGACGGGCCGAGCGCCTGCGCGAGCGCCCCCGGACCGCCGCCGTCGCCGCAGAGCTCCCAGACGACGACGTCGCCGAGCCCCTTGAACGCGGCGGCGCCGACCCGCCGGAACAGCTCGGCGAGGCGACCGTCCCGCCCGAAGCACGCGACCAGCGAGAGCGGCTCGTCGCCGTACCACCAGCGCGCGCGGAGCGGCTCCGGGATGTCCGCGGGCGAGAGCTCGACGCGGCGGACCTCGCGCGCGGCGCCCGCCTCGGCGAGGTACGCCTCGAGCGCCTCGGACGAGAGCGCGGCGCCGCTGTTGTACACGTCGCCGGGGCGCTCGCCCTCCCGCGCCGCCGCCTCGAGCGCCTCGCGGACCGCGGCGGCGAGCGCGCGCATCGCGCTGGTCCCGTCGCCGGCGCGGAACAGCCGGAGCGCCGCCTCCTCCGCCTCGGCGGGGAACGACACGTGCAATGGCTGCCCGATGAACACGGACCAGGCGTGCTCGAGCGCCGGCGTCCGGCGCCGCGCGCGCTCGGCCGCGAGCCCCGCGTCCGCGCGGGCGCGCGCCGGGGCGGCGCGCGCGGTGCCCCGGGCGGACTCGTTGATCTTGTCCGCGATCGCCACGCGGTTGCGGCCGAACACCTCGTCGTCGATGGCGAGCACGACCGGCGCCGGCCCGTAGGAGACGAACACGCCGGCCTCCAGCACCTCCCCGCGGGCGCGCGCGAGCGCGCGCTCCCGCTCCCCCGCGAGGCGCGCCTCCTCGGCGCGCGCCCGGGCGAGCCGGACGACGTGCGCGCCGTGGTGCGGCGTCCCCGCCGCCGCGCCCGCGAGCGCGGCCTCGGCGGCGGCCCGCTCGGCGCGGGCCGCCTGGAGCGGTCCGGCGTGCGCCTCCTCGATCGCCGCGAGCTGCCGCGCGACCACGTCGCTCGAGATCTCCCGGCCGAGCCGCGCCGCGTACGCCGCGAACTGGGCGCGGATCGCCTTCGCCAGCGCGACCATCTCGTCGACGCGCCCCGCGAAGCTGACCGCGTCGCCGAGCAGGTTGTTGAGCGCGACGCCGCCCCGGTCGGCGAGGTGCTGCATCCCGCCGAAGTGCTCCTTCGCGGAGACGAGGATCGGCACGTAGAACTCGCGGCGGAGGAACTCCGCCATGGAGGCCTGGCCGAGCAGCGCCGTGCGGCGCGTGAAGTCCTTCACGTCGGCGAAGAGGTGCCCGGTGAGGCGCTCCTTCGCGTCCTGCAGGATGGGCGCGGGCCGCGCCGAGATCCGGTACAGCCGTCCCGCCTCCCACTCGGCGTCCGCGCCGCCCTCGGCCTCGCGGCCGGTCCGGAACGAGAGCCCGCGGCGCACCGACGCGGCCGCGCGCTCCAGCGCGACGTCGGCGAGCAGCGCCGTCGCCGCCGCGGCGTACTCCGCGCGCGCCGCCCGCCGGTCGAGGCCGACCGCCGCGGCGGGCTCCCGCGGCTTCCAGCCCTTCACGACCCGGATCGTGCGGTCGAGCAGGCCGCCGGCGTCGCCGCCCGGCGCCGCGTGGGCGAGGTCGCGCACGAGCGCCTTCCGCTCGGCATCCCCGCCGAGCGCCGACGCCAGCGCGCCCGGCGCGGAGAAGAGCGCCCGCAGCGCCGCGAGGCGGGCCGCCGCGCCGGCGTCCTCCGCGGCGGCGACGGCCGCGCCGAGGAGGTCGCGCGCGCGTGTCACGGCGACGGCGGCCTCGGCGCGGAGCGCGAGGTCGTCGTCCCGGGCGAGCGCCGCCACGACGTCGTCGCGGACGCGGTCGGGGTCGCCGCCGGCGGCGAGGAGCGCGGCGTGCTCGTCCGCGTGCGGGATCCCCGCCGAGAGGTCGCACCCGTAGACGGTGGCGCCTCCCTGGGTCACGCCGGAGCGGCCGCCCAGGAGCGCCGCGGGCGAGATCGCCGCCTCGAGGCGCGCGAGGAGCGGGTCTTCCACGCCGCGGCCGGCGTCGCGCCAGGCGCGGGCGAGCCCGGTCCGCGCCGCGAGCCAGGACGCCGCCAGGGCCGCGGCCCTGAGGTAGCGGTCGAGCGGCGGCGACGGCAGCACCGGCCGCAGCTCCCGCTCGGCGGCGGCGCACTCCGACGAGAGCGCGAGCGCGACGAGGAGCGGCGTCCGCTCGCGGCCGCGCGTCGCCGCCATCTCGTCGAAGGCCCGCCGGAGCAGCTCGATCCAGAGCGCCACGAGCGATCGCCCGCGCCCACCCTTGCCCATCCAGGCCGTGACGAGGCCGCCGGTGAGGGCCGGGTGGACCGCCGCGGCGAGCTGGGCCGCGCCGCGAAGGTCCGGGCCGCCCACGGACGGCCCGAGGCGGGCGTCCGCCGCCGGCAGCGAGGCGTACTCCTCCCGCAGGATGAGCCGGTCGACGTCGTCGGTGGGCACGAACCCGCGGTGGTGCGTGGAGAGGAGGAGCGCGGCGTCCGAGATCGCGCCCCGGACGATGGCGCGGGCGTCGGCCGCGATCTGGATCGGGACGGCGAGATCCGCGATGGACGTGCCGAGCGAGAACCGGAGCCCGTCGCGCTCGAGCCGCAGGAACGCGGCGGGATCGGACCGGGCGGCGGCGTAGATCTCGAGGCGGCGGGCGGCGATCGCGGAGGGCACCGGAGCTCGACGCTATCTGGCGGGCCGGCGCGGGACAATCCCGTGCGCACGGGGCTGACGCGGTGTCGCGGGGGTCGGGCTACCTCCTCCTCTCCTCGAGCCGTACGCGCACCGTCCTCCTCTCCGCGCCGCGCTGCCACTCGATCTCCACCTCGTCGCCCGGCCGGTGCGAGCGGAGCGCGAAGGCGAGGTCCTGCAGGCTCACGAGCCTCGTCGTCCCCACGCGCAGCAGCACGTCGCCCGAGGCGAGCCCCGCCCGCTCCGCCGGGCTGCCCGGCCTGACGCCCGTGAGCAGGACCCCCGGCGCGTCGCGCTCCGCGAAGTCCGGGATGGCGCCCAGATACGTGCCGTAGCTTCGCTCGCTCCGCTCCGAAGCCGGCGGGGGCGGCCCCGCGACCCGCACCGCCTCGAGCCGGTCCGGCCGGTCGGCCGCGTCGCGCACGACGCGGAGCGCGAGGCGCGCCACGTCGGCGACCGCCGCCGCGTCCACCTTGTCCGCGGTGTCCGTGGGACGGTGGTAGTCGGCGTGCGCGCCGGTGAAGAAGAACAGCACCGGGACCCCGCGCGCGAGGAACGAGGTCTGGTCGGAGGGTCCGTAGCCGTCGCCGCCGAACGCGATGCGGAGGGGGAGCGCCGGGCGGCGCGACGCGAGCTGCGGCAGGAGCGCCCGGAGCCCCTTCGCCGTGTCGGCGCCGTCCACGTAGAGCTTTCCGTCCCGCGGCCGGCCGACCATGTCGAGGTTCAGCATGAGCTGCATGCGATCCACCGGGCACCGGGCCGGCGGGTCGGCGACGAGCTTCGCCGAGCCGAGCAGCCCGATCTCCTCGCCCGCGAACGCGGCGAGCAGCACGGTGCGGCGCCGCGGCCCCTCCGCCGCGAGCGCGCGCCCGATCTCGAGGAGCGCGGCGACCCCGCTCGCGTCGTCGTCGGCGCCGGGGTGCACCGTGCCCACCTGGTCGGGCGCGAGCGAGGCGTCGCCGCCGAGCCCGAGGTGGTCGTGGTGCGCGCCGACGACGACGCACTCCGAGGCGACGGCGGGATCGCTCCCCGGCAGGATCGCGACGACGTTCGCGGTCTCGGCGCGCTCGTGACGGACCTCGATCGACAGGCGCGCGGTGCGCCCGAGGGGCCGGGAGTGGGGCCGGCCGTCCGCCTCGAGGGGCGCGGCGAGCGCGCGGACGTCGACGCCGGCCCGCGCGAGCGCGGCGGCCGTCGCGCGCACCGCGAGGAGCCCGGCGCGCGACGCCACCTGCCCGCGCCAGGGCGGGAGGTCGTCGGCGCCGTCGCTCGCGCCGCCGAGCGGAGGCGAGGCGGGGTGGGCCCAGACGTCGCGAACGCCGATCATCGCGGCGGCGCCGTGCTCGCGCGCCGCGATCGCCTTGGTGCGCCACTCGCCGTACCGGTAGTTCCGGGGGTCGCGGAACGGCGAGGCGGGGTCCGCCTCGCGCGGGAAGTCCTGCGCGACGAGCACGACCTTCCCCTTCACGTCGAGGCCGGCGTAGTCGTCGTAGCCCAGGTCCGGCGCCGCGATGCCGTACCCCGCGAACACGACCTCCGCCTCGACGGCGCCGTCGTCGCTGAACCCGAGCGGCAGCCACTCGGCGCCGAGCGCCGGCGCGACGTCGCCGATCGCGAGCGCGTTGCGCTCGCCGAGCGTCGCGCGGAACGGCGCCTCGAACCGCTGGGCGTAGCCGCCGTCGAAGGCGGGCGCGAGCCCCGCCTCCCGGAAGCGGTCGGCGATCCACGCGGCGGCCGCCGCGCCGCCCGCCGTGCCGATGCCGCGCCCTTCGCGGGCGGGATCGGCGAGCCAGGCGACCTCGGCGCGCACGCGCTCGGGATCCGGGGCGGCCCCGGGGCGCGCGCGGTCCGCCGTCCGGGGGACGCACGCCGCGGCGAGGGCGGCGACGACGGCGAGCCGGACACGGGACGGCATGGCTCCGAGTCATACAGGCCGAGCCGGCGGGCGGCAGCTTTCCGCCGCGCCGGCACCCGATCCGGGGAGCCTTGCACCCGGCGCGCCGACCATGTAAGAAGGCCCTTCCCCATGCGCCGGACCTTCTTCAAGTCCAAGATCCACCGCGCCACGGTCACGCACGCCGACCTCGACTACGAGGGCTCGGTGTCGATCGACGAGGACCTCCTCGAGGCCGCCGGGATCTGGGAGTACGAGGCGGTCCACGTCTGGAACATCACCCGCGGGACCCGGCTCCAGACGTACGCCATCAAGGGCGAGCGCGGCTCGGGCACCATCTGCATCAACGGCGCCGCGGCGCACCTCAACAAGCCGGGCGACCTCGTCATCCTCGCGACGTTCGCCGAGCTCGAGGAGTCCGAGGCGCGCGTGCACGAGCCGGTGGTGGTGCTCGTCGATCGTCGGAACCGGATCGTCGCCAGGGACGTCGTCGAGGTCGCCGGACCCGGACGCCGGGTGATGGCATGACGGTGTTTCTTTGGCGCCGCTGACCTGCGGCCGCTCCCCGATTTCCAGACGTTCCTGAAGCTCTGCCGGCCCGGGCGCGCGGTCCCCGTGCGCGTGGAGGTGGACGCCGACACCGAAACGCCGGTCTCCGCGTTCCTGAAGCTCTCGGCGGGGAAGGACCGTGCGTTCCTCCTCGAGTCCGTGGAGGGCGGCGAGCGGAGCGCGCGCTTCTCGTTCCTCGGCGCGGGGCCGCGCGGCGAGATCCGCTGGAAGCTCGGCGAGCGGCTGGACCCCCTCGCGGCGATCCGCGCCGCGCTCGCCACGCACCGCACCGTGCGGGTCCCCGGCACCCCGCGCTTCTCCGGCGGCCTCGTCGGCCACGTGGCGTACGACGCGGTGAGGCTCTTCGAGCCCCGGGTCCCGATCGCGAACCCGGACGAGCTCGGGTTCCCGGACGTCCTCCTCATGGACTTCGACGAGGTCGTCGCCTTCGACAACCGGCGCCACTCGATCCACGTCATCGCCGAGGCGCGCTGCGAGCAGGGCGACGATCCGCGCGCGCTCTGGACGCGCGCGGTCTCCCGCATCCGCGCCCGGCTGCGCGCGCTCTCCCGCCCGCTCGTGGACCGGCGCGCCCGCCGCGCCGCGCGTCCGGCGTCGCTCGTGCCCCGCGTCGCGAAGAAGGACTACCTCGCCGCGGTGGAGCGCGCGAAGGAGTACGTGCGCGCCGGCGACTGCCAGCAGATCGTCTTCTCGCAGCGGTTCGACGCGGAGGTCTCGGCCCCGCCGTTCGAGATCTACCGCGCCCTCCGCCGCGTGAACCCCTCCCCGTACCTGTTCTTCCTGAAGGACGGCGACCGCGCGCTCGTGGGCTCCTCGCCGGAGACGCTGATCAAGCTCGAGGACGGCGAGGTCACGCTGCGCCCGATCGCCGGCACCCGGCGGCGCGGCGCGAGTGCCGAAGAGGACCAGCGGCTCGAGGCCGAGCTGCGGGCGGACCCGAAGGAGAACGCCGAGCACGTCATGCTCGTGGACCTCGGCCGGAACGACGTCGGGCGCGTGTCGCGCGTCGGGTCGGTGCGGATCACCGCGCTCAAGACCGTCGAGCGGTACTCCCACGTGATGCACCTCGTCTCGGAGGTGAAGGGGCGGCTCGCCGACGGCCTCGGCGCGGTGGACGTGCTGCGCGCCGGGTTCCCCGCCGGCACCGTCTCCGGCTCGCCCAAGGTCCGGGCGATGGAGATCATCGACGAGCTCGAGCCGGCGCGGCGCGGGCCGTACGCGGGAGCGGTGGGCTACTTCGACCGCGGCGGCGACATGGAGATGTGCATCGCGATCCGGACGCTGATGGCGAGCGGGCGGCGGGTCTCGGTCCAGGCCGGCGGCGGGCTCGTGTACGACTCCGCTCCCGAGGCCGAGTACCAGGAGACGCTCAACAAGGCGCGCGCGGTGTTCACCGCGGTGGCGCAGGCCGAGGCGCGGGTGCTCGACGCCGTCCCGCGGCCCGTGGCGGGGCGCCCGCGGCGGCCGCGCCGCGGCCGGAGCCGGAGGGTCGCGGCGCGCCGGCCGGCGCCGCGCTCGCGCGGGAGGCGGCGGTGAGCGCGCGGCGACGTCGGGATCGAGCGCAGGCGCAGCCGGACAGGGCTGCCCCGCGGCTCCTCCTCGTGGACAACTACGACTCGTTCACCTGGAACCTCGTGCAGTACCTCGGCGAGCTCGGCGCCGACGTGGAGGTCTTCCGCAACGACCAGATCGACGTCGCCGGGATCCGCGCGCGCCGGCCGGACGCCGTCGTGCTGTCGCCCGGGCCGTGCACGCCCGACGAGGCGGGCGTCACGCTCGCCGCGATCCGGGAGCTCGCGGGCGACCTGCCGATCCTGGGTGTGTGCCTCGGGCACCAGGCGATCGGGCAGGCGTTCGGGGGCAAGGTCGTGCGGAACGACCGGATCGTCCACGGCAAGTCGAGCCCGGTGCACCACCGCGGCACGGGGACCTACGCGGGCCTCCCCTCGCCGTTCGAGGCGGGGCGGTACCACTCCCTCGTGGTGGAGCGACGCTCCGTCCCGGACGTGCTCGAGGTGACGAGCTGGACGGCGGAGGGGGAGATCATGGGGCTGCGGCACCGCGCGCTCGACGTGGAGGGCGTCCAGTTCCACCCGGAGTCGATCCTCACGGCCGAGGGGAAGCGGCTCCTCGGCAACTGGCTCGGGCGGGTCGCCCGGAAGGGGACGTCATGATCCAGCAGGCGATCGCGAAGCTGGTGGAGCGGCAGGACATCACGCGCGCCGAGATGACCCAGGTGATGGGGGAGATCGCGGACGGCGGCGCGACCCCGGCGCAGGTCGGCGCGTTCCTGGCCGCGCTCCGGCTCAAGGGCGAGACGGTGGACGAGATCACGGGGGCCGCCGAGGTGATGCGCGCGCGGGTGGACCCGGTCCACGTCGAGCGCGAGGTGTTCGTGGACACCTGCGGCACCGGCGGGGACGGGCGGAACACCTTCAACATCTCGACCACCGCGGCCTTCGTCGTCGCGGGCGCCGGCGTCACCGTCGCCAAGCACGGCAACCGCGCCGTCTCGTCGCGGTCCGGCTCCGCGGACGTCCTCGCCGCGCTCGGCGTCGACGTCGACGCGCCGAAGGAGATCGTGGAGCGCTGCCTCGCGGAGGTCGGCATCGGGTTCCTGTTCGCGCCCCGGCTCCACCCCGCGTTCAAGGCCGTGGCGGGCCTCCGCCGCGAGCTGGGCGTCCGGACGGTCTTCAACCTGCTGGGCCCGCTCGCGAACCCGGCCGGCGCGCGCTACCAGGTGATGGGCGTCTACGAGCCGCGCTGGGTGCCGATCATCGGCGGCGTCCTCGCCGCGCTGGGCGCGGCCCACGCGTTCGTGGTCCACGGCGAGGGGCTCGACGAGATCGCCGTCACCGGCATGACGCACGTGTGCGAGGTGAAGGGCGGCGCCTGCGAGCGGTTCGCCATGGTCCCGGAGGACATGGGCCTCGCGCGTCACCGCGAGGCTGAGATCGCCGGCGGCGACGCCGAGCGGAACGCGCGCATCCTCCGCGACGTCCTCTCGGGCCAGAAGGGGGCGCCGCGCGACGCCGTGCTCGCGAACGCCGCCGCCGCCCTCGTCTGCACCGGCGCGGCGGGCACGCTGAAGGACGGCGTCCGCCTGGCGGAGCGCTCCATCGACGGCGGCGCCGCCGCGGAGAAGCTCGCGCTGCTCGTCGCCGCCACGAACCCCGCCGCATGACCTTCCTCGCCGACATCCTCGCCCGCAAGCGCGACGAGGTGGCGGCCGCGCGCGCGGCGGCGCCGGAGCGCGAGGTCGCCGCCCGGGCGAGGGACGCGCCCGCGCCCCGGCCGTTCGAGGCGGCGCTGTCGCTCCGGGGCGGGCCGCCGCGGGTGATCGCCGAGGTGAAGCGCGCGAGCCCGTCCGCGGGCGCCATCCGGGCCGGCCTCGACGCGCCCGCGCAGGCGCGCGCCTACGCGGCGGCGGGCGCCGCGGCGATCTCGGTCCTCACGGACGGGCCCGGCTTCGGGGGGTCGCTCGCCGACCTCGCCGCGGTGCGGGCCGCCGTGGACGCGCCGCTCCTCCGCAAGGACTTCGTCCTCGACCGCTACCAGCTCCTGGAGGCCCGCGCCCACGGCGCCGACGCCGCGCTCCTCATCGTCGCGGCGCTCGACGCGGCGGCGCTGCGGCGGCTCCTCGACGCCTGCGGCGAGCTCGGCCTCGCGGCGCTCGTCGAGGTGCACCACGCGGCGGAGCTCGACGTCGCGCTCGCGGCGGGGGCCCGGGTGGTGGGCGTGAACAACCGGAACCTCCAGACCTTCGCGGTGGACCTCGCCGTCTCCGAGGCGCTCCTGCCGCGCCTGCCCGCCGGCGTCCGCGGCGTCGCCGAGAGCGGCGTCCGGACCGCCGAGGACGCGCGGCGGCTGCGCCGCGCGGGCGCCGCGAACCTGCTCGTCGGCGAGGCGCTGGTGCGCGCGGCGGATCCCGGCGCGCTGCTGCGTGACATGATCTCCTGACGCCCCGACCGCCGACCGCCGACCGCCGACCCCGACCTCGACCTCGACCTCGACCCCGACCTCGACCCCGACCTCGACCCCGACCCCGACCTCGACCCCGACCCGTGCCCCCCGTGAAGGTCAAGATCTGCGGCATCACGCGCCTCGAGGACGCGCTCTCGGCGGTGCGCCTCGACGCGGACGCGCTCGGGTTCAACTTCTGGCCGCGCTCGAAGCGCTATCTCCCCCCCGCGGACGCACGCGCCATCGTGCGGCGCCTCCCCGCGTTCGTGTCGGCGGTCGGCGTGTTCGTCGACCCGTCTCGCGAGGAGGTGCTCCGGGCGGTGGACCAGTCCGGCATCGGGATCGCCCAGCTGCACGGCGACGAGCCGCCCGAGCTGTGCGCGTCGCTGCCGGTCCCGGTGCTGAAGGGGATCCGGCTCGCCGGCCCCAGGGAGGTCGCGCAGCTCGCCGCCTACGAGGTGATGGGGTTCCTCCTCGACGCGCCGAGCGCGGGGTACGGGGGGAGCGGCACGACCTGCGACTGGTCGCTCGCCGCCGCCGTCGCGCGCGAGCTGCCGGTCGTGCTCGCGGGCGGGCTGACCCCCGACAACGTCGCGGACGCAGTGCGGACCGTGCGCCCGTGGGCGGTGGACGTCGCGAGCGGCGTCGAGTCGGCCCCCGGCGTGAAGGACGAGGACAGGATGAGGCTCTTCGTGGAACGGGCGAAGGAGGCGGTGAGATGACGACGGCGCTCCCCGACGCGCGCGGGCGGTTCGGCGCGTACGGCGGAAGGTTCGTGCCGGAGACCCTGGTGCCGGCGCTCGACGAGCTCGAGGCGGCCTGGCAGACGGCGCGGCAGGACCCGGTCTTCCAGAACGACCTGTGGGAGCTCCTCACGCGCTACGCCGGGCGCGAGACGCCGCTCTCGGACGCGCGCCGCATCTCGGCGGACGTCGGCGGCTGCCGCGTGCTCCTGAAGCGCGAGGACCTCTGCCACACCGGCGCGCACAAGATCAACAACACGCTCGGCCAGGTGCTGCTCGCGCGGCGCATGGGGAAGCGGCGCATCATAGCGGAGACGGGCGCGGGCCAGCACGGCGTCGCGACCGCGACGGCGGCCGCGCTGTTCGGCCTCCCGTGCGAGGTCTACATGGGCGCGCTCGACGTGGAGCGCCAGGCGCTGAACGTCTTCCGGATGCAGCTCCTCGGCGCCCGCGTCGTCCCGGTGGAGTCCGGCTCGCGCACGCTCAAGGACGCGATGAACGAGGCGCTCCGCGACTGGGTGACGAACGTCCGGGGCACGCACTACATCATCGGCTCGGTCGCCGGGCCGCACCCCTACCCCGCCCTCGTGCGCGACTTCCAGTCGGTGATCGGGAAGGAGGCGCGCCGGCAGTGCGTCGACCTCGCGGGCCGCCTCCCGGACGCGGTGGTGGCGTGCGTCGGCGGCGGCTCGAACGCGATGGGGATCTTCTCCGCGTTCCTCGACGACCCGGTGCGGCTCGTGGCGGTCGAGGCGGCCGGTCACGGGCTCGCGACGGGCAGGCACGGCGCCTCGCTCGCGAGGGGCACGCCGGGCGTGCTCCACGGCTCGAAGAGCTACGTCCTCCAGGACGCGCGCGGGCAGATCGCGGAGGCGCACTCGATCTCGGCGGGGCTCGACTACCCCGGCGTCGGGCCGGAGCTCTCGTTCCTCAAGGACTCGGAGCGGCTCACGCTCATGCAGGCGACCGACGCCGAGGCCCTCGAGGCGTTCCAGTACCTCGCGCGCATGGAGGGGATCATCCCGGCGCTGGAGAGCGCGCACGCCGTCGCCGCGGCCCGGAAGGTCGCCCGCGCGCTCGGCCCGGGGCACGTCGTGCTGGTGAACGTGTCCGGCCGCGGCGACAAGGACGTGGACCAGGTGCGGCGCATGCTCGCCGCCGCGCCCGCGGCGCCGCGCCGGAGGCGCGCGCGCGCCCGCGCCGGGCGGCGGCCCGCGCCGCGCGCCGCGCGCCGCGACGGGAGGGCGCCGTGAGCGCGCCCCGGACGGCGCGCTCCGCGCGGCCGGCCGCCGCGCCGGACCGGATCCGCGCCGCGTTCGACCGCTGCCGCGCGAGCGGCGGGGCGGCGCTCGTCACCTACGTGATGGGCGGCGACCCCGACGTGGCGACCTCGCGCGCGATGGCGCTCGCCTGCGCGGAGGCCGGCGCCGACCTGCTCGAGATCGGCTTCCCGTTCTCGGATCCGGTGGCCGACGGCCCCACGATCCAGCACGCCGCCGAGCGCGCCCTCGCCGCCGGCACGACCGCCGCGGACGTGCTCGGCGTGGCGGCCTGGGTGCGGGCCCGCTCGCAGGTGCCGATCGCGCTCATGGGCTACCTGAACCCCATCCTCGCGCACGGGGTCGCGCGGTTCGCGCGGGACTGCGCGCGCTCCGGCGTCGACGCGGTGATCGTCCCGGACCTCCTCCCGGAGGAGGCGGGGGAGGTCGCCCCCGCGCTCGCGGCGCACGGCGTCCGGACCGTGTTCCTGCTCGCCCCGACCTCGGGACCGGAGCGGGTCGAGGCGGCCGTGCGCGCCGCCACCGGGTTCGTCTACTTCGTCTCGGTGCTCGGCGTGACCGGCGCGCGGAAGGCGGTCCCCGCGGAGATCGGCGCGCAGCTCGCGGGGATCCGCGCGCGGAGCGCGGTCCCGGTCGTGGTCGGGTTCGGCGTCTCGTCCCCCGAGGAGGCGGGCGGCCTCGCGAGGCTCGCCGACGGCGTCGTCGTCGGGAGCGCGATCGTGCAGCGCATCGCCGAGGGCGGCAGCCGCGCCGCGCGCGCGGCGCGCGTCGCCCGGTTCGTGCGGGCGCTGAAGCGCGCGCTGCGGTAGGCGGCGCCGCCGGCGGGCACCGCGGCGGTGGTCCCGCTCAGCCCGCCGACATGAGGCCGGCGGCGATCCCGTTGATCGTCGCGAAGAGCGCCTCGCGCAACCGCTCCCGCTCCGGCCCGTCCGGCGCGTCGCGCAGCCGCCGCAGGAGCTCGATCTGCGCGTGGGAGAGCACGTCCGTGTACGGGTCGCGGCGGCGGAGCGACCTCAGCAGGGTCGGCCAGGGGTCGACGAGGCCTTCCCCCGTCACCTCCTCGACGATGCGGAGCGTCCGGTCGTGCTCGTCGCGGACGAGCTCGAACAGCCCCCGGTCGGCCTCGTCGGCGAGGCCCGCGTACTCCGCCGCGACCGCGATGTCGGCGCGGACGAGCGCGAGGCGCGCGTTGTCCACGAGCGCGCGGAAGAACGGCCAGGACCGGTACATCTCGCGCGCGCCGTCGCGCCCCCGCTCCGCGACGAGGCGCGCCAGCGCGGTGCCGAGCCCGAACCACCCCGGGAGCCCGTGTCGGCTCTGCGTCCAGGAGAAGACCCAGGGGATCGCCCGCAGGTCCTCGAAGCGCACGCCGCCGCCGCGCCGCGCCGGCCGCGAGGCGATCCGCATCTCGCCGATGTGCTCGATGGGAGTCGCCGCGGTCGCGTACCGGGTCAGCCGGTCGCGGTCCTCGAGGAGCCGCTCGTACGCCGCGCGGGCCGCCGCGTCCCCCGACGCGAGCGCCGCGTCGAAGGCGGCCCGCCGCTCGGGCGCGAAGGGCGCCGCGCCCGGGCCCGACGTGACGATCACCGCGCCGAGGATCTGCTCGAGCTCCCGCGCCGCGATCTCGGCCCGGCCGAACCGCGCCGCGATCGTCTCCCCCTGCTCGGTCACCCGGAAGCGGCCGCCGAGCGCCTCGGGCGGCTGGGCGAAGATGGCGCGGTTCGCTGGCCCGCCGCCCCGCCCGACGGCGCCGCCGCGCCCGTGGAATACCGTGAGGACGACGCCGTGGTCCGAGGCCACCTTCGCGAGCGCGAGCTGCGCCCGGTGCAGCGCGACGTTGCTCGACACGTACCCCGCCTGCTTGCCGCTGTCGGAGTAGCCGAGCATCACCTCGAGCTCGCCGCGGACGGCGGCGCGGAAGGGCTCGGCCGCGAGCGCCGCCTCCGCGAGCGGACCGGCGGCCTCCAGATCTTCGAGCTGCTCGAGCAGCGGCACCGGCCGGAGCTCGCCGGGCGCGAGACCGGCCGCGCGCGCGAGGACGAGCACCTCGAGGAGGTCGCTGGCCGAACGGGTGAAGCTGACGACGTACCGCTCGCAGGCGGCGGCTCCCATGTCGCGCCGCGCCCACCCCGCGGTCTCGAGCGTCGCGAGCAGATCGCGCGCGGCCGGCGAGAGGCCGCGCGGGTCGCGGACGGCGAGGTCGTCGTGCCCCAGCACGCGCGAGAGGAGCGCGACGCGTTCGGGCTCGTCGCGCGATGCGTAGCCGGGGAGCCCGCCGCGCGCCAGGAGCTCGTCCACCACCTGCTCGTGGACCGCCGAGTGCTGCCGGAGATCGAGCGAGGCGACGTGGAAGCCGAAGACCTCGGCGCGCCGCCGGCAGTCGCGCAGCCGGCCGCGCGCGAGGGCGGAGAGGCCGACCGCGTCGAGCGTCCGCTCGAGGAGGCGCAGGTCCTCGACGTACTCCCGCGCGTCGGCGTAGCCCCACGCCCCGCGCCCCTCCGCCGCCGCGAGCCGCGCCGCCACGTACCTGACCTTCTCCCGCCACGGCTCCCCCTCGGGCGCCACGCGCGCGACGAGCCCTGGGTGGTCCCGGCGGTCCGCCTCGGTCGAGGCGCGGAGCTCGGCGAGGGCGCGCCGCGCCGCCTCGGACCCGCCGATCCGCTCCTCGGCGAGCGAGAGCGCCCGCCACAGGCCCGCCACGTCGGCCCGGCAGCGCTGCAGCGCGATCGCGCGGTGCCGCTCCAGCGTCGCCCGCGTCACGGCGGCCGTCACGTGGGGGTTGCCGTCGCGATCGCCGCCGATCCAGGAGCCGAAGCGCAGGAACGCGGGCACCTCGAACGCCTCGCCAGGCCAGGTGGCCGCGAGGGCGCGCTCCAGGGCCCGGTAGACCGCGGGGGTGACCTCGAGGAGCGTGCGCTCGAAGAAGCGCAGCCCCGCGTCCACCTCGTCGAGCGGCGTGGGCGCCCGGCGCCGCGACTTGGCGGTCGCGGACAGCGCGGTGATCGCCTCGCGCAGCCGCTCGTGCAGCTCCTCCGCGCGCCCCGCCCCGGCGCGCGGGTCGTCGAGCCGGTCGAGCAGCTCCGAGATCTCGCCGAGGTGGTGGAGGACCGCGCGGCGGCGCGCCTCGGTGGGATGGGCGGTGACGACCGGCATCACGAGCAGCCGGCGCAGCAGGGACCGGACGTCGTCTGCCGTCGCCCCGTCCCTCCGAAGGCGCGCGCACGCGTCCGCGACGCCGCCGGGCGGCGACGCCCCGCCCGCGTCGCGCGCGCGGAGCACGCGGATCCGCTGCTGCTCCTCGGCCGCGTTCACGAGGTGGAAGAGATCGGTGAAGGCGTTCGCCACGCGGGCGAGGTCCACCGCGTCGAGGGCGCGCATGCGCGCGGCGAGGGTCGCCCGGTCGGCGCCCGGGTCCCGCCGGCGCACCGCCATCGAGAGGGCGCGCAGCGCCTCGATGAGCTCGAACGCCTCCGTCCCGTCGAGGCGGGAGATCGCGCCGCCGAGCATCTCGCCGAGGAGCCGGACGTCGCGGTCGAGCTGGTCGGAGCCGGCGGGCTCTCGCGGTGACGCCATGACCACCTCGCGGCTGGGGTGGACGCCACTGTACCGCGGCGCGAGGCGTCCGGCGGGCGTCACCCGCCGTGCACTCGGGCCCGGACGGGGGCCGCGGCGCGCGGGCGGGCGAGCGGCCCGCCGATCAGGCGAGCAGCCCCGCCGGGTGGACGACGTGGACGCCGTCCTCCTCGCGCCGCATGTGCGGGCGCGAGATCCAGCGGCACGTCTTGCACACGGTCCGGGCGCGCCCGGGCGACACGCGGATCGCGAGGTCGCCGCCGCAGAGGATGCAGCCCCCTTCCAGGGAGAAGTCCCGGAGCCCCGAAGGCTCGGATGGATGCGCGTGCCGCACTCACCCGAGAGGTAAGGCCTCCCTGGGAGATGGCAAGCCGCCCGCGGCGGGCCGGTCGGGGCGGGGCCCCCTAGACCGCCCGGCCCAGCGCCCCCGCGATCACGCGGACCTGCTTCATGAGGTCCTCGAACTCGCGCGGCGTGAGCGACTGCTGCCCGTCCGAGAGGGCCCGGTCCGGGCGGGGGTGCACCTCGACGATGATCCCGTCCGCGCCCGCGGCGATCCCGGCGCGCGCCATCGCGGCGACGTGGGCGCGGAGCCCGATCCCGTGCGACGGGTCCACGATGACCGGGAGGTGGGTGAGCGCCTTCAGGACCGGCACCGCGTTCAGGTCGAGCGTGTTGCGGGTCATGGTCTCGAACGTCCGGATCCCCCGCTCGCAGAGCGCGACCTGGTAGTTCCCGCCGGCGACGACGTACTCGGCCGCCATGAGCCACTCCCTGATCGTGGCGGAGGGGCCGCGCTTCAGCAGGACCGGCTTGCGGATCTGGCCGAGCGCCTTCATGAGCGAGTAGTTCTGCATGTTGCGTGCGCCGATCTGGAGGACGTCGGCGTAGTCCGCCACCATCGGGAGCGCCTCGGCGTCCATCACCTCGGTGACGACCTTGAGGCCGGTCTGCTCGCGCGCGAGCGCGAGGAGCTTCAGGCCCTCCTCGGCGAGCCCCTGGAACTCGTACGGGCTCGTCCGCGGCTTGAACGCGCCGCCGCGGAGGAACTTCGCGCCGGCCGCCTTGACCGCGTGCGCCGTCTCGAGGATCTGCTCGCGCGACTCGACCGAGCACGGACCCGCCATCACCGCGAGCGCGTTGGCGCCGAGCGGCACGCCGCCGACGTCGATGACGGTGTCCTCCTCCTTCACCTCGCGCGATACGAGCTTGAACGGCTGGGAGACCCGGATCGCGTCGGCGACGCCGGGCATCGTCTCGAACTGGGCGGTGTCGATTCCGCTCTTGTTCCCC
>DASSSJ010000117.1:0-22045 GCA_035708485.1 Anaeromyxobacter sp. | reverse complement strand
CGGGCGCGTGCACGGGCTCGTTCACGGACGCATCGTCTAGAGCGTCGCCCGCCGCATGTCGCCGAGCACCTGCGCGACGAACGCGGTGAACCGCGCGGCGAGCGCGCCGTCCACGACCCGGTGGTCGTAGGAGAAGGAGAGCGGCAGCATCAGCCGCGGCTGGAACGCCTTCCCGTCCCAGACGGGCCGGATGGTCGCGCGCGAGACGCCGAGGATCGCGACCTCGGGCGCGTTCACGATGGGCGTGAACGCGGTCCCGCCGATGCCGCCCAGGCTCGAGATCGAGAAGGTGCCGCCGGCGAGGTCCTCGGGCGCGAGCTTCCCCTCGCGCGCCTTCGCCGCGAGCGCGGCGAGCTCCCGCGCGATCTCGAGGACGCCCTTCTGGTCCGCGTTGCGGAGCACCGGGACGACGAGGCCGCCCGGCGTGTCCGCCGCGAAGCCGACGTGCCAGTAGCGCTTCACGACGAGGTGGTCGCCCTCCAGCGAGGCGTTCACCTCCGGGAAGCGCTTCAGCGCCGCGACGCAGGCCTTCACCACGAAGGCGAGGAGCGTCACCTTCACGCCGTCCCTCGCGACCTCCTCGGAGAGCGCCCTCCGGAACGCGTCGAGGTCGGTGATGTCCGCCTCGTCGAACTGCGTGACGTGCGGGACGCTCACCCAGTTGCGCGCGAGGGCCGGACCGGAGATCCGCTGGATCCGGGAGAGCGGCCGGGTCTCGACGGGCCCGTACTTCGCGAAGTCCACCTTGGGCCACGGGGGGAGGCCCGCGACGGGCCCGCCCGCGGCGGCGCCCGCGGGCGCGGCGAGGGCGCGCTTCACGAACGCCTGCACGTCCTCGCGCCGGATGCGGCCGTTCGGGCCGGTGCCCTCGACGCGGTGGAGGTCGAGGCCCAGCTCGCGGGCGATGCGGCGGATCGAGGGGGAGGCGTGGACGGCGGCGCCCGGCGCGTGGGGGCGGACGGCACCCCCCTCTCCCCGGCCCTCTCCCCCCGCTGGCGCGGGGGGAGAGGGGGGGGGCGCGGTCGGGGTCGGGGGCGCTGTCGCGGTCGGGGTCGCTGTCGCGGCCGGGATCGCGGGCGCCGCCCGCGAATCCCTCCCGTCCCCTCGCCCCCTCGCGGGCGCGGCGCCGGCCGTCTCGAGCAGCAGCACCACGCTGCCCTCGCTCACGCGGTCCCCCACCGCGACCCGCAGCTCCTTCACCGTGCCGGCCGACGGGGCGGGCACGTCGAGCGTCGCCTTCTCCGACTCGAGCGTCACGAGCCCGTCGCCCTGCGCGACGGTCTCGCCCGGCTTCACCAGCACCTCGATGACCGGGACGTCCTTGAAGTCGCCGATCGGCGGGACCTTCACCTCGAGCGCGCTCATCGTCACACCGTCCAGGGCGCGGGCTTGGCGCGATCGATCGCGTAGCGCTCGAGCGCCTCGTCCACCTTCGACGCGGGGAGCGCGCCGTCGTCGGCGAGCGCCTTCAGGGCGGCGACCGCGACGTGGTGACGGTCCACCTCGAAGAACCGGCGCAGCTTCTCGCGCGTGTCGGAGCGGCCGTACCCGTCGGTCCCGAGCACGACGTACCGCCGCGGCACGTACGGCCGGATCTGCTCCGCGAACGCCCGGACGTAGTCGGTCGCGGCGACGACGGGCCCCTCGGTCTCCGCGAGCTTCGCCGCGACGTGCGAGCGCCGGGGCGGGGCGGTCGGGTGGAGCAGGTTCTCGCGGTCCGCGAGCCGCCCGTCGCGCGCGAGCTCGGTGAAGCTCGGGCACGACCACACGTCCGCGTCCACCCCCCACTCGGCGTCGAGGAGCCCCGCCGCCGCGATCACCTCGCGGAGGATCGTCCCGGAGCCGAGGAGCTGCACGCGCGGGCGCCTGGCGCGGCCCCCGTCCGCGGACCGGAGCCGGTACATCCCCCGGAGGATGTCGGGCGCCACGCCCTCCGGCATCGCCGGGTGGGCGTAGTTCTCGTTCATGATCGTCACGTAGTAGTAGACGTCCTCCTGGTCGGCGTACATGCGCCGGAGCCCGTCCTGCAGGATGACGGCGAGCTCGTAGGAGAAGGTCGGGTCGTACGACCGGCAGTTCGGGATCACCGACGAGAACACGTGCGAGTGGCCGTCCTCGTGCTGGAGCCCCTCGCCGTTCAGGGTCGTGCGCCCCGCGGTCGCGCCGAGCAGGAACCCGCGCGCGCGCATGTCGCCCGCCGCCCACGCGAAGTCGCCGACGCGCTGGAAGCCGAACATCGAGTAGAAGACGAAGAACGGGATCACCGGCGTGCGGTGGACGGAGTACGCCGTCGCCGCCGCCATCCAGTCGGACATCGCGCCCGCCTCGGTGATCCCCTCCTGCAGGATCTGCCCCTTCCGGTCCTCCCGGTAGAACATGAGCTGCTCGGCGTCCTCGGGCGTGTAGAGCTGCCCGACCTGGCTCCAGATGCCGTACTGCCGGAAGAGCCCCTCCATGCCGAAGGTTCGCGACTCGTCCGGGACGATCGGGACGATCCGCGGCCCGATCGCCTTGTCGCGCAGGAGCACGCGCAGGAGCTCGACGAAGGCCATGGTGGTCGAGATCTCGCGGTCGCCGGTGGACTCGAGGAGCCGCGCGAAGGCGGAGAGCGGCGGCACCTCCAGCGGGTGCGGCGCCTTCGGGAGCCGCTTGGGGCGGTCGCCGCCCAGGCGGGCGCGGCGCTCCTTCAGGTAGGCGAGCTCCGGCGAGCCCTCCGCGAACCCGAGGTACGGCACCTCCTCGAGCCGGTCGTCGGGGACGGGGAGCTTGAAGCGGTCGCGGAAGGTGCGGATCGCGTCCACCGCGATCTTCTTCGCCTGGTGGGCGATGTTCATCGCCTCGCCGGCCGCGCCCATGCCGTAGCCCTTGATCGTCTTCGCGAGGATGACGGTGGGCTCGCCCTCGTGCCGGACCGCGGCGTCGTAGGCCGCGTACACCTTGAACGGATCGTGGCCGCCCCGGTTCAGGAGCCAGATGTCGTCGTCCGACATGTCGGCGACCATGTCCCTGAGCTCCGGCGTGTTGAAGAACTTCTCCCGCACGTACGCGCCGTCCTTCGCCTTGTACGTCTGGTACTCGCCGTCGATCGCCTCCATCATCCGGCGGCGGAGCGCGCCGTTCCTGTCGCGGGCGAGGAGCTTGTCCCAGTGGCGCCCCCAGATCACCTTGATGACGTTCCAGCCCGCGCCGCGGAAGAGGCTCTCCAGCTCCTGGATGATCTTGCCGTTCCCGCGCACCGGCCCGTCGAGGCGCTGGAGGTTGCAGTTCACGACGAAGATGAGGTTGTCGAGCCGCTCGCGGCCGGCCGTCCCGATCGCGCCGAGCGACTCCGGCTCGTCCATCTCGCCGTCGCCGCAGAAGGCCCACACCTTGCGGCCGGCGGTGTCGGCGAGGCCGCGGTCGTGCAGGTACCTCATGAAGCGCGCCTGGTAGATGGCCATGTGCGGCCCGAGCCCCATCGACACGGTGGGGAACTGCCAGAACTCGGGCATGAGCCACGGGTGCGGGTACGACGAGATCCCCTTGCCGTCCACCTCCTGGCGGAAGTGGTCGAGCTGCTCCTCGCTGAGGAGCCCGAGCAGGAAGGCGCGCGCGTAGATCCCGGGCGCGGAGTGGCCCTGGATGAAGAGGAGGTCGCCGCCGTTCGCCCCCGACCGCCAGAAGTGGTTGTAGCCGACGTCGTAGAGGGTGGCCGCGGAGGCGAAGCTCGCGATGTGGCCGCCGACGTTGGTGTGCCTGTTCGCGCGCACCACCATCGCCATCGCGTTCCAGCGGATGTAGTGGCGGATCGTCTGCTCGAGCGCGAAGTCGCCGGGGAAGCGCGGCTGCCGCTCCACCGGGATGGTGTTGACGTAGGCGGTCGTCGCCGAGAACGGCAGGTACGCGCCGGCGCGGCGCGCGCGGTCGATGAGCTGCTCGACCAGGAAGTGCGCCCGCTCCGGACCCTCGCGCTCGAGGACGCCCTCCAGCGCCTCGAGCCACTCGCCGGTCTCCTGGGGATCGACGTCCGGCGTCTTCGCCGCCATGCGCACCTCGCGTGCCAGGGGGTGACGGCAGGGAATAGTCGAGCCGGGCCCCTGCCCAACACTGCCCCGACGGGGCGTCCGGGCGAGCCGCGACGCGGCCGCGCGTGCGTAGCTTTCCTCATCCGTTGCAGCAGGTGCGACCACAGCGGCGCGAAGTCGCGCGCCGAGGAGGGAACCATGGCGAGGTGGACGGAGGACCGCGAGCGGGCGTCGGGCTGGCGCGGGCAGGGCGAGGACGAGCGCCGATCCCGTGGGGAGGAGGGCTGGCGCGGCCGCGACTGGCGGGAGGACGAGCGGAGCGGTGACTGGCGAGGCGGCGAGCGCGAGGAGTGGCAGGGCGGCGCGCGCGAGTGGGAGGCACGCGAGCGGGAGGCGCGCGAGCGGGATCGCGACCGCTGGATGCAGGGCGGGGGCGAGGGGGGGTCGCGTCCCGAGGGCGGCGGATGGGAGCGCGGCCGCGAGTGGCGTGGCGGGGGCGGCCGCGAGGGGTACGGCCGCCACGGTGAGCGCGGCGGCTTCGGCCCGGGCTCGCGCTCCGACGAGGACCGGTACGGACCGGGGACCGGGCGCGGCGCGTCGTTCGGCGCCGGCGGGACGTACGGCGGGACGGGCGGGGAGTACGGCGGCAGCTCCCACGCCGGGAGCGGCCTCGGGTCGTACGGCGCGTACGGCGGGCGGTCCGGGCCGTACGGCGCCGGCGGGGGCTGGCGCGACGAGGAGCGGTGGCGCGGCGGCGAGCGCGGGTTCCAGGAGCGCGAGAGCGGCTTCACGCGCGACCTGCGGCGCCGCGGCGACGACGAGGGCGGCCGCGGCCCGCTCGAGCGGATGGGCGACCGCGTGAAGGAGGGCTGGAGCAAGCTGACCGGCCGCGGCCCGAAGGGCTACAAGCGCTCGGACGAGCGGATCCGCGAGGACGTCTCCGAGCGCATCGCCCGCAGCGGGGTGAACGCCGAGGACGTCGAGGTGAAGGTCGAGCGCGCCGAGGTGACGCTCAGCGGGTTCGTGGACGGCCGCGAGGACAAGCGGCTCCTCGAGGACCTCGCCGACGACGTGTTCGGCGTCGAGGAGGTGCACGACCACCTGCGGCTCCGGCGAGAGCCCAGGACCGAGTCGCAGACCTTCACGGCGGGACAGGGACAGGCGCAGGGAGCGCCGGGCCAGTCCGCGCAGCGCGGGCAGCCGGGCGGCCAGCCGCAGCAGCCGGGTGCGCGCCACTAGGGATCGGGGAGACCGAGGCGGGGCGCGACGGCGGCGGCGTGCCCCGAGACGAGCGCGGCCGCACCGGAGCGGTGCGGCCGCGCGTCCTCCCCCGCGCCGCGGGAGCGGCTACTTCTTGTGCCCGTACGCCCCGTTCATCCCGCCGCTGCGCGACGGGTCCGTCCACGGGTCGCCGTACGCGTTCGCCCAGTCGTCGAAGCGCATCCTGACGTTCACGCCGCGGTCGTCCCAGTAGACGTCGTTCGACAGCACGTAGGCGCGGTACGCCTCGAGGATCCGCCAGTACTCCTCCCCGTCCACGCCGAAGCTCGGGTCCGCCGCGCGCGCGTTCAGGAACCGGATCGTCGCGTCGCGCAGCAGCTCCTGGTCGTGCTTCGGCCAGTCGGTGAGCACCATGTCGTCGTCGGGGGTCGCGTTCCCGTCGTTCACGTCCAGGATGTACTTCAGGGCGGCGCCCTGCTGGCGCATGTTCTCGCCGTAGGACGAGACGACGTGGTCGCGCGCGACGGACTTGAACACGGCCTGCTGCCCCGCCGACATCGAGTTCCACACGTCGAGGTTCACGATCATCCAGGTGATGAGGAACTGCTGCTGCCAGCCGGGGAGGTGCACGTAGCGGTTGCCGTAGGTGCCCGGGTTGCTCCCGGCCACGTTGAACACCTGGGAGACGTCGTCGAGCGGGGTGGCGAACTCGAAGCCCTGGATGGTGTTGTTCTTGAGGCCGTCCACGAGCGAGCCGCCGCCGGGGACCGCGGCGACGAAGGAGAGGTTCTTCACCGGGATCACCCCGCGGGCGACGAGCTCGTCGCACGCGATGCCGAGCACGTTCTCGGCGGGCGGCAGGTAGCGGAGCTTCCAGGGCTCCGAGCAGAGCCCGGCGAGGCCGATGCCCTTGACGCCGGGGACGTCGCCGAGCGGCTTCTTGAAGTAGCCGGAGAGCTGCTCGGAGCTGCCGACGATCGGGAAGGCGATCACGTTCCGGCGCGCGAGGAAGCCCTGCATGAGCTCGAGGCCGGTGATCTGGGCCCCCTCGGCCGTCGCGACCGACTTGCCGTACAGGAACCCGAGGTGCTCGTCGAAGTTCGGGCCGAAGGGCGGGCCCGAGTTGTAGATGAAGCCCCAGGCGCGGTTGAGCTCGCTGCCGGAGTTGTACGCGGCCTGGAAGTAGCCGGAGCCGACCGCCGCGACGATGTCGCCGCCCGGGACGGCGGGCGTCCCCGGCAGCTTCGTGAACCGGACCTCGCCGCCCGGGCCGAACGCGGCGGTGGTGACCTCGAGCAGCTTCGCCGCGAACGCCTGGGCCTGCGGCCCCATCGTCGCGGAGCCGCTGAAGCTCCGGTACGTGATCTCGAGGGAGAGAGCGGGCGCCGGGGCGAGCGCGCAGGCGAGCAGCGTCGCGAGCGCCGCGCGCCGGAACGAGTGGAAGCTCGTCATCAGAGTCCTCCGTCGTGTTGCGGGTGGGACCGCGAGGTCGTTCACGGTCGGGTAAAATGCTTCCCGCAGGCTAGCACCTTCGCGTCACGGGGAGTCCAGTCCCCTGTGTACGCGACGGCGGCCCCGCGCGTCGCCGGACGCGCACGGGCGCACCCGCTGTGCGTCCCGCGACGACCGCGCCGCCGATATCGGGCGGCGACACGGCGCGTGATACCACCCGCGCTCCGGCGAGCGCCGCGTCACCCACACGCCGCCGCGACCGGCTCCGGGCGCGCGCCGCGAGGCGCGTTCCGTTTGTTGACGATGCGGCGAATCGCCCGCTACGCTTCGAGTCTCGCGGGCGAAGGTTTCCCGCCGAAGCTCCGCCGGCGCCGTCGATCGAGGATCCGCACATGCAGAGAGACGACCCCGCGCCCGATCAGGCGCGCTCCGCCGCCGCGGTCGCAGGGCGGGCGAGGGCCATCCGGCTCGGCCTGACGGTGAAGATCGTCGCCATCTCGGGTTTCTGCATCGCCCTCGTGGCGCTCATCCTCGCGGTGTCCTTCGGCCGCGAGGCGGAGAAGATGCTCCAGGACGAGCTGAGCACCCGCGGCCGGCTCGCGGTGCTCTCGCTCGCGAACACCTCGGCGACCCTCATCTTCGCCCAGGACATCTCCGGGCTGGAGGGGCTCGCGGCCGCCACGCTGGCCGACGTCCCGGACGCGGCGTACGTCGTCGTCCGCGACGAGCGCGGCGAGACGCTCGCGGACGCGGCCGAGGAGGCGCTCGGGAGGGCGCGCCCGCCGCCGACGCCCCTGGCCGACCTCGAGCTCGGCAGCCGCTTCGTGCAGCGCACCGTCAGCGTCGCCGACCGGGAGATGCTGCACGTGGTCGCGCTCGTCACGTTCAAGGCGAAGTCGGACGCGCAGTACATGGACCCCCTCGGGCTCGCCCCCGAGACGGGCGCCGCGGGCGGGCTCAAGATCCTCGGGTCCGTGGAGATCGGGTTCCCCCTCGCGCGGCTCGGCTCGCAGATCGCGGCGGCGAGCCGCCGCTCGGTCGGGCTGGCCGCGCTCGTGCTCGTCGCGTGCCTCGCCGCGATGTTCCCCCTCGCGCGGCTCACGACCCGGCCGCTCGTCGACCTCTCGCGGGCCGCGCTCGGGATCGCGGCGGGCGACCTGCGCCAGCACGTGAGGCGCTCCGGGAACGACGAGGTGGCCGACCTCGCCGGGAGCTTCGGCCGGATGGTGGCGGAGCTCCAGTCGATGCTGGCCGAGCTGAAGGAGGCCGCCGCGGCCCTCGCGCAGGAGTCCGACGCGATGGTCGGGGCCGCCACCCGCCAGGCCGCGATGGCCGCGCAGCAGTCCGCGTCGGTGGCCGAGATGAACGCCTCGATCCGCGAGATCGCCCAGACCTCCTCGGCCGCCACCGACCACGCCGACCGCGTCATCGCGGTGACGCAGACGGCGGAGGAGTCCTCGCGCGCCGGCGAGGGCGTCGTGGAGGAGGCGATCGGCAGCACCGCGCACGTCGAGCAGCACGTCGGCGCGATCGCCGCCCGGCTCGGAGACCTCTCGAGCCGGGTCGGCCAGATCGGGGACATCATCGCGACGGTGAAGGACCTGGCGGCGCGCTCCAACGTCCTCGCGCTGAACGCCGCCATCCAGGCGGCGCGCTCCGGCGAGGCGAGCGCCGGCTTCTCGGTGATCGCGCGCGAGATGCGCTCGCTGGCGGAGCAGTCGAGCGGGACGGCGGGCGAGGTGCCGAAGCTGCTCGGCGAGATCGTCGAGACGACCCAGGCGGCCGCGACCGCGACGCAGCAGGGCACCGAGAAGGCGCGCTCCACCGCCGCGCTGGCGCGGCGCGCCGGCTCCGCCATCGGGAACCTCGCCGGCGTCTGCCGCGAGTCGGCCGTCGCGGCGCGGCACATCGCCGAGAGCTCGCGCCAGCAGGCGACGGGCGTGAACGACGTGGTGGCGGCGCTCGCGCAGCTCGCCCGCGCCGCCGACGGGAACGTGGAGGGCAGTGAGGAGATGCGGCGGGTCGCGGAGCGGCTGAAGGCCGTCTCCGGCCGGCTCACCGGGATCGCGGAGCGCTACCGCAGCTGACCAGAGGAGGAGACGACATGGCCATGAAGAGCGACGGGATGTTCCGGGGGCTCGCCGCGCTGCTCGCGGCGGCCGTGACGACGGCGGCCGCGCCCGCGCGCGCGGAGGAGCAGGTCTACGAGTTCGGCGTGCTGCCCCAGGTCGCCACGCAGAAGGTCGCCGAGCAGTGGGTGCCCTTCCTCGACAAGCTGAGCGAGACGTCCGGCGTGAAGCTGAAGTTCGTCACCGCGCCCACCATCTCCGACTTCGGCACGCGCGCCAACGCCGGGTCGTACGCGTTCTACTACCACAACACCCTCGCCTACGTTCAGCAGGACGACAAGTACGTCGCGTTCGCGCGCGAGGTGGGGGCCCGCACGAAGGGCGTGCTCGTGGTGAGGAAGGACGCGACGTTCTCGAAGCTCGCCGACCTCAAGGGCTCGACCATCGCGATCCCGAGCGCCGGCTCGTTCGGCGCGGCCGTGCTCCCCATGTTCGCGCTCCAGCAGGAGGCGGGCCTGGATCTCCAGAAGGACGTCAAGGTCGTGGTGGCGGGATCGCACGAGGCCGGCTTCCAGGCCGTGCTCCAGGGCAAGGCGGCCGCCTCGGGCGGCCTCACGCGCACCTTCGAGCTGCTCCCGGAGGCGGACCGCGCGAAGCTGCGGATCTTCTACACGACGAAGGACTACTCGCCGCTCCCGTTCGCGGCCCGCAAGGACGTGCCGGCCGACGTCGTCGCCAAGGTCCAGAAGGCGATCGTCGCGTTCTCGAAGGACCCGGCGAACGCCGCGATCCTCGAGACGCTCAACATGAAGAAGGGCTTCGAGGCGGCGAAGCCCGCCGACTGGGACGACGTGCGCAAGGCCCGCGACGAGCTCGTCCGCGTGTCGAAGGCCCTCGCCGCGAAGTGATCGGGGCTTGGGCGCGCGTGCCGACACCCGCGACGGCGCCGGCCGGCGGCGCGCGCTCCTCGACGAGCTGCGCGCCGTCGAGCGCGAATGGGTGCGCGTCCGCGCCGGCCTCGCCGCGCTCGGCCCGGGGGAGCGCCTCCCGGGGCTGTACCTCGTCGTGGGGCTCGCGTCGGGGCGGCTTCTCCTCCCCTGCGCGCGGGTCGCGGAGGTCGCGCGGATCGTCGCCTGCGATCCGATCCCCGGCGCGCCGCCCTGGGTGCTCGGGGCGTTCGTGTGGCGCGGCCGCCCCGCGGTGGCGGCCGACCTCGACGCCCGGATGGGCGGCGCGCCCGCCTCGTCGCTCGACGCGATGATGGTGATCCTCGACGGCGCGCCGACCGTCGCGGTCGTCGTCGCCGAGATCCGGGGGCTCGCCGAGGATCCGCTCCTCGCCGAGGCCGCGGAGGCGCCGGGAGGCCGGCTGGTCCTCGGCGCGTGCCGCGTGGACGACGAGGCGCTCCCCGTGCTCGCTCCGGAGCTGCTGGAGCGCGACGTGCAGGAGCTCGCGTGACCGCGGCCCTCCCCCTCGCCCACGCCGACGAGATCGCGCGCGCGCTGCAGCGCGCCTGCGGGATCGTGTTCTCGGACCGGCACGGGGAGCAGCTGCGCTCCGGCGTCCAGCGCGCCGCCGAGGCGCTCGGCGTCCGGCCCGACGCCGTCCTGGCGCGCCTCCGCAGCGGCGATCCGGCCGCGGTGTGCGCGCTCGTCGACGGATCGGTCGTCGGCGAGACCTACTTCTCGCGGCACCCCGAGCAGCTCTCGGCGCTGCGCGACGCGCTCCGGCGCGAGAGCCCGGGGCGGCCGCTCCGCGTGTGGTGCGCGGGCTGTGCCTCCGGCGAGGAGGCGTACACGGTGGCCGCGCTCCTCCTCGACGACGGCCGGAGCGGCTCCTCGGTGCTCGGCACCGACGTCTCCGGGAAGGCGCTCCGGGCGGCGCGGAAGGGACGCTACGGCGCGTGGTCCCTGCGCGCCCTCCCTCCCGCCCTCCGCGCGCGCTGGCTCCGCCCCGACGGCGGGCACTGGACGGTCGTGCCCGAGATCCACGGGCTCGTCGCCTTCGAGCGGCACAACCTCGTCACCGAGCCTCCTCCGCGCCCCGCGTTCGACGTCGTCCTCTGCCGGAACGTCCTCATCTACTTCGACCGGCCCACGGCGGACGCGGTGATCCGGCGCCTCTTCGAGGCGGTCCGCCCGGGAGGGCTCGTCGCGCTCGCGCCGGCCGAGAACTTCCTCGCGCAGCCGCTCGGGTTCGAGGCGGTGGAGCACCGGGGCGGCGCGCTGTGGCGGAAGGCCCCCGCGCCGCGCCGCGCGTCGCGCGCCGCCGGCCCCGCCCCGGGGCCGCGGCCCCCGGAGCGCGCCCCGCGCGCGCCGGCGGGCGAGCCGAGCCACGACGTGGCGAGGGGCGGTCGCGGAGGGGCCAGGGGGGCCGACGGCCGGGCGGGACCGCGCGCCTCCGCCGCGCCGCCGCGCGGCCCCGCCGAGCCGGACGTGCTGGGCCCCGCGCGCCGCGCAGCCGCCGAGGGGCGCCTCGAGGAGGCCGAGCGCCTCGCGACCGAGGCGGGCGAGGCGGCGCTCCGACCCGAGCCGTTCCTGTTCGCCGCGGCGGTGGCGGACGCGCGCGGAGACCTCGACGGGGCGGTGAGGTGGGTCGGACGCGCGCTGTTCCTCGACCCGGGGCACGCGGTGGCGCGCGCGTCGCTCGTGCCCCTGCTCGAGCGGGCGGGGCGCCGCGCGGAGGCGGCGCGCGCCCGGCGCCAGGCGCTCGACGCGCTCGCCGCCCATCCCGACGACGCCCTGCTGCCCGGCCTCGAGCCGGTCGCGGCCGGCGCGCTCCGCGCCGCGCTGGCGGGGCCCGGCCGTCCGGAGGTGCCCTGGTGAACTCGACCCGGTTCGCGCTGTCGCTCCGCTGGACCGTCCTCGCGGTCGGGTGGGCCGCGCTCGCCGGCGGCGCGGTGGCCGCCCGGCTCTCCTCCGGGAGCGCCACGCTCCTCGCGCTCGGCGTCGCCGCCGCCGCCGTCGCCGCCCTGGCGGTGGCCATCGCCGGTCCGGCGGAGCGCCTCGCGGAGGTCGCCGTCGCGGCCGCGCGCGGCGAGGCCGCGGCGCTCGTGGACCCGGGCGGGCCGGCCGAGATCCGGCGCACCGCCGTCCACCTCGACGCGCTGCGGAGCGGGCTCGCCACCGCGCTGGCGCAGCTCTCGACCGGCGCGACGGAGCTGTCCGCGGGCTCGCGGACGCTTCGCGACGGGCTCGCGCGGCAGACGGAGCTCGCGTCGAGGCAGTCCGCGGCCGTCACCGAGACGAGCACCACCGCCGCGGAGATCGCGCAGACCGCCAAGGCGGCCGCGCTCCACGCCGACGAGGTCATGCAGGTGGCGCAGCGCTCGGAGGATCTCTCCAGCGAGGGACAGCAGGTCCTCGACCGCGCCGTGGAGACGATCCGCGGCCTCGCCGAGCAGGTGCAGGCGCTCTCGGCGGCGATCGCGGACTCGGCCCAGCGGTCGCGGCACATCGGCGAGATCGTCGCCGGACTCAAGGATCTCGCCGAGCAGACCAACCTCCTGTCCCTGAACGCGTCGATCGAGGCCGTGAAGGCCGGCGAGCGGGGGCGCGGCTTCTCGGTGGTGGCCGTCGAGATGGGCAACCTCGCCGAGCAGTCGAAGTCCTCCGCCGCGGAGGTCCGCGCGATCCTGGTGGACATCGAGAAGGCGACGCGCGCGGCGATGGCGCTCGCCGACGAGGGGGGCCGGCGCGCCCGGGGGGCGATGGAGCTCGCCGGCGAGGCCTCGAAGGCGATCGCGGGGCTCACCGAGGCGATCCGCGACTCGTCGCTGGCCGCTCGCCAGATCGCGAACAACACGCGCCAGCAGGGCATCGGGGTCGAGCAGATCGTCGCGGCGCTCGCGGACATGTCCTCCGCCTCCCACGAGGTCGTCGCGGGCACGGAGGCGGTGGAGGAGACGACGGCCCGGCTCGCCGCGCTGGCCGGGCGGCTCGCCGAGGCGGGCGCCCGCCGCGGCGCGGGGGAGCGCACATGAAAGTCCTGATCGTCGACGACACCAACACGCTCCGCTCGCTCGTCCAGATCTACCTGATCGCCCACGGCTGGGAGTTCGCCGAGGCGCAGAACGGCGCCGACGGGCTCGAGAAGGCGCGCGCCCTCCGCCCGGACGTCATCGTCTCCGACGTCAAGATGCCGGTGATGGACGGCTTCGAGCTGTGCGCGGCGATCCGGAGCGATCCCGACCTCGCCCAGACGCCGGTCGTCCTCCTCACGATGTTCGGCGACGAGGCCTCTCGGCAGCGGGGGCGGCTCGTCGGCGCGACCGCGTTCCTCACGAAGCCGATCGCCCCCGACAAGCTGCGCGACGCCGTCCGGGCCGCCGTGGCGCGCAACGGTGGCCGGTGACCGCGCGCGGTGACGATGCCGCCCCGGTCGGTGACGATGCCGCCCCGGTCGCGGCCGCGGCCGGGCGCGAGGGGATCCTGCGGCAGCGCGCGCGGGATCTGGCGCAGGCGCGGGAGACGGCGAGCGCCGACACCGTCCCGCTCCTCCCCTTCGAGGTCGGCGGCGAGCGCTACGCCGTCGAGGTGATCCGCGTCCACCAGGTGCTCGACGCGCGGTTCGTCGACCCGCTGCTCGGCGCCCCGCGCGGCGTCGTGGGCGCGATCATGGCGCGCAGCCGCCCCGTGCCCGTGTTCGACCTCCGCCACCTCCTCGGCCTGGAGGGCGGCGGCCTCGTGGACCTCGTCCGCGTGATCCTGGTGGACGACGAGGGCGACCTCTTCGGCTTCGCGGTCGAGAGCGTCTCGCCGACCATCGAGGTGCCCGCGACCGAGCTCCGGCCGGCTCAGGCGGGGCCGTTCCGGTGGATGGCGCCGGGCCCGATCGCGGTGCTCGATCCCGCCCGTCTCGGCGTCGGCGGCGGGGAGGGCGGCTAGGCCGTGTCCGACGTCTTCGAGCAGGTGTGGCCGATCTTCGAGGCCGAGACGCGCGAGCAGGCTCAGGCGATCGCCGCCGGCGTGATCGACCTCGAGCGGCCGGGCGCCTCGGACCGCGCCGGGCCGCTGCTCCGCGTGGCGCACACGATGAAGGGGTCGGCCGCGAGCGTCGGCGCGCTCGACATCGAGCGCGCCGCCCACGCGATCGAGGACGTCCTCGCGCTCGCCGAGGACGGGCGGGGGCTGCCGCCGCACGCCGTCGAGGCGGTGCTCCGGGCCGCGGCGGCCATCGAGGGGTCGCTCTGCGGCGACGCGCGCGGCCGCATCCCCGACCTGGAGCGCGTGGTGGGCGAGCTGGAGGACGGGGGGGCGTCGGGAGGCGGCGCCGGGCCGGGCGGCCGCGCGCCCACCGCGGCGGGCGCGCCCGGCCCCGCCGACCTCGACGCGCTGTCGGAGGACGTCGCGGCGCTCTCCACCTCGGACCCGGCGGCGCGCGCCGCGCGGGCAGGCCGGGCGCGGGCGGCCGCGGAGCGGCTCGCCGCCGGGCTGCGTGGCCACGCGGCCGAGCTGGCGAGCCGCCTCGCGCGCTCCGCGGCGGAGCTGGAGGCGGGCGGCGCCGACGTCGCGAAGGCGATCGCCCGCGCCGCCGCCGACCTGGTCGAGCTGCGCGGGGCCCTCGCGCCGGCTCCCGCGCACGAGCCCGCCGAACCGCACCGCGACGGGGGCGGCGCGCGCCGCGCCGACGAGCGCAGCATCCGCGTCGACGCGGCGCGGGTCGACGCGATCGCCGCCGACGTCGACCAGCTCGTGGTCGGCGTGTCGCGGCGCGAGCGCCGCGGCCGCGACCTCCAGCGCGTCGAGCAGGCCCTCCGCGAGGCGGCCCGGCTCCTCCAGCGCGGGCTCGCCGAGGCGGGGGTGAAGGAGGACGGCCTCCCTCGATCCCTCGCCGACGGCCTCGACCGGCTGCGCTCCATCGGCGCCGACTTCGGCCGCCACGCGCGCGAGCTGCGCCGGGAGTCCGACCGCGAGCGGGTGTTCGCGCACGGGCTGCGCGACGCGCTGCTGGACCTGCGCATGGTGCCGGCGCAGACCGTGCTCGGCCCGCTGCGGGCCACCGTCCGCGAGCTCGCGGCCAAGCTCGGCAAGGAGGTGACGCTGCACCTGTCCGGAGGCGAGGTGCGGCTCGACCGGCGCGTGCTGGAGGAGCTCAAGGCGCCGCTCATGCACCTCGTCCGCAACGCCCTGGACCACGGGATCGAGGCCGCGGCGGCCCGCCGGTCCGCGGGGAAGCCGGCCGCGGCGACGCTCGAGATCAGGGTCGAGCCCCACAAGGACCACGTCGTGTTCACGGTCCGGGACGACGGCGCGGGGCTCGCGCCGGAGCGCCTGCGCGTCGCGGCGGTGCAGCGAGGGATCGTCTCGGCCGCGGAGGCGGCGCGCCTCACCGACCAGGAGGCCGCCCAGCTCGCGTTCCAGCCCGGCGTCTCCACCGCCGCCGAGATCACCGCGCTCTCCGGCCGCGGGGTCGGCCTCGACGTCGTCGCCGAGGCGGCGCGCCGGCTCGGCGGCGCCGTCAGCGTCGCGTTCGAGCACGGTCGCGGGACGGCGTTCACGCTCGAGGCGCCGCTCGCGATCGCGGGCTCGACCGGGTTCCTCTTCCGGGCCGGCGGCGGGCTCGGGATCCTCCCGGCGGACGCGGTCGAGCGCGTGCTCCTCGTCTCGCCCTCGGCGATCGGGACGGTGGCGGGCCAGGCCACGGTCGAGGTGGACGGCGCGCCGGTCCCGTTCTCCTCGATGGCGCAGGCGCTCGGCACGACGGGAGGCCTCACGGGGGCGGGCGCGACGGTCGCGCTGCTCGTCGCCTCCGGCGGCAGGCGCGTCGCGCTCGCCGTCGACGAGGTCCTCGGTGAGCAGGCGATCGTCGTGTCGTCGCTCGGCCGGCGGCTGGCGTCGGCGCGGCACATCGCCGGGGCGGCTGCGCTCGACGACGGCCGCGTCGTCGCGGTGCTCCAGCCCGCGCACCTCCTCGGCGTGGGGCGGCTCCGGCAAGCGGAGAAGGAGGCCCCGCGCGTGCGCATCGTCGTCGCCGACGACTCGCTCACGACCCGCACGACGGCGAAGTCGATCCTCGAGATCGCCGGGTTCGAGGTGCTCCCGGCCGCCGACGGCGAGGAGGCCCTCGCGCTGGCGCGCGATCCGGGGTGCGAGCTCGTGGTGGCCGACATCCAGATGCCCCGCCTGGACGGGCTCGCGCTGACGCGCCGCCTCAAGGGCGACCCGCGGCTCGCGCGCGTGCCCGTGGTCCTCGTGACGTCGCTCGACTCCGCCGAGGACCGGGCCGCGGGCCTCAAGGCCGGCGCCGACGCGTACGTCGTGAAACGCGACGTGCAGCGCGGGAAGCTCCTCGAGCTCGTGAGGCAGCTGCTCCCCGCATGATCCGCTGCCTCGTCGTGGACGACTCGCGCGCGTTCCGGGCCGTGCTCCGGCGGATCCTCGCCTGCGCGCCCGGCGTCGAGGTGGTCGGGGAGGCGTCCGACGGCCGCGAGGCGGTCTCGCTCGTCCGCGCGCTGCGCCCGGACGTCGTCACGATGGACGTCCGCATGCCCAACCTCGACGGCCTCGAGGCGCTCGCGCAGATCATGCGGAGCGCGCCGACGCCCGTGGTGGTGGTGAGCGGCGAGGCCGGCGGCCCCGGCCAGAACCTGAACCTCTCCTTTCGCGCGCTCCAGCTCGGCGCGATCGAGGTGCTCCCCAAGCCGCGCGACCCCGGCACGCCGGGGTTCGAGCGGCAGGCGGAGGCGATCCGCCAGGCCGTCCGCGCGGTGGCGGGGCTCGTGCTCGTCGGGCGCCGGCGCCCGCTGCCCGCTCCGGCGCCCGCCGCGCCGAACGGGCCCGCCCCCCGCCGCGGACCGCGCGAGCCCGGGGGGCCGCCGCCGACCGGCGTGGTGGACGCCGTCGCGATCGCCGCGTCCACCGGCGGGCCCGCCGCCCTGGCGACGATCCTCGCGCCCTTGCCGGGCGATCTGGCCGTCCCCGTGCTCGTGACGCAGCACATCGCGCCCGGGTTCGAGGGCGGCCTCGCGCGGTGGCTCGGCGGGGTCACGCGCCTCGACGTGAAGCTCGCCGAGGACGGCGAGCCGCTCGCGCCCGCGACGGTCTACCTCGCGAAGGACGGCCGGCACCTCGGCGCGGCGCGGCGCCGGGTCCGGCTCAGCGACGAGCCGCCCGTCCACGGCTTTCGCCCCTCCGGGACGCACCTGTTCGCGTCCGTCGCGCGCGAGTTCGGCGCCCGCGCCGCCGGGATCGTCCTCTCCGGCATGGGGAGCGACGGCGCGGAGGGGCTCGCCCTCGTGCGGGCCGCGGGCGGCTACACCGCGGCGCAGAGCGCGGCCACGTCGGTCGTGTTCGGCATGCCGCGCGTGGCGCTCGAGTCCGGGGCGGCGGCGCACGAGCTCGACGTCGAGGAGATCCCCCGCGTCATCGAGGCGCTCGCCGCGGGCGCGGGCGGCGAAGGGGGAGCCTGACCGCGGCTGCCGGATCGGCGGCGCCGCCGTCCGCCGGAGGAGCCCTACCCCACCGGAAGCCGCGGCTCCTGCTGCGACAGGCAGTGCAGCGTCCCGAGCCCCCACACGAGGTCGAGCGCGTGGATGCCCACCACCGGTCGGTCCCGGAACAGCTCCGAGAGGATCCCGAGCGCGATGCGATCGCTCGGATCCCCGAACGTCGGCACGAGCACCGCCGCGTTCGCGACGTAGAAGTTGGCGTAGCTCGCCGGCAGCCGCTGGCCGTCGAAGACGACCGGCGACGGCATGGGCAGGTACACCACCTCCGGCCGGGAGCCGTCCTGGAGCTTCGCCGACTCGAGCCGCTCGCGGTTCTCCTCGAGCGGGCGGTGGTTCGGATCGTCCGGGTTGGACTCCCGGCAGAGGACGACGAGCCGCGGCGAGACGAACCGGGCGAGGTCGTCCACGTGGCCGTGGGTGTCGTCGCCGGCGATCCCCTTCCCCAGCCAGATCGTGTTCGTGGCCCCGAGCGCCTGGGCGAAGACGGCCTCGTAGTCCTCGCGCCCGAACCCGGGGTTCCGGACCTGGACCTCGGGGTCGAGCAGGCACTCCTCGGTGGTGAGGATCGTCCCCTGCCCGTTCACGTCGATCGCGCCGCCCTCGAGCACGACGGGCCGCCCGTTGCGCTCGACCGGGAGGAGCGGCACGCCGAGCGCCTTCGCGGCGCGCTCGGGGATCCTCACGTCGTGCTTCCAGTCCGGGTACTTCGCCCAGGCGTTGAACCGGAACCGGACGATGGCCTTCCGGCCGTCCTTGCGGACGAAGATCGGCCCCGAGTCGCGCGTCCAGCCGCGATCGGTGCGGACGCGGCGCAGCTCGACCCGGTCGAGGCCGACGCCGGCGCGGGCGAGCACCTTGCTCGCCTTCGCCTCGTGCTCCGCGTCCTGGACGAGGAGCCGCACCGTCTCGCCGCGGGCCACGTTCCGGACGATCTCGGCGTACACCCACGGGATGGGCGCGAACTTCCCCGGCCAGTCGCGGACGTTGTGCGGCCAGGCGAGCCAGGTGGCCTCGTGCGGCGCCCACTCCGCCGGCATGAGCTGCGGGCGCGGCTGGACCACCGGGATCGGCTGGGTGACGTCGGGGGCGGGCATCACTCGATGAACCTCCTGTCCATGCCCTCGTAGGCGTCGATCCGCCGGTCGCGCAGGAACGGCCAGCCGCGGCGGACCTCCTCGATGCGGGCGAGGTCCACGTCGCCGACCAGGATCTCCTCCCGGTCCGTCGAGCCCTCGGCGATCACCACGCCGAACGGATCGCAGAGGAACGAGGTCCCCCAGAACTCGAGCCCTGCGCCCCCCGGCGGCCCCGCCTCGTGGCCGACGCGGTTCACCGCCGCGACGTAGCAGCCGTTCGCGATGGCGTGGCCGCGCTGCACCGTCCGCCACGCGTCGCGCTGGTGCGCGCCGTGCTGCGCCTTCTCGGCGGGGTGCCAGCCGATGGCGGTCGGGTAGAAGAGGACCGCCGCGCCGCGGAGCGCCGTGAGCCGCGCGCCCTCCGGGTACCACTGGTCCCAGCAGATGAGCGTCCCGACCTTGCCGAACCGCGTGTCCACCGCCTTGAAGCCGAGGTCGCCCGGCGTGAAGTAGAACTTCTCGTAGAAGGCCGGGTCGTCCGGGATGTGCATCTTGCGGTAGAGCCCGGCCGTCTTGCCGTCCGCGTCGAGGATCACCGCGCTGTTGTGGTAGAGCCCCGGCGCGCGCTTCTCGAAGATCGGGACGATCACCGCGACGCCCGCCTTCCGCGCCACCTCGGAGAGCCGCTCCGTGCTCGGCCCCGGGACGGTCTCGGCGAGGTCGAAGAGGGCCGCGTCCTCCTTCTGGCAGAAGTAGGGCGAGCGGTAGAGCTCGGGGAGGCAGATCACCTCCGCGCCCTTCCGCGCCGCCTCCTCCACCCGCGCGGCGGCCTTGTCCAGGTTCGCCTGGGGATCGGCGCTCATCGACATCTGCACGAGCCCGACCTTGAACCTCGCTGTCATTCGCGTCTCCGGGCCCGCCGGCGTCGCGGGCGGGGGACGGGATTCTAGACGAGGCGGGCGGTCCGCGCGACGCGATCCGTGCCCCGCGCGAGCCGCGCGAACGCGCGGTTCCGCCGCCCGTCCGCAGGGTTGCGAGCGCCTCGCCGCTGGGATACCACCTTTCGCTGCATGGCCGACGCCCCGCGCCCGCAGAACTTCCTCGCCGACATCGTCGCGGCCGACGTCGCGGCCAGGAGGGACGGCGGCAAGGTCGTCACCCGCTTCCCGCCCGAGCCGAACGGGTTCCTCCACATCGGCCACGCGAAGTCGATCCACCTCAACTTCGGCCTCGCCCGCGCCTTCGGCGGCCGCACCCACCTGCGCTTCGACGACACGAACCCGGTCACCGAGGAGACCGAGTACGTCGAGGCGATCCAGGCCGACGTCCGCTGGCTCGGCTGCGAGTGGGGGAGGGCCCTCTACTACGCGTCGGACTTCTTCCCGCGCATGTACGAGTGCGCCGAGCGGCTCGTGCGCGAGGGGAAAGCCTACGTCGACGAGCAGCCGCAGGAGGCGATCCGCGAGCAGCGCGGCGCCTTCGATCGCCCAGGCGTCAACTCGCCGTACCGCGACCGTCCGGCCGCGGAGAGCCTCGACCGGCTCCACCGCATGAAGGCGGGCGAGTTCCCCGACGGCGCGATGGTGCTCCGCGCGCGGATCGACATGGCGCACCCGAACGTGCTCATGCGCGATCCGCTCCTCTACCGGATCCGCCACGCCCACCACCACCGGACGGGCGACGCCTGGTGCATCTACCCGATGTACGACTACGCCCACCCGCTCGAGGACGCGTTCGAGGGCGTCACCCACTCCATCTGCACGCTCGAGTTCGAGTCGAACCGCGAGCTGTACGACTGGGTCCTCGACGCCCTCGGCCCCTGGGATCCGCGCCCGCGCCAGTACGAGTTCGCCCGCCTCGCCCTCGGCTACACGGTGCTCTCGAAGCGCAAGCTCCTCCAGCTCGTCAACGAGGGACGCGTCTCGGGGTGGGACGACCCGCGCATGCCGACCATCGCGGGGATGCGCCGCCGCGGCGTCACGCCGGAGGCGCTCCGCGACTTCGCCGACCTCATCGGCGTCGCGAAGAACAACAGCGTCGTGGACATCGGCAAGTTCGAGTTCGCCGTCCGAGGAGACCTCGAGGCCCGCTCGCCCCGCGCGCTCGCGGTGCTCGACCCCGTCCGGCTCGTCGTCACGACCTGGCCGGAGAAGAAGGTCGAGGAGCTGGACGTCCCGTGGTGGCCCGGTGTTCCGGCGCGCAAGGAGGCGCGCAAGGTCCCCTTCGGCCGCGACCTGCTGGTCGAGCGCGAGGACTTCTCGGTCGATCCGCCCAGGGACTGGCGGCGCCTCGCCCCGGGGCGCGAGGTCCGGCTCGCCGGCGCGTACGTGGTCCGCTGCGACGAGGTGGTGCGCGGGCCGGGCGGCGAGGTCGTCGAGCTGCGCTGCTCGCACGACGGCGCCTCGCTCGGCGATCCCGCCGCGTCGCGGCGCGCGTCCGGGACGATCCACTGGGTCCACGCCTCGCGCTCCGTCCCCGCCGAGGTCCGGCTCTACGACCGGCTCTTCGCGGTGGAGCTGCCGGACGCCGAACCGGACTTCCTCGCGGCGCTGAACCCCGCCTCGCTCGTGGTCGCGAAGGGTGCGCGCGTGGAGCCCGCGCTCGCGGGCGCGGCGCCCGGCAGCCGCTGGCAGTTCCTCCGGCAGGGCTACTTCTTCGCGGATCCGGTGGACTCGGGCCCCGGCGCGCTGGTGTTCAACCGCACGATCACGCTCAAGGACACCTGGGCGACGAAGGCCGCCGCCGCGGCGAAGCCGGCGGAGGAGCGGCGCGCCCGCGAGCGGAGGTCCGCGCCCGAAGCGCCGGCCCCGTCTCGGAAGACCCGCGCCGAGTTCCGCGCCGAGGAGCGCGCGCGCGACCCGGAGCTCGCGAAGCGCCACGCGCTGTACCGGGAGCACCACGGCCTGTCGCCCGACGAGGCGGATCTCCTGGCGGGCGACATGGGGACCGCCGGCTACTTCGACGCCGCCGTCGCGGCGAAGGCGAAGCCCGCCTCGGCGGCGCGCTGGCTCCTGAACGATCTCGCCGGCCTCGCCGGCGACCGCGCGCTCGACGAGCTCCCCCTCTCCGGGGCGAGCTTCGGGAGGTTCGTGGCGCTCGTGGACGCGGGGCGGCTCACGTCCGCCGGCGCGAAGACGCTCCTCGCGGACCTCGTCGCGTCGGGCGGCGACCCCGAGGCGCGCATGAAGGCGCTCGGCCTCGAGAAGGTCCTGGACCGCGGCGCCGTCGAGGCCGCCGTGGCGCGCGCGCTCGAGGCGAAGCGGGCCGAGGTCGCGCGCTACCGGGCGGGCGAGAAGAAGCTGTTCGCCGTCCTCGTCGGCGCGGCCATGAAGGAGGCGGCCGGGACCGCGGACGCGGCGCTGGTGCGGAGGGTGCTCGAGGAGCGGCTCGGGCGGTAGCCAGCGGCCAGGCCGGATTCCTCCCCGCGCGGCGCCGCGGACGTCAGCGCAGCGCGCCGCAGAACGCGCGGAGCGCGTTCTTGTAGTAGAGCTTCTCGAGGACGTGCGGCGGCAGCGCGAGCCCCTGGGCGCTCCGCTCCAGGTAAAAGGTCCGCGCCGTCCCCGCGGTCTCCCAGTAGCGGAAGTCCTCCTCGTACGACGCGACGCCCTGCGACGTGCGGTCGCTCGCGTAGACGAGCTTGTCCTGGTGCGCGATCACGAACCTGCGCACGTGCTCGCGGTCGCGCAGCGCGAGGTCCTGCGAGCGCGCCGCGACGTCGGCGTACAGGTTCGGGTAGCGGTCGAGGTACGCGCCGAGCTGATCCAGCTCGGCCTC
>DASSSJ010000116.1:0-59289 GCA_035708485.1 Anaeromyxobacter sp. | reverse complement strand
GACGGCGCGTTCCGGCAGCTGGACCTCGAGCTCCTGCCCCTGGGCGCGCGCGATCCAGGGCGGACGCGAAGTGCTCCGCCGAGAGCTCCAGCGCCGCGAGCAGGTCGGGTTCGAGGCGCGTCGCCTCGCGCGAGCCGAACGTCACCGTCCCGAGGAGCCGATCGCTGGCGAGGAGCGGGAAGCACGCCGCGGACGAGAGCGCGAGCAGCCCGAGCTCGGGCCACTCGCCGGCGCGCGCGCCGGCCTCGACGACGACGGGCTCGCGCCGCGTCGCGGCCGCGGCGAACACCTGCCGCTCGCGGGGCGTCGCCGCGAGCACCTCGAGCGCCGCCGGCGCCACGCCCCCGTGCGCGGCGAGCGCGAGCTCGCCGTCCCGCTCCAGGCGGTGGAGCAGGTACACGTGGAGCCCGAGGCGGGCGGAGAGGACGTCGGAGAGCTGCGGCAGCACCCGCGCCGGGTCGTCGGCGAAGAGGAGGCCGCTCGCGATGCTGGACACCACGTGCAGCCGCTCGTTCGCGCCGTGGAGGCGGGCCGCGAGCTCGCGCTGGCGCTGCATCTCCGCGCGCAGCGCCTCCGCCTCGCCGCGCCGCCGCGCCTCCGCGACCGCGCGCTCGTGCTCGCGCAGCTCCGCCTCGTGCGCCCGCGCGCGCTCCGTCTCGAGGCGCGCGGCCTGACGGTGCGACTCGACGAACCAGGCGACCTTCTCGCGCAGGACCTCCTCCGGCTGGATCGGCTTCATGAGGAAGTCGACCGCGCCGAGGCGGTACGCCCCGAGCAGCTGGGCCTCGGTCCGCGTGAACGCGGTGAGGAAGATGATCGGCGTCCGCCGCGAGCGCTCGCGCTCGCGGATGAGCGCGGCGGTCTCGAGCCCGCTCATCCCCGGCATCTGGATGTCGAGCAGGATGACGGCGAAGTCGCCCGCGAGCAGGTGCCGGAGCGCGTCCATGCCCGAACGCGCGAGGACGATCTCCGCGGGTACGCGCGCGAGCAGCGCCGACATCGCCTGGAGGTTCTTCTCGTCGTCGTCTACGACCAGGACGCGGACGGCATCCCCCTCCGCCCCGGACCCGGACATGGATACCTCCCGCTGAGCACGCACGAGATGTGCACGGTCTCGCGAAGGGCACCGCTCCGAGCGGGTACCGGACCCGCCAGGCGCACACCGTCCAGCCGGGCGCCCACGGTGGCCCCCGCCGCCGCGATTCGCGAGGCGGGCGGCGAGCCCGGGAAGCGGACCGTCGGTCCGCGCGGCGGGCGGGCGACGCCCGATCGCCTACGCGCGGGCGAGCGCGGCGACGCGCGACGCCTCGAGCACGGCGGGCCCGGTCGGGAGGCGGGCGAGGTCGAACGCCGGCACGAGATCGCGCGGCGCGACCCGACGCCCCGGCGAGAGGCCCGACAGATCCGCGAGGAGGGCGACGACCTCGCGCGGATCGGCGCCGCGCTCGCGCAGCTCGCCGAGCGACAGCGCGCCGTGGCGCTTCGCGAGCCGGGCCCCGTCCTCCCCGACGACGAGCGGCACGTGCGCGAAGCGGGGCGGAGCGAGCCCGAGCGCCGCGTAGACCAGGAGCTGGCGGGCCGTCGACGGGAGGAGGTCGTCGCCGCGGACCACGTCCGTGACGCCCATCGCCGCGTCGTCGAGCGCGACGGCGAGCTGGTACGCCGCGAGGCCGTCGGCGCGCGCCACGACGAAGTCGCCCACCGTCGCGGCGACGTCGAACGCGCAGCGCCCGTGCACGCCGTCCTCGAACGCGACCGGACCGGGCGCCACCCGGAGCCGCCACGCCGGGGTGCGCGCCGCCGTGCGACGCGCCGCGCCGGCGGCCGAGAGCGCGGCGCACGTCCCCGGGTAGCGCGGCCCCTCGTCGGCAGGGCCGTGCGGCGCCTGCGTCGCGGCGACGATCTCGGCCCGGGAGCAGAAGCAAGGGTAGATCCGCCCCTCGGCGCGCAGCCGGTCGAGCGCCCGTCCGTACGCCTCGCGCCGCTCCGACTGGCGGTAGGGTCCGGCGGGGCCGCCCACGTCCGGCCCCTCGTCCCAGTCGAGGCCGAGCCAGCGCAGCTCCGCCAGGATCCGCGCCTCCATGCCGGGCCGCACGCGCGGGCCGTCGAGGTCCTCGACGCGCATCAGGTACGCGCCGCCGGCCGCGCGCGCGGCCAGCCAGGAGAGCAGGGCCGTGCGGGCGTTGCCGAGGTGGAGCGGGCCGGTCGGAGAGGGCGCGAAGCGGCCGCGGGTCATCGCCAAGGGCCCCGGAAGGTGCGATGCCGACCGGGCGCCCTTGCTGATATCCCGGTGGCCCCGCGGCCCTCAAGTCCAAAACTTGTGGGGGAAGGCGACCGCCCCCCACCCTGCTCTCCATGTCCCGCCAGGCCGGCATCCTCCTCCCCCTGTTCTCCCTGCGGTCCGCCTCGGACTGGGGCGTCGGCGAGATCCCCGACCTCCTGCCCTGGGCCCGCTGGTGCGCGGGAGCCGGGTTCTCGATCGCGCAGGTGCTCCCGGTGAACGAGGCCTCGCGCGTCCAGTCGAGCCCGTACGGCGCGCTCTCCGCCTTCGCCATCGACCCCGTCTACGTGGGCGTCGCGGCGCTCGAGGACTTCGATGCGGCGGGCGGCCTCGAGGCCCTCGCGCCGGCGGACCGCGCGCTGCTCGAGGCCGTGCGGGCCTCGCCGTCGGTCCGCTGGGCCGACGTCCGCGGGCTGAAGGCGCGGGCGCTCCGGCTCGCCTTCGACCGCTTCGTGCGCGACGAGTGGCGCACCCGCTCCGAGCGCGCCCTCGCCCTCGAGGCGTTCGCGCGGCAGGAGGCGGCCTGGCTCGACGTGTACGCGCTGTTCGTCGCGCTGCACGACGGCGAGCTGGGCGGGCGCGGCTGGATCGAGTGGCCCGACACCCTGCGGGAGCGCGACCCGGCCGCGCTCGCCGAGGCGCGGGCGCGCCTGTCCGGCGAGATCCTGTTCCACACGTGGCTGCAGTGGCAGCTCGAGGAGCAGTGGCACGCCGCGCGCCGGGCCGCGAACGCCGCCGGCGTCGAGCTCGCGGGCGACCTGCCCTTCATGGTCGCGACCGACTCCGCCGACGTGTGGGCGCGCCGGAGCGACTTCCGCCTCGACGCCAGGGCGGGGGTGCCGCCCGACGCGTTCAGCGCCACCGGTCAGGACTGGGGGCTCCCCGTCTACCGCTGGGACGTGATGGAGCGCGAGGGCTACCCCTGGATCGCCGAGCGCGCCCGCCGGATGGCGGACCTGTACGACCTCTACCGGGTCGATCACGTCGTCGGGCTCTACCGGACCTACTACCTCCCGAACGACGGCTCGCCGGCCGCCTTCATCCCGGCGGGCGAGGAGGCGCAGACCCGCAACGGCGAGCGCGTCCTCGGGATCTGCGCGAGGGACGCCCGCGTCATCGCGGAGGACCTCGGGACCGTCCCCGACTTCGTGCGCGCCTCGCTCGCGCGGATCGAGGTGCCCGGCTACCGCGTCCTGCGCTGGGAGCGGCACTGGCACGATCCCGGGCAGCCGTTCCGGGACCCGGCGCGGTGGCCCGCGCTCTCGGTGGCGACGACGGGCACGCACGACACCGAGTCGCTCGCCGAGTGGTGGGACGCGATGCCGGACGACGAGCGGAGCGCGTTCCTCGCGCTCCCCGCGCTCGCGCCGCTGCGCGCGCGCGGCCGCGTCCCGTTCGACGACGGCGTGCGCGACGCCGTCCTCTCGCTCGTGTACGGCGCCGGGTCGGAGCTCCTGCTCCTGCCGTTCCAGGACGCCCTCGGCCTGCGCGATCGCGTGAACGTGCCGGGGACCGTGAACGACCGGAACTGGACGTACCGGATCCCGCGCGACGTCTCGGCGCTCCACGCGGACCGCGCCGCCGTGGGGCGGCTGCGGGCGCTCGCGGGGGGCTCGGGCAGGATCGGCGGGGGCTAGCGACGGCGAGAGGGGGCGCGGCGTGGGGGCGGACCGGGGGGCGGCGATGAGGGGCGGGGACGGAGGGGGCGGCGGGGCCCCGGCGGCGCCGGACCGCCTCGACGCGCTCGTCCGCGAGCTCGTCCGGGAGGCGGAGCGCGGCGGCCTCGCGGCGCGGCGCCCGGGCTCGACGTACCGGCTCCAGCTCCACGCGAGGTTCGGGTTCGACGACGCCGCGCGCGTCGCGCCGTACCTCCAGGCGCTCGGGATCACCGATCTGTACCTCTCGCCGGTGCTCGAGTCCGCGCCGGGATCGATGCACGGCTACGACGTCGTGGACCACGGCCGGATCGACCCGGAGCTCGGCGGCGAGGCGGCCTTCGAGCGGCTCGCGCGCGCCTGCGCGGATCGCGGGATGGGCCTCCTCCTCGACTTCGTCCCGAACCACATGGGGATCGGGCCGCGCAACGGCTGGTGGATGGACGTGCTCGAGAACGGGCCGTCGTCGGTCTGGGCGCCGGCGTTCGACGTGGACTGGACGCCGCTCAAGGCCGAGCTCGGCCACAAGGTGCTCGTCCCGGTGCTCGGCGACCAGTTCGGCCGGGTGCTGGAGCGGGGCGAGCTCCGGCTCGCGCGCGAGGACGGCTCGTTCGTGGTGCGGTACTTCGATCACTCCTTCCCGGTCGCGCCGCGCTCGGTGCCGCTCGTGCTGCGCCACCGGCTCGACGAGCTGCGGCGCGAGCTCGGCGCGGCGGATCCGTCCTTCCAGGAGCTCGAGTCGATCGCGGTGTCGCTCGAGAAGCTCGCGCCGCGCACCGACACCGCGCCCGGCGCGGTGGCGGACCGCGCGCGCGAGAAGGAGGTCGCGAAGCGCCGCCTCGCAGCGCTGTACGAGAGCGCCCCGCGCGTCCGCGCGTTCGTGGACGAGAACGTCGCGATCTTCAACGGCCGCGCCGGCGATCCCGCGAGCTTCGATCTCCTCCAGCGGCTGCTCGACGCGCAGGCCTACCGCCTCGCCTTCTGGCGGGTGGCGGGCGAGGAGATCAACTACCGCCGCTTCTTCGACGTGAACGGGCTCGCCGCGATCCGGATGGAGGAGCCGTTCGTGTTCGCGGCGGCGCACCGGCTCGTCCTCCGGCTCCTGCGCGACGGCAAGGCGACGGGGCTCCGCATCGACCACCCGGACGGCCTCTACGCGCCGGCCGCCTACTTCCGGCGGCTCCAGGCGGCCTACCTCGCCGAGCGGGCGGCGGCGCTCGCGGCCGCGCGCGGGGCACCGGTCGACGACGGCGACCGCGACGCGCTCCTCGAGCGCGCGCTCGCGGCGATGGACGCGGGCCGGCTCCCGGCCCGGCCGCTCTACGTCGTCGTCGAGAAGATCCTGGTCATGCCGGAGCGGATGCCCGAGGGCTGGGACGTGGACGGCACGACCGGGTACGACTTCCTCGCCACGGTGAACGGGCTGTTCGTGGACCCGGCCGCGGAGCGCGCGTTCGACGCGATGTGGGCGCGGCTCGGCGGCCGCCGCGAGCGGTACCGCGACGTCGTCGCCGAGAAGAAGCGGCTCGTCATGTCCTCGTCGATGGCGGGCGAGGTGAACATGCTCGCCCACCGGCTCGCGCGGATCTCGGAGATGAACCCGCGCACGCGGGACTTCACGCTGAACGAGCTCACCCGCGCGCTCGTCGAGTACGTGGCGCTCTTCCCGGTCTACCGGACGTACGTCTCCCCCGAGGGCCGGGTGGACGAGCGCGATCGCGACCTCGTCGAGCGCACCATCGCGCTCGCGCGCCGGCGGAGCCCCGTCCTCGACCCGTCGATCTACGGCTTCGTGCGCGACGTCGTGCTCCAGCGGTACCCGGAGGGGCTCACCGACGCCGAGCGGCGCGAGTGGCTCGAGTTCACCCTCAAGCTCCAGCAGGTCACCGGGCCGGTCACCGCGAAGGCGGTGGAGGACACGACGTTCTACACGTACGCTCGCCTCGTCTCGCTCAACGAGGTCGGGAGCGAGCCGAGCCGGTTCGGGATGTTGCCCGCGGAGGTGCACGCCCTGCTCGCCGAGCGGCAGGAGCGCTACCCGGGCTCGCTCTCCGGCACGTCCACGCACGACACGAAGCGGAGCGAGGACGTCCGCGTGCGAATCGACGCGCTGTCGGAGATCCCCGGCGACTGGCGCTCGACGCTCGTCCGCTGGAGGCGCGCGAACCGGCCGCGCCTCGGCGGCGACGAAGATCGCCCGGCGCCCGACCGCGCCGACGAGCTCCTCCTGTACCAGACGCTCGTGGGCGCGTGTCCGGACGAGGGGCTCGTCGCGGGGACGGCCGCGCACCAGGCGTTCGTGGCGCGGATCCAGGCGTACATGGAGAAGGCGCTCCGCGAGGCCAAGGTCCACACGAGCTGGATGAGCCCCGACGAGGCGTACGAGGCCGGCGTGAAGGGGTTCGTCGCGGCGATCCTGTCCGACCCGGAGTTCCTCGCGAGCCTCTCCGCGTTCGCGGCGAGGATCGCGCACGCCGGACGGATCTCCTCGCTCGCGCAGGTCGCCCTGAAGTGCGCGGCGCCCGGCGTCCCCGACCTGTACCAGGGCTGCGAGACGTGGGATCTCTCGCTCGTGGACCCGGACAACCGGCGGCCGGTGGATTTCGTCGCGCGCGCCCGCGCGCTCGCGGAGATCGACCGCGAGCTCGCGGGAGGACCCCGGTCGCGCGCCGCCCTCGCCCGGAGCCTCTCCTCGCCCGCGGGGCTGCGCGACGGGCGCGCGAAGCTCCTCCTCCTGCGGGCCGCCCTCCACCTGCGCCGCGCCGAGCGTCGGCTCTTCGACGAGGGCGACTACCGCCCGCTGGAGGCCGACGGCCCGCTCGCCTCCCGCGTGTTCGCGTTCGTGCGCGGGACGCCGGGGCGCGGGACCCCGGGGCGCGCCCTCGTGTGCGCGGTGCCGCGGCTCGTGCTCGGGCCGCTCGAGGCGGGCGGCGGGAAGATCCGGTGGGAGGGGGCGCTCGCGCTCCCGGCGGGGCTGCCGCTCCGCTGGCGCGACGTCATCACCGGGCAGACGCGGGACGGCCCCTCGATCGCGCTGGCCGAGCTGTTCGAGGACTTCCCCGTCGCGCTGCTCGTCTCGGAGGTGCTGCCGCCCGGTCTCCGGAGCGGAGGCGAGGGAGGAGGAGGGTGACCGCGATCCGCTTCCACCTCGTCCGGCACGGCGAGGCCGAGCCGAAGGACGCCCGCGGCGACGCCGCGCGGGCGCTGACGCCCGCCGGGCGCGAGCGCTTCGCCGCGCACGCCGCGGCGCTCGCCCCGCGGCTCGCGCTGCGCCGCATCGCGACGTCCCCCCTGGCCCGCGCGCGGGAGACGGCGGTCCTCCTCGCGCGCGCCACCGGCGCGCCCATCGAGGAGGAGCCCGCGCTCGCGCCGGGCGCGTCCTCCGCGCGCGAGCTGCTCGCCCTCGGGCGCCGGCTCGGCGCGGGGGCGGCGCTCGTCGGCCACAACCCCGAGATCGCCGAGGCCCTCGCGCTCGCCGCGCGGCGCGCGATCGAGGTCCGGCCCGGCACCGTCGCGGCGGTGGACGCCGACGGCGACGCGTTCGCGCTCGCCTGGCTCGAGCCCCCGCGGACGTGAGCCCGCCTCGCCGCGCTCGCGCGCGGCGTGGTATGAGGCTCCCCGATGAAGCTCAAGGAGCTGCTCTGGCTCGCGGGCGTCGCGCGCCCGAAGCCCCGGCGCTACGGGCACGAGGTCCGGTCGTTCGTCCTCCCTCGGGACGGCGCGGTCGAGTACGCGCGGTGGCTCCACCCGCTGGAGGAGCCGAAGGAGGTCCGGCAGTCCGTCGTCGACTCGTACCGCGAGTTCCTGCGGCCGGGCGACGTCGCGCTCGACATCGGCGCCCACTCCGGCGACACGACCGTCCCCATGGCGCTCGCGGTCGGGCCGACGGGCGCGGTCCTCGCGTTCGAGCCCAACGGGTACGTCTTCCCGGTCCTCGAGCGGAACGCCGCGCTGAACGCGGGCAAGACCCGGATCCTGCCGTACCCGTACGCCGTCGCTCCCCGGGACGGCCGCATGACGTTCGAGTACTCCGACGCCGGGTTCTGCAACGGCGGCTTCCACGAGGGGATGAGCCGGTGGCGGCACGCGCACGCCTTCCGCCTCGAGGTCGAGTGCGTCGCCCTCGAGCCGTTCCTCGCCGGGCGCCACCCGGACCTCGTCGACCGGATCCGCTACGTCAAGGTGGACGCGGAGGGGTTCGACCGCTCCGTGCTCGAGTCGATGCGCGGGCTCCTCTCGCGGCTCCGCCCGTACGTCGAGTGCGAGTTCTTCAAGCGGCTCGACGCGGAGCAGCGCCTCGCGCAGCTCCGCACGCTCACCTCGCTCGGCTACCGCGTCCGGCGGATCGTGGCCGAGGACGACCGGCACGGCGAGGAGGTCCACGAGGGGAACCTCATGGCGTGGCGCCACTTCAACGTGTTCTGCACCCCCGCCTGACGGCGCCGCCCGTCCTGCTAGACTCGCGGGATGGCCTCCCCCGGCGCCGCCGACGCGCCCCACCCGCCGGCGAGGTTCGTGCAGGAGCTCGACGTCCTCGTCCGCGCGCGCTACCCGCTCGTCTACCTCGTCACGTCCGAGGAGCAGCGGCTCGAGGCGATCCTCGCGGAGCTCGCCGCGACGCACGGCAAGACGCTCCTCGGGTGGTCGGTCGCGAAGGGGTTCCGGCGCGAGGGCGGATCGAGGGCCGCCGCCGCGCCCGACGGCGCGAGGGAGCCGCTCGCGGCGCTCGCCGCGATCGAGAAGCTCTCCGAGCCGTCGCTCGTGGTCCTGAAGGACTTCCACCCGTACCTCCAGGATCCGGCGGTCGTCCGCGCCCTGCGCGAGCTCGCCCACGCGCTCAAGTCCACCTTCACGACCGTCGTCCTCCTCTCGCCGACGCTCGTCATCCCGCCGGAGATCGAGAAGGAGGTCTCGGTCCTCGACGTGCCGCTCCCGACCTACCGGGACCTGCTCCAGCTCCTCAAGGAGATCGTGGGCGTCGTGCGCCAGGGGAACCGCGCGCGCATCGAGCTCACCAGGGACGACGCCGACCAGCTCATCAAGGCGGCCCAGGGGCTCACGCTCTCCGAGGCCGAGAACGCGTTCGCGAAGGCGATCGCGAAGGACGGGCGGCTCTCCAAGGACGACGTCCCGCTCGTCCTCGACGAGAAGCGCCAGGTGATCCGCAAGAGCGGGCTCCTCGAGTACCACCCGAGCGAGGAGCGGCTCCAGAACGTCGGCGGCCTCGACGCGCTGAAGGGCTGGCTCGCGCGGCGCGGGGCGGCCTTCTCGGAGGCGGCGCGCAGGTTCGGGCTCCCCGAGCCGAAGGGGCTCCTCCTCCTCGGCGTGCAGGGCTGCGGCAAGAGCCTCACGGCCAAGGCGATCGCCGCGCAGTGGGGGCTCCCGCTCCTCCGCCTCGACATGGGCCGGATCTTCAGCGGGCTCGTCGGCTCGTCGGAGGAGAACCTGCGGCGCGCCATCCACGTCGCGGAGAGCGTCGCGCCGGTCGTCCTCTGGATCGACGAGATCGAGAAGGGGGTCGCCGGGATGCAGTCGTCCGGCGCCTCGGACGGCGGGGTCACCGCGCGCGTCATGGCGACGCTCCTCACCTGGCTCCAGGAGAAGACCGCCCCGGTGTTCGTGGTCGCGACCGCGAACAAGATCGACGCGCTGCCGCCGGAGCTCCTGCGCAAGGGGCGGTTCGACGAGATCTTCTTCATCGACCTCCCCGCGCTCCCCGAGCGCCGCGAGATCCTCGACATCCACGTGCGGAAGCGGGGGCGCGACCCGGCCGCCTACGACCTCGACGCGCTCGCCGGGCGGACCGAGGGCTTCTCCGGGGCGGAGCTCGAGCAGGCGGTGATCTCCGGCCTGTACGACGCGTTCGCCGAGGGCAAGGAGCTCGGGCAGCCGCACCTCGAGCGGGCGGTGTCCGACTCGCTCCCGCTCTCCACCACCATGCGCGAGGAGATCGCGCGGCTCCGCGAGTGGGCGCGGACCCGCACCCGCGCCGCCTCCCACGCCGCGCCCGAGCCCGTCGCGGCCGCGCGCCCGGGCTGAGCCCCATGTCGCGCCTGCGCCGCTTCCTCCGGATCGAGCGTCCCCGGCCCGAGCGCGCCGCCGAGGCGGAGCCGGCGCCGGAGACGGCGGAGCGGTTCGGCGCCGTCGAGCGGCCCGGGGCGCGACCGGCCGCGCCGCGCTCGTCGGGCGCCGGCCTCGGCCGGTTCGGCCCCGAGCCGGAGCCCTCGATCGAGCTCGTCGCCGCCGACGGCGCGGAGCGGCCGTTCACGCGCTGCATGCGCTGCGGCATGGACCACAACGTCTTCGCGACGGAGTGCTCGGGCTGCGGCGCGACCCTCGACACCGAGGCGCAGCGCGAGTTCAACGAGCGGCTCTGGGCGAGGCGCCAGGAGGAGGCCGCGCGCGAGGCGAGCGCCGAGGCCGAGCGCCGCGCGCGGTCCGCGGCGGCCGACGCGGAGCTCGCCCGGGCGCGCCGGGCGATGGGAGAGGAGCTGGCGCGCGAGGTGGGGCGGCGCGAGCGGATGCGACTGGGCGGCGAGGGCTGGGGCGGCTGGGGCGGGGCCGCGGACGACGACGGCGCGCCCCTCGGGTGGAAGCTCCTCCGCGCCCTCCCCGACCGGCGGTGGCGGGTCGGCGCGGCCGTCGCGGCCGTCGCGGTCGTCGGCGGGCTCGTCGCGTTCGGGCGCGCCGGCCACCCGGCTGCGCTGCTGGTCGGGCTCGCCCTCGCCGCCGTCCTCCTCGTCCCGCGGTGGCGTGCGCGCCGCCGCTGGTGGCGTTAGCGCACGTCCGCCCGGCGGAGGCGCGGGCGCGCGAGCGCCACCCTTGATATCGCGGTTCCGGTGCGCGATGTTCGCGGCCACTCGCGCCGCCACCGAGGAGTCCCCTTGCCGACCGCGTCCCGTGACCTCGTCGAGAAGGCCGTGAACACCATCCGCATGCTCGCCGCCGACGGCGTGCAGCAGGCGAACAGCGGCCATCCGGGCATGCCCATGGGCGCGGCCGACATGGCGTTCGTGCTCTGGACCCGGCACCTGCGCTTCGACCCGAAGGACCCTCGCTGGATCGGGCGGGACCGCTTCGTCCTGTCGGCCGGCCACGGCTCGATGCTGCTGTACGCGCTCCTCCACCTCGCCGGGTTCGACTGCACGATCGACGACCTGCGGCGCTTCCGGCAGCTCGGCTCCCGCACCCCCGGCCACCCCGAGTTCGGCCACCTCCCCGGCGTCGAGGTCACGAGCGGCCCGCTCGGCCAGGGCTTCGCGAACGGCGTCGGCATGGCGCTGGGGCACGCGATGCTCCGCGCGAAGCTGGGGCCGGACAGCCCGCTCGCCGACGCCTTCGTCTACGGCGTCGTGTCGGACGGCGACCTCATGGAGGGCGTCGCCGCGGAGGCGGCGAGCTTCGCCGGACACAACCGGCTCGGGCGGATCGTCTACCTGTACGACGACAACGAGATCACCATCGACGGGAAGACGTCCATCGCGTTCACCGGCGAGAACGTGACGCAGCGGTTCGAGGGGTACGGCTGGCACGTGCAGTCCGTGGAGGGGCGCGACCTCGAGGGGATCCACCGCGCCCTCGAGCACGCGAAGGCGGAGACCGGAAAGCCGTCCCTCGTCCGCGTCCGGACCACCATCGGCTACGGCTCGCCCGGGAAGGCGGGCAAGTCGTCGGTGCACGGCGCGCCGCTCGGCGAGGAGGAGCTCCGGGCGACGAAGCGGAACCTCGGCTGGCCCGAGGACGTGAGGTTCCTCGTCCCCGACGACGTCCGCGCGTTCTGGCGCGCGGTGCAGGCGGAGAAGGCCGAGGGCGTCGCGGCGGCGCGGTCGCGCGAGAAGGCCTGGCGCGCGGCGAACCCGGACAAGGCGGCGCTCCTCGACGTGCACGCGGAGCGCTGGGTGCCGGAGCGGATCGTGGAGCGGCTCCTCGACGGCGCGGCCGGCGCGGACGCCACCCGCAAGCTCTCCGCCGCGACCATCCAGAAGCTCGCTCCGCTCGTCCCGTCGCTCGTCGGCGGCTCGGCGGATCTCGCCGAGTCGAACCTCACCGACATCAAGGGCGGCGGGTCGTTCTCGCCGGAGACGCCCGAGGGGCGCAACGTCCACTACGGCATCCGCGAGCACGCGATGGGCGCCATCGCGAACGGGCTCGCCTACGACGGGCTCTTCATCCCGTTCACCGGCACGTTCCTGCAGTTCGCCGACTACATGCGCGCGGCCGTCCGGATCGCGGCGCTCTCCGGACTTCAGGTGGTGGACGTCTGGACGCACGACTCGATCTTCCTCGGCGAGGACGGCCCGACGCACCAGCCCGTGGAGCACCTCACCGCGCTCCGCGCGATCCCGAACCTGCACGTGGTGCGGCCGTGCGACGGCGAGGAGGTCGCGGTGGGGTGGGCGCACGCGCTCCAGCGGCGGAGCGGGCCGACCGCGCTCGTCCTGACGCGCCAGAAGCTCGCGCCGGTGAAGCGCGACGGCGCGTTCGACCCCGCCGCCGCGCTGCGCGGCGCCTACGCGGTCGCCGCGCCGGCGGGGGCGCGCTTCACGCTCGTCGCGACCGGCTCGGAGGTCCCGCTCGGTCAGGCCGCCCTGGAGCTCCTCGCGAGGAAGGGGGTCGCCGGGCGGCTCGTGTCGATGCCCTGCCGCGAGTGCTTCGAGGCCCAGCCCGGCGAGGTGCGCGACGCGATCGTGCCGCGGGCCCTCCCGGTCGCCGTGCTCGAGGCGGCGCGGGGGCTCGAGTGGTGGAAGCTCGCGGGCCGCGACGGCCTCGTGATCGGGATCGATCGGTTCGGCGCGAGCGCGCCGGAGAAGGCGCTCGCCGAGGAGTACGGGTTCACGCCGGCGAAGGTGGCCGAGCGGATCGAGACGTGGCTGGCGCGCGCGTGAGCCGACGCGAGGCCACGGCGGTCACCCGTGCGTGGCCGGAGCGAACCGCGCGAGCAGGGCCGTAGGGAGCGGGCCGGCGCATCTCGCTTCGCGAGAAGCGCCTGGCCCGAACATGGGAGCGGCCCTGCCCGGAGATGGGAGCGGCCCTACCTCGCGACGACCGCGGGCGCGCTCTGCGACGGCTGCGCCGGGGTCACCGGGCGCGGCTCGATGCGCTCGCCCTTCGCGAGCATCTTGAGCGAGAGGGAGAGGAGCGACGCGAGGAGCTCGCCCGAGCCGGGGACGTCGAGCTTCCGGTAGATCCGCTTGCGCCGGGCGCGGATCGTCTCCGGCGACACGCCCGCGGCGGCCGCGGAGTCCTTGCACGCGAAGCCCTGGGCGATCCGAAGCACCTCGGCGCGCTCGGCGGGCGTGAGCGTCGTCCCCTCCATGAACTTGGCGGCGAACGGCGTGAGGATCTCGATGTCGATCTGGGCCATCTTGGTTTCCCCGGATTGCGCCCCACGCGGGGGCGTTGGTTCCTCCGGATCTCGGCCTCCCGCTTGGGCCGGGGCTCGCTTCACACGCCCCTGCTTGGTCGGCCGTCACCGGCGATGGGGACGTTAATACCGACCCGCTCGGTTGCCACCCCCCCGCCGATATTTTCCGCAACCCGCCGGGTCGGTTGACTTTTTCCCCAGTGATTCCCGTAAGGGGCGTCACCGTCCGGGGCGATCCCCTTTTGGGTCCCAGGTCGAGGGTGACCCCAACGGGGTATCTAGATCATTTCGCGCCGAGCACCACCACCGGCGTCCTCGCGGCGGGGAGGCGCCCGTCGTCGGAGGACGCGCGCGCGGCGGGGTCCCGTTCACCATACGTGATCGCCGCGAGCCCGTCCGCCCCCGCGCGCACCGCCGCGAGGAGCTCCTCCTGGTCCGGCTCGCGCTCCCGCAGGCGCGCCGCGATCCGGTCGCGGAGCGTGGACCGGCCCTCGTCCGCGCCCTCGGCGGCGCGGTAGCGGACGACGAGCCCGAGCTGCTCCCACAGGGCGTCGCGCAGCTCCGCCGCGCGGCCCGAGGCGGGCGCGCCGCGGTCCACGATCGTGACCTCCACGCGATCGGAGAGCGGGAAGGTCGCGTCGAGCAGCCCGAACCGGACCGCCTCGCCCGCGCGATCGACGCGCACCGCCCGCCCGCCGAAGGGCATGACCAGCGGGCCCCGCGCGAGGACGGCCCGCGCGTCCCCCGGCGAGGCGCCCGCCACGCGCTCCGGCGCGGGCCGCGGGACGCGCGTGAGCCCCTCGAGCAGCGGGCGCAGGCCGTCGATCGCGATGACCACGTTGAGCCCCTGCGCCCCCTTGTAGCCCGCGTGGTACACGCCGACGATCTCCGGCTCGCCGCTCTCGGCCACCACGGCGAGGACCGGGCTGCCCGAGCTGCCCAGGTTGAGGAGCGCGTCCACGGCGAAGTCCTCGTGGTCCCACCCGCGCTCGAGGTCGCGCTGGCCGACGCCGATGACCCGGCCGGCGTTCGCGGCGGGGAACGCGCCGAGCGGGAAGCCGCGCACGAGCACCGCGTTCCCGACGCGCAGGTCGGCCGACCGGCCGAAGCGGTACGGCACGAGGTCGAGCGGCCTGCGCGAGGCGAGGACGGCGATGTCGAGCAGCTCGTCCTCGACGACGAGCGCGAGCGGCGGCTGGTCGGGCCGGTCCGGCTCCGCCTCGCTCGAGACGATCCGGACGTCCTGGCGGATGCGGCGCGCGCCCGCCGGGACGCCCTCGAGGTCCGTCCCGTCGCCGGTCACCTCGGGGAACTGCACGACGTGGTGGTTCGTCGCCACGAGCCACTCGGCGCCGCGCCTGCGGTACGCGAAGCCGGTGCCGTGCCGGACCTTCGTCACGTAGTGGTGCCGGAGCTTCGCGCCCCGCCCGTACGAGAGGTGCTCGTACACGGCGGTGGCGCGGAGGCAGTAGACGTAGGGGGCGGCGGGGCGGGACTCGCGCGCGCGGGCCTCCGCGCTCATCCCGGCGAGCGCGTCGGCGTACCGCTCGGCGGCGAGCGGCCCCGCGTGGCCGCGCGCGGGCGGCGCCGGGGCGCTCTCCGCGGGTGGCGGGGCGGCGGCGAGGAGGACGGGGAGGAGCGCGCGGGCGGCGCGGAGCATCGCGCCTCCAACCTAGGCGCCCGGCGGGCGAGCGGCCCCTATCCGAACGAGATGCGCTCGCGCCGCTTCGGCGGGTCGGCGGGCTCGGCGCGGTCCCCGCCGTGGTCGCGCGCCCTCGCGAGGGCCTCGGCCGCGCGCTTCACGAGCCCGGCGAAGGACACGGTGCCGTCGCCGTCGTGCGTGGCTACGCCGACGCTCGCCGTGACGCGCGTCCGACCGGGCTGCCCGCGGTGCTCCCGCACGCGCGCGCACAGCCGCCGCGCCACGCGGAGCGCCCCGTCCGCCTTCGTGTGGGGCATCACGACGACGACCCGCTCGTCCGAGAAGGGCACCGCGACGTCGATGTCGCGGAGCGACGCCGTGACGACGCCGAGCACGCCCGCGAGCGCCGCCGTGCGCGCCCTCGCCGAGAGCCGCGGCGCGCGCTCCTGCCACCCGTCGATCGCGACCAGCGCGAGGGAGAGCGGGTGGCCGTAGCGCCGCGAGCGCTTCACCTCGGCGAGGAGGAGCCTCTTGAGGAGCTCGAGGTCCGGTCCGCCGCCGCGCCGCGAGGCGCGCGCCTCGAGGTCGGCGACCCGCGCGGAGAGGTCGCGGAGCCGGGCCGAGAGCTCGCAGACCGCGACGAGGCCCGTCGCGGTGAGCGGGGCGGCGAGGACCGCGTCGGCGTGGCGCGCGTCGGGGCTCGCCCCGGCCTCCTTGCGATCGAGGAACAGCGCGATCACCGGGAGGTGCGGATCCGCTCCCTTCAGCGCCGCCACGAGGCCGCCCCGCGGGGTGCCGCCGACGAGCGCGGCGCCGTACCGCCCGGGCGTGGCGTGGGTGGCCACGTCTGCGGCCGGCGCGAGATCGACCGCGAAGCCGCGCTCCTCGAGGTCGCGGCGGAGCGCCTCCGCCACGGGCGAGGCGTCGTCGGCGAGGAGAATGCGGCGCGTCATCGGTGCCGCTAATGTACCATCCTCCTCCCGTGGCTCCATCCGGACGCATCGCGCTCGCGCAGATCGACACCACCGTGGGCGACTTCGCGGGGAACGCGGCCCGCATCCGCGGCGCGACGGAGCGGGCCCGGGCGGCGGGGGCGGCGCTCGTCGTCTTCCCCGAGCTGGCGCTGTGCGGGTATCCGCCGCGCGACCTCCTCGAGTTCCCCGAGTTCGTGGAGCGCGCCGCCCGCACGCTCGCGGAGCTCGCCGCGCCGGGGGAGTGGTCGCGCGGGGTCGCGATCGTGGTCGGGTTCCCGGAGGCCGCGGCCGGCGCCCCGCCGCCGTCGATCTACAACGCCGCCGCCCTGATCGCCGGCGGCAAGGTGATCGCGGTCGGCCGCAAGTCGCTGCTCCCGACCTACGACATCTTCGACGAGACGCGCTACTTCGTGCCGGCGGATCGCTCGACGGCCGCCGACGCGCCGCCGTTCGGCGTCCGGCTCGGGCTCTCGATCTGCGAGGACGTCTGGAACGACAAGCGCTTCTGGGACCGCCCGCGCTACGAGCGCGATCCGATCGCGGAGCTCGCGAAGGCGGGCGCCGGGCTCGTCGTGAACGTCTCGGCGTCGCCGTACGCGGTCGGGAAGCCCGCGCTCCGCGAGCGGATGCTCGCGGCGAGCGCGAAGAGCCACGGCGCGCCGATCGCGTACGTGAACCAGGTGGGCGGGAACGACGCGCTCGTCTTCGACGGCGGGTCGATGCTCGTGGGGAGGGACGGGGCGATCCTCGCCCGCGCGCCGCTCTTCCGGGAGGCGCTCGTCCTCGCGGACGTGGACGGTGGACGCCCGGAGACGCTCGGGGTCGACGGGGCGCCGCTTCCTCCGCCCGCGCCCGCGGCCGCGGATCCGGTCGCGGACGAGGTGCTCACCGCGCTCGTGGTCGGCGTCCGGGACTACACGCGCAAGTGCGGCTTCCGGAGCGCCGTGGTGGGCCTGTCCGGCGGCATCGACTCCGCGCTCACGGCCTGCATCGCGGCGGAGGCGCTCGGGGTCGAGCACGTGCTCGGCGTCGCGATGCCCTCCCGGTACTCGTCCTCGCACTCGCGCGAGGACGCCGCCGCGCTCGCGGCGAGCCTCGGGATCCGGTTCATGGAGATCGCGATCGAGCCGATGCACGCGGCGTTCGAGGCGCAGCTCCGGGCGGTCCGGGGCCAGCCCCTCTGCGACCTCGCCGATCAGAACGTCCAGGCGCGCATCCGGGGGCAGATCCTGATGGCGCTCTCGAACGACACGGGCGGGCTCGTGCTCTCGACCGGGAACAAGAGCGAGCTCGCGGTCGGGTACTGCACGCTCTACGGCGACATGGCGGGCGGGCTCGCGGTCATCGGCGACGTGCCGAAGACGCTCGTCTATCGCGTCGCGCGCGCGGCGAACGCGCGGGCGGGGCGGGCGCTCGTCCCCGAGCGGACGTTCACGAAGCCGCCCTCGGCGGAGCTCAGGCCCGACCAGACCGACCAGGACACGCTCCCCCCGTACGACGTGCTCGACGACATCCTCGAGGCGCACATCGAGGAGCGGCTGCCGCTCGAGCAGATCGTCGCGCGCGGGCACGACCGCGAGGTCGTGCGGCGAGTGCTCAGGATGGTGATCGGGAGCGAGTACAAGCGGCGGCAGGCGGCGCCGGTGCTCAAGATCTCCGAGAAGGCGTTCGGGGAGGGTCGGCGGCTGCCGATCGCGCAGGGGTGGCGGTACTGAGGCCCGGCGCCGGTCTCCGCTCCCGGGGCGCCGACGGCGTCCTCACGCCCTTCGCGAGACCGTCGTCCGGCCGGACCCGGCGGGCGCGCCGACGACGTGCAGGCTCCCCCGCTCGGCGCCCGGATCGACCTCGGCGAACCGCGCGCCCAGCGCCGCGGCGTGCGACGGACCGGCACCGCCCGATCGGCCCAGCGCCGCCACGGCCCGCTCGACCGCGCGCCGCAGCCGCTGCCGCTCCGCCATGACCCAGGGGAGGTCGTCCCCGCTCGCCGCGAGGAACGGGCCGCGGTAGAGGTTCGCCGTTCGCGCGGTCTCCCTCGCGAGCACGCCGTCCCCCGGCCCCTCGGCGGCGCGCGGGGCCGTTCCCGGCGCCGCCCCGTCGCCCCAGCCCGCGATCCGCGCGGCGCTCCGCTGCAGGGACACCGCGTCGGCCCAGCAGATCCGCGGGTCGAGGCTGAGCCGCCGCCCGCGCTGGAGCACGGCCTCGGCCCCGATCAGCTTCCGCAGCCGGTAGAGGTTCGTCTCGAGCGCGTGGTGCGCCGCGTCGCCGTCCGCGTCCGGCCAGAGCGCCTCCGCGAGCGCCTCCTCGCGCACGTCGCTGCCGCCGAGCGCCACCAGCGCCTGGAGCAGCTCCAGCGGCTTCCGGTTCGCGCGGCCGTCCGTCGCGAGGCGCTCCTCGCCGCGCCAGACCTCGAACGCGCCGAGGGTCTGGATGCGGATCGGGAACGGCCAGGCGTCGGGCGGCGAGGTCGGCGGCTGGAGGCGCGAGGCGCGGATCTGCGCCCGGACGTGCTCGACCTCGATGCCGTGCTCGAGCGCGAGCGCGCACAGCCGCGCCATGACGTCGTGGCGCCACCCGATCCAGGGGTGCGTCACGTACCCGTGCTCCCGGCCGAGCGCCATCGCCTCGCGGAGCGCCTCGACCGCGTCCCCCTCCCGGCCCGCGGAGAGCAGCGCGTACGCGATCGACAGCGCGCAGTGGTGCTCGACGACCGGGTTGCGGCGCGCCCGGCTCCACTCGAGCGTCGCCGCCAGCTCGGCCACCGCCTCCAGGGGCCGGCCCTGCTCGATCAGCACGTGCGCCGCGGTGGAATCCGCCCACGGCCGCGCGAACTCGACCCCGCACGCGTCGGCGCGCTCGCGCCAGTCCCGGACCTGCTCCGCGGCGCGGCCCAGCGCGCCCTCGATGAGCGAGATCCAGATCCCCATGAAGTCGTGGTACGCCGGCCCCGTCACGTAGTCGCAGCGGAGCCACGCCCGGCTGGCCTCGTGGTAGCGCCGCGCGCCCGCGAGATCGCCCGCCGCGAGCGCGCCGTAGATCGCGTGCAGCGCGACGGTGAGCCGGTACGGCTCGAGCCCCGCGTCGGCGATCGTCGCGAGGCACCGCTCGACGGCCGCGAAGCACGCGTCCCGATCGCCGAGGCGGCCGCGGTACGACGCCTCGTTGAGGTGCCAGAGCAGCGTCACGATCGGCGGAACGCCCGGCGCGGCGAGCAGCGGCCGTGTGTCGGCGAGGATGCGCGCGTGGGCCGCCCGGTCGCCCTTGACCCAGTGGAGGTAGCAGGAGACCGCCATCGCGACCTCCATCTTCGTCTCGGGCGCGAGGTCGGCGCGGAGGAGCGAGGCGCAGCGCGCGGCCCAGCCCTCCATGTCGAGGTGGCCCGACTGCCTCCACATCAGGGCGGCGGTGATCGCTCGCGTCACCCCGGCCTCGACCTCGACGGACGGGAACCCCGGATGACGGCGCCGCAGCTCCTCGAACTCCGCGATCCAGCGGTCGAGCGGGTCGAACCGATCCCAGACCACCAGGAACGTCCTCACGATGGCGGACCACGCCACGTACTGGCCGACGGGGTCGTCCACCGCCTTGAACTGCTCGTAGGCGCGCTCGAGGTGCGAGCGCGCCTCCGATCGATCCGCCTGGCTGCGGCACACGCCCAGCCAGAGGCTGAGCCAGGGGTTCGCGTGGCGGACCTCGGCGGGGAGCACGCGGAGCCACGTCAGCAGGGTCGAGAGCCGCCCCTCGCGCGCGATCGCGGGCGCCTGCTCGATCGCGAGCCTCGCCAGGCCCTGGTGATCGCCGGCCTCGATCATGAGCGCGGCGGCGTCCTCGACGGCGCCCTCGCGCTCCAGCGCCTCGATCGCCCGCCGCACCAGCTCCTGCCAGCGCTCGCGCGGGAGGGCGGTCCGCGCGCGGGCGAGGAGGAACGCGCGGAAGAGCGGGTGGTACTGGTACGTGGGCTCCTCGCCGGCCCGCCGCACGGTGAAGTAGTTCCTGCGCACCAGGTCGGCGAGGATCTCCGGGGAGCGCTCCTCCCCGGTGAGCTGGACCGCGGCGGCCACGCTCACGTCGGGGAGGACGGCGGTCTCGAGGAGGAACCGCCGGATCGCCGGCGGGGCGCGATCGAGGATCTCCGCCGCGAAGTAGTCGAAGAGCACCTCGTGTGCGGACGCCTCCGCGCCGGCGTCGCGGGGGAACGCCCCTCCGCGGGCGAGCAGGAGGATCGTGCCGGCGAACCAGCCGCCGGTCCGGGTCCGAAGCGCGGCGGCGCCCCGCGCGCACAGCTCCGGGCCGTCCTGCAGCCGCGCGAGCGCCAGCGTCTCGTCCTCGGTGAGGTCGAGGTCCGCCTCCCCCAGCGTCGCGATCCGGCCGTGCGCGAGGAGCCGCGCGAAGGGCGCCGGGGGCGCGGCCCGGCTCGCCACGACCACCCGGATCGTGTCCGGGAGCGAGGCGAGCGCCCGCGGCAGCAGCCGCTGGAGCGGGGCGTCCTCCGGGATCTCCTGGTAGTCGTCGAGCACGACGAGGGTCCCGGGACGGAGCCGCGCCCCGAGCTGCTCGAAGAAGTCCCGGGCGTACGCCTCCAGCGTGAGCGCGTACGCGGGCGTGAGGACGGGGAGGGTCTCGCGCTTGCGTGGCACGAGCCGCCCGGCCGCTGCGCGCAGGTAGAAGAAGAAGGAGGTCGGATCGGCGTCGCGCGCGTCGAGCTGGAACCAGAGGCACGGCCCGCCGCGCGCCTGCGCGAGGCTCTCGGCGAGGACGGTCTTCCCGCTCCCCGCCGGCGCGCCGATCCAGGCGATCGGATGCGAGGCGAGCGCGTCCTCGAGGCGGCGGAGAAGCCGGCCGCGCTCGAGCACGCAGGAGAGCACCGGTCTCGTGATCTTCGCGAACGAGGCCACGGCCTGGAACCGGGGGCGAGTTCAGCGAAGTATAGACGGGAATCGTCGCTTCACCGATAGGGCCACGAGCCGGTCCCGCGATGCCCCTGAAGGGGACGTTTACGGGATTCTGCTACTCCCGCGCTTTCCATTCATGGAACGGGTCCGGGCGCCGGCGCGCGCGACGCCCCCGAGGATCTCGCGGCGGTACGCCGCCCTCGCGCGGCCACCACGCCAACCGCCTCCGCGAGCGTCGCGACGGCGACGTCGGCTCGCGGCGCGAGGATCGTGGCAGGCGACCGGCGGGCGGCCGCGCCTCGAGGCCTCGCGTCGCCGCGACGACACGGACGGTGATCGCTCCCGACCCGAACGGACCGTCGCGCCGTACCGCCGCCGTCGTACAGTGCCGCGCATGACGACGCTCCACTCGCTCCTGGTCTTCCTGCACGTCCTCGCGATCTCCGCCTGGATCGCCGCCGCGCTCTGGGTCGCCGGCGACGTGAAGCGCGCCCTCGCGATGGGGAAGCCGCACGTCGACGCGCTGGCGGCCCGCATCCGCCCCGCGCTCGGGCTCGACGCGGTGGCCGGCGTCGCGGCGATCGTCACGGGCGCCCTCCTCCTGTGGGAGCAGGGCATGACCCACCCGCGCCCCGGCATCTCCGCGGGCATCGTGCTCGCGCTCGTCCGGCTCTTCCTGCTCGCGGGGATGCGCCGGGCCTGGCGCGGCCTCCTCGCGCGGATCCAGGCCGGCGAGGCGGTCCCCGCGGACGACCGCGCCGCGAGGCGGATGTCGATGCTCTCCGGCATCGCCCACCTCATGTGGCTGCTCGCGCTCGCCGGGATGGTCTTCCCGGTCTGACCGCCCCGCGATGCCGCGCGCGCGGCGGGGCGACGGTCCCGGAGCAGGACGTACCTCGTCGGCACGGTCGGCCCGCGCCGGCGCGTCGATCCCGATGTCTCGTGACGTCAGACGAACGGATTCACCGCGCGCACGGTGCCGTAGAGCCGGTCGTGCTGGAAGTCCTCCGACCAGAGCTCCCGGAGCCCGTAGTGCTCCGCGTACGCCCAGAGATGCGCGTCGAACCAGGCGAGCTGGTAGGCCGCCGCGCCGCGCAGCGCGATCCGGACGAGCGCCTCGGTGGGATAGAGCACCTCGAACTGGCTCAGCAGCTCCTCGGCCTCGCGACGCGCGTCCCCGGGAGCGAGCAGCGGATCTCGCCCGGCGATCGGGCGTGTGACCGCGGCGACGAACTCGACGATGGCCTGGTGAGGTAGACGGATCGAGTCCTCGGCGATCCCGCTCCGGAGCAGCTCCGCCGCCCTCCGCTGCTTCTCCGGAAAGCGAGGATCGAAGCGGTACACCAGGACGTTCGTGTCAACGAGGGCCGCCACGGTCGTACAGCTCCTCGCGGCTCCAGCCGCGCCCGCGTCCGGACGCGACGCGTCTCGCGCGGTCCCGATCTCGCTGGCGCGCGGTCGCCTGATCGAAGAGCTTGAGCCGCGACGCGACGCTCGCCCCGGGCTTCCGCCGAGCGGGCACGATCCGCATGGCGTCGCCGGCGGCTTCCCACTCGATCTCGTCCCCGGGCGCGATGCCGAAGCGATCGGCGAGCGCCTTGGGAACGGTCACCTGCAGCTTGCTCGTGACCTTGGCCACTTCCTTACTCTAGTAAGGACGGATTCCTTGTCAAGCTCCGGGGCGGTGCCGCCCCCGGCGCCGGCGCATGTCGATCCGACCGGCGGCGGGGCGCGCTCTCAGGGCGCGAGCGTCACGACGCCCCGGTAGTACCCGCCGGTCCCGTCCGTCTGCACGAGGACCCAGAGCTTCGTCCCGTCGCCCTTGTAGAACGCGAACTGGCCGTGCGTCGGCGAGACGGTGCCGTACCGCACGATCGGCGGGAACGCGATCGGCGCCGCGGCGAGCGTGAAGTCGACGGACGAGTACTGGCGGACCTCGACGTCGAGCGGGGTCGGCGACGCGCCGGTGGCGGGGATCGCCGCGATGCGCTGGAGCGCGCTCGAGGGGTTCGCGTGGAGCAGCGCGGGCACGGGATCGCCGATCCCCGGGTTCCCGAGCACGCCCACGCTCGGCAGGGTCCAGCCTCCGCTGCCGTCCGGCGCGAGCGCGGCGTCGAACACGCTTCCGTTGCTCGTCACGAGCCGGCTCCCGTCCGCGTGGAACCAGAAGCGGTCTCCGGGGGGCGCGCCGGGCGTCGCGGTGGTCGGTGCGGCCATGGGGGCCGGCAGCGGGCTCGTGTCCCACGTCCAGAGCGAGCCGCCGCCCGCGGCGTCGAGCGCGTACAGCGTCTGGGTACCGGGCCGCAGCGCCGCCGCGCCGTCGAACCCGGCGGGCGGGGCGTCGGTCACGGACACGACGCTGCACGCGTACATGTCGACGGTGACGACGCCCTTCCCTCCGGTCGGCGTCGGGACCGCGTGGAGGAACCGCGTGACGTACGCGCTCTTCCCCGCACCGATGGTCACCGGAGGACCGATCGCCACGCTCGCCGGCTCGAACGGCTGCGTCGCGCCGCTCCCGTCCACCCACGTCACCGGGCACTCCCCCCGGACGCTCGTCCCGAGCTGGTTCCACCCGACGTACCCGACGCGCCCGTACCCGTACGCCAGGGCGTCCGCGCTCACGGTCACCGCGCGCATGGTGCCATGGGTGAACAGCTGCCAGCCGCAGGACCCGGACTGCGCGATCGTGGCGTACGTGCAGATGGCGTCGTAAGGCGAGGAGGACGCCATCACGATCTGGCTGCGCGCCTCGTCGTAGAGCGCGTCGACGACGTCGTGCTGCAGCAGCGCGACGCGCGGGTAGACGGTGAGCTGCTTCGTCGTCGTCCCGGTGAGCGCGCCGTCGGAGACCGTGAGCGCGAGGGTGTAGGTCCCCGGCACGTCGGGCGTGAAGCTCGTGTCCCTCGCGGTCGTCGAGACGAGGGCGGACGAGGAGCCCACCGGCGTCGTGAGCTGCCACGCGTAGGTGAGCGGGTCGGCGTTCGGGTCGGAGCTGAACCCTCCCCTCGCCTCGACGAGCGTCCCCGCGTTGAAGGCGGCGTACGACTCGAACGCCGCGGTCGGCGCGCCGTTCACGGCCGTGAGCACGATGGAGGTCTGCGCGCTCAGGTCGCCGTCGTTCACCGTCAGCGTCACCTCGTAGTCCCCGAGGAGGTCCGGCCGCACCGACCTGAACCAGGGCGCGCCCTCGTACACCAGCGCCGCCGCGCTCCCCGCCGGCCGCTTCGTGAGCGCCCAGGAGTAGTAGAGCGAGTCGCCGTCGGGATCCGACGACGCGTCCCCGTCGAGCATCACCCTGGAATTGCGCATCACCTCGCGGCTCGTCCCGGCGTCCGCGACCGGCGGCCGGTTCGGCACGGTCACGGTCACGGTGTCGCCCGCGGAGAGCAGCCCGTCCGTCACCGAGAGCGAGACGACGTACGTCCCCGCGGCGTCCGGGGTGAACGTGGGCCTCTGCGCGGTGCTCGACAGGTACGCGTAGCTCCCCGCCGGCTTCGACTGGAGCGACCACGTCAGGTAGATCCGGTCGCCGTCGGGGTCGTTGGACCCCGACCCGTCGAGCGTGACGGTCGTGTGCTTGTACGTGGTGGCGTCCGGCCCGGCCACCGCGTACGGCGCCCGGTTCGCGCCGCAGGTCCCGTTGGCCCGGCAGTTCAGCGCGCAGCAGCGGCCGTCGAGCGAGCACGCCGCGCCGTCGGCGAGGCAGCCCGGGTTCGCGCAGACGTAGCTCACGCACGAGAGCGGCGGTCCGCAGTCGCCGGCCGCGTTGCAGGGGTCGCCGACGGACCCCCACCAGCAGACGCCGCCCTGGCAGTCGCCGCTGCAGCAGGTCGTCCCGCCGGAGCAGGCCGCCCCCGTCGACGCGCAAGAGGGCGCGCTCGGCCCGCCTCCCCCGCCGCTGCACCCGCCGACGACGATCGCGACCGCGAGCCAGCCGAGGACGTGCCGCATGGTGAACCCTCCCGGCCCTCGACTATACACGCACGGATCGCGGCGGCCCCGCCGGCGCCGGGGTGGCCAGGACGACCACACCGGCACCCCCGGCGCGCCGCGCGCCGCGCGTCACCAGATCCGCAGCACCGCCGCGAGCACCAGCCAGAGCGGCGCGCCGCCGAGGAGCATCAGCACCCACGCGGCCTGCAGCCGCCGCCGGCGGCGCGGATCGAGCCCGGGGCGCCGGGCGAGCGCGCGCACCACGCCCGCGGCGAAGCCGAGCACGAGCAGCGGACCCAGGAGCAGCGCGGCGCGGGCGAGGTCGAGGCGGAGCACGGGGAAGCGGCGAGGTCGTCAGACCTGCATCACTTCCTTCTCCTTCGCGGCCACGATCTCGTCGATCTTCTTCACGCCCTCGTCCGTCTCCTTCTGCATCCTGTCGAGGGCCTTCTTGGCCTCGTCGCCGGCGATCTCGCCGTCCTTCTCGCCGGACTCGATGAGCTCCTTCGCGTCGCGGCGCTGGTTGCGGATGGCGATCTTGTGCTCCTCGCCCTTCGCCTTCACCTGCTTCACGATCTCGCGGCGGCGCTCCTCGGTGAGCGGCGGGATCGGGACGCGGACGAGGTCCTTGTCCGACTGCGGGTTGAGGCCGAGGTTGGCGTCCCGGATCGCCTTCTCGATCGGGGGGATCATGCTCTTCTCCCACGGCTTCACCACGATCATGCGCGCCTCGGGGACCGAGAGCGTCGAGACCTGGTTGAGCGGGGTGGCGGTGCCGTAGTAGTCCACCCGCACGCCGTCGAGCAGGTGCAGGTTCGCGCGGCCGGTGCGCACGTTCGCGAGCTCGCGCCGCAGGTCGTCGAGGGTCCTGGCGATCCCGTCGTGCAGGTCCTTCAGGATGTCGTCCGAAAGGCCCATGGCCCCTCCTCGTCAGGCTTCGGTCCGGGCGCGGCCGCCCGAGCGGCCGACGACCGTCCCGATCTCCTCGCCGCACACCACGCGCTTCACGTTCCCCCGCTGCGTGAGGTCGAACACGATGATGGGGAGATCGTTGTCCATGCACAGGCTGATGGCGGTGGAGTCCATCACCTTGAGGTTCTTCTTCAGCACGTCGATGTAGGAGAGCTGCTTGAACTTCGTCGCGGCGGCGTTCTTCCTGGGATCGTCGCTGTAGACGCCGTCCACCTTCGTCGCCTTCAGCAGCACGTTCGCCTTGATCTCCATGGCGCGGAGCGACGCGGCGGTGTCGGTGGTGAAGTAGGGGTTGCCGGTGCCGGCGGCGAAGATGACGACGCGCCCCTTCTCGAGGTGGCGCATCGCGCGGCGGCGGATGTACGGCTCGGCGACCTGGTGCATCTCGATCGCGGACTGGACGCGCGTCGGGACCCCTAGCTTCTCGAGCGCGTCCTGGAGCGCCATCGCGTTGATCACCGTGGCGAGCATCCCCATGTAGTCCGCCGAGGAGCGGTCCATCCCCTCGGTCGCGCCGGAGACGCCGCGGAAGATGTTGCCGCCGCCGATCGTCAGCGCCACCTCCACGCCGAGGTCCACCACGTCCTTCACGTCCTGCGCGATCGCGGTGAGGGTCTTGGGCGAGATGCCGTACTTCCCGTCGCCCATGAGCGCCTCGCCCGAGAGCTTGAGGAGGATGCGCTTGTAGGCCGGCTTCGTTCGCGGTTTCTCGGCGGGCATGGTCGGCGCGTTCTACGGGATCGACCCGGGGCGGTCAACGCCGCCGCGGCGCGTGCGATTCTACCCGAACGGCGGGCGGCGCGCCGGTTCCGGTCGCGTCAGGCGGAGGCGGTGCCGCCCGCCCCCGCGTCCTGCCCGCCCCGGCGCCGGCGCCGCCTCCCCCCGCGGCGCCGCCGCCGGCGGCGCCCGCCCGGCTGGGCGTCCGCGCGGGGCGAGGTCGCGTCCACCTCGATCGCGCCGTCCGGCGCCTCCGGCCCGTTCGAGCGGCGCGAGGTCGCCTCCACCTCCACGGCGTCGATCTCCTGCCCCTCCGCGTCCGCGGCCGGGACGCGGCGCTCCTCCGGCGCGCGCGGCTCGGGCGGCTGGTGGGCGTGCGTGGTCCAGCGCTCGAGGACCTCGCGCCCGGCGCCCGTCGCCTCGACGCTGATCCGCAGGAGCTGGAGCGCGTCGGCGAAGTACTGCTGGCCGGCGAGCCCGCGCCCGCGCCGGCGCCGCTTGCGCGGCGGGTCGCGGAAGACGCGCTGCGCGTGGAGCGCGAGCCGCGTCCGCTCCGCGATCTTGCGGGGCAGCCGCGCGGTCTGGACGAGCGACGCGAGCAGCGCGTCGGCCTCCGTGCCGCGCGGAGCCGCGCCGGTCCGGAGGGCCCGCTCGAGCGTGGACGAGGCCGCGCCCGTGCCCGAGGAGACGCCGGGCTCGGGCGCGGGCGCGTTCACGCTCGGCGACGGCGGCGGCGCCAGGTGCATGAGGAGCGCGCCCAGGAGCACCGCCTCGGAGACGTCCTCCCCGGAGCGCACGAGGCGGTCGAGCGCGGCGAGGTGCGCGGAGAAGCTCCGCCGCCGGGCCTCGTCCCACGACTCGAGCGCGGCCCCGAGCGACGGCAGCACGACCGGCAGCGCCCCGCACGCCCGGAGGAGCTCGAAGGCGCGGCCCGACCCGCCGCAGCGCAGGATCTTGAAGATCTCCTCGAGGACGCGCGCCGGGGCGCAGCGGGCGAGCTCCCCCGCGTGGCGGCGCATGGCCTCGAACGTGTCGGGCGCGATGGTGAACCCGAGCCGGGCCGCGAAGCGCACCGCGCGGAGCGCGCGGACGGGGTCTTCGCGCATGCGGATCTCGGGATCGCCGATGGTCGCGATGCGGCGCGCCTCGAGATCCGCCCGGCCCCCGACGTAGTCGATCACCTCGCCGCGCGCGACGTCGTAGAAGAGGCCGTTCACCGTGAAGTCGCGACGGACCGCGTCCTCCTCGGCCGTGCCGAACACGTTGTCGCGCGTGATGAGGAGGTCGCCGCCCTCGGGCACGTCCTCCGCGACGTCGATGGGGTTCTTCCGGAACGTCGCCACCTCGACGACCTTGCCGCCCCGGAAGTACACGTGCGCGAGCCGGAAGCGCCGCCCGATGAGCCGGCAGTTGCGAAAGATGGCGCGCACCTCGCCCGGGTGGGCGTCGGTCGCGATGTCGAAGTCCTTCGGCTTCGCGTCGAGGAGGAGGTCGCGGACGCAGCCGCCCACGAAGTACGCCCGGTGACGCATGTGCCGCAGCCGCGCGATGACCTTCAGCCCGTCGGGGTCGAGCCGCTCCGTCGGGATCTCCGGCGGGTGCTCGGACGGCGGCTCGTCGGGCGGATCGAGCGCCAGCCCCGGCGGCGGGCGCGGGGGGCGGGGCGCTTCGAGGTCTGTTTCGGGGGACGCTGCGGAGGTGTGGTCGTGCCGGGCTCTGTCCATGCGGTCGCCGGATCGGGGGGCGCCCGGGGCGGGGGAGATCCCCGTCCGCGGGAACGCGCCTGCACCGTCGGGCTCGTCCTCGCCGCCGGTTGTATCCACCGGCGAGGCGGGCGTCAAATCTCGCTTTCCTCGGCGACGGGGGGCGGCGGGAACAGCTCCGCCTGCACCGGGGCGAGCCCGAGCGCCTCCCGCACCGGCTGGAAGCTCCGCCGGTGGATCGAGCAGGCGCCGAGGCGCTTCAGCGCGTCGAAGTGCTCGGCGGTCGGGTAGCCCTTGTGGCGCGCGAACCCGTATCCCGGGTGCGCGCCGTCGAGCTCGGCCATGAGCGCGTCGCGCGCCGTCTTCGCGAGGATCGACGCGGCGGCGATGGTGAGCGAGAGGGCGTCGCCGTGCACGATCGGCGTCTGCGGGATCCGCAGCTCCTGGAGCTTGCGGGCGTCGACGAGGAGGTGGTCCGGGCGGACGGCGAGGGCGCGCACCGCGCGGTCGAGCGCCAGCAGCCCCGCCCGGTAGATGTTGAGCCCGTCGATCTCGTCGACCTCCGCGCGCGCGACGGCCCAGCAGACGGCGTTCCGCTTGATCTCTCCGGCGAGGCGCTCCCGCTCGCGCCGGTCGAGCTGCTTCGAGTCGTCGATCCCGCGCGGCCGGTAGTCGCACGGGAGGATGCACGCCCCCGCCACGACGGGCCCCGCGAGCGGCGCCATCCCCGCCTCGTCGACGCCCGCGACGTTCACGACGCCGCGCTCCCAGAGCTCGCGCTCGTACCGGAGGAGGTGCCTCAGCCGCTGCCCCTCCGCGCGGTTCTCCTGCCGGCGCTTGCGGACGAGGCGGAGCACCTCCCGCGCGCCCGCGCGCCCGTCGGCCTCGAGGGCGACCTCGAGCTCCTCGGGGAGCGCGCGGTCCCCGTCCACGTAGCGCGCGCGCAGCGCGGCGACGGAGAGCCGGGCGAGGTCCTCGGGGCGCATCCGGGCGGAGTCTATTACTTCTGGCACCGCGGACAGAAGAACGTCGATCGCTGCGCCTGCACCACGCGCGCGATCCCGCCCCTCCGGCAACGCGGGCACCGCTCCGCCTCGCGTGCGTAGACCAGGAACGGGTTCTCCGACCCCGGCTCCTCCACGTACGAGATCTCGGGCCCCTCCTCGCGCGCGATGCTCTCCCGCACGGACGCGAGGATCGCCCGCGCGAGCGCGCCCGCCTCGCGCCGCGACAGGCTCGACGATCGCCGCCGCGGGTCGATCCGCGCCCGGAACAGCGCCTCGGAGGCCTGGATGTTGCCGACCCCCGGCAGGATCGACTGGTCCATGATCCGCACCTTCACCGCGAGGCGCGAGCGCGCGAGCGCCTCGTGGAGCCGGTCCGGGTCGATCCCCGCCTCGAGCGGGTCCGGGCCGAGCGCGGCCACCTCGGCGACGGCCTCGAAGCGCGCGCCCGGCACGGCGCGGAGGCGCCCGAAGAGGCGGAGGTCGGCGAAGTGGAGCACCGTGCCGTCGTCGAGCGCGAGGCGCGCGCGGGAGAAGCGGGGCGGCGGCTCGGAGTCCCGGCGGAGGAGCCACTTGCCCGTCATGCCGAGGTGCGCGAGGAGCCCGACCGGCTTCCCGTCCCGCTCCAGCGACACGAGGAGCTGCTTCCCGATCCGGCGGATCTCGCCGAAGCGCGCCCCCTCCAGCGCCCGCGCCAGCCTGCGCGGCGTGGACGGCCGGAAGACGTAGCGGGCCCTCGGATCCGCCTCGAGCCGCACGAGCGTCCGCCCGCGGGTCCAGGCGCGGAGGTTCCGCGCGGCGATCTCCACCTCCGGCAGCTCCGGCATGCGTTCGACCCCGCGACCCCGGCCCGTCACGCCGCGGCGCCCGCGACCGGGGTCTCCTTTCCGCGCGTCCTGAGCCACAGCACGAGCGCGAACACCGCCCCGAGCGCGCTCGACACGACGAAGAAGATCATCATGGGCCGGTAGCCCGCGGCGTGGTCGGCGCTCGCTCCGGCGGCGTCGTTCAGCCAGCCCGCGACGAGGTTCGCGCCGGCGATCCCGGCGTTCTGGACCACCCACATGATCCCGATGGCGGTCCCGAACCTCGACGGCGCGACGAGGCGCGAGACGAGCGGCCACATCGCCGCGGGGACGAGCGAGTAGGAGACGCCGATGAGGACCGTCCCGAGGCCGAGCCCGCTGCCGGCGTGCCCCGCCATCATGACGGCGAGGGCGATCGGCAGCAGGACCGAGCCGAAGGCGAGCGGGCCGGAGTAGCGCCCGAGGCGGTCGCACAGCCAGCCGAACGCCGGGGTGGCGAAGAGCGCCGCGAGGAAGACGTAGCTGTTGATCGCGCCGGCGTCGGCGAGGGAGAGCCCGTGCGCGTGCTGGAAGTACTTGATCGAGAAGGTGCTGCGGAAGGCGAGGATCACCGCGTACCAGAGCACGCACAGCGTGAGGAGGTACCAGTAAGGTCCGCCGAACCGGAGCGCGTCCCGCCAGCGGAACGGCGTCGCCTGGGCCTCCGCGGCGCGGCCCGGCCCGGCGCGGCGCTCCAGGAGCCAGTAGAGCGCGCTCGTCACGAGGCTCGTCGCCGCGATCGCGGCGGCGAGGGCGAGCGCCACCTGCCACCCGCGCGCGTAGGCCCACGAGGCCCAGGTGGGCGAGAGGTCCGCGACGAAGGACCCCGCGCGACCGACGCCCGTGGTGATCCCCATCATCAGGGCGGTGTGGCGCCGGGGGTACCAGAACGTCACCGCCGCGAGCGTCGAGATGTTGAACGTCTCCGCGCCGATGCCGTAGAGGAGCCGGCCCGCCGCCATCACCGGGAAGCTCGGGGTGGCCGCCGTGAGGGCCGCGCCGAGGAAGCAGACGCCCGCGGTGAAGAAGAGCGTCTTCCCCGCGCCGAGGCGGTCCACGAGGAGGCCGCCGACGAGCACGAGCACCACGTTCGGCAGGCTGTAGATGGCGTTCAGCGTGCCGATCTGCGTGTCGGAGAAGCCGATCTGGCGCTCGAGCAGCTCGGCCACGGGGCCGATCGAGTCGTAGACGTAGCAGTTCCCGAAGAACGCGAGCGCGACGGACGCCATCGCGAGGAGGCCGAGGCGGCTTCGCTCGGAGGTCGAGGCGGTGGTGAGGTCGGTCACGGGGTGGCGTCTGGGGTCGCGGTCGGGGTCGGGGTCGGGGACGCGGTCGGGGTCGGGGTCGGGGTCGCGGTCGAGGTCGGGGTCGGGGTCGGGGTCGGAGCCGGCGCGGCGGGACGTGGCGCTGCTCGGCCCTCCTCTATCTCGGCCGCTCCAGCACGGCGAGGAAGAAGCCGTCGGTGCCGTGGCGGTGCGGGTAGAGCCGCAGGCGGGTCGCGTCCGCCGGCGCGCCCGCGGACGCGAGCCGCTCGGCCCCGAGGAGCGGCGCGAGGGGCGCGGGGCGCAGGCTCGCCTCCCGCACGGCGAGGTCGGCGATCTCGTCGTTCTCGGTCCGGCCGATCGAGCAGGTCGCGTACACGAGCCGTCCGCCCGGGCGGAGGAGCGGCGCGAACCGCAGCACGAGCGCGCGCTGCGTCGCGGCGAACCGCGCCGGGTCGCCCTCCGCGAGCCGCCAGCGCGCGTCGGGCTTGCGGCGGAGCGTGCCGAGCCCGCTGCACGGCGCGTCGACGAGGACGACGTCGGCCTTCCCGGCGAGGTCCTGGACCTGCGCGTCCGCCTCCGGCCCGGGGGCGATCTGCCGGACGCGCAGGTTGTGGACGCCCGCGCGCCGCGCCCGCCGCCGCGCCTCCGAGAGCCGGTCGGCGTCGGTGTCGAGCGCGTGGAGCGACCCCCTGTTGCGCATGTCGGCGGCGAGCGCGAGCGACTTCCCGCCCGCGCCCGCGCAGGCGTCCACGACGGTCCAGCCCGGCCGCGCGCCGCACGCGAGCGCGATGAGCTGGCTGCCCTCGTCCTGGATCTCGAAGCGCCCCTCCCTGAACGCGCGGAGCGCGAAGGCGTTCGCGTGCCCGTCGAGGACGAGCCCCCACGGCGAGAGGCGCGTCGGCTCGGCCTGCACGCCCTCGCCGGCGAGCCGCGCCCGCAGGTCGTCGCGCGCGCCGAGGAGCGCGTTGGCGCGGACCGTGAGCGGCGCGCGGGCGTTCATCGCCGCCGCGAGGGCGCCGGCCTCCTCGAGCCCGAGCGTCTCGGCGAAGAGCGCCGCGATCCAGCGCGGGAGCGACGCCTCCGCGGCGAGCCGGTCGAGCGGGTCCGGGATGGCCGCGAGCCGCGCGTCCGCCCCCGGTCCGACGGCCGGCGCGAGCGCCGGAGGCGACACGCCGAGCCGCCGCGCCGCGTCGTCCGCCGGGACGCCGGCGAACCGCGCGAGCCAGGCCGCGTAGCGCAGCGCGAGCGACGGCGGCCGCCCGAGCAGCAGGTCGAGCTGCCCCTGCCAGCGCGTGATCCCGTAGACCGCCTCGGCGACGGCGCGCCGCTCCGCGGCGAACAGGGCCCGCTCGCGCCGGAGCACGCGCTCGAGCGCGCGATCGGCGAGCCAGCCCTGGTCGTGCACGAGGCCGTGCACCTCGAGGACGAGCGGGTCCACGAGGTCGAGCCGGGGAGCCCTCGGCCGCTCGACGTCGCGCGAGCGCGCCGGGTCGCCGCGGACGTCGCGCCGGGCGCGGCCCGCGCCGCCGCTCCGCCCTTGCCCGCGGCGGCCGCCGCGCTTCTGGTGCGTTCGCTTCGGGCGTCGGTCGGAGGGCATGGCGAGGTCCCTCCCGCGCGCGGGAGGGACCCGCAATCTACAGCGACTCGAGCACGCTCGCGACGTGACCGGCGACCTTCACCTTCGGGAAGACCCTCTCGACCTTGCCGTCCGCGCCGACGAGGACCGTGGTGCGCTCGGTCCCCATCACCTTCCTCCCGTACATGCTCTTCTCCTTCCAGACGCCCCAGGCCTTCTGCACCTCGACGTCCTCGTCGGAGAGGAGCGGGAACGGGAGCCCGAGCTTCTCCTTCCACTTCCTCTGCGCGGCGGGCGGGTCCTTCGAGATCCCCACCACCGCGACCTTCCGCTCCTCGAACGCGTCGACTTCGTCCCGGAAGTCGCTGGCCTCCTGCGTTCAGCCCGAGGTGTTGGCCTTCGAGTAGAAGAACACCACCACCCGCCGGCCCTTGAAGTCCGAGAGCTTCACCACGTTCCCCGCCTCGTCCGGCAGCGCGAACTGCGGGGCCTTCCTGCCCACCTCGAGCGCCATGTCGCCCTCCGTGAATGCTTGCGGCGTCGGCCTACGCGTACCGCGTCGCGCCGCGCGGCGCAGGCACACGCCCCAAACGCGCCGCCGAGACCGTGTTCCATGCGCGGAGACGCCCGTGTCTCTCCAGCCGAAGACGCAAACGACGGCGTCTCGACAACCAACCAAACGAAAAGGAAAGACACAATGGCCAGCAGAAACCTGTACGGCGCGATCCTCTCGGCGATGCTCATGACGGCTCCGGCGACGACGCTCGCCACCACCTCCTGCCACGACGACGGGCAGGGCGACATGAGCGACACGACGAACGGCCCGAAGATCGCGAAGCACGGCGCGGACGACCCGGAGGGCGACGTCTCGGGCGAGGGCGCCGGCCACCCGGTCCAGCTCGCGAAGAACGGCGCGGACGACCCGGCGGGCGACGTCTCGGGCGAGGGCGCGGGGCACCCCGTCGCGTAACTCACATGCTCGTCGAGGACCGAGGGGCAGGCTGGAGACAGCCTGCCCTCTTCTCGATGGGGAGCCGCGGGCGGATGCCGCGTCGCGAGGCCCCAACGAGACTGCCGAGTCCCCGTTCCACCTGGCGCGGGTGCGTGTCTTCACAGGCAGCGACGACCGACGCGCGTTCGCCGGGAGGGCTTCACCGTGTACATCCGCACCGCAATCATCGCGCTGCTGGCCTCCGCCGCCCCCACCGCGCGCGCCGGCGGGATCCAGGTGCTCGCGGCGCCCGCGGACGGGCCCATCGGCGTCGACGGCCGCCTGGACGAGCCGGACTGGGACCAGGCCAAGCCGTTCTCCGGGCTCGCGCAGGTGTTCCCGCAGGAGGGCGGCGCGCCCGGCGAGGCGACCGAGGTCCGGGTGCTTCGCGGGGAGAAGACGATGTACGTCGGCGTGCGGTGCCTCGACTCGCGTCCGGGCGGCATCGTGCGGCCCCTCGGGCGGCGCGACAGCGCGCCCGCCTCCGACAACGTCGTCGTCCTCCTCGGCTCCGGGGCCGACCGGCGCTCCGCGCTGCTGTTCTCGCTCACCGCGGGCGGCGTCCAGTCCGACGCGCTCGTCTACGACGACGACCAGGTGAGCTACGACTGGGATGGCGCCTGGGACGGCGCGGTCGCGCTCTCCGACGACGGCTGGTCCGCCGAGTTCGCGATCCCGCTCGCCCTCATGAGGGACCGGGCGGCGGGCGCGGCGACCTGGCCGTTCGGCGTCGTGCGGGAGATCGCCCGGTCGCACGAGAAGGTCGCGACCTTCCCGCTCGCGCGCACCGGTTCCGGCATGGTGACGCGCCTCGGAACGCTCGGCGGCGGGGCCGCCTCGCCCGCCGGGCCGGCCCTGGTCGTCGCGCCGTACCTCGCGCAGCGCGTGCAGCTCCGGCCGCAGTTCAGCGATCCCGCGCGCGCGCGGCCGCGCCTCGCCGACGGGAGCGGCGACGTGGGCTTCGATCTGCACGCCACGGTGGGGCGGCTGGCGCTCTCGGCGACCGTGAACCCGGACTTCGGCCAGGTCGAGGCGGACCAGGTGGTCCTGAACCTCTCGACCTTCGAGACGTTCTTCCCCGAGAAGCGCCCCTTCTTCACGGAGGGCGCCGACGCGTTCCAGCCGGTGGGCGCCGGCCGCGAGCGCGTTCCGCAGCAGCTCTTCTACTCGCGCCGCGTCGGCCAGGAGGCGCCCATCCTAGGGGCGGCGAAGCTCGTCGGTCAGGTCGGCGGCCTCAGGATCGCCCTGCTCGACGGGCTCGAGCTCGGGACCGGGCAGGCGCCCGGCGCCACCGAGGACGCGCCCGACCGCCGCATCGCGTGGAGCGGCGCCCGTCCGCTCCACCTCGGGACGGCGGACGCCGACCCGCTCGTCGCGCCGCCGGCGCGGAACTTCCTCGCGGCGGTCGCGCGGCTGCCCGTCCGGGACGGCCTCACGCTGGGTGCCCAGGCGGTCAGCGCGCTGCCGCTGACGGCGACGTGCACCGAGGCGCAGGACGCCGCGACGGACGGCTCGCGCCCCGCCTCGTGCGACGCCGTCGGGAACGACGCGGCCGCGCTCGACTTCAACGCCGCGTCGCGGGACGGCGCCTGGTACGCCTACGGGCAGGTCGCGGCGTCGCGCGCCGAGGGCGGACCGCCCGCGCGGACGCTCCGCGACGGGACCGTCCTGCGCAGGGGCGACCTGGGCGGCGGCGCCTACCTGCGCGCCGGCAAGCGCGGCGGGGAGGGGCTCCGCGCCGACCTCGCCTGGACGTACGCGAGCCCGACGCTCGAGCTCAACGCCGCCGGGTTCCAGCGCACGCAGAACGAGCAGGAGATCGGCACGACGGTGAAGTACGCCCGCACCAACGCGGGCCCGTTCACGGAGATCGCGGCGGTGACCGGCGGCTTCGGCCGCTGGACCACGGACCGCCGCGCCCTCTCGCGCGGCTGGGGAGCGGCGATCGGCGTCGATGCCCAGCTCCGGCAGCCGTACCTGAAGGCGAGCTTCCGGCTGCGATACGACGATCCGATGTACGACGTGCGCGAGATCGCCACCACCGGGATCCCGCTCCGGATGCCGCCGACCGAGGAGGCCACGCTCGCCGTCTCGACCGACACGGCGAAGCCGCTGTCGGCGACCGTCGGCGCGTACGTCGGGCGCACCGTCGGGGTGGCCCCGCTCGAGGCGCCGCCGTACTACGGCGCGAGCGCCGGCGTCGCCGTCCGGCCGCACCCGCGGCTCGAGACGCGACTCGCCGCGTCGTACGACCGGAACGCCGACGCGGTCCGCTTCCTGGAGGACGACGGCGCCGGGGCGCTCCTCTTCGGGGGCCTGCGGGCGCCGACGGTCTCGTTCACGGTCCGGCAGCTCGTCGTCCTTTCGCCGCGCCTCACGTTCCAGCTCTACGCACAGCTCTTCACCGCCTACGAGAGCTGGGGCCCGTTCTTCGTCGCGCGGCCGCAGGGCACGGCTCCGGTCGAGCCGGGCGCCCTGATCCCGTCGGCCCGGCCGTCCGCCGGTCCGGACGCCCACTCCTCGGCGCTCGTCGGGAACGCCGTGGTCCGCTGGGAGTACCGCACCGGGTCGACCTTCTACGCCGTGTACGCGCGGACGCAGACCGAGGCGCCGCTCGAGGGCGGCGAGGCCCCGCACTCGCTCGCGCCGCGCGGGCTGGGGCTCGGTCCCACGACCGACTCCGTCCTGGTCAAGTGGTCGTACCGGTTCGCGCGGTAGCGAGCGACCCGCGCGGTGCCGTTCCGCACGCCGGGGCCGCGGAGTCGAAGTCATCGAACGGTCCACGTCGGACCGGATGGGTGTAGGGATGGAGCTCGCACTTCTCGGATTCCCGGTGATCCGGCTCCCCGCGCCGCGGGAGGCGGCGGCGATGCGCTGGCTGCGGGTCCCCGAAGGTCTTGCGCGAGGCGCCGTCTCCTGTAAAGACCCGTTTCGCCCGGAGGCCGACGCTTCCCGCGCCGCGGTGCGGGCCCTGGGCAGGAGCGGACGGTTGGAGCGCCTCTCCGACGACGAGGTCCTCGAAGGGTATTTCGCCGCCGGCGAGGCGAAGGACCGCGCCGCGTGCGTGGAGGCGCTGTTCCGCCGGCACTACCCGAAGGTGGTGAGCTGGTGTCTGCGGTTCGCCGGGAACCGCGACGAAGCGTACGACCTCGCGCAGGGGGTCTTCGCGAAGGCGTACCGGCACCTCGGGTCGTTCCGTCGGGAATCGAAGTTCACCACCTGGCTGTACGCGATCACGCGCAGCGAGTGCCTGAACCACGCGCGCGCGCAGAAGGCCCGGCGCGGTGACGTGGAGACCGCGCTCGACGAGGCCGACGAGCTCGTGGACGACGCGCGGCCGGGCGCCGACGAGGCGCTCGAGAAGGCGGCGTCCGCGCGCGAGGTGAGGGCGCTGCTCGACCGCGTCCTCGACGAGACGGAGCGGCGGGTGTTCACGCTGCACTACGGGGAGGACGTGCCGCTCGACGCGATCACGCGGCTCCTCGGGCTGTCGAACACGAGCGGGGCGAAGGCGTACATCGTCCGGGCGCGGCGGAAGCTCGAGCGCGCCCTGCGGTCTGCGGACGTGCGCGACCAGGCGTTCGACCTGTAGGAGGCGATCGTGACCGGCGTGATGCGAATCGACGAGGACACGCTGAGGGCCGCGCTCGCGCCCTCGCCCGAGTGCCCCGGCTTCGAGGACCTGGCGACGTTCGCCGATGCCTCGGCCGACGCCCGCGACCGCCGCGTCGCCGCGCACGTCTCGGGCTGCGCCCGCTGCCGCGCCGAGCTCGACCTCCTCGCCGAGTTCGAGGCGGCCTCGCCGCGTCCCGAGGAGGAGCTCCCGGCGCGCTGGATCACCGCCCGGCTCGAGGCCGACGTCGCTCGGATGACCGGCGCCGCGTCCGAGCCCGCGCGCGCGACCGCCGGGACCGCGCGCGCGACGGCCGAGCAGGAGGCCGCGGCCCGCCCCGAGCAGCCCCGCTCGCCTGCGATGGACCGCGCCGCCCGCCGCTGGAACATGCGCGCCGTGCTGCGGCCGGCCGTCGTCGCGCTCGCCGCGGCCGCCGCGGTCGTCGTGGTCCTGAACCTCCGCCGGCCGCCCGCGCCCTCGCTGTCGCCGGACGCCGGCGCGGGGGCAACCGTGTTCCGGTCGACCAGCGTGACGCTCGTCGCGCCCGAGGGCGACGTGGCGCAGGCGCCGGAGGCGCTGCGGTGGGAGCCGGTGCCCGGCGCCGCGTCCTACTCCGTCACGCTGACCGAGGTCGACCGGACCGAGGTGTGGCGCGCCGAGGTGCGGTCCCCCGAGGCCCCGCTGCCGCCGGCGGTTCGCGCGCGCGTCGTGCCGGGCAAGCCGTTCCTGTGGCAGGTCACGGCGAAGGACGCCTCCGGCGACGTCGTCGCGACCTCGAGCGCGCAGCGGTTCCGGATGCCCCCATCGAATCCACCCGTCCGGCCCTGATCGAGATTAACGAGGGTCCATGAAAGCCTCCTGCGCTTCGCGACCGTCGCTCTGGCAGCTCCTCGCCCTGGCCGCGCTCTGCGCCGCCGCGCCCGTCGCCCGCGCGGCGAAGGCGCCCGATGGCACGGTGGTGAACCCCACGGGAGGTCTGTCGCTCAAGATCCGGGACGCCCAGGCCCCTCCCGGCGGCGCCCTCCAGGCGGAGGTCACGCTGACGCAGCCCAAGCCGATCCTCATGGGCTCCTCGACGCTGTCGTTCGAGACCACCACCGGCACGCTCCTCGGCGTCTCGACCGTGGCGCCGGGCGCGGGCGTGAGCGACGCGTTCGGCACCGCCGTGTACCGGGGCGGGAACGTCGCCGTCCAGGTCGTGTCGCCGAGCGCGGTCCTCGGGGCCGTGATGGGCACGCCGATCCTGACGCTGACGTTCGGGGTGCCGGCGACCACGCCCCGCGGGACGAGCGGGGCCATCACGCTCGACGGGTTGGCGTCGCTGTGGCTCGATCCCGCCGGCCAGCCCTACCAGCAGGTCGTGAAGAACGGGAAGTTCACGATCGCGGGCACCCTCGGGATCACCGACGTCTTCCCGGGCGGCGTGCTCCCCGCCGGCGCCACGGTCGTCGTGAGCGGCGTCGGGTTCGAGCCCGGCGCGATCGTCGAGATCGACGGGGTCGCCGTCGCGACCACGTTCGTGAGCGCGAGCGAGGTGCACGCGACGCTCGGCGCCGCCCTCGACCTGTTCGCGCGCAGCGTCAGGGTGAGAAACCCCGACCGCACCATCGCGAGCTACTACGCGTACCTCCGGGGCCTGTGGCTCGCGCCCACGACCGCCAACGCGCTCCTCGCCTCGACCGATCCGATGTTCGCCCAGCAGGCCTTCACGAGCGCGTCGTGGGCGAGCGCGGCGGCCGCGGGGCAGTTCCTCGGCGTCGCCCTCCAGAACGCGACCCCCGCGGCGGCGGACGTCGTGTTCGAGCTGCGCGACGCCGCGGCGAACGTCCTCGCCTCGGCGCCGCTGAGGCTTCCGCCGTACCACCGGATCTGGCGGGACACCGCGGAGCTGTTCGGCGCCGCGCCGCCGGCGAACGGGTTCCTCGTCGTCCGCTCCTCGACGGCGATCGAGATGGTCGGCGTCGTCGGCGACCCCGTGGCCGGGACGGTCGTGCCGATGGTCCCGGCGCTGGCGTTCCCCTGATCGCTCCTCGGCGCCGGCTCGCTCGCGCAGCGCGGGGCTGGGCCGCCGCGCTCGCGGCCGCCGCGCCCGCCCTCGCGCTCGGCGCGCCCGCGCCGGGCGGCGCGGGGGGCGCGGATCCGGCCCCGGCCGAGCGCCTCGCCGAGGCGCGCGAGCTCCAGCAGCGCGGCGCGCTCGCCGAGGCGCAGGCGCGGTTCGAGGAGCTCGCCGCGGACCTCTCGGCGCGCCCGCCGTCGAAGGAGCTCGGGGCGGCGCTCGTCGGGCTCAGCATGATCGCCTCCGCCCGCGGGGAGTACGGGCGCGCGACCGGCCACGCGCGCGAGGCCGAGCGGATCGCGCGCGCCGTCGGGGACGCGAGCGGCGAGTCGCGGGCGCTCAACGCCGCGGCGATCGCCCAGGTGTACCGGGGGGAGCTCCGCGACGGGCTCGCGACGCTCGAGCGCGCGCTCGCGCTGTCCCGCGCCGCCCGCGACCGCGAGGCGGAGATCGACGAGCTGAACAACACCGGCACCGCCTGCTTCCTCCAGGCGAGGTACCTCGACGCGCTCCGCGCCTACCGCGCCGCCGAGACCGTGGTGGATGCGGCCGCCGGCGAGCCCTGGCAGCCGCGGCGGCGCCGGCTCACGACCGCGAACGTCGCCGCGCTCCTCCAGCGGCTCGGCGCGTACGAGCGGGCGCTCGATCTGTACCGCGCGATGCAGGAGGCGCCCGCTCCGCTCAGCGCGAGCGAGCAGGCGCGGGTGCTGACGAACATGGGCGCGCTGTACCGGCGCCTCGAGGACCCGCTGAAGGCGCTCGAGACCTACGCGGCCGCGCAGCGGCTCTTCGCGCGCGAGCGGCACGACGACGGCGAGATCGGCGTCCTCAAGAACGTCGGGATCGTGCACGCGCTCGACCTCGGCGACCTCGGCGCCGCGCTCCAGGCGTTCAGCGGCGCTCTCGCGCTCGCCGAGCGGAGGCACGACGCGCACGAGGCGACGCAGGCGCGCCTCTACCGCGGCGAGACGCTGCTCCGCATGGGCGAGCTCCCGCGCGCGGCGGCCGATCTCGAGGCGGCGCTCGCGGCGGCGGACGCCCGCGGGGCCACGGAGGAGCGGTGGATGGCGCTCGACGCGCTCGGCCGCGTCGAGCGCGCGCGCGGCCGGGACGACGCCGCCGCCGCGCGGTTCCGCGACGCGATCGCGGCGATCGAGTCGGTCCGCACGAGCTTGCAGCTCCCCGCGCTCAAGACCGACTTCCTCGCGGACAAGCGCAGCGTCTACGACGGCCTCGTCGAGCTCGTCGCGGCGCGGGGCGACGTCGCGGGAACGTTCCACCTGCTCGAGCGCAGCCGGGCGCGGACCCTCCAGGACCGGATGGCGGAGGCGGCGCCCGCCGGCGCGGCCCCCGGCGTCACGCTCTCCGCGGTCCAGGGCCGGCTCGAGCCGGGGACGCTCCTCCTCGAGTACTGGATCACCGGCACGGCCGCCGCCGTGGTGTGGGTCACCCGCGACGCGGCCGGCATCGCCGCGCTTCCCCTCCCGCCCGCGGCCGAGCTGGCCGCGTTCGCGCGCGAGGTGACGAGCGGCACGGGCGACGGGTGGCGGCGCGGGGCGAGCGCCCTCGGCGCGCGGCTGCTCTCCGGGATCCCGCCGCTCGCCGGCGCCGGCGCCGGCGTGAAGCACGTCGTCGTCGTGCCGGACGGGCCCCTCGGCGCGGTGCCCTTCGAAGCGCTCGCGGTGCCCGGCGCGGGGGGCGCGCTCGCCGTCGAGCGCTTCGCCGTCTCGTACCTGCCGTCCGCCTCGATCCTGCTGCGCCCCCCGGCGGCGCCGCGCTGGTCCCCTCCGTGGCGGCGTCACCTGCTCGCGTTCGGCGATCCGCTCGTCGCGGCGGACCCGGCCGGCGGCGGCGCGCTCGTCGAGCCGCTGGCCGGCGACGACGTCCCCGAGCGGCTGCCCGCGTCCGCCGAGGAGGTGCGCGCCGTCGCGCGCCTCGTCGGCGGCCACGGGGAGCTGAGGCTCGGCCCCGAGAACCGGCGGAGCGTCCTGCTCCAGGGGGGCGCGCGCGACGTGGCGCTCCTGCACCTCAGCACGCACGCGACCGCCGACGACGTGAGCCCGGAGCGCTCCCGCATCCAGTTCTCGCCGGAGGACGGCGAGCGGGCCGGGTACCTCTTCCTGAAGGAGGTGTTCGATCTCGACCTGCGCGGCGTCGAGCTCGCGACGCTCTCCGCGTGCGACACCGAGCGCGGGAAGGTGATCCGCGGCGAGGGGCTGCAGGCGTTCAGCCGGGCGCTCCTCTCCGCCGGCGCCCGCGCCACCGTCACGACGCTCTGGCGCGTCGCGGACCGGCCCACGACCGAGTTCATGAAGCAGCTCTACTTCCGCCTCGGCCGCGGCGAGCCGAAGGGCGAGGCGCTCCGCCTGGCGAAGCTCAGCTTCCTCGGGTCGGGCGGCCCGCTCGCGCACCCGCGCTTCTGGGCGGCCTTCGTGCTGAACGGCGACGCGCTCCGCGCGATCCCGCGCGGCGTGTCGTGGGGCTCGGTCCTCGGACCACTCCTCGCCGCGGTCCTCGCCGGCGCGGCGGTCGTCGTCGCGCGCCGGCTCGGGCCGCCCCGCGCTCGCGGCGCGAGGGCTCGCCGCGGCGAGTCCACGGCGCGCGGGGTGTAGACTCCCCCCGTGCCGCGCAAGACCGACGTGCTGCTCGCGTGGGCGCGCGATCGCGACGGCGCGAAGGCCCACGCCGGCCGCCTCGACGCCGCCGCGCGGCGCGCGCGGGCGCCGTTCACCTGCCTCGGCTGCGGCGAGCCCCTGGTCGCGCGCCTCGGCCCGATCCGCGCCCGCCACTTCGCGCACCTGCCCGGCTCCACCTGCCCCCTCACCGCCCCGGAGACCGCCCTCCACCTGGACGCGAAGGAGCGGCTCCTCGCGCTCTGCCGCGACGCCTTCGCGGGCGCGCGCAGGATCTCGCTGGTCGTTCGCTGCCCGGGCTGCCGCCGGCCGGCGCCGCGCGACCTCGCCGGCGCCGGGGACGCCGCCGTCGAGGAGGGCGCGGTGGGGCCGCTGCGCGCCGACGTCCTCGTCCTCTCCCGCGGGCGTCCGGCGCTCGCGCTCGAGGTGAAGGTCACGCACGCGCTCGAGCCGGTGAAGGAGGCCGCGCTCTCCGGGGCCGGCGTGCCGGCGATCGAGATCGACGCGCGCGCGGAGTGGGAGCGGGAGATCCCCGGCGGCGTCGAGGTGGTCGCCTCGCGGAGCGTCGGCTTCGGCCGGTGCGCGGCGTGCGCCGCCCTCGCGCGCGCGGAGGAGGACCGCGCCCGCGGCGGCGAGGCGGCGGAGATCGCCGAGCTCGAGGCCTACCGCGCGCGCGGCCTGCTCGCCGGCGCGTCTCTCGCGCCGCGCGGCGGGGGTCGCCCCGGGCCGCCGGGGCGCCCCGACGACCCGCTCTCCGCCCGCGATCGGGCCGACCTCGCGCGCGCGTTCCGCTGCCCGGACTGCGGGACGCGCGAGCTGGCGTTCGGCGGTCGGCTCGTGCGCCACCCGTGCCCCTCGGCGCCGGAGCGACCGGTCGCCTGGCGCGGCTACGACGGCGCCGTGGTGGCCCTCGGGTGGTGGCGCCCGCGGCCGCGCCGGGCACGCGCCTAAGCGCCCTCGAACACGGGCCTTTTCGGCCGGCGGCGGTCCCCGGGTGCGCGCTTGCGGTGTTCGGTTCGCCGTGTTAATTGACCGTCCCCCGCGCGAAGGTCCGCGCGAGGTCCGCCCGCGAGGGCGGAGGAGTCAAATTCACACACTCCACGCATCGGCGCGCACCGGTGCTCCCGTCGGACGGAAGTCCTCCGGAGCTCACGCGCCGTGACACGCGGAGTGGCGGACACGAACCGGAGACGAACATGGAGATCCCTCAGCAGCAGCAGGAGCCGCAGAGCCCCGCGCCGGCGCCCGAGGCGCCGGCGGCGGCCGCCCCCGCGGCGGAGCAGATGGCGAACGCGCTCGTCGGCGCGGGCACGGCCATCACGATGAAGCAGCTCCTCGAGGCGGGCGTCCACTTCGGGCACCAGACGAAGCGCTGGAACCCGAAGATGAAGCCGTACATCTTCGGGGCGCGCAACGGCATCTACATCATCGACCTGCAGAAGACGGTCGGCCTCGCGCGGCAGGCGCTGCGCTTCGTGTCGGACGCGACCGGCAAGGGCGGCTCGGTCCTCTTCGTCGGCACGAAGAAGCAGGCGCAGGACGCCATCCGCGAGGCGGCGGCGCGCGCCGGGCAGTTCTACGTCACGAACCGCTGGCTGGGCGGCACCCTCACGAACTTCAAGACGGTGAAGCAGGGCATCGACCGGCTGAAGACCATCGAGAAGATGGCGGCCGACGGCACCTACGAGCGGCTCCCGAAGAAGGAGGTCGCCTCGCTCGAGCGCGAGCGCGAGAAGCTCGAGAAGAACCTCGGCGGCATCAAGGAGATGAGCCGGCTGCCGTCCGCGGTGTTCGTGATCGACACGAAGAAGGAGCACATCGCGGTCCACGAGGCGAACCGGCTCGGCATCCCGGTCGTCGCGGTGGTGGACACGAACTGCGACCCGGAGGGGATCGACTACGTCATCCCCGGCAACGACGACGCCATCCGCTCGATCCGGCTGTTCACGGGCAAGATCGCCGAGGCGTGCATCGAGGGGAAGGCGCGCTACGGCGCGTGGGTCGCGGAGCACGGCGGCAAGGACGAGCGGCGCGAGGGCGAGGAGGACCGCGACGCGGCCAGCGAGCGCGGCCAGAAGGACCGCCGCGAGCGGCGCGACCGCCGCGGCCCCCGCCGCGAGCCGCGCGAGGATCGCGCCGCGGCGAGCGCCAACGTCGAGGTCGTGCGCAAGGGCGACCTGGGCGGCGGCGCGCCCGCCCCTGCCGCGGAGGCGCAGCCGGCGAAGGAGTAGCGCGAGGCGACCGGATCCAGGAATCCGGGGGCGGGCCGGACGGCCCGCCCCCGAAGTTTTGGCACGAAGGAGAACGACGTGGCCGAAGTGAACGCGAACCAGGTGAAGGAGCTCCGGGAGAAGACCGGGGCCGGGATGATGGACTGCAAGAAGGCGCTCGCCGAGGCGGGCGGCGACTTCGCGAAGGCGGAGGAGCTCCTCCGCAAGAAGGGGCTCAGCGCCGCCGCGAAGAAGTCCTCGCGCGCCGCGACCGAGGGCGCCGTCGCCAGCTACATCCACATGGGCGGCAAGATCGGCGTGCTCGTCGAGGTGAACTGCGAGACCGACTTCGTCGCGCGCACCGAGGGCTTCCAGTCGCTCGTGAAGGACCTCGCCATGCAGATCGCCGCGGCCGCGCCGCGATGGGTCCGCCGCGAGGAGGTCCCCGCCGAGGTGGTCGAGAAGGAGATCGAGATCGCCAAGGCCCAGGCCCGCGAGCAGAAGAAGCCCGAGGCGATCCTCGAGAAGATCGCGACCGGGAAGGTCGAGAAGTTCTACGGCGAGTTCTGCCTGCTCGAGCAGCCGTTCGTGAAGGACGACAAGAAGAAGATCCAGGACGTCGTCACCGAGGCCATCGCCAAGATCGGCGAGAACATCCAGGTCCGCCGCTTCGCGCGGTACGTGCTCGGCGAGGGGCTCGAGAAGAAGCAGGAGAACCTGGCCGAGGAGGTCGCGAAGACCGCGGCCGCCGCGAAGAAGTAGCCGCTCACCACGCTCGCACACCACGCGCGGCTCAGCGCCCCGCCCCGGTCCGCCGGGGCGGGGCGCTCTCGTCTCGTGGGGCGCCCGCGGGCGGCCCGGGCCGCTCGACCGGCTGGCCCGCGCCCGGTCCCGCCGGGGCCGCGCCGCGCGCGCGGCGAAATACGCGACCGCGCGCGCCGTAGGGCTCGTCGCCGGAGGTTCCCATGACGCCCGCCCTTCACGCCTTGCCGCCGCCCGCGCCGCGCGCCCCGCCGCTCCCGGCGCTCCCGGCGCTGACCCACCTCGGCGGGCCGAGCCTCGCCTCGGGGACGATCCTCGCGTTCATCCTGCTCGCGCTGCTCCTCCAGGCGAGCTTCTTCGCCGGGCTCGCGAGCGGCCGGCTGGGCGGGCCGGAGCCGGTGGCGCCCCGCGCCGCGCTCGCGCGCTGAGCGGCGAGGAGCGCGCGCGGCGGGCCCGGCTACTTCCTCGTCGCCGTCGCCTTCTTCTTCTTCGGCGTCGCCGCGGTCTCGTCTGCGCCGGCGCCGCGGGGCGTGCCGACCATCAGGACGACGTACACCGCGTTCCGCCCGAGCACCGGGTGAGCGCCCTGCGCCACGCCGACGCCGAGCGCCTTCCCCGGCGCGGTGGCCTGCGGCTCCTCCGCGAAGTCGAGCGGTTCCTGCTTCGCGCCGGAGATCATCGTCACCGTGCGGAACGACTTGTTCAGGGGCGCCGTCAGCTCCTGCGCCTTCTCCTTCGGGAGCGTGCCGCCCGCGGCGGCGAGCGCCTGCGCGAACCGGTCGGCGACCCCGTCGAGCGTCGCGTCGGGCGCCACCGCGCTGGTGCGCGCGTCCTTCCGCTTCTGGGCGACGGCGTCGCGGAGCTGCTGCCGCACCGCCGCGGGGTCGATCGGCGGGAGCTCCTTCACGAGCACCTCCGCGACGTAGACGAGCGGGCGGCCCTCCGGGTCCGTGGTCGCGAACGCGCCGACGCCGGCGAGGGTCGCCTCCGGGCTCAGGATCGTCGCGCGATCGCGCGCGCTGTTCAGGATCCGGTCCTGCGCGCGCTCGAACGTGCGCTCCGCCGCGGCGCTCTGGAGCACGACCGGCGAGGAGATCCCCTCCTTCTTCAGGCGATCGACGAGCCCTGCGCCGCCGGCCTGGCCGCCGCCCGAGGCGAGCTCCTCCGCGATCGACCGCGCCACCCGGGCGACCGCGTCGTCCCACCGGACGGGGGGGAGCCCCGCCGCCTGCCGCTGCGCGTTCAGCGCCCCCAGGATCTTCTTCTCGGCCGCGGCCGCGTCGGTGGGCCACGGCTCGCCCGCGACCGCGACCGCGCCCGGGGGCGGCTCGCCGCACGCCACCGGGAAGCTCGACACGAGCGCGCCGCTGCCGTTCACGACCGCGCGGATCTCCACGAGGATGTTCCCCGGCCTCTCGCCGCACTCCAGCGCGAGCTCGAACGCGTCGCCCGACTCCGGCTCCGTCGAGGAGAGCTTGCCGGCCGGATCCGCCGCGAACGCCCTCGGCTTGGTCGCGCCGGGCACGAGCTTGCCGGCGAGCTTGGCCTTCTCGCCCTTCGCGAGCGCCCGCGGGACGGGCTGGATCTCGACCGGGAGATCGACGACCACGATCGCGACCTTCGTCTGCTTCTCGTACCTCCCGCGGCGCGCGGCCCTGGTGGCGATCCCGACGAGGGGGCGGGCCGCGTTCAGGGCCGCGGTCCCGGCGGCGGACTTGACGATCCGCTGCGCGATCTCGCGGTCGTCCGGGATGTCGAACTCGGCGACGATCGGCGTCCCGACCGGCTCCGGGAGCCCGTACCACTGCGAGACGAAGGCGAGCACCTGCGGCCGCGGCGTCGCGCCGGGGCCCCAGGCGAGGAACGCGTCGGCCACCGCGCAGAGCCGCCCGTCGGGCTCGGGCGCGGGGCGGCCCGCCCGCTTCGCCGCGACCTGGAGCTCCTCGAGGACCGGCCGCAGGAGCGTCGCGTCGCACTTCCGGCTCGCGTCGGGCCCGTAGCTGGCGGCGGGCGGCCCGGGGGGCGTGAACTTGCCTTCCGGCGCCGGCGCGGCGCCCGCGAGGCGCGGCGCGGCGAGCGCGGCGGCCGCGAGGACGGCGGCGGCGAGCCGGCGCCGCGAGACGAGCTGCTGGGACCTGGCCATGTTCTCCCCTCCGAGGTGCTGCGGGTGGCGAGCCGCGCCCCGGCCGCGCGTCAGGGCGTCGCGGTGGGGGCGGCCCCCGGGGCCGGAGGCCCCGTCATCGGCTCGGTCGTCATCGTCATGATCTCGGCGCCGGCCTGCCGCGCGCCGTCGAGCGCGACCACGAGCCGCTGGTAGAGCGCCTCGTCCTCGGCGGAGAAGAAGACGAGCCGGTCGCCGGCCGCGCGCGCCGCGAGCACGCGCCGCAGCCGCTGCACGAACCCGTCGTCGTCCACCTCCTCGTTGTTGATGAGGAGGTGGCCGTCCTTGCGGACGGAGACGACGATCTGCGTCGCCTGCGGCTGCTCGTACTGCTCCGTCTGCTCCGCGTCGGGGACGCGGACGCGCAGCATCTTGTCGAGGAGCGGCGTCACCACCATGAAGATGATGAGCAGCACGAGCACGACGTCGACGAGGGGCGTGACGTTGATGTCGGAGTTCGGCCGGCCCTGGGCGCGGACCGTGTAGCGGCCGAAGGCGCGGTGGTGGTGGAGGTGCTTCAGCGCCATCGGCTACCCCTGGCCTTCCGTCTTGAGCTGCTCCACCGCGACCCGGACGCCGCGGGCCCCCGCCTTGCGGGCGATCGCCATCACCTTTCGGACGTCGCCGACGGTGACGCGGTTGTCGCCCTTGAGCAGGAAGGGGCGGGTGGGCTGCGCGATGATCTCGTCCCGAAGCCGCTGCTCGAGGCCGGCCTCGTCGTAGGACTCCTTGTCCACCCAGACCCTCTTGTCGGAGGTGATGGAGAGGATGAGCGGGTCGCCGCTCCCGGGGTCCTTGTCGACGACCCTCGACTTCGGGAGCACGACGTCCTTGCCCCGCTGGAGCATGGGCGTCACCACCATGAAGATGATGAGGAGCACCAGGACGACGTCCACGAGCGGCGTGACGTTGATGTCGCTCTTGATGCCGCCCGTACCGCCCGTGGTCATTGCCATGGTCGATCCCTCGCGTCCGTCGCGGGACCGCTACACCGCGCGCGGCGCGGCCGACGTCGGCGCCGCCGAGGCCTCGTCGAGCTTGCGCGCGACGTGGTCGAGCAGCTCGTTCGACGACTCGGTCATGTCGACCATCCGCGCGTCGACCCAGCCCTGCATGTAGTTGTAGGCCATGACGGCGGGGATCGCGACGAGGAGGCCGAGCGCGGTGGTGACGAGCGCCTCCGCGATGCCGGCGGACACGGTGGCGAGGCCGCCGGAGCCGGTCGCGGCCATCTGCTGGAAGGCGTTGATGATGCCGACGACGGTCCCGAGGAGGCCGACGAACGGCGCGGTCGAGCCCACCGTGGCGAGGAGGTTCAGGCCTCTCTTCAGATTTTGCTGCTCGCGCTGGGCCTGCCGCTCGAGGCCGCGGGCGACCGACTCGATGGTGAGATCCGGGGAGGTGCGCGCGGTGCGGGTCATCGTGTAGGCGTGGAGGCCCGCCGAGAGGACGCGGCCGAGGTGGCCGAGGGACTTCGGCGCGCCGGCCTTCCCCTTCGCCGCCTCGTCGAGGCCGCTCTTCTCGATGTTGCCGGCGAGCGCCGACGCGAACCTCCGCGAGTCGCGGTTCGACTTGAGGAACGAGACGAAGCGCTCCGCCATCACGACGATCGACGCGAGCGACATGAGGAGCAGGACGTAGACGACGAGCCGGGCGAAGAGGCCCATGTGGCCCCAGAGCTCGGTGAGTGTGAACTGCTGCATGGTCTTCCTTACGTGGTGTTGGGGTTGGTGGGAGCGCCGTGGGACGCCTGGGCTCGACTAGTCGGGCAGCCGCAGCGTGATCTTGAAGTTGTAGTTCACCTCGACGGGACGGCCGCCGAGGGTCGCCGGCCTGTACCGGCGCCGCTCGAGGGCGTCGATCACCGCGCGATCCATGAACGGCAGGCTCTTCAGCACGCGGCAGCCGAAGACCTTCCCCTCGGTCGTGACGACGCAGCGCACGATCATGGTGCCCTGCACCTCGCGCTCGAGCGCCTTCTCGGTGTACTTCGGGTCCGGACCGCCGAGCTTCTCCGGTGGGCTCATCCGCTCGTCGAACTCCATCCGGACGTCCGTGGCGTCGACGACGCCGCCGACGATCCCGCCCGGCACGCCGCCGACCTCGCCGCCCTCGACGCCGTCGCCCTCGCCGTGCACGTTTCCGGTGTCCACCGGCTCGGACTCGGGCGGCTTCTCGTCGGGGATCACCGTCGGGGCGACGATCGCCTGCGACAGGACGGTCTGCTGCTGGGTGGGGGTCTTCACCTTCGGCCGGACCGCCGCCGGCGCCGGAGGCGGAGGCGGCGGGGGAGGGGGCGGCTTCACGAACGTCACGGCGACGTCCTGCTTGTCGTGCTGCCGCACGTTCGCCTGCGCCCAGAAGGCGAAGGCGGCCACCGCGGCGTACACGACGAGCCCCAGGAACGTCCCGGCGCCGTAGCGGCGCTTCGGGAGCGTCTCGCGTCTCAACACGGAATCGAACATTTCGGCCTTGTGTAGCGGGCGCCGGGTGCCGCGGCAACCGGCGGTGCTACCTCCAGTATTAGGTCCTTCGGCCCGGGAACGCCCGGGGAGGGTCTAGACGAACGGGCGGGCCAACGCCCGCCCGTTCGCTCGCTCCGTTGCGCTGGGGTGCGGGGCCGCGGCCGGGCCCCGCACCGATCGTGGACTAACGGCTCCGCCGCCGGCGGAGGAGCGGCATGGCGGCGAGCAGGAGGCCGAGCACACCGGGGACGCCGCCCGTGCTGCAGCTGCTCACGTCCTGATCGCTCACCACCTTGATCGCCTTCACGTTGTCGGTCTCGTCGGGATCGAAGGTGCGGCCGTTGAGGGCGATGGGCCCCTGGATGTTGTAGGAGAAGCCGAACGAGTACGCGTTCAGGTTCACGATGGTCGCGCGCTGCAGCTCGTCGTCGAGCATGCCGCCGACGCGGAAGTCCGAGCTGAACGTCTTGACGTCGCCCTTCGCCATGTCGCCGACGCCGCAGCCGTCCGAGAGCGGGTTCACGTTCTCGGGCAGGATCGTCTCGTCGTCGGGCGTCGTCGGGTCGTCCGGGAATCCGGCGCAGCCCGCCGTGGTGCCCTCGACGTACTCCATCTTCGTGTCGCTCGCGCCGTCGAAGTCGAGGGCGACCACGTCGAGCGCGGTGCAGGGCCCGAGGTTCTCGATCGTCCCGGTGACCTTGAACTGCGTGCCGGGGCCGCCCGAGCCCTTGTCGCTCGTCACGCCGAGCTTGAGGAAGGCCTGGGTCCCCGCGAGCGGCGTGTTGCTCGCGGTGTTGTTGCCGGTGGTCGGGTCGGTGGTGCCCGTGGTGGTGACGGTGACGACCGTCGCCGTGAACGTCTCCGTGTTCATGCACGCCGTCGGGATGTCCTCGCGCACGTCCTCGGTCCCCGGGTCGTCTGGCGTGCCCGGCCAGTGGACGTCGAACGTCACCTCGGCCTCGCCGAAGTCGGGGATCGCGTCGATGGTGCAGGGCCACGACCGGTCGTCGTTCGGATCGACGACCGACTGGCCGCCCGCCGGATCGACGCACTGGTCGGAGGGGTCGTTCGCAGCGCAGACGAACGCCTTCAGCACGCAGCCGCTGACGTCGACGATCCCGATGGGCCCCTGGTACTCGAGCGTGCTGCCCGGGTTCAGGGGATCCGGAGGCATGGGCGGAGGCGTCGTGAAGCGCGCGTCGATCGTCGGCTTCGCGATCTCGATGCCGGTCGCGGTGCTCGGGCCGGCGTTGGCGATCGTGACGGCGTGCTGCTTGGTCTGCGTGGGCGTGATCCGGCCGGCGTTCGGCTCCCGCCGCCCGAGGACGGGGGCGTCGGTCAGCGCGGCGATCGTCACCGACAGGTCGGCGGTCTGGGCCGCCGCGGCGAGCGGTCCGACGAGGAGCGCGGCGAGGAGGAGCTGCTTCGCGAGGAGCCTTGCGTGATTGCGCATGTCGTTCTCCTTGATCCGCGTTCCGCCTAGTACGCCTGCTCGAGGCGGACCCAGAAGTACCGCCCGATCTGGTCGTAGGTGTACTGGTCGGTCGCGCTCGCGAACCCGTTGTAGATCTTCGCCGGGTCCTTGTCGAAGAGGTTGTTGACGCCGGCGGAGAGGCTCGTCCTGCCCAGCGCGCTCTTCAGGCCGTAGCTCAGGAACAGGTCGTAGGTGTTGTAGGCCTTCACGCGCCGGCTGAACGTGTCGTCCACGTAGCAGAGGCCGCTGCCGTCGTACGCGCCGGTCGGGGCGGCGCACTCCCTGAACCCGTTGATGAACTTGGTCGAGAGGCCGGCGCCGAAGCCGCGGAGACCCCACAGGACGCCCGCGTTGAACTTGAAGGAGGCGTTGGTGCCGCCCTGACCCGCGGAGTCCTGCAGGTCGAACGTGCCCTTCCCCTTCACGACGGTGCCGTCCGCGAGCACCTGGTTGTGCTTCTGGAGCACGGTGCCGTCGAACACGAAGTTGAACCGGCCCGCGGACGCCGTCGGGAGCAGGTAGCGGAGCGCCAGGTCGAACCCCGCCGCCGTCTCCTCGCCGACGTTCTGGTTGAGGTTCGTCATGCGGGTGATCTGCTGGCTCGCCGGATCGCGCTCGATGAGGGAGCAGTAGCTCGGCTGATTGCCGGTGGTGTAGCAGCCCGCGAGGATGGTGGACTCGCCGATGGTCGCGATCGCCTTGTCCACGGCGATGTTGTAGTAGTCGAGCGTCGCCGAGAAGTTCTTCAGGAACGGCGGCTCGTAGACGACGCCGATCGTGTAGATCTTCGCGGTCTCCGGCTCGAGGGCCGGGTTGCCGCCGTTCGTCGAGCGGAGCTGCGTCGAGTCGTCGCCGTTGTTCGCGGCGGCGCCGCAGCGCGCCGCGATCTCCGCGCTGGCGGGGGCCGCGCAGGGGTCGGACACGTTCGGGAAGTTGTCGAACTGGCCGGCGTACAGGTCCGAGATGGACGGGGCGCGGAACGCGGTGGAGTAGGTGCCGCGGATCGTGAAGTTGCGCACGGGCGAGTAGCGCGCGCCCAGCTTGTACGTCCAGTCGCCGCCGAACGTCGAGTAGTCGAACACGCGCGCCGCGAGCGAGACCTCGAGGTTCTCGACGCCCGGCCGCGCCGCCGTGACGGGCACGGAGAGCTCGGCGTAGCCCTCGTTCACGCTGTAGCTGCCCGACGTGTCGAAGGAGCCGCCGTTGCTGTTGTCGAACTTGGCGGTGAACGGGTCGTTGATGAACGCGCCCGACAGCTCGCGGTACTCGTAGCCGAGGGCGAGGCCGACGGGCCGATCCGCGCCGGGGAGCGTGAGGAGCTCGCCGTTGAGGTTGGCCTGGATCGCGCCCAGCTTGTTGAGGCCCTTCGAGGTGCCGGTGAAGGTGAGGTAGTTCACCTGGTCCTGCGTGATCGAGCCGGACCCGTGGAAGAGGTCGAGCGGGACGCAGCCGGCGATCACCGCGTCGTCGCCGGTCCCGGCCACGGAGTCCGGGCCGGGGTTGCCGCAGACCGCGCTCCCGTCGGGCAGGCGGAAGCTCTCCCCGAGGGCCGCCTGGATCCTGGAGTTCTGGAGGTTGCCGTTCAGCGTGAAGGTGCTCGCGTTCCGGCCGTAGTTGAAGTTCACGTCCCAGAACCAGCCCTGCACCGGGCCGAACGCGTCGGAGAGCGTGCCGTCCACGCCGAGCACCGCGCGGATGGTGTCCACGTCGTGGCGCTGGATGCGCGGACCGAACTCCTCGAGGCGCCGCGAGGAGAGGAAGAATTTCTGGCCGAAGGGGTTGTAGACGTTGTCCGCCGAGATCGAGACGAGGTTGCCGCCCGGATCCGTGACGCCGCCGGGGCCGATGATGAGGGGCTCGGGCGCGAGCTGGACGCGCGACTGGCGGTTCACGAAGTGCGCCTCGAAGAACGCCCGCGCGCTGTCGCTCAGCCTCGCGTCGCCGGACGACCACAGCGAGAGGCGCTGCGACGGCGTGACGAGGTAGTTGACCGGCGCGAAGTTGTAGAGGTCGCCGCCGACCGTCGTCGACGTCCGCGTGTCCATCGGCCGCCACTGGCAGTCGGAGAGCGACGCCCCGGCGGGGAGCGCCGCCATGCAGTTGGCGACGGCGGCCGTGTCGGTCGTGAGCGTCGGGTCGTGGATGAGGTACGCGGAGCCGCCGATCGCGCGCCACCGGCTCACGTAGTCCGGGTTCTGGATGAGCGCGAGGAACGCGGGGTTGGCGTTTCCCTCCGGGTTGTTGGCGCGGATGCGGCCGCCCGGCGCGCGCGAGGACCCCTGCGGCACGGCGCCGAGGAAGCCGGTGTTCGCGCCCGTCGAGTCGTAGACCCACCCGTCCTTGGAGAAGTCGCGGTCGCCGGCCATCGACTTCCGCTGGTCGTACCAGCCGACGTTGAAGAAGAGGCTGCCGCGCTCGCCGGAGGTGCCCGCCGTGCCGGTGATGTCGGCGATCTGCGCGTCGCCCTGGGCGGACGTGCCGTAGTAGCCGCTGACCTCCGAGCCGCTGAAGGGCTTGCGGGTGATGAGGTTCACCACGCCGGCGATCGCGTCGGAGCCGTAGACGGCGGAGGCGCCGTCCTTCAGCACCTCGACGCGCTCGATGACGGCGCTCGGGATCGCGCTGAGATCGACCGAGTCGTCGGCGCCGAGGCCCGAGGGCACCATCCGGCGCCCGTTGAGGAGCACGAGCGTCCGCTGCGCTCCGAGCGCGCGGAGGCTGACGCGGGTCGAGCCGCTGCCGCCGTTGTTCACGGAGGTGTTGATCGCGTTCCCCTGCTCCGGGAGGCTCTGGAGGAAGTCGCCGATGGTGACCTTGCCGCTCGCCTGGATCTGCTCGGAGCTGATCACCGTGACGGGCGCGGGCGTCGTGAGGTCCTTGCGTCGGATGCGGGTTCCGGTGACGACGATCTCCTCCGTCTTCTCCTCTGCCGCCGCGGCTGGCGCCGCTGCGGGAGCCTCGCCCACGACGGCGGACTCGGGAGCGGCCGGAGGAGGCGCCGCGGGCGGGGGCGTGGTGGCGTCCTGGGCGATCGCCACCGACGAGATGCCGAAGCCGAGCGCTGTTGCCAGGCTCAGGACCTTACGTCGAAGCATGGCCAACTCCTGTGGTTGAGCTCACTGCTGACGGCCGGCTCGGACTCGGGCACGGCCGTGGGCCGAAGAGATCCGACGACGACGAAGACGACCGACGACGACGATCGACATCCGAATCAAGTGGCTCAACTAGCTACGCGGAGGGCGAATGTGTGTCAAGGCGCGTGGCGGGGTTTTATTCCCGGATAATGCGTCCTTCGTACCCGGACGGGTACTGCGGCGGACGGTCAGCCGAGGCGGTCGAGCACGGCCTGGAGATCGGGCGGCAGCGGGCTTTCGACGTCGATCCGCCCACCTCCGGGCGCGTCGAGCGCGAGGCGCGACGCGTGCAGGAACTGGCGCCGGAGCCCGGGCACCGCCGCGCCCTCGCCGCCGTAGAGCGCGTCGCCCGCCACCGGATGGCCGAGGTGCGCGAGGTGCGCGCGGATCTGGTGCATGACGCCCGTGAGGATCCGCACGCGGAGGAGGGTGTGCCGCTCGAGCCGCCGGGCGATCTCGAAGCGCGTCTCGGCCGCGCGCGGCCTGAGCCCCTTCGCGCGGAGCCGCTCCTCCGCGAGCGCGTCCGGCGCCGCGATCGCTCGCCCGCCGCGCTGCGCGAGGGGGACCGACACGACGCCGCCCGCGACGACTCGCCCGACGACGAGCGCGAGGTAGACCTTCTCGACGCTGCGCTCCTGGAGCGCGCGGTGGAGGTCCTCCCACGCCTCCGCGTCGCGCGCGAACGCGACGCAGCCGCTCGTGTCCGCGTCGAGCCGCTGCACCGCCCCGCCCTCGCGCGCGTCCGGCGACGCCGCCGCGCACTCGGGGAACCGCGCGACCACCGCGTTCGCGAGCGTGCCGCCCTCGCCGGGCGCGAGCGGGTGCACCGCCACGCCGGCCGGCTTGTCCACGACGAGGAGGCGCGGGTGCTCGAGGAGCACCGCGAGCGGCGCGCCCGGCTCCGGCGCGGGCGGGCCGGGGGCCTCGTCCACCTCGATCGTCACGAGCGCGCCGGGCCGGGCCGAGTCGCTCGCGCGCGCGCGGCGCCCCCCGACGCGCACGTCGCCGAGCTGGAAGGCGCGCTTCACCGCAGCCCGGCCGAGACCCAGCGCGTCCGCGAGGGCGCGATCGAGGCGGCCCGCAGCGGTGAGCGGCAGTCTGAGCTCGTGTCGCACGGTCGGTCCGGGGAGTCGCGCGCGGCGCCGCGGATGGCCACCTTTCGTTCCCCTGCGCGGGGCGCCGCCAGGGAATAGACCGGGCGCTCGCCGCGCCGCAAGCGGCCCGCGCCCACCCGCGAAGGTGAGTCCCCGATGGCGAAGGTCCTCACGCTGCCGCTCGACGCGGACGCCGTCCGCGCGCTCCGGGCCGGGGAAGAGGTGCTCGTCTCCGGGCGCGCGGTGACCGCGCGCGAGGCCGCCCACCGGCGGCTGCTGGAGGCGCCGGACGAGGGCGTCCGGCGCGTCCTGCGCGGCGGCGCCCTGTACCACTGCGGCCCGGTGGTGGCGCAGGATCCGTACACGAAGGCCTGGCGCTTCGTCGCGGCGGGGCCCACCGCGTCGGTGCGCATGGAGCCGTGGACGGCGGACGTGATGGCGGCGTACGGCCCGCGCGTCGTCCTCGGCAAGGGCGGCATGGGCCCGCGCACGCTCGCGGCCCTCCGCGCGCACGGCGCGGTCTACCTGCACGCCGCCGGCGGCCTCGCCGTCACGCTCGCGCGCCACGTCTCGAAGGTCCACGCCGTCCACGGCCTCGACGCGCTCGGCGTGACCGACGCGATCTGGGAGATCGAGCTGGACGCGTTCCCGGCCGTCGTCACGATGGACGCGCACGGCGACACGCTGCACGCGCGCCCCGAGCCGCCGCGGCAGGCGGAGGCCGGCCCGGCGGGCGAGTGAAGGCGACGCGGGGTCACGGCGAGCGGCCCGACCTCCCGCGGCGCGTCCGCATCTGGACGACGCCGACGAAGAGCTGCTTCTCGGTGTACACGCGCCTCCCGCGGTAGTCGTCCTCGCGGTAAGCGGCGGTGGGGCGCTCGAGCCACATGCGGGCGCGGACGAGCCCGTCCGCCGCGAAGGGGGCCACGATCTCCTCCGGCGCCTCCGCGAGGTAGCGGTCCACGAGCGCGCGGACGCGCCGGTCGTACGCCGCGAGCGGCAGCCGCGAGTGGCGGCGCCCGCGGTGGAGCGTCCCGTCGAACCGCGTGGAAGCGTGGTAGAGCTCGTGGACGATCGTCCCGATCCGCTCGTGCGGGGTCGAGTCGAGGAACCAGAGCGGGCGCAGCGTGACGACGTAGAGGATCTTCCGGCCCTTCACGCGGATGAGCGGCTTCCTGCGTGCGCCCGCGTCGCTGCGGCGGCGCGTCTCCTTGAAATGGGCCGGCCGGATCGTCGCGCGGGACGCGCGGCGCGCCTCGCCCGCGACGACGAGGACGCGCGAGGCGCGCACGTGCGCCAGCTCGGGCAGGCGCGCCGCCAGGTCGCGGACGAGCCGCCGGACCGCGCGCGTGACGTTGAGCCGGTCCCGCCCCACCGCGCGAGCATCCCCTGCGGTCCCCGGCGCGACAAGGCGAATGGCGGACGTGCGCTCGGTCGCTTGAACGCCCCGCGCGGGGCCTGTAGCATGCCCCCCGATGTCCGCGCCGTTCGCCCTCGTCGCGCTGGCGCTGCTCGCGGCCGTGTCGCTCGAGCTGGTCCGCCGGCTCCGGGCGCTCGCCGGTGAGGTCGCCGCGCTCGCGGACCGCGTGCGCGAGCTCGGAGCCCGCGTGGAGGCGGCGGAGCAGGACGCCGCCGCGGCGGTCGCGCAGGCCGACGTCGCGGAGTGCGTGCTGCTCGACAAGGGCGTCTTCGACGAGGAGGACCTCGAGGAGGCCCGCGCGCGCACGGGCGGGCCCGAGTCCTCCGCGCGGCCTCGCGACGGCGAGCTGAACTGAGCGTCTCGCGGGGGCGCGCAGGTCGGCCGTCTCGACCTCGACTCCGACCTCGACCTCGACTCCGACCTCGACCTCGACTCCGACGTCGACCTCGACTCCGACGTCGACCTCGACTCCGACCTCGACCGGGAGACTCCCCTCTCCCCCGCGCAGCGGGAGAGAGGGCCAGGGAGAGGGGGCGGACTCGACCTCGACCCCGGCCGTGTCCCTCAGCGCCCGCCGCCTCGCGTTCGATCCCGGATCGCCTCCAGCTCGGCGATTGCCTCGAGGTCCTTGGGACGCCCCGCCGCGCGCTTCACCTCGATGAGCTTGTCGAGATCGAGGATCCGGCACCGGACGCCGAAAGCCTCGATCTCGAAGCTGCGCGGCTCGAGGTCCTCGTACCGTCCGCCGCCCACGATCTCTCCGAGGAGATCGATCGCTCCGAGATCGGTCCGGAGCGTGAAGTTGAGGCCGCTGCGGACCGTGCGCTCGTCCCAGTGGAACGGGAGGCCGGGCGGCGCCCCGCGGAGGTAGGGATGCGCGGGAGCGAGGGCCGCGACGAGCGCCGCGACGTTGTCCGGGTCGCGGGCATAGACGACGTCGACGTCCTGTGTGAGCCGCGCCGAGCCGTGCGCGACCGCCGCGGCTCCGCCGACGAGCACGTGCCGCACCCCGTGCGAGCCGAGGGCGCGCAGCAGGGCCGCGATGTCCGTGATCACCGGCGGGCTCCCTCGGCCGCTCGCCGGAGCTCCTCAGCGAACCGCTGCAGCTCCATCCACTTCCGGAAGCGCTCCTCCACGGTGAGCCGGAGGTTCTCGACGATGAGCGTCTCGTCGATTCCGGCGCGGTACGCCGCGACGACGGGATCGGACGGTTCCGCGTGAGGCTCGCGCATCTCGAGACTGATCCTAGCACCGCGGGCGCCCGCGGGCCGCGAGCCCGGGACGTCGCCATCGGCGGACGTCAGCTCCCGCGCGGCTTCGGCCCCGCCGGGCGCCCCGGCGCCGCGTTCGGCTCGAACCGCGGCTTCTCGGGATGCCTGCGGTACACGAGCACGGTCCGGCCGAGGATCTGCGCGACCTGCGCCCCGGCGGCCCCGCCGAGCCGCTCCGCGGCCTCGAAGCGGTCCTCGGGGCTCTCGGTCCCGACCTTCACCTTGACGAGCTCGTGCGCCGAGAGCTGCGCGTCGAGCTGCCGGAGCACCGCCTCGGTCACCCCGTCCTTCCCGACCTGCACGACGGGCGACAGGTGGTGGCCGGCGGCGCGCAGCGCCTTGCGGAGCTTCGTCGAGGGCATCAGCGCGCGCTTCCTGGGGCTCGTCGGGGCGGCCATCTCGTCTCGCCTCACCTGCGGAGGTACTTGAGCTCGCGCTGCAGGTCCGCGTGGTCCGGCGCGACCTGGAGGCCGCGCCGGAGGTGCTTCTCGGCGAGCCCGAGATCGCCGGCCACCTTCGCCATCTGGCCGAGGAACAGGTAGCCCTGCGCGCAGCGCGGGTTGCGCTTGAGCGCGCCCTCGATCTCCGCGCCGCTCTGCGCGAGCTTCTTCCGCTTGTCGCCGGCGGCGAGGAAGTCGGCGTACGCGCGCCACATCGCGAACTCGGGCTCGTCGGCGTTGAGCTTCAGCGCCTCGTCGAACTTCTGGATCGCCTCGCCGTACTTGCGGGCCTTCACGAGCATCGTCCCCGCCTGGAACGCGTTCTCGGCCTCGAAGATGTTCATCACGTCCACCTGCGCCGTGCCGCCGCTCTTCAGCGCCTCGACGTACGCGGCCCGTGACGCGTCGTCCCCGAGCACGGACCAGGCCTCGCTCACCTTCCCGAACACGTCCGCGCACAGCTTCCGGACGTCCGGCGGCGCGTCCGCCGGGACGGCGTCCGGGTGGTAGGTCTTCGCGAGCTGGAAGTAGGCGATCTTGATGGCGGGGCCGGCGGCGTCGCGCCCGAGGCCGAGCACCTCGAAGTGGTCTGCGTCCGCGAGCTTCTTCACGAGCGCCTCGAGCGACGGCCGGTCGAGCGCGGCGCCCGCGGCGGCCGCCGGCGCGGCGGCGGGCGGCGTCGCGCGCGGGACCGACGCCTGGGCGCCCGGCGGCGAGGCCTGCCCCGGCGCGGCGGCGGGCG
>DASSSJ010000115.1:0-21393 GCA_035708485.1 Anaeromyxobacter sp. | reverse complement strand
CCGCGCTCGCGCTCCTCCGGCGCCTTGTCGATCTGGTCGTACGCCATGAACTGCGCCAGCCCCTGCGCCGCGCAGTACTTCGTGATGGCGGCCGTCAGCGTCGTCTTCCCGTGGTCGACGTGCCCGATCGTCCCGACGTTCACGTGCGGCTTCGTACGCTCGAACTTCTCCTTGGCCATGGATACGCTCCTGCGGTTGACGCGCGCCGTTCTAACCGCGCATGAAGACTTGGAGCCCTCGTCCAGGATTGAACTGGAGACCTCGTCCTTACCAAGGACGCGCTCTACCGACTGAGCTACGAGGGCCTATTTCCTTTCGACCTCGCTGGAGCGGGAAACGGGATTCGAACCCGCGACATTCAGCTTGGAAGGCTGACGCTCTACCAACTGAGCTATTCCCGCAACTTTCTCCGTGGACCTTCGCGACGACGTTGGTTCACATCCAGTGGAGGGGGGTGGATTCGAACCACCGTAGGTCGGAGACCGGCAGATTTACAGTCTGCTCCCTTTGGCCGCTCGGGAACCCCTCCGCGACGCTTCCTATCACGCTGCGTGAATCCCACTGGAGCTGGCGGTGGGACTCGAACCCGCGACCTGCTGCTTACAAGGCAGCTGCTCTACCAGCTGAGCTACGCCAGCAAGAATCCTTCGAAAATCGAGTCTCCCGCGCGGACGCGCACTTCGACACGGGCCCCGGGCCCGATGCTCGTGGAGCCGCGTCTTTTATGGGATGCGCCGGATCTTGTCAAGGACGGCAAAGCGCCGTCCGGACCGGGGACTACGCGCGTCTCTGCCGGGCCGCTTCGTAGAGCGCGACGGCCGCCGACGCGGACACGGAGAGCGAGTCCATCTCCCCCCACATGGGGATGCTGGCGGAGAGGTCGCACGTCCTCCGGACGAGCGGCCGCAGCCCTTCTCCCTCGCTGCCGAGGACGAGGGCGGTCGGACCCCGGAGGTCGAGCTGCTCGAGCGGGCGCTCGCCGTCCGCCGCGAGGGCGACCGACCAGACCCCCGCCTCCTTGAGGGCCTCGAGCGTCTTCGCGACGTTGGTCACCCGCGCGACGGGGCAGCGCTCGACGGCCCCGGCGGAGGCCTTCGCCACGGCCGGCGTCACGCCCACCGCCCGGTCGCGCGGGATGACCACGCCGTGCGCGCCGAGCGCGTGCGCGGAGCGGATGATCGCGCCGAGGTTGTGGGGGTCCTCGACGCCGTCGAGCACGACGAGCAGCGGCGGCCGGCCGCTCGCCGACGCCGCGGCGAGGAGCGCGTCCAGCTCCGCGTAGCGGAAGTCCGCGACCACGGCGACGACGCCCTGGTGCCGGTCCGTGCCGGCGAGCCGCTCGAGCTTCTGCCGCGGCGCCTCGCGGACCTTGGCCCCCGACGCGCGCGCGAGCCGCTCGAGCTCGGCGAACGCCGCGGCGCGCGCGGCGCCCTCGGCGAGCCACAGCTCGGCGACCCCCTCGCCGCCCGCGCGCAGCCGCTCGCGGACGGGGTTCACGCCGTAGACGACGCGCAGGGGCCGCTCCTAGCGGACGTCGACCGGCACGGTCACGTCCTTCACCTGCTTCACGCACCACTGGTCGGAGCAGATGAAGAAGTCGAGCTTCGCGCGGGCCTCCTGCTTCCCCGCCGCCTGCGCCACGAAGGGCACCTCGAACCGGCGGCCGTCCGCCTTGGGGTCGACCGGGTCCGCCTTCCCGAGCGAGGTCTTCTCGAGCTTCAGCCCGGGCGTCGCCTCGAGGGTGATCTTGAGCGGGGCCTGCGGGTGCACGTGCACCTTCCCGAGCGGGACGATGGAGAGGACGAGCGTGCCCTTGCCCCCCGTCGCGAGCTGCTGCGTCGAGCCGCCGGTGTCGATCCGGTAGCTCTTCGCCGCCTCGGCGGACGGATCGGCGGCGCGCGCGGCGGGTGCGGCGAGCAGGACGGCGGCCAGGGCGAAGCCGAGCGACGTGGGGGTCATCGGAGCCTCCTCCGGACCGGGCTCTATATCAGGGACGTCCGGGGGCGGCCACGATTCACTGGCTCCCGGCGTGGAGCGCGGCGACGCGGCGCCGCGGCGCGCGGTGCGCCTCGGCGAGGGCCGCGGCGCGGTCGACGATCCGGCCCGCCGCGTCGACGCCGCACGCGGCCTCCGGCTCGCGGATCGAGGGCGAGCCGTTCACCTCGAACACGCGCGGGCGCCCCTTCACGTCGAGCATGTCGACCGCGCAGACCTCGAGCCGCATCACGCGCGCGGCGGCGATGGCGACCCGGACGTACGACGGGGGCAGCTCCGCGCGCTCGAACCGCGCGCCGTGGCGGAGGTTCCGGGAGAAGCGGCCGACGGGCGGGCTCCGGCGCAACGCGGCGACCACCTCGCCCCCGACGACGAGGACGCGGAGGTCCCGGCCCTTCGCGCCGCGCAGGTACTGCTGCACGACGATGTCGTGCCCGAGCCCCAGGATCGCCTCGAGCGCCGCCTCGAGCGACTGCATGCTCTCGCAGATCATCGCCCCGCTCCGCTCGTTGCCGGAGAGGAGCTTCACGAGCACCGGGACGCCGCCCACGAGCTTCACCATCTGCTCGATCCCCGAGGCGTCGGAGGCCATCACCGTCCGCGGCACCGGGACGCCGGCGGCGGCGAGGAGCTGCAGGCTCCGCATCTTGTTGCGGCTCGCGCCGATCCCGTAGGCGCCGTTCAGCACGGGGACCCGCATGAGCTCGAGCTGGTTCACGACCGAGAGCCCGTACTGGTGCACGGAGTGGCCGATCCGGGGGATGACCACGTCCGTCCGCGGGAACCTCCTCCTGCGCCAGTAGAGGGCCGGCCCGTCGCCGAGCCCCATCTCGACCTCGAGCGGATCGATCACCCGCACGGCGTGCCCGCGCTCGCGCCCCGCCTCGACGAGGCGGCGCGTCGTGTAGATGGAGGTGGACCGCGAGAGGACGGTGAGGTGCATCCGCGGGCGGATCGTAAGGCCGGGGGCGGCGGAAAGCGAGGAGCCGGTTCGAGCACGGCCCGAAGGTGAAAGGGCCGCTCGTGATCGCGAGCAGCCCCTCGGACCTCACCTGCCCAGGTCGGTAGGCCGCAGGGAGCGGGCGGGCGCATGTCGCGCAGCGACATGCGCCTCGCCCGAAGATGGGACGGCCTACACCTGCTTGTACTCGGCGTCGACCACGTCGTCCTTCGGCTTCTCCTCCGCGCCGGGGCCGCCCCCGGGCGGCGTCGGGCCGGCGCCGCCGTCGCCGGGCGCGGCGCTCTTGTAGAGCTCCTCGGCGGCCTTGTGGCTCGCCTTCTCGAGCCGCTCCATGGCGGCCTTCACCTCGGCGGCGCTCCCCTTCTCGCGGACCCGGTGCACCTCCTGCACGGCGTCCTCGATCTCCTTCGCGGTCGCGGCGGGGAGCTTGTCCTTGCTGTCCTTGAGGAGCTTCTCCATCTGGTAGGCGAGGTTCTCGGCGCGGTTGCGCTGCTCGACCTCCTCGCGGCGCTGCTTGTCCTCCGCCTCGTGGCTGCGCGCGTCGGCGACCATCTTCTCCACCTCGTCCTTCGCGAGGCCGGACGAGTGGGTGATGGTGATCTTGGTCTCCTTGCCCGTGCCCTTGTCCTTCGCCGAGACGTTGAGGATGCCGTTCGCGTCGATGTCGAAGGTCACCTCGATCTGCGGCAGGCCGCGCGGCGCGGGCGGGAGGCCCTCCAGGTGGAAGCGGCCGAGCGTGCGGTTGTCGCGCGCCATCTCGCGCTCGCCCTGGAGCACGTGGATCTCGACGGAGGTCTGGTTGTCCGACGCGGTCGAGAACACCTCGGTCTTCTTCGTGGGGATGGTCGTGTTGCGCTCGACGAGCCGGGTCATCACGCCGCCGAGCGTCTCGACGCCGAGCGAGAGCGGGGTCACGTCGAGGAGGAGGATGTCCTTCACCTCGCCGGAGAGGACGCCCGCCTGCACCGCCGCGCCCACCGCGACGACCTCGTCGGGGTTCACGCTCCGGTTCGGCTCCTTCCCGAAGAACTTCTTCACCGTCTCGAGGATCTTCGGCATGCGCGTCTGGCCGCCGACGAGGACCACCTCGTCGATCTGCGACGGCTGGAGCTTGGCGTCCGCGAGGCACTTGCGGGTGGGCTCGATGGAGCGCTGGACGAGATCCTCCACCATCGCCTCGAGCTTCGCGCGGCTGAGCTTCATCGACAGGTGCTTCGGGCCGGTCTGGTCCGCGGTGAGGAACGGGAGGTTGATCTCGGTCTCCATCATCGAGGAGAGCTCGATCTTCGCCTTCTCCGCCGCCTCCTTGAGGCGCTGCAGCACCATCTTGTCCTTCGAGACGTCGATGCCGGTGTCCTTCTTGAACTCGGCGATCAGCCAGTCGATGATCTTCTGGTCGATGTTGTCGCCGCCGAGGTGCGTGTCGCCGTTCGTCGCGAGCACCTCGACCACGTTCTCGCCGACTTCGAGGATCGAGATGTCGAACGTGCCGCCGCCGAAGTCGTAGACGGCGATCTTCTCGTTCTTCTTCTTGTCGAGCCCGTACGCGAGCGCGGCGGCGGTCGGCTCGTTGACGATGCGCCGCACGTTGAGGCCGGCGATCTCGCCGGCGTCCTTCGTCGCCTGGCGCTGGGCGTCGTTGAAGTACGCGGGCACGGTGATGACCGCGTCGGTCACCTTCTCGCCGAGGTAGTTCTCCGCGGCGCGCTTCAGCTTGAGCAGCACCTGCGCGCTGATCTCCGGCGGCGAGTTCTGCTTGCCCTCGATCTCGAGGCGCGCGTCCCCGTTCGGCCCCTCCACGACGTGGTACGGGACGCGCTTCATCTCGTCCTGCACCTCGGAGAAGCGCCGCCCCATGAACCGCTTGATGGAGTAGACGGTCTTCTCCGGGTTCGTGATGGCCTGCCGCTTCGCCACCTGCCCGACGAGGCGCTCCCCCTCCTTCGTGTACGCGACGACGCTGGGGGTCAGCCGCGAGCCCTCCTCGTTCGTGATGACGACGGCGTCCTTGCCCTCCATCACCGCGACGACGGAGTTCGTCGTGCCGAGGTCGATGCCGATGATCTTGGCCATGGTGTCCAGATCCTCCTGACGGGGCGCAACGTAAGTCCGCGTCCCGGGCTGTCAAACGGGCCTCGGACGATCGCGGCCGGCGCCGGCCCGGCCTCCCTCGGGCCGGTTCGCGCGCCTGCCTGCCCGGACCCCACGCCGCCGAGGTGCGTAGCGACCTTCGCGCCGCCACCCCGCCGACGCGTCGGTTCGCCTCACCTCGCACGGGGCCCTACATTGGCAAGCGCCTGGAATTCCACGTGTCAACTCCCGTGACGCGGCGTGGCACCCTCATTGCTCGAAACCCGGGCGCCGGCGTCACACCACCCGCAGGGGAACCGATGCTCCGAACGGTCGCCAGCTCCGCGCAGGTCTCCGGACGCGAGCCCCTCCCCGCCGCCGAGGCGGCGGGCGTCGCGGTCCTCCTGAACGCGAACGCGAAGTCCGTGAACCGCACGGTGCGCGAGGCGCTCGGGGCGGTGGTCCCGGGCGAGCACCTCTTCTTCTCGAGGACGCCCGACGAGGCGAGCCGGATCGCCGAGCACGTCGTCGAGCGCAGGTACCGCACCGTGTTCACGGGCGGCGGCGACGGCACGTTCGTCGCGTGGGTGAACCGGATCCTGGAGGCCGCGGAGCGGCGCTCCGCCCGGCCGCCGCGGTTCGGCGTCCTCGCGCTCGGGACCGGCAACGCGGTCGCCGAGATGGTGGGCGCCCGCCCGCGCCGCCACGCGCACGACCTCGCGCGCTACCTGCGGGGCGAGGTGGACCGCGTCCGCCGCCTCGACCTCCTCACCTGCGAGGGGCGGCGCACGCCGTTCGCCGGCGTCGGCGTCGACGCCGCGGTCCTCAACGACTACAACTGGCTCAAGGAGCGCCTCGCCGGCACGCCGCTCGCGCGGCTCGGCGTCGGCGCGGCGGGGTACGGGCTCGCGGTGGCGCTCCGGTCCGCCCCGCGCGCGCTCCTCGAGCGGCGCGCGACCTACTGCGAGATCGTGAACGTCGGCCAGCCGGCGTGGCGGCTCGACGCGAGCGGCGAGCGGATCGGCCGACCCATCGGGCACGGCGAGCTCCTCTTCGCCGGGCCGTGCATGCTCGCCGCGGCGAGCACGGTCCCCTACTACGGCCTCGGGCTGCGCGCCTTCCCGTTCGCGGAGCGCGCGGGCGGCATGATGCAGCTCCGCGTGGCGACGAAGATCGACGTCGCCACGCTGTTCGTGAACCTGCCGAAGATCTGGTCGGGCGGGTTCGCGCACGAGGGGCTCCTCGACTTCCACGCCCAGCGCGTGGCGCTCCGGTTCGAGCGCCCCATGCCGCTCCAGATCGGGGGCGACGCGGAGGGCTGGCGCGACGAGGTCGCGTTCGGCATGGCCGCGAACCCGGTCGAGATCGTCGACTTCGCCGACCGCGCGCAGGCCGCCTAGAGCTCCGGGCCGGGCCGCTCCGGCTCCGGCCAGGCGCGCTTCGCGAAGCGCCGGCCCGGTCCTCGCGGCTCGCGGACCGGTCCGCGCGGCCCGTCCAGCCGGTCACAGGTAGTAGACGACCCGCGCGTCCGCGTGCAGCACCTCGTAGACGGCGCGCCGCTGCGCCTCCGAGACGAGCCGCACCACCACCGAGACGGAGTGGTACTTGCCGGCCGCGCTCGCGCGCACGCTGACCCGCTCCGGCGGCGCCGATCCGACCACCCGGGCGACGAGGAGGCGGGCGTGCTCCGGGAAGTCGTCCGCCGCGAGCCCCATCACCTTGAAGGTGTAGTCGAGGGGGTAGTCCAGCGTCGGCGTCGCCGCGTTCCCGTCGGTGGCCACGCTCTCACCCTAACCCGCGCCGGTGGGACCGGCCACGCCCCCGTGAACTCCGGGCCCGCGCGCGATCGCCGGCCGGGCCGGGCCGGGCGCGTCCACGTCCGAGGGGTACCTACAGCAGGTTCGCGGCGAGCTCCGCGAGCGGGCTGCGCTCGCCCTTGCTCATGGTGATGTGCCCGGCGAGCCGCTCCTGCTTGAACCGGTTCACCACGTGGATGAGGCCGTTGTTGGTCTGGTCCACGTAGGGGTTGTCGATCTGGTACGGGTCGCCGGTGAGGACGATCTTCGTCCCGTCGCCGACCCGCGTGATGATCGTCTTCACCTCGTGGGGCGTCAGGTTCTGCGCCTCGTCCACGATGATGAACTGGTTCGGGATGGACCGGCCGCGGATGTAGGTGAGCGGCTCGATCTCCAGGATCCCGAGGTCGAGCAGCTCGTGGTACCCGCGCCCGGCCTTCTTCTCCGAGCGCGAGAGGTTCATCAGGTACTCGACGTTGTCGAAGATCGGCTGCATCCAGGGGTTCAGCTTCTCCTCGACCGAGCCCGGCAGGTAGCCGATGTCGCGGCCGAGCGGGAAGATCGGCCGCGAGACGAGGAGCTTCTGGTAGACCCCGTCCTCCATCGTCTTCTGGAGCCCGGCGGCGATGGCGAGGAGGGTCTTGCCGGTGCCGGCCTTGCCGACGATCGTGACGAGCCGCACCTCGTCGTTCAGCAGCAGGTCGAGCGCGAACGACTGCTCCTTGTTGCGGGGCCGGATCCCCCAGACGCCCTCCTTGGGCGTCTGGATGAGCTTCACGAACGCCTGCTTCGCCGCGCTGTACTTGCCGACCGCGGAGTGCTGCGGGTTCGTGCGATCGCGCAGGACCACGAACGCGTTCGGCGGCGGCGGGTCGCCCTCCGGCGACCAGGGCAGCGCGCCGTTCGCGTAGAACTCGTTCACCTGCTCCGGCCCGACCTCGACGTCGGAGACCCCGCTCCACAGCTCGTCGAGCGCGGCGAGCCCCTCGACGTCGTAGTCCACCGCGTGCAGGCCGAGCGCGTCGGCCCGGATGCGGAGGTTCGTGTCCTTCGTGACGAAGACGGTGGGCGTCGCCTTCTCGCGCTCGAGCAGGTCGAGCGCGACGCCGAGGATCTTGTCGTCGGTGGTGCGCCCCTCGCCGGCGCCGTGGGGGAGCTTCCGCTCCGCCAGGAGGACGCGGATGCGCCCCTTGTCGGGGGCGATCGGCACGCCCTCCCCGAGCTTCCCCTGGCTTCGGAACTCGTCGAGGATCCGCGAGACCTGCCGCGCGTTTCGACCCAGCGTCGAGAGGTCGCGCTTGAAGTTGTCGATCTCCTCGATGACGTAGATCGGGACGACCACGTCGTTGTCCTCGAACCCGAAGATGCTGCGCGGATCGTGGAGGAGGACGTTCGTGTCCAGGACGAAGTTCTTTTTCAAGTCGGAGCGGCTCCGGGGAGGGGCCCGCACGGGCGGCGGGACGGGGCGAGTGTAGCAGGCCGCGGGGCGGCGCGGGCGGGCGTGGCGCGGGGCGCGCTCACCCCGCCGCCCTCGCGGGCGGCTTCTGGGCGCCCGCCGCCACGGTCCGGTTCCGGCCGCTCCGCTTCGCGTGGTAGAGGCACGCGTCCGCGCGCTCGACGAGGGCGCCCTTGCGGCCGCCGTCGTCGGGCAGCGTGGCGACGCCGAGCGACATCGTGACCTGGAGCCGCCCCTGGTCGGTGTCCAGCGCGAGCTCGGCGATCCGCTCGCGGATCCGCTCCGCGATGACGAGCGCGCCGGCCGCGTCCGTCTCGGGCATCACCACCGCGAACTCCTCGCCGCCGTAGCGGGCGACGAGGTCGGTGGCGCGGGCCTCCCTGGCCAGCGTGCGGGCGACCGCCTTGAGGACGAGGTCGCCCACGGGATGGCCGTACGTGTCGTTCACCGACTTGAAGTGGTCGATGTCGCAGAGGATCAGCGAGAGCCGCTTCGCGTAGCGCTGCGCGTGGGCGACGTGCTCGTCGAGGCGGCCCTGGAAGGTGCGGTGGTTGAGCAGCCCGGTGAGGCCGTCCGTCGTCGCGAGCCGCTCCGTCTGCTCGAAGAGCCGGGCCCGGTAGATGGACTCGGCGGCCTGCATCGCGACCACCTCGAGCTGCCGCACCGCCTCGGGCCCGTACGCGCCGGCGCGCCGCGCGCCGAGGACCACCGCCCCGAGCACCTCCTGCGCCGTCCGGAGCGGGATCACCTTCAGCGAGGCGAGCCCGCGCAGCCGCGTCGCCGAGTCGAACACCGGCGCCTTCGCGACGTCGATCTCCTTCGCCGGCAGGCTCGAGCCGAGCCGCACCGCCGACGCGACGAGCCCGGTGTCGCCCTTGAACTCGAGCCCCTCGAGCACGGCGGTGGGCTTGCCCTCCCTCGCCTTCGCTCCGGAGGACAGGCCGTCCTCGGCCCCGAGGACCCGCGCGACGCGGTGGACGGTCCGGCCGTCCCGCTCCTCGGCGAGCGTCACCGCCCCGAAGTCGACCGCGACCATCCCGCGCGCCACCTCGAGCGTCGCGTCGAACACCTCGAGCGGCTTCGTCGTGCGGTTGAGCCGCTCGATGGCCTCGTAGAAGCGCTCCTTCTCGTCGCGCGTCCGCTTCATGTCCATCATGAGCCGCTCCGCCTCGACGGCGCGGAGGATCTCGCCCGAGAGCGTCCGCAGGAGGCGCTCGTCCTCGTCCGTGAAGGGGGCGGGGTCGAGCCGGTCCGCCACGACGACGCCGCGGACGTGATCCCCGCGCCGGTCCACGAGCGGCACCGCGAGCAGCGCCCGCGGGCGCGTGCCGTCGGCGTAGTAGCTCACCGATCGCACCTCGCCGTGGAGCCGCACCGGCGACCGCCGCCGGACCGCGCCGCCGAGCGCGCCCTCGCCGGCCGGGAGCGGCGCGCGCGAGACCGCGTCCGAGGAGGACCGGCACTCGCGGAGCCGCAGCTCGCGGTCGTCCGGCGACAGGAGGAACACCGCGCAGGTGTGGCTCCGCAGCGCGACCTCGGCGACCTCGAGCGCGCCGCGCACGGCCGCCTCGATCTCCACCACCGCCGCCTCCGTCCAGCGGCGCTCCCGCTCGGCGGGGTCGCCCTCCGCCGCGGACGGGCCGAGGAGGCGGAGCTCCTGCGCCCGCTCCGCGATCTCGCGCATGCGGCGCTCCACCGCGGCCGCCTCGGACCGGCGCCCCGACGCGACCTGGGCGGAGAGGACGGCGTGGTACAGCACCGCGAACAGGACGATGAACCCCGCGTGCACGACCGCGCCCGGCGCGTCCCAGGGCCGCGCGCCGCGCGAGATCCAGAGGAGCGCCTCGAGCGCGACCGCGAGCACCACGAGCGCGAAGCCGACGCCGCGCGCGAGGAACGCGACGAGGAACGCCATCACGAGGTAGACGACCGCCTGGAACGGCGACTCCGCGTCGCCGCCCGCCGCGGACCGGGACACGGCGTAGGCGGCGACGATCATGAGCGCGCCGAGCTCGAGCTGCTCGCGGTGGCCCGCGCCCCTCCCCGCCGCGGCGCCGGCCACGCGGCGCCACACGACCCCGCCGAGCGCGGCGGCGAGCGCGGCCATGGCCGCCGCCTGCGGCCACCCCGGCGCCGGCGCCTCGAACGCGCGCAGCGCGACGAGCGCCGCGACGAGGACGGTGACCGCGGCCGGGAGGCTGCGCAGGACGAACCGCCGGGCGCGGCGGCGCGCGGGCGCGCCGGCGACGCCGCCGTCGCCGAGCACCGCCGCGTACAGGCGGACGAGGACCGGGCGAGGGCACCGCTGGCCGAACGGGCCGCGCGCGCCCGTCGGCGCACCCGGCGACGGGCGCAGCCGCACCGGCGTCGCGGCGAGGGTCACGGCGCGACCCCCTCGCCGGCGCCGAGCCAGTAGACCCGCTCGCCGGGCCGCACGAACCGGAGCTCCTCGCGGGCGGCGCGCTCGAGCGCGACCGGGTCGGACCGGAGGGCGTGCGCCTCGCGCCCGAGCGCGGCGTTCTCCGCGGCGAGGCGCGCGTTCTCGGCGCGCATCCGCCGGACCTCGCCCGAGAGCTCGAGGTGGCGGCGGAGCCCGGACGGATCGAGGGCCGCGGCCGCCGCGGCGGCCGCGACGGCGCCGACGACCCACCACCTCGCCCACCGCCCGCGCATCCCGGACATGCCGTTCCCGCCAAGGTAGCAGCGGTGGGGCGGCCGTCCAGAAACCGGCCGATAGCGGCCACGCCGCTCCGACCTCCGGGCCACGCCGCTCCGATCTCCGGGCCCGGCGCATCTCGCGAAGCGAGATGCGCCGGCCCGCACCTTGCGGCGTGCTTCTTGGTCTACTTCTTGATCTGCTCCGCCAGGTAGGCCGCCGCCCCGACCTGGTCGAGCAGCGTGAGCTGCGCCTCGATCCAGTTGGCGTGCTCCTCCTCGCCCTCGAGGATGTCCTCGAGGAGCTCGGCGGACCCGTTGTCGCCCGCGCGGCGGCACTGCTCGATGCCCTGGTTCAGCAGCGCGATGGCGTCCTTCTCGAGCTGCAGGTCGACCCGGAACATCTCCGGGACGTTCTCGCCGACGTTCACCTTGCCGAGCCGCTGCAGGTTCGGGAGCCCCTCGAGGTAGAGGACGCGCTCGATGATCTCGTCCGCGTCCTTCATCTCGCCGATCGACTCCTCGCGGAACTTCTCGTACAGGCGCTGGTACCCCCAGTTCTCCACCATGCGCGCGTGGAGGAAGTACTGGTTCACCGCGGTGAGCTCGTTCGTGAGCACCTGGTTCAGCAGGTCGATGACAGCGGGATCGCCCTTCACGTCGTCCTCCTCTCGCGCCGCGCGCGGCGCCGCACGGGAGCCGCTGATATAGGAGCGAGCGCGCATGCCGACAATCGCGCTCGTCCTCGGGATCGCGCTCTCGACCGGCGGCGGCGCGGTCGTCTCGGAGTCCCGGCCCACGCTGGGCACGCTCGCCACGGTGACCATCGCGGGCGTCGACCCGGACGGCGCGCGGCCGGGGATCGAGGCGGCGTTCGCGGTCTTCGCGCGCGTCGACTGGTCGATGAACGAGTGGCGCGCCGGGACGCCGCTCCACGACCTGAACGCTCGTGCCGGCCAGGGATGGGTCGCGCTCCCCCCCGATCTGTGCGAGGTGCTCCGCCTCGCCAAGCGCGGGGCGGCGCGGACCGGAGGGCTCTTCGATCCGACCTGGGCCGCGCTCTCGTCCGCGTGGACGCTCGAGCCCGGGGCGCCCCCCCCCGACCGCGAGCGCGTCGGCGCGGCCTGCGCGCTCGTCGGCCACCGCGGGCTGGAGCTGCGCGGGCGCGCGCGCGCCGGGTGCGAGGCGCGCCTCGCCCGGGCCGGCATGCGGGTGGGGCTCGGCGGCATCGCGAAGGGGTGGGCGCTCGACGCGGCGGCGCGCGCGCTGCGCGCGCTCGGGTACGCGGACTTCCTGCTGCAGGCGGGCGGCGATCTGTACGCCGCCGGCCGGCGCGGCGAGGAGCCGTGGACGGTCGGCGTCCGAGATCCGCGCGGCGGGCGCCTCGACGTCCTCGCCACCGTCCCGGTGTCCGACCGCGCCTTCTCGACGAGCGGAGACTACGAGCAGGGGTACGAGGCGGGAGGACGACGCTACCACCACCTCCTCGACCCGCGGACGTGCGAGCCCGCGACGGCGAGCCGCGCCGTGAGCGTCCTCGCCGCGTCCGCGGTCGACGCGGAGATCCTCGGGAAGGCGCTCTTCCTGGCGGGCGGGGCGCGCGCGCTGGCGCTCGCGAGCCGCTTCGGGGCCGACGCCGTGGTGATCACCGCCGCGGGCGAGGTCCTCGCGACCCCTGCCCTCGGGCGCGCGCTCCGGCGCTGATCAGAGCGTCCCCTCGCCCGCCGCGGCGATCCGGCGCGGCACCGCGCCGCCCGCGGCGCCGCGCGGGCACCCGGCGCACGGCTCCGCCCGGCACGGCTCGGCGAGCACGCGCGCGATCGTGTCGTGACAGCAGCCGCAGTCGGTGCCCGCCCCCGTCGCCGTCCCCACGGCGTCGAGCGTCCTCGCGCCGCGCGCGCGCGCCTCGCGGACGGAGCGATCGGAGATCCCCCTGCACACGCACACGATCACCGCGCCACCTCCCCCGCCGCGCGGCGGGACGCGCCGGCGGGCGCCGCGGCCCGCCGGGGCAGGAACACGGCCCCGAGCAGGCCCGCCCAGGCGAGCAGCGCCACCTCGAGCGCCGCGAAGGAGACGATCTTGAGCCACGCCAGCTCTGGCCCGACCCACCGCACCCCGAACCCGGCCAGGATCCCGGCGAGCGCGGCGCCGAACGACGCCGCGACGAGCACGCGGTGGGCGGCGACCGGCAGCGCGCGCGCGAACCCCACGACGTGCGCCGCCGCGAACAGGACGAGCGGGATCGCGACGAGGTGCGGCACCGCCACCTCGAGGATCCCGGCGAGGCTCTTCGCGGCCGTGAACCGCTCCTCCGACCCGAGGTAGAAGGCCCGGACGCCCTCGGCGCCGCCGAGCTTCAGCGCGAAGAGCGCCGCCGCGCTCGCGGCCTGCAGCACGAGGTACGCCGCGAACGCGATCGCCGGGGCGCGGTACGGCTCGAGGCGCGGGTCACGCACCGCCGTCCCCTCCTTCCCTGCCGAAGGCGCGGGCCACCGCGACGAGCATCGCCGCGAGCGACGCGAGCGCGGCGACGAACGTCGCGACGCGCAGGGCGCCGCCCCCGCCGGCCGCCGCGATCGCGAACGGCGCGAGCAGGTCCGCGGCGGTCGCGGCGAACGCCACCGCGACGAGCGCCGTGCGGGTCGACGAGGCGACCGGGCAGACCGCGAGGAGCGAGCCGAGCACGAACAGGACGAACCCGTAGGAGAAGGCGCCCGCGTGGACCTCCTCCCAGACCGCGGCGGCGGGGAGCCCCTCGCCCCCGGCGGCGCCCAGGTAGAGCGCCTCGACGCCGGCCGGCGAGAGTCCGCCGGCGAGGAACCGCTGGGCCGCGAGGGCGGCGAGCGCGAGCGCGACGAAGGCGAGGAAGATCCGGACCGGCGCGCGCGCGCGCGGCGCGGCGGCGGGCTGGACGAGGAACCTCATCGGGGCACCTCCGGGGCCGCCTCGCGGAGCGCCTGGAGGAGCCAGCGCGACTCCTCCGCGATCCCGCGGGCGGTGAGGGTGGCGCCGGTGATCGGCGCGATGTCCTGGCCCACCGCGAGCCGGTCCGACCCGCCCCTCCCGCGGAACTGGGCGAGCCAGCGCTCCGAGGGGCGGTACTCCTCGGGCTCGAGGAAGGCGAGGACCGTGATCTTGCGGATCCGGCCGTCCGGCTCGAACGCGATCGCGATGGTCTCGGGCTTCGTCCGGACCACGTGGCTGTGGATGACGGCGTACCCGGAGAGGCCGCCCGGGCCGTGCGCCGCGTAGAACGTGACGAGCCGGTCCTTCACGCGGGCGCGGGCGAGCCCCTCGATGCGCTTCACCATCTCGTCGGTGAGGAGCACGTCGCGCGCCTCGATCCGGCTGGCGTCGGGGAAGATCGCGCGGACGGCGGCCTCCTCCTTCCCCGCGACCTGCGCGGCGGCCGGCGCGGCGGGGAGGAGGAGCGCCGCGGCGAGGAGCGCCGCGATCGCGGGCGCGCCGGGAAGCTCTGGGATCGCGACGCTCACCCGCTCCGCCTAGAAGACGAAGGCAGCGCCGACGTTCACGGCGCGCTGCACCGCGTTGTTCGCGGCCCCGGTCTTCCTCCAGGTGCCGTCGGCCTTGAGGGCGACCGTCGGGAGCGGCTTGTACGTGACGCCCGCCACGACGAGGTCCACGTCGTTCGCGGGGTTCGCGGTCGTGCCGGCCGGGACCTGGTCGTGGAGCTTCAGCAGCTCGTAGCGGAGGAACGGGACGAGCTGGTTCTCGTTCCCGAAGAGCGACATCACGTCGAACGCCGCCTCGGCGTAGGCGCCGCGCACCCGGCTGCCGAGCCCGTCGCGCCCGGTGAGCGCCCACCTCGCGTTGACCAGGTCGGCGTCGGTCATCGTGCCCTGGACCGCGAGCGCCTTGAGCGACGCGCCGCGCGTCGCGACCTGCGCGTGCGCCTCGAGCATCGTGACGTCGGCCTCGATCTTGCGCGCGTCGGCGGCGGACACCTGCTGCCCCTGCCCGGCGCGGCCCCGGTAGACGGAGGCCCCCACGGAGACGGGACCGCGCTGGTAGGCGAGCGCGGCGACGCCCGCGAAGGTCTCGGCGAGCGCGCGCTGGTCGGCGCCCGAGCCGACGCTGCCGCCGCGGGTGCGGAGGTTGCGTACCCAGCTCCCCGCGCTCGGCTTCTCGCGGGCGACGCTGAGCCCCTGCAGCGCGTAGACCTTGTAGGCGAGGCCCGGGAGGAGCTCGCCGTGGAGCCCGATCCCGTTCTCGTTCCAGGTGGTCGGGATGACGTTCCGCTCGACCTCCGGGCGCTCGACGCCGTTGAAGAAGACGGGCTCGTGCAGCTCGTTCGTGATCCCCACCGGCACGAGCACGTTCCCGATCCGCAGCTTCAGCGGGCCGGAGAGGAGGAAGTCGAGGTACGCGAACTCGACGAACACCTGGCGCTGGTGCTCGAACTCCACCTCCGAGTTGAAGACGACCTTCTCGCCGAAGCGGTAGCCCGTGTAGACCACCACCCGGAGGATGTCGGTGAAGTCGCACGCGCTCGAGCTCGTGGCGCAGACGTCGCTGCCGGTCTTGCCGAGCTGGTTGCGGTAGAAGACCTCGCCGTAGCCGCCGATCGAGAGCCCCTTCGGCGCGTAGTACACCTTCGACGCCGCCGGGCCCATCCCCGCGAACGGCTTGTACTCGACGTCGCGGAGCCCGATCTCGAGCTTCAGGCGGCGGATCTCCTCCGCGAGCGCGCGGAGCTCCGATCTCGACGCGGCCGGCTCCTGCTCGTCCTTCGGCGCGCCGGCCTGCGGCGGCGGGGCCGGCGGCGCCTCCTGCGGCGGCGCGGCCGGCGACGACTCCTGCGGCGGCGCGGCCGCCGGCGGCGCCTCCTGCGGCGTGGCTGGGGAAGCCCCCTGCGCCGGCGCGGCGGCGAGGGCGGCGGCGAGGGCGGCGCTGACGATTCTGGTCCTCATTATCGATTTCGGCCCGCGCGGGGCTCTCTCCTGTGCGGGTCGGTGCTGCGGGGCGTGCTACGCGGAGCGAGCCTCGACGGGCTTCACGTAGATCTCGCCCGCGATCTCGGGATCGAGGGCGATCGTGGTCTCGCCGACCTCGATGACGTACGAGGGCGAGCGCTGGTGGAGCCGGAGCGTGCTGCCCGGGATGACGCCGAGCGCGGCGAGCCGGTCCATCCGGTCGTGGAACTTCGGCGCGATGAAGACGATCCGGCCCGTGGCGCCGAGGTCGAAGCTCGGGAGTCCCGTGACGAGCGGCCGGACCGTGCGCTGGAACGCGCCGCAGCACTCGCCGGGCGGGATCGGCTTCCCGTGCGGGCAGGTCGGAGGGTGGCCGAGCAGCGTGCAGACGGAGTCGGTGGCCTCGCGCGAGAGGATGTGCTCGAACTCGCAGGCCTGCGCCTCCATCGTGCGCTCCCCGAGGTCCAGGAGGTCGCGGAAGAGCCGCTCCGTCAGGCGATGCCGCCGGACGACGTCGCGCGCGCGGGCCTCGCCCTCCGGGGTGAGCTCGACGCGATCGCCGGCGAGCCGGACGAGCCCGGCGGAGGCGAGCTCCTGCAGGTCGGCGGCGCGCGCCTCCGGGGCGTGCTCGGAGGTCGAGGCGGCCAGGATGCCGGAGGCGGCGTCCCGCCCCTCCTCGCGCTCCGTCCAGACGTGCTCGAGGATCTCCTCCTGCCGGTGCGCTTCCATCGCGCTCACGCGTGTCCCTTCCTCTCCTTCAGCCGGTCGATGAGCCGGCGGAGCCCGGCGGCGAGCCCCGTCTCCTGCGGGAAGCTGTAGCCGCACGACGGGCAGCACACGACGCTGCAGCCCTTCGCCATCGGGCAGCTCGGCCGGCAGCCCTGCCCCTCCGCGTCGAAGTCGCAGCCGCAGAGCGGGCAGCGCTCGAGGCGGCGGGCGGCGCGGGAGGAGGTCGCGGCGGCTTCCACGGTCAGCCCCGGTGCCCGATGCGCATGAGCACGTTCAGGAGCGCGCCCACGCCGAAGGCGAACGGCAGGATGAAGGCCGTGATCGCGACCCCGGTCCTCCAGCCGCGCTCCTTCAGGATCATGAAGAAGTTCGCGATGCACGGGACGAAGAGCGTGATGGTCACGAGCGCGACGGTGACCTGGACCTCCATGTTCCACGTCATCGCGCCCGCGTCCATGATCGGCTCGAAGTGGCGGAAGAGCCCGGCCGCCGCGTAGTCGCGCCGCAGGAACCCGAGGATGAAGGCGCTCGCGGCGTCGGCCGGCAGCCCGAGCAGCCCCACCACCACCGGCGCCGCCGCGCGCTCGAGCACCGCGAGCCCCCCGAAGCGGTCGAGCGTCCACAGGATCAGCGTGCCGAGCACGAAGAGCGGCAGCGCCTCGCGCAGGTACCACTCGATGCGCGCGAGCGTCTTCACCGCGATGTTCCCCGGCTGCGGCACGCGCAGGGGCGGGAGCTCGAGCATGAAGTCCGAGCCGCGGCCGGGGATCACCTTCGCGGCGAGCCAGCCGACGAGGAAGATGACGAGGAGGATCGAGCCGGCGAACCACGCGATGGCGGCGGCCGAGAGCCCCGAGGTCATCGCGAGGATCACCGCCATCTGCGCGCTGCACGGGACGCCGAGGGCGAGGAGGAGCGTCACGACCACCCGCTCCTTGCGCGTCTCCATGATGCGCGCGGTCATCGTCGCCATCGTGTCGCAGCCGAGGCCGAGCACCATGGGGAGCACGGCCTTGCCGTTCAGGCCCATGCGCTTGAAGACCTTGTTCACCATCACGGCGAGCCGCGGCAGGTAGCCCGAGTCCTCGAGCACGCTGAACGCGATGAAGAACGTCGTGACGATCGGGAGGACGATCGCGATCCCGTAAGAGAGCCCCATCGAGAGGACGCCGTACTTCCCGATCAGGAAGCCGCCGTGCTCGAGGGACGAGACGCCGGGAGGCCCCACGAGGAAGCGCTCCGCCCCGTCCCAGGGGACGGTCCATCGGACGGCGCGCTCCGCCCAGGGCACGACCCACTCGCCGAACACCTTCTCCTCGAGGAGGTCCACGAGCGTCCCCGCCCCGAAGACGCCGACGAACTGGTAGGCGACCCAGAGGACGAGGGCGAGGATCGGGAGCCCCCAGAGCGGATGGGTGGACCAGGCGCCGAGCCGCCGCGCGAGCCCGCTCGCCGCCGAGGCGCCGCCGCGCGTCACCACGCCGTCGTGGATCCGGTCCACGGCGGCGAGCCGCTGGCGGGCGACGACGAACCGGAGCGACTCCGGGTACCGGGCCGCGAGGGCGCGCCGGACCGCGTCGATCCGGGCGAGCTCCGCCTCGGCGAGGTGTCCGGCGAGGTAGGCGCGCAGCGAGTCGTCGCCGACCAGCGCCATGATCGCGAGGGCGCGCGCCCCGATCGCGGCGCGCGGCATGAGCGGCAGCACCTCGGCGATCGCCGCCTCGACGTGGGCGTCGTACCGGAGCTGGAGCGTGGAGGTGCGCGCGTGGGCGAGCCGCTCCTGGACGGCGCCGAGCCCCTTCCGCTCGATCGCCACCGTGGGGACGACGTCGACGCCGAGCTCGCGCCCGAGCCGCGCGTCGTCGATGGTGAAGCCGCGGCTCGCCGCCTCGTCGGCCATGTTCAGCGCGAGCACGAACGGCACGCCGGCCTCGGCGAGCTGGGCGGAGAGGAGCAGGCCGCGGCGGAGGTTCTTGGCGTCGCAGACTTGAAGCGCGACGTAGGCGCGCTCCGCGAGCAGGATGTCGCGGGTCACCTGCTCGTCCTCCGACATCGGGAGCAGGTTGTTCGTCCCCGGCGTGTCCATCACGTGCCAGGGGTGCCCGTCGAACGTCGCCGAGCCGCGCGTCACCTCGACGGTCGTCCCGGGGTAGTTCGAGACGGTGACGTACTTGCCGGTGAGCGCGCCGAACATCGCGCTCTTCCCGACGTTGGGGTTGCCGACGAGGATCGCGGTCCGGGCGGCCGCGACCACCCGCTTCTTCTCGAGCCCCGCGTCCTCGTGCCGGGGAGCCGCGCCGGCGGCCGGAGGGGGGGGCGTCACGGCGTCGCCTCGCGCGCGCCCTGGCAGCGGGCGCAGCGCCCGTAGAGCTCGAGCTTGTGGGTCTCCACGGCGAAGCCGTGGCGCCGCGCCACGAGCTCCTGGAGCGACTCGATCTTCTCGTTCGCGAACTCGAAGATCTCCCCGCAGCGCGTGCAGATCATGTGGTCGTGGTGCTCCCTGCCCGCGGCGGCCTCGTAGCGGGTCTGCCCTCCCCCGAACTGGCGCGGGATGGCGAGCCCGCAGTCGGAGAGCAGCTTCATGGTCCGGTAGACGGTCGCGACCGAGACGCGCGGGTCGATGCGGCGGACGCGCGCCACGAGCTCCTCGATGCTGACGTGCCCGCCCATCGCGAAGAACGTCTCCGCGATGCGGTCCCGCTGGCGCGAGTGCTTGAGCCCCTTCTCCTCGATGTAGGCGCACAGGGCGTCCGTCGGCGACGCCGCCGCGGCCCCCGCGGGGCGCGGGACGCCCCTCCTGCCACCTTCCCTGCCGCTCTCCCCGGGGTCGGTCATGTCGATAACGATTATCGATATCACGGCGCCGCGGCGACCGCAAGCCCCCCGGGCGGCGCCCGCGGGGGCGGGCCGTCGCCCACCCGGCCCACGGCGGGCCGCAGGATCAACGGCCGGCGGTGCGCCAGTACTCGCGCCAGCGCGCCGCTGCGTCCGGGCCGTCGCCGCCGACGTCCCGCCCCGCGAGCGCGACGAGCGAGCGCCTCGCCTGCCGCCGGACCTCCGGCGAGCGATCCTCGAGGAGCGCGACGAGGCGCGACACCACGGCGAGCGCCTCCGCGGGGGGCCGGTGGCGGGCGACCTCCGCCGCGAGCGCCCGGACCTCCGGATCCGCCGAGAGCAGCGGGCGCGCGAGCTCCACCGGCCCCTGCCCCGGCGCGCGCGCGTCCGGCGGCGAGCGGACGATCCCGGCGACGACGCCGACCACGGCCGCGATGACCGCGATCCGGACGAGCGCCTTCCCCGCGGGATAGCGGCCGGCGCGGACGAGCACGATCCGGTACGCCGCGTAGCCGATCGCGAACACCAGCAGCAGCGCCGGGCCCGCGGCGAGCGCGAGCGGGGGCCAGCGGCCCTCCGCGACGGCGCGCTGCAGCTCGGGGAGCCCGAAGAGGGTGATCGCCGCGGAGGCGAGGAGCACCGCGAACAGGCCCCAGCGCGCCGCGCGCAGCGCGGGCGCGCTCCGCCCGGCCCCGCCCGTCGCGCTCCCCGCCCCGCTCCCCGCCGTCTCCCGCGTCGCCATCGGCGGCAGTGAAGCACGCGTCGTCCGGCGGGGCAACGACGGCGTCGCGCGCTTGACGGCGGGTGGCCGGTCGGCGCAGGTTCCGTCGCGATGGCCGATCTCGACCCGGAGCTGCTCGATCGCGCCGTGCGCTGGTGCGCGGAGGCGGGCCGTCACGTCGGCGCCGCGGAGGTGCGGCGCGCGCTCGCGCGGCTCGGCTGGGACGAGCTGCTCGCCGTGCGGGCGCTCCTCGCGGACCCGCCGCCGGCGCGGCCGCTCGGGCCGCACGCGCTCGCGGACCTCGCGCGCGGCGCGCCCCCCGACGTCGCGGCGGAGCGCGAGCGCGAGGGCCGCTACCGCAGCGAGGCCGAGGCGGACGACGCGGACCCCGCCGCGACCGTCGCCCCCGCGGCGGCGGCGCCCGCGCGCGGGCGGCGCCGCGGGCGCGGCCCCGGCGTGCTGATCCGCCGCGCGCGCGATCGCGCGTCGTCGCCCTCGGTCGCCCCCCCGCCCCTCCCGGACGTCGACGAGCTGCGCAGGCCGGAGGGGCGCGCCGTCCTGGAGCGGCTCATGCGCCACCACGGCGCCCGGCGAGCGCCGATCGTCGCGGCGCTCGCCGCCGGCTGGTCGGGCGGGAGCGACGGCCGACCCGGAGACGCCGAGCTCTCCGCCCTCCTCGATCACCACGGGCTCGCCCGGGCGTTCGAGCGGCGCGAGCGCGACGAGGTGCTGCACGCGCTGCGCGCGGCGGGCGGCGTGCGCTCCGCCGCCGCCGAGCGCCTCGGGCTCGACCCCGACGGCCTCGCGCCCGTGCTCGCCCGGCTCCGCGCGACCGAGCAGGCGGAGCGGATCCGCGAGGATCGCCGGTCCGAGCTGCGCGGCCGCGCGACGCTCGCGGAGCGCGTGCGCCTCCTGCTCTCCGACGAGGCGCGGCTCCGCGACCTCGACGTCCTGGAGGAGTTCGAGGCCGACCTGCGCGCGCGCCTCCCCGAGCACCTGCGCGCGCTCCGCGCCGGGGCCGAGCCCCTCGCCGTCTCCCTCGCCCGCAGCCTGGCCTTGTCGCGCGCGGACGCCCAGGCGCTCGCGGCGCGCTTCGCGCTCGATCTCGGCCCGGCGTCGGCGCCGTCCGCGCGCGCGGCGCACGGGAGGAAGGGGCCGCGGTCCCCCGCGCCCGGCGCCCGGGCGGGGGGGGCCCGCCTCGGCGCAGGCACCCGGCGCGGCGCGGCGCCCCCGGCGGG
>DASSSJ010000114.1:0-14579 GCA_035708485.1 Anaeromyxobacter sp. | reverse complement strand
CCGGGCGGAGCGGAGGCGAAGCCGTGACGCGCGCGCTCGCCCTCGCCCTCCTCGCGGCGGGCTGCGCGACGGCGAAGGCGCCGGCCGGCGCGTCGATCCGGCAGGCGGAGCACGGCCTCCCCGCCGCGACGGAGTTCGCGGACGGGCCGGACCGCGCCGCGTACGCCGCCGCGCACGCGCACGAGGCGAAGGGCGACGCGGCCGGCGCGGCGGACGCTTCGCGCGCGGAGTGGGCGCAGGCGGCGGCAGGGTACGCGGCGATCGCGGAGCGCCCCGCCGCGGCCGACTGGCGGATCCCGCTCCGCCACCGCGCGACGGAGCTGTTCCTGCGCGCGCAGCGGTGGGAGGAGGCCGCGAGGACGGCGGAGGCGCTCGTCGCCGACGCGGGCGCGAGCGACGCCTCCCGCGCCGTCGCCGCGCGCCTCGCCGCCACGGCCGCGCTCGGCGCGGCAGGCGCCGCGGTCCGCGCCGGCCAGCTCGAGAAGCTCGACCTCGCGCCGCGCCGCGACGCCGCCCCGCGCACGCCGCCGCCGGCGTGGAAGCGCGTGGTGGACGCGACGGACGCGTACCTCGCGCGATCCGCCGCCGACCCGGAGGCGGCGCGCCGGCCGTCGGAGCGGCGCCCCGGCGTGTCGCCGCCGGATCTGGCCCTCACGGCCGCCGAGGTGCAGCTCGCCCAGGGCGACCTGGACGACGCGCGCCGCCGGCTGCAGCTCGCGATCGACCGCTGGCCGGCCGACGGCGAGGTGCTCGAGCAGGCGGCGCCGCTCGTGCTGGCGACGTACGCCGCGCGGGGCGATCGCGCCGGCCACGACGCGGAGCTCGAGCGGCTCCGCGCGCGCGCGGCGCAGGAGGGCGCCGGGGCCGGCGACGCGCGCGACAAGGAGGCGTTCGGCCGCGCGCAGGAGGCGCTCGGGCGCACGCGGGCCGGCTCGCGGTTCGGCGACGCCGAGCGGCTCGCCGCCGAGGGGAAGCCCGGGGAGGCCGCCCGGGCGTTCGAGGCGCTCGCGGCGGAGCCCGGAATGCCGGAGCCCGCGAACGCGCTGCACAACGCGGCGGTCGCGTGGGAGAAGGCCGGCGAGCCCGCCAAGGCCGCCGCGGTACGCGCGCGGATCGTCGAGGAGCACCCGGGCTCGAGGGTCGCGCCCGAGGACGCGCTCGCCCTCGCGGACGCGCTCGCGCGCCGCGGCGACCCGCTCGCCGCCGCGCGCGCGTACGACGACTACCTCGCGCGGTGGCCCGAAGGACCGGGCCGCTGCGTCGCCCTGCAGAACGTGGCGTCCGAGCTCGAGCGCGCCGGCAGGCCGGCGGAGGCGGCCGCGCGGTACGCCGCGTTCGGCTCGGACGCGGGCTGCGCGAAGGGCGCGCCGGACCTCGCCGCGCGCGCCCTCGTCGCGGCCGGGCGCCTGTTCGACGCGCAGGCGAGGACGGCGTACGGGGCGGCCGCCGCGGTGCAGGGCGTCGCCGACCCGGAGGCGAAGAAGCTGGTGACCGAGGCGAAGCGCCGCCTGAGGGGGCCCTGACCGATGACGGCACAGGCACGCGGCACGGCCGGGCTCCGTCGATCCATCGCGCTCCTCGCGATCATCGCGCTCGCGTGCGCGTCCAGGAAGGCCGGGCCGCCCCCCGGCGCCGCACCCGAGGCGTCCGCGGGCGGCGCGCCCGCGGCCGACGCGGCCGGCGCCCCCGCGGAGGGCACCCCCGCGGCCGGCGCCGCGGCTGCGGCTCCGGCTGCCGCCGCCGCCGCGCCGCCGCGCGCCTCCGCCTCGGCCGTCGCCGACGCAGCGGCCTCCGCGCCGGGCGCCGCGGAGTACGCCCCGGCGGTGCCGGCGCGCCCGCCCGCGTCGGCGGAGGAGGCGGCCATCGCGCGCCAGCTCTTCTCCGAGGCGCTCCGGCTCGTGCAGGAGGCGGACGCCGGCCCGGCGCCGCTCGCGCGCGCGGCCGACATGTTCGACCGCGCCTTCGACATGGACCCCGCGCTCGTGTACGCGGGCGTGAACGCCGGGATCCTCCGCGAGCGGCTCGGGGACGAGGACGGCGCGCTCGCCGTCTACGCGCGCGTGCTCGACGACAGCCCCTGGTTCGCGCCGGCGGCGCGGAGCCTCGTCCGGCTCCGGATCCGGCGCGGCGACGTCGCGGGCGCGGAGAAGGACGCGCGCGACCGGCTCGCCCGCTACCCGCCGACGGCGGCGCTCCACGACGCGCTCGCGGAGGCGCTGCTCGCGGCGGGGCGGCTCGACGGGGCCGAGCAGGAGGCCCGCAAGGCGCTCAAGCTCGACGAGAAGAACGTCCCCGCGATGGTGAGCCTCGCGACGGTCTACCACCGCAAGAAGCGCCACGAGCTGGCGAAGATGGTGCTCGACAACGCCCGCCAGGTGGACGACCGCGACCCCACCGTCTGGAACCGGCTCGGGTTCGTGGATCTCGCGCTCGGCAACCGGGCCCAGGCGCTCGAGGACTTCCGGACCGCGGCGGCGCTCGGCCCCGACTTCGCGGAGGCGCGCGCGAACTACGGCGCGTTCCTGGCGGACGCGGAGGACTACGCCGGGGCGGTCGCGGAGCTCGAGGCGGCGGTCCGGCTCGCGCCGCGCCGCGCCCTCGCGTGGCTCGGCCTCGGGAACGCCTGCCGCGGCGCGCAGCAGTTCGACCGGGCGGAGGCCGCGTACCGCAAGGCGCGGGAGCTCGACCCCGCGCTGCGCGAGGTGGACTTCAACCTCGCGGTGCTCTACCTCGACGGCGACAAGCCGGGCACCCCCGCGCTCGCGCGCCTCGAGCAGGCGGTCGCGTTCTTCGAGGCGTTCGAGAAGGCGGGCGGCGGGGACCCGAAGCTCGCCGAGCACCGCAAGGACGCCGCGAAGGCGATCGATCGCGAGAAGAAGCGGCTCGCGCGCGAGGAGCGGGATCGGCTGCGGCGCGAGGCGGAGGCGAGGAAGAAGGAGGAGGAGGCGCGCAAGGAGGCCGAGGCCGCCGCGGCCGCGGCCGCGAAGAAGGCGGCGGAGGAGGAGGCGGCGAGGCGGGCGGCGGAGGAGGAGGCCGCGCGCAAGGCCGCCGCGGCGCAGCCCCAGGCGCCCACGCCGGGCTCCGCGCTGACTCCCGCCGCGACGGGGGCTCCCGCCGCGGCGCCGGAGCCGGGCGCGACGCCGACCGCGACCTCGGCGCCGACGCCGACCCCGACCGCGACGCCGACCGCGACGCCGAAGGGTGAGGAAAGAGGAGACAGATGACGAGCCTGCGTGCGCTTGTGGCCCTCTCCGCCGCCGTGCTAACGATCCTCGCGTCCCCCGCGCGTGCGCAGAGCGCGGCCGACAGGAAGAAGGCGCCGACGCCCCGGAAGATCCTGCGGCTCGAGGAGATGAAGGTCGAGGGCCGGATCCAGAAGCCCCAGGCGATGTTCCTCATGCCGCGGGCGAGCATGAGCTACGGAGATCTGGACCGGACCGAGCCGTTCCTGCCGAAGGTCACGAGGGCGGTCGAGAAGGAGCCGTTCTAGCCGGGCGCGCGGCGCGAGAGGGAGCGAAGAGGGACGCGATGGCGGCGGGCGACACGCACAAGGTGCTCCGCGTCGGGGTCATCCAGGGCGGCAAGATCGTGGAGGAGCGCGTCCTCCCCGCCCGCCAGCAGGTGACCGTCGGCACCGCGTCCGGGAACACCATCTCCGTCCCGCGGTCGAAGCTCCCGGAGTCGATGCTCGTCTTCTCGTGGCACGGCGACCGGTACACGCTCCACTTCGCCCACGGGACCGAGGGCCGCATCCAGGGCCCGCAGGGCTCCGCCGACTTCGGCGCGCTCGTGTCGCAGGGGCTCGCGAAGCGGCAGGAGGACCGCCACTCCGTCCCGGTGAACGAGGACCAGCGCGGGAAGCTCGTCCTCGAGGACGTCACGCTGCTCTGGCAGTTCGTGGAGCCGCCCGTCGAGGCGCCGAAGACGGTGCTCCCCAGGGAGGCGCGCGGCGGCCACTTCGCGAGCCTCGACCGGCTGTTCGCCACGATCCTGGCGCTCTCGTTCGGGCTCCACACCGGCGCGTACGTGGCGCTCGCCAACACCGAGCTGCCGAAGGAGGTCACGCTCGAGGAGATCCCGGACCGCTACGCCAAGGTCCTCATCCCCGAGCGGCTCCCCAAGCCGCCGGCGCCGCCCGAGGAGAAGAAGCCCGAGAAGGCGGTGGAGGAGAAGAAGCCGGACAAGAAGGCCGACGACCAGAAGAAGGCCGCCGACACGCCCGAGCAGGTCGCCGCGAAGAAGGCGGCGCGCACCGCCGCGATCGCGAAGGCGGTGCAGTCGAAGGGGATCCTGAAGGTCCTCGGCGCGCTCGGGCCGGGCACCGGCGGGAGCGCCGTCGCGGACGTGTTCGGGACGGGCGGCGGCATCGGCGACGTCGCGAGCGCGCTCTCCGGCGCGGGCGGCGTCGCGGTCGCGAACGACCCGGGCGCCGCCGGCGGCCGGAAGGGCGGCGGCCAGGGCGAGGCGGCCTCCATCGGCAACCTCGCCACGAGCGGCGGCGGGAAGGTCGGGTACGGCGCGAAGACCGAGGTGAAGGTCACGGGCTCGGTCGCCGCCGAGGAGGCGGAGGTGGACTCGGCCGACATCGACCAGTCGAAGCTCGCGGCCTTCGTGAAGGCGCGCATGGGGCTCATCAAGGCCTGCTACGAGAACGCGCTGAAGCGCAACCCGAAGCTCAAGGGGAAGATCGCGGTCCGCTTCACCATCCTCGAGACGGGTGGGCTCGCCGACGTCTCCGCCGCCCAGAACACCCTCGGCTCGCCCGAGGTCGCCGCCTGCATCCTGAACACCATGAAGGCGTGGCGCACGCAGTTCCGGCCGTCGGGCCCCGTCACGGTGGAGTACCCGTTCGTCTTCCAGCCGGTGAACTAGGCAGGGCCGCATGAAGTCGCTCCGCCTCGGCGATCTCCGCGAGCTCCTGCAGGGGTCGGAGTTCTCCGCGTGGTGGACGGAGCACGGCCGCGCCGTGGCGTCGCTCCGCGACGCGCGCACGCGGCACGAGGACCTCTCCGCGCAGTCCGAGATGATGCAGGTCCGCTCCGAGCTCGCGCAGCGCGCGGCGGTGGACGCGTTCGGGCGGGCCGGCGAGGCGGAGGAGGAGGGCGCGCGGCTGTCCGCCGAGGCGCAGGGGGCCGAGAACAGCGCCCTCGAGCTCGTGGGGCACTACGAGGAGCAGCGGTTCCGGACCTCCGACCTCTGGGTGCGGCTCGGCGGCGCCGAGCGGCTGCTCGAGGAGCGCCGCGAGGCGGTGGGCGCGGCGCGGCCGAAGGGCAGGGACGGGGCGCGGGCGCGCGCGCAGGCCGAGGCGGCCGTCGCCGAGGCGGAGCGGCAGTGCCGCGAGCTGCGCGACCTCTACGCGCGCGAGGACGAGCGCCGGGCGCGGCTGTGGGACGAGGTGGAGGCGTCGTGGAGCACGAGCTTCGAGCGGTCGCTGCTCGCGGCGGAGCGCGCCGCCGGCGCCCGCCTCGTCCGGCGCGAGGCGGAGCGGCTGTTCCAGGAGGCCGAGGAGCGCCGCCTCCGCGCGAGGCACCTCGCCGCGGAGGCGGCCGCCGCCGGGCAGGCGCGCGTCGAGGCGGAGCGGCGCCGCGCCGCGCTGCTCGCGGAGGCGCGCGAGCGGTTCGGGTGCGCCGCCGGCGAGGCCTGGCTCTACTGGCGTCACCCCGACGACAAGCGCGCCGCCTTCGCGGTCGCCCTCGCGGACGACCCCGACGGCGCGAACCTCGAGGTGAAGGCGCTCGCGGTGTACACGGTCGGGCGCGCCCGGGGCGTCGCCTTCCTGGAGCCGGCGCGCGAGGGGCTCGCGCCGGGCGCGGAGGAGGGCGATCGCCGGTTCGAGGAGTATTTCCTCGGCCCGCGCAAGGGCGTCCGCCGAGACGAGGGGGAGCCGTCCACCGGGACGGGCACGCCATGACGGACGTCGAGAGGCTCGAGGTCCTGCGCCGGTCGCCGCTGTTCGAGATGCTCTCCGAGGCGGAGCTGCGGGTGCTCGCGGAGCTGTCGCGCGCGCGCGCCTTCGCCGCGGGGGAGGTGGTGTTCCGCGAGGGGGACGCGGGCGACGCGCTGTTCGTGCTCGCGCACGGCGAGGTCGAGGTGCTGACCCGCGCGCAGGGCGGGGGCGAGCGGCCGCTCGCGGCGCTCGCGCCGCCGGAGGCGTTCGGCGAGATGTCGCTCATCGACCGCGAGGTCCGGTCGGCGACGGTGCGCGCGCGGACGGAGTGCGTCGCGCTCCAGCTCGGCGCCGAGAACTTCACGGCCTTTCGCAAGCGGTCGCGGGACGGGTTCACGCTCTTCCTCGTGAACGTCGCCCGCGTCCTCTCCAGCCGGCTCCGCGAGGCGAACCGAAGGCTCGCGGGCCGCAGCTAGCTCGGGGATGCCATGAACCCGCTCCTCCTCGCGGTCGCCGTCGCCGCGGCCGGCTTCTCGAACTTCCCCCGGGACGCGGGAGGCGCGATCGCCCACCCCGCCATCGGCGCCACGGTCGGCGGCGCGCCCGCGGTGATCGTCGCCGCGGGCGACCGCGTCGTGGGCTTCCGCGCGGACGGCAGCGCCGCGGGCGGGCTCGCGATCGCGGTCGGCGCGGACGACCCCGCCGCCGGGGCGCCGGCCGCGGCCGACATGGACGGCGACGGCCGCGCGGAGGTCGCGGTCTCCACCGCGTCCGGGAAGATCCACCTGTGGAGCGGCGGGCCGGTGCCGGGGTTCCCGCTGAAGCTCGGCGGGCGCGCGAAGGCCGGCGCCTCGTTCGGCGACGTGGACGGAGACGGGCGGCCGGAGCTGCTCGTCGGCGACGAGAAGGGGCGCGTCCACGCCTTCAAGAAGAACGGCCGGGAGCTGACGGGCTGGCCCGCCGCCGCCGCCGGGTGCGTCGTCACGAGCACGGTCTCCGCCTCCGTCTTCGCGGGTGGCCGCTCGATCGCCGTCGGCTGCGAGGACGGCAAGGTCCACGTCCTGGACGCGGGCGGCCGCGAGCGCGCCGGGTTCCCGCTCGTCACGAAGTTCTCCGTCACCGCCGGGCCGGTGTTCGCCGATCTCGACGACGACGGCGAGATGGACCTGATCGTCGCGAGCCAGGACTTCGGCCTCTACGCGGTGGGCGCGCGCGCGAGGCCGCTCGCGGGGTTCCCGGTCCGGGCCGGCTATCGCCTGTACGAGGGGCCCGCCGTGGCGGACCTCGACGGCGACCGGCGGCTCGAGGTCGTCTTCGCGTCGGCCGACGGCATGCTGCACGCGGTGAGCGCGGGCGGCGAGAAGCTGCCCGGCTTCCCGGTGCGCGTCGGGCCGCGCCTGTTCGGCGGGCCCGCCGTCGCCGACCTCGACCGCGACGGCGCGCTCGACGTCGTGGTGGTCGCGTCCGACGGCACGGTCGCCGCGGTGGACGCGAAGGGGAAGCCGATCGCCGGCTTCCCGTCGATGCTCTTCGCGACCGACGCCACCGCGTCGCCGCTCGTGTTCGACCTCGCGGGCGACGGGACGCCGACGGTGTTCGCGGGCCTCCCGAACGGGCAGCTCCACGGGCTCCGCGCCCAGCGGCCCGGCACGTCGCCGGGGCGGATCGCCTGGGGCGGACCGGGGCGCGATCCCTCACGCGGCGGCCGCCACGGGCCGAACCCGCCGAGCTACAAGGAGCTCGCGATCACGCCCGCCGAGCCTCGCGCGCTCGAGGTCATGAAGGCGAGCTGGCGGGGCGTCTGGCTCGACGCGGCGGCCGGCGAGTCCGCGCCCGCGCCGCGCATCGAGTGGCAGCGGAACGGGAAGGCGGTGCCGGGCCTCGAGGGGAAGCGCGAGGTCCCCGCCGGCACGGCGAAGCGCGGCGAGCGCTGGCGCTTCGCGCTCGCCTCCCCGCGGGGCGACGGGGGGGCGCAGAGCGCGGAGGTGGTCGTCCTGAACACGCCGCCGGGCGAGCCGGCCGTCGCGCTCGAGCCGGCCGTCCCCACGCGCGGCACCGACGTCCGCGTGAAGATCACGAAGCCGTCCGCCGACCCCGACGGCGACCCGGTCCGGTACGAGATCGCCTGGCTCGTGGACGGCCTCGACACGGGCGTCACCGGCGAGACGTTCCCGGCGGACCGGCTGCGGCGCGGGGCGCTGCTCACGGCCCGCGTCGTCCCGAGCGACGGGACGGCGAGCGGCGCCGCCGCGATCGGCCAGGCGCGCGCCGGCGACACGCCGCCCGGCCCGGTGAAGATCGCGCTCGAGCCGGCGAACCCGGCGAGGACCGACCCGGTTCGCGCGCGCGTCGAGGTCCCGGCGACGGACCCGGACGGCGACCCGCTCGTCTACCGGTACGCGTGGAGCGCGGACGGGAAGCCCCTCAACCTGCCGTCGGGGACGGCGGTGCTCCCCGCCCGCCTGTTCCGCAAGCACCAGAAGGTGCAGGTGGAGGTCGCCGCCTTCGACGGGCGGCTCGCCGGCCCTCCCGCGCGCGCGGAGGTGGTGGCGCGCAACTCCGTGCCCACCGCGCCGCGCGTCGAGATCCGCCCCGCCCGGCCGCGGCGCGGCGAGCCGCTCCGGGCCGTCATCCGCGCCCCGGCGGAGGACGCGGACGGCGACGCGCTGACCTACCGGTTCTCCTGGCGGAAGAACTCCGAGCCCTTCCAGGCGTCGGCGGACGGCCGCGAGGTGCCGGGCGCGGCGGTGGCGCGCGCCGACACGTTCGAGCTCACCGCGGTCGCCACCGACGGCGAGGCGACCGGCCCGAAGACGACCGCGACGATGTCGGTCGCCAACACGCCCCCGCTCGCGCCGCGCGTCGCGATCGAGCCGCGCCACCCCGTGGGTGGCGAGACGCTCAAGCTCGCGATCGTCGAGCCCGCGCGCGACCCCGACGAGGAGCGCGTGACGCTCTCCATCGCCTGGTCGCGCGAGGGGAAGCCCACCGGCTCGGGCGCCGAGACGCTCCCGCCGACGCAGTTCCGCAAGCACGAGCGCGTGCGCGTCGTGGTGACGCCGCGCGACGGCCAGGACCCCGGAGATCCCGCCGCCGACGAGGTGCTCGTCGGCGATGCGCCGCCCGGCGAGCCCACCGTCGCGTTCGCGTCCGACCGGCCGACCGTGAACGCGCCGCTCAAGGTGCTCGTCAAGGCGCCCGCGAAGGACCCGGACGGCGACGAGGTCCGCTACCAGTACCGCTGGCTGCGCGACGGCGAGCCGGTGCCGCTGCCGGACGGCACGCCGGCCTCGGCCGAGCCGCCGTACTGGACGGGCGCGAGCGAGGTCCCCGCCGCGCAGCTGCGCAAGGGGCAGCGCTGGACCGCCGAGGTCCGCGCCCACGACGGCGAGAAGCCCGGCCCGGCCGTGCAAGCGACCGTCGCGATCGTGAACAGCCCGCCGCCGGCGCCGCGCGTCGCGTTCTCGCCCGAGCGGCCGCGCCGCTCGGACGGCATCGCCGTCGCGATCGACCAGCCGCGCGACGCGGACGGCGACGTGGTGACGTACCGGTACGCGTGGAGCCGGAACGGCGACCGGGTCCAGCTGCCGCCGGACCAGGCGCAGATCCCGCGGAACGAGGCGAAGAAGGGGCAGCGCTGGGCGGTCGAGGTCACGCCGAGCGACGGCGAGGCCGACGGGCCGGCGGTCCGGCACGAGGTCGTGATCGCCGACGCGGCGCCCGGCCCGACCGCGGTGACGCTGTGCGACGGACCGGTCCCCGCCGGGACGGTGCCCCAGGCGCGCATCGCGCTCGCGGCGGCGGACCCCGATGGCGATCCGGTGGCCTACCGCCACGAGTGGACCGTGAACGGCAAGCCCGTGCCGTCCGCCTCGGGGCAGGCGAAGCTCACCGCCCCCGCGCTCCGCAAGCACGACCGGGTGCGCGTCGTCGTGACGCCCTGGGACGGCGAGCTGGCCGGCCCGCCCGCGCTCGCGGAGTGCGTGGTCGCGAACTCGCGCCCCGCGGCGCCGGTGGCCGCGCTGGAGCCGGCCGAGCCGACCGCGCCGCGCGGCGTCTCGGTCGCGATCCGCAAGCCCTCCACCGATCGGGACGGCGACGCCGTCGTGTACCGCTACGCCTGGTGGCGGAGCGGCATCCCGGTCGTGAACGACGGCCCGACCGTCGGGGCGGGCACGCTCCGCCACGGCGAGATCTGGCGCGTCGAGGTGACGCCCTTCGACGGAGAGGAGGAGGGCGAGCGCGTGGTGCTCCAGGCGCAGGTGAGGAACACCGCGCCGGCGGCGCCGTCGGTCACGCTCGTCCCGGCCGCCGCGGCCGCGGGCGAGCCGATCACGTGCGACGCGCGCGCGCCCGAGCGCGACGCGGACCAGGAGCCGATCACCGTGAAGCTGCAGTGGCTGCGCAACGACCAGCCGGACGCGACGGCGGAGGGGAGCCCCACCCTGCCCGCGGGCGTCACCCGGCGTGGCGAGCGGTGGCGCTGCGACGCGCGGTCCTCCGACGGGACGGCCGACAGCGGCCGGGCCGGCGCCGAGCTGACCGTGATGAACAGCCCGCCCGCCGCGGCCCAGGTGCTCGTCGAGCCCGAGCAGCCGCGGCGCGGCGACGACCTCTTCTGCCGCATCGCCACCGCGTCGGTCGATCCCGACGGCGACGCCGTGTCCTACGCGTACGCCTGGACCGAGAACGACCGGCCCGCCGCGGCGGGCGCGGACCCGGCGCGCGTCGAGGCGGCGCGCGTCGCGAAGGGCAAGCGCTGGAAGTGCACCGTCACGCCCTCGGACGGCACGGCCCCGGGGCCGGCGGCGAGCGCGCAGGTGTCCGTCGTCAACAGCGCGCCCGGTCCCGCGATCGCCCGGATCCAGCCGGCGACGCCCCGCGACGGGCAGCCGATCCGGTGCGAGCTCGTGGTGAAGAGTGAGGACCCCGACGGCGATGCGGTGAGATACCGGTACGCGTGGCAGCGCAACGGCCAGCCGCAGCCGTTCGCCGACACGTCGCAGGAGGTCCCACCCCGCCTCGTGAAGGCCGGAGACCGCTGGCGCTGCACCGTCACCCCCACCGACGGATCGGAGGACGGCCCGCCTTCGGGGACGGAGGAGGCCGTGGTCTCGCGGGGTTCGGACGAGCGATCCGCCGCCCTCCCGTGACGAGGGGACCCCGCCCGGCGCCAGCGCGGTTGACTGCCCCACCGCAACCATGTACCGTCACACAGTTTTTTCTCGGGTTTACCCCGGCGGGGAGCATCTCGTGAGCTTCAGAACCCTTTTCGGCCTCCTGGCCTGCGCCCTCTTCGCGTCCGCCGCGTCCGCACAGATCTCCACCGGACAGCAGAAGGTCACCTCCGACGCCGAGAAGCTCGAGGCGTCCGCCGATCACCTCGCGCGCATGAAGGCGGCGCTCAAGAACGTGCTCGGCCGCGTCGAGGAGGCCCGCAACGAGAAGGACGTCGTGAAGCTGAACTGCGTGAACGAGAAGCTCACGCAGATCAAGGCGCTCCTCAAGGTCGCCGAGCAGGCCGACATCTCGCTGCACGAGGCGATCTCGAACCGCGATCCCGGGGCCGAGGCCGAGTTCTCGAAGGTCGCGATCGCCCGCGCCAAGATCGATGCGCTGCGCGGCGAGTCCGATCAGTGCATCGGGCAGCTCGCCTACATCGTCGACGAGAAGACGACGGTCGAGGTCCAGCAGCCCTCGAACCTGCCCGACGCGGCTGCGGACGTGGAGCTGTTCGCCGGCGAGGCGCGGCGGGGGCCGCCGTTCCCCGTTCCGCCGGTGGTCCGTCCGCCGCCGGCGAGCCCGGGCGCGCGGTAGGGGAAAACATTCGACCCCCACGTGGGGAGCGGGGCCGCTGGCCCCAGGGCGCCGCGTCGGGCCGAGCGGCGGAGGGATGGGACCGATGAAGAGCACCTCGAGCGCGGCGGGACTCCTCGCCGCCCTTCTCGCGCTGGCGGCGACGCCGGCCGGCGCGGCGCCGGGGAACGGGATCCGGCTCGGCGGCAGCGAGGGCCGCCTGCACCCCTACCTCGACGTCGAGAGCCGCTTCGACTCGAACGTGTACTACGCAGCGCCCCCTCCCGGCGGCGTCGTCGACGTCGGCTACGTCGGCGACCTCATCGTGCACATCCGCCCCGGGTTCAACCTCAAGGTGCCCGGCGAGCGCGTCGCGGTGGACCTCGACGCGAACCTCGACTGGGCGCAGTACGGCGGCGTCCAGGAGAACGCCTCGACCGATCTCTCGAAGCTCTACGGCGCGGCGTCGCTCGGCGTCACCGCGTACCGCCGCGGGACGATCGGCCTCGAGCTCGACGACCGCTTCCGCCGCGACCCGAGCACCTCCACCTTCGTCTTCAGCGGCGCGGTCATCTCCAACAAGAACGACCTGTCCGTGCGGGCGCCGTGGCGGCCCGGCGGCGGCGCGCTCGTCATCTCCCCGTCCTTCGACTGGATGCTCGAGACCTTCGAGCCGTTCAACGAGTGCGCGCCGGGCACGCCGTCGCCGCCGGCGAGCTGCGATCCCGACCACCTCTCGAACCTCGGGTACAACGAGCTGCGCGCCGGCGCGGACGCGCGCTGGCGGTTCCTGCCGCGCACGTCGGCGGTGTTCGCGGCGGACTGGTTCTCGCGCGTGCCGAACGACACGGCCCTCGCGACGGACGTCTCGGGCATCGAGGCGCGCGCCGGCCTCTCCGGGCTCGTGACGCCGCACCTCGGCGCGACGGTGAAGCTGGGGTACGCGAACACGCTCGGCTCGACGGCGGAGTCGTACGGCACCGTGCTCGCGACGCTCGAGGGCGAGTGGCTGGCGAGCGACTCCGCCCGCATCCGGGTCGGCTGGGACCACGGGTTCGGGATGGAGCCCGACCCGACGTACTACCTGTACACGACCGACCGGATCGTCCTCGGCGCGCGGTACGCGCTCGCCGGGCGCTACGGCGCGCGGCTCGACGGCTACTGGGAGCGGCGCGGCTACGCGTTCGTGGACGGCTCGCCCACCGCGGACCTGCTCCGGATCGAGCCGACGATCGAGGCGGCACTCTCGCGCTGGATCAACCTGACGGTCGGGTACGCGTACACCTCGCGCGCCTCGTCGTTCTCCGACGAGCCCGGCTACGACTACACGAAGAACGAGGCGTGGCTGCGCCTCGTCTTCACCTACTGACGGTCCGTCACCGCGGCGCGCCGGCGGCCGGGCACCCCCCTCGTTGACGGCCCGGGCGGCCCGAGCTTACGGTACCGCCTCCGCCATGCGCCTCCCCGTCCGCCCCGCCGTCCTCGCCCTGCTCGCCGCGGTCGCGCTCGGCGGCTGCCTCGCGCGCTCCCGCGGCGCCGCGCTGCCCCCCGTCGACGAGGCGGTCCTCCCGGCGGCGTCCACGCTCGGCCCCGGGGACGTGATCGAGGTGCGCGTGTACGGCGAGCCCGAGCTGTCGGGCGTCTACATGCTGGGGCGGCTCGGCGACGTCACCTTCCCGCTCTGCCAGCGCGTGGTGCTCGGCGGGCTCAGCGGGAACGGCGCCGCGGACAAGCTGCGCGAGTGCCTCCAGGCCGGGTTCATGCGGGACCCGCAGGTCTCGGTCCTCGTGAAGGAGTACAACTCGAAGAAGGTGTTCGTGTTCGGCGAGGTGCAGAAGCCGGGCACGTTCGCCTACGAGGACGGGATGTCGATCGTCCAGGCCATCACCGTCGCCGGCGGGTTCACCAAGACCGCCGCCCAGAACTCCACCTCGGTGACCCGCCGCGTGCAGGGGCAGGAGGTGAAGGTGAAGGTGACCGTCCAGGACATCGCGCTCGGGAAGGCGCCCAACTTCACGCTCCAGCCGGGCGACATCGTCTACGTCCCCGAGTCGCTCTTCTGATGGCCCGGCGCGCGCCGCCCTCGCGCGACCCGCTCGCCCGCCTCGCCGCCCAGATCGTCCGCTGCCGCGCCTGCCCCCGCCTCGTCGCGTGGCGCGAGGAGGTTGCGCGCGTGAAGCGGCGCGCGTACCGCGACGAGGCGTACTGGGGTCGGCCCGTCCCGGCGTTCGGGGATCCCGCGGCGGCGGTCGTCCTCGTCGGCCTCGCCCCCGGCGCGCACGGCGCGAACCGGACCGGCCGCATGTTCACCGGCGACCGCTCCGGCGACTTCCTCTACGCCGCGCTCCACCGCGCCGGCCTCGCGAGCCGGCCCCGGTCGGTCTCGCGCGACGACGGGCTCGAGCTCCGCGGCGCGTGGATCACGGCCGCCTGCCGCTGCGCGCCGCCGGACAACCGGCCGGAGCCGGAGGAGCTCGCCCGGTGCGCGCCGTTCCTCGACCGGGAGCTCCGGTCCCTGCCCCGCGCCCGCGTGGTCCTCGCGCTCGGCACGATCGCGTGGACCGCCGTGCTCCGCGCGTACGCGCGCGCGGGACATTCGATCCCGCGCCCCGCGCCGCGGTTCGGGCACGGCGCGGTCGTGGAGGTCCCCGGCGCCCCGGCGCTCGTCGGGAGCTATCACCCCTCGCGGCAGAACACGCAGACGGGCCGCCTCACGCCGGAGATGCTGGACGCGGCGATCGCGCGGGCGGTCTCGCTCGCGCGGCGGTGAGGGGCGGGGGTCGGGGTCGGGGGCGGGGCTCGGGGGCGGGGCTCGGGGGTCGGGGGTCGGGGGTCGGGGGTCGGGGTCGGGGTCGGGGTCGAGGTCGGGGTCGAGGTCGGGGACGGGGTCGAGGTC
>DASSSJ010000113.1:0-38130 GCA_035708485.1 Anaeromyxobacter sp. | reverse complement strand
GCGAGCACGGTCGCGGTGGTGGTGCCGTCGCCGGCGACGTCGGAGGTCTTCGAGGCGACCTCCTTCACCATCTGCGCGCCCATGTTCTCGAACTTGTTCTCGAGCTCGATCTCCTTCGCGACCGTCACGCCGTCCTTCGTGATGGTCGGGGAGCCGAAGCTCTTCTCGATGACGACGTTCCGGCCCTTCGGGCCGAGCGTCACCTTCACCGCGTCGGCGAGGGTGTTCACGCCCTTCAGGATCGCGTCGCGGCCCTTCTGGTCGAAGATGATTTCCTTGGCAGCCATGGCTTGTCTGGGCTCCTTGCGCGTGTCGGGGTGGGGCGGAGCTAGCTCTCGATCACGCCGAGGATGTCCTCCTCGCGCATGATGAGGTGCTCCTCGCCGTCGATCTTGATCTCGGTGCCGGCGTACTTCGAGAAGAGGATGCGGTCGCCGGCCTTCACGTCGAGCGGCCGGACCTTGCCGTCCTCCTGCACCTTGCCGTTGCCGACGGCGATCACCTTGCCCTCGATCGGCTTCTCCTTGGCCGTGTCGGGGATGATGATGCCGCCCTTCGTCTTCTCCTCCTCCTGCACCCGCTTGACGATGATGCGGTCCTGCAGCGGACGGATCTTCATGGACGCTCCTCCTGTCGTTCGGGTCCCTGCGCTGGCGCGGGGACGGCTTCGTTGAAGGTCGGGTGCCGGCTGGCAGTCATGTCGCTGGACTGCCAGCGGCGCGCGTATCCTAATCAGCGACCCCCGCGTGTCAAGCGAGCGGGCCATCCCTCGATGTACCCGTCCCTACGGGCGATTTCTCCGCCGGCTGGCAATCCGGCCGAGCGACTGCTCGCGCCGATCTGGCACTCCACCCGCCCGGCTGCTGGCGCGGCGATGGCAGTCCAATTCCCCTTTTGCCACGGGGGGTTGCGCGGGCGGAGCCCCTTGCGTAGCGTGAAGGGGGTGCCCCACCGGGAGAGCGGCAAGGGGTCGCCGCCCCGGACGGAGGACGAGCGCGTGAGCGAGCGGATCCTGGTCGGGAAGAGCGCGCACGAGTGGTTCCGCGAGATGGTCGCGGACGCGCTCGCGCAGCGCCGGCTGCGGGTGCAGGAGGTCACGGAGTTCTACCTCGTGAACCTCCTCGCCGGCTTCCTCGAGAAGGAGCGGCTCTTCGTCGAGGAGCCCGACGGGACCCTCACCGTCGAGCCCCTCGCGCTCATCCTCCTGCGCGCGCTCCAGGCCGACCGGCGCGCGCGCGCCGCGCAGCTCAGGCGGCTCGGGGACACGGCGCTGTTCGTGTCCGGCTTCTTCGGCGACTCGCTCGCGCGCTCGCGCGTCGACGTCGACTACTACATCGCGATGGGGGAGCGGGCGTACGGCGCCCTCGCCGAGAGCGAGCGCGGGCTCGACGCGCTCTACGAGGAGCTCTCCGGCCGGTTCGGCGACTTCGTGGACCTCTTCGCGGAGATCGCGGAGCTCTCGGACCTCCGCTCGAACCGCGGCCTCGTGCGGCTCTACGAGCGCTTCCTCCAGACGCGCTCCGAGCGCGTCGCGCGCCAGCTCCGCGACCGCGGCGTCGCCCTCTTCGCCGGGCCGGGCGCTCCGCCGCGCGGAGGGCTCCCGCAGTGATCCCGCACGCGGGGGCGCGCCACACGCTCGCGTTCCTCCAGCGCGACCTCGAGGCGATCTACGGCGTCGAGGCCCCGCGCGTGCACGACTTCCTCGTGGGCGGCGAGCTCGCGCGCGCCGCGGGGCGCGCGCCGCGCGCGCCCGAGGAGCTGCTCGTGCTGGAGGAGGACGACGGCGTCTCGCTCGGGCTGTACCTCGACGACCAGGTGGTCGCCGCCGCGGCCCGCACCGACCCGCACGATCGCCGGCCGCGGCTCACCGCGCGCGGCGCGCTGGGCGGCGTGGCGTGCGCGGCGGAGGGGGTCTCGCACTTCGTCTACCTCGCGACGCGCGCGGCGGAGGGCCGTCCGGTGTCGCTCCTCGAGCTGGAGGTCCAGGCCGAGGTGGACAAGTTCGCGCTGCTCCTCCTCCACCTCTGGCGGCGCGGCCTGCGGCGCATGAGCGGCGCGCTCCGGCGGCGCCTGTACGAGCGCGTCCGGTTCCACGCCTGGCTCCGTTCCGACGAGCTGCACCGCTACCGCGAGGCGAACCGCCTCGGCGGCGGCTACGCCCGCTGGCTCGAGGGGCGGTACGTCCAGGACGCCGACATCGAGGGGCTCCTGCGCGAGCTGCGCCGGACCTACCGGCGGGGCGGCGGGGACAAGATCGCGTACCTGGGGACGCGGACGCTGCAGTAGCGCGGCGCCCCGGCGAGCTCGGCCGCGCCCTTGCCTGCCCAAGCGAAAGGGCGCGCCACCGGGCGCGCCCTCTCGATGCAGGAGAGCGAGCGGTCCTACCTCAACGTCCGCGTCTGCCCCGCCGGGATGGTCGCCTTCTCCTTGTCGAACTTGCCCGCGAGCGCGTCCTTCACGGAGCGGTCGAAGCGGACCTTCCCGGTCGCGACCTCGCGGAGGGACAGGACGGGGGGCTTGTTCTTCTGGTTCGCGAGCAGCGGCCGGGCGCCCGCCATGAGCTGGCGGGTCCGCTTCGTCGCGAGGAGCACGAGCGCGAAGCGGTTGTCCACCATGGGGAGGCAGTCTTCGACGGTGACGCGAGCCATGTGACCTTCCTTGCCGCCGCGGTCCCGGGACGGCCGGGAACCCCGCGGAGCGCCGGAATGTATTCGGGCGGGGCCGGACGGTCAACCTTCGAATCGGGGGGCCCTCGCCCGCGCCGGGGCAGGCGCGCGCCGCCCGCTCACGCCTTCCAGAAGTCGCCCGCGCCGGCGCGGTCCTTCCGCAGGTCGTGGCCGGGGTCGAGCTTCACGAACGTGCACATCTCGTTGAGGCGCGAGTAGATCCGGTCGCCGACCCGTCTCGCGAGCGTCATCGCCTCCGCGTCGCGGCCGAAGTCCTGCGCGCGCGTGTTGGCGCGGAACCCGGGCTGCTCCTTCACGGGGCTGTCCCGCTCCTCGAGGAAGTAGTTGGTGGCGAAGAGGGTCGCGAGGCCGGAGTTGAAGCGGCGGCTGATGAGCTCGTCCAGCATCGAGCGCTCCCACTCGGTGCCGCGCTCCTTCCCGAGCTCGTCGATGGCGAGCACCGGCACGAACAGGAGCGGCTTCAGGATGTCCATGTGGCTGCGGTTCTCGCCGAAGCCCGCCTTCATGTCCGACAGCAGCAGCATGAACTCGACGTAGCGGCTCGCGATGCCCTTCTCGAGCGCGAGCCAGCGCAGCGTCGCCGCGAGGAGGTGCGTCTTCCCCGCGCCGGGCCGGCCGTAGAGGAGGAACCCCTTCGTCGGCGCCTCCTTGCGGAACTTCCTCGCGAAGTCCTCCGCGACGGCCTTCGCCCGCGCGTGGTCCGGCGACCACCCCTTGAACGTCTCGAACGACGCCCGCGCGATGGCGGGCGGGATCCCGATCTGGTTGAAGCGCTCGAGCCGCTCGTCGAGGTGCCGGCAGGCGCAGGGCTGCGCGACGGCGGAGCCGCCCGTCGGGACGAGCACGTACCCGCTCTCGCCGCAGCGCGGGCACGCCGCCTGGCAGGCGCAGCGCCGGGCGCGCGCCGCGTGGCCGAGCACCTGCTCGACGACGTAGCCGGCGTTCCCGCACTCGGGGCAGGCGCTTTCGGCGGGCGGCGGCATCGGCGGCGGGAGTCTACACGGATCCGCGGAGGCAGGTGAGCCCGGCGGCGCGGGCCGCGTCCACGAGGTGCGCGCGCAGCGCCTCGCGGTACGCGCGCGGGCTCGCGCCGCGCGGGCGCGCGCCGGCGAGGAGGCGGACGCGCGGGCCGAGCGCGCGGCGCTCGGGGGCGGGCAGGCCGCCGAGCCAGGCGGCGAGGATGCGCGCGTCGGCCTCGGCGAGCGCGGCGTCCACGCGCTCGAGCGGCGAGCCCGCGCGCTCGGCCGCCGTCGCGAGCGCCCGCCACGCCGCGCGGTACCCCTCGCGCTCCGGCCCCTCCGCGCCGCGCCCCGCGTCGGCGACGAGCTCCCTCGCGCGCGCGAGCCGGTCGCCCGCCGCGTGCGCCTCGGCCGGCGGCGCCGGCGCGTCGCCGACGCGCCGGGCGCGGTACGCGTCCCATTCGTCCTCGACCGCGAACCGGAGCGCGCGGATCGAGCGCGGCCCGCCGGCGCGCCGCTCGGCGAGGTCCTCGAGCCCGCGTCGGAGACCGCGGCAGACGACGGCGATCGGCACGCCGCGCCGCTCCCACTCCGCCACCACCTCGCCGTCGAGCGGCGAGAGCATGAGGCCGGAGCCGCGCAGGCCGAGGAAGTACTCGGTCACGACGGTCCGGTAGTCGAGCGCGGAGGAGGGGAGGTCGGACATCCGCGGGCGAGGATAGGCCCCCGGTCCGACGCGGGGCGCGTCGCGCGGAGGCCGCGCGCGTCACCTGCGCTGCTCGCTTCGGCCGACCCCGTGAACGAGCCCGCGCCGCGCCCGAAGACGACCCGGGAAACCGGGCTCGGACTCGGGCCGGGGCTCGGGGCTCGACCGCACGCTGCCGGGGTCAGAGGCTCGCGCCCGCCGACGGCAGGCTCCCGTGCGTCAGCACGTCCGCGACCTCCTCCGCGGATCGCGGCCGGCGGTCCGGGTCCTTCTCCAGCAGCGCCTCGGCGAGGCGCGCCAGGGCGGGATCCGCGCCGGGGTTCCAGGTCGCGATGGGGACCGGCCGGGCGGTGAGGATCTGCCGCCAGAGCCCCACCGGCTCGCTCGCCGCGAACGGCGGCACGCCGGCCAGCAGCTCGTACAGGATCACGCCCAGGCTGTAGAGGTCGCTCCGCGGATCGACGGGCTTCCCCTGCGCCTGCTCGGGCGACATGTAGCGGTACGTCCCGACGACGCGGCCCGTCGCCGTGAGCGACGCCTGCCCGTCGTTCGCCGCGCGGACGAGCCCGAAGTCCATGAGCCGCGCGACGCGGCGATCGTCCACCATGATGTTGGTCGGCTTGATGTCGCGGTGGACGAGGCCGCGCCCGTGCACGTACGCGAGCGCGTCGGCGACCTGGACGAGGGCCGCGCGCAGCCGCACGATCCGCGCCGGGCGGTTGAGCGCCTCGCGGACCTCGGGAGAGATCGCGTACGACGGGGGCGTCGAGGGCTCCGGCCCGCCGCCCGCGTCGAGGGTCGCGCGCGGGTAGCCCTCGGGCTCCGTCTCGGGCTCGTCCATCATCGCCGCGAGGGCGAGGATCGCGTCGGTGCCGCGCTCCTCGTGTGACGGCGTGGCCGACCCGGAGAACGCGTCGAGGGCGTCGTACGACGGATCGCTGAGCGGCCCCTCGTCGATCACCGGCGAGAGGTAGCGGCGGAGGTCGAGCCCCTCCACGAGCTCCATCGCCAGGAAGGAGTAGCCCTCGTGGACCCCCGCGTCGAGCACGCGCACGACGTTCGGGTGGTCGAGCGAGCGCAGCACCTCGTACTCGCGCGCGAGGCGGCGCGCGGCGGTCGCGTCCACCGCGGGTGCGGGCCCGAGGACCTTCACCGCGGCGAGCTCGCCGGTGTCGCGGTGGCGCGCCCGGTACACCGTCCCGATCCCGCCCCGTCCGATGACGGAGACGATCTCGTACGGGCCGACGCGGCGCGGGGGCACGACATCGAGGATAGGAGCCCCGGCCAGCGGAATCAAACGAGGCCGCGGGTTTCCGGGCCGGCCGGCCGCCCGGACCCTCGGCGCGGCGCGGGGCGCCGCCGCGCCGCGTCGGCGTGCTATAAGCCCGCGCGTGGCGGAGCGGACCCTCGTCCAGGAGCTGGAAGCGCGCGTGAAGTCGCGGCCCTTGCCGCGCCACGTGGCGATCATCATGGACGGCAACGGCCGCTGGGCGGAGGCGCGCGGCCTCCCGCGCGTGGCGGGCCACCGCGAGGGCTCCGAGTCGGTCCGCGCCGTGACGCGCGCGGCCCGCCGCGTCGGCGTCGGCGCGCTCACGCTGTACGCGTTCAGCTCCGAGAACTGGGGCCGCCCGGAGGACGAGGTCGGCGCGCTCATGCAGCTGCTCGCCGAGTACCTCGAGTCGGAGCGCGGCGAGATGATGGACAACGCCATCCGCCTGAACGCCATCGGCGACCTCGAGCGGCTCCCCGGCTCCGTCCGCGATCGGCTCGCCGCGGTGCGCGCCGAGACGGCCGCGAACGCGGGCATGACGCTCACGCTCGCGCTCTCGTACGGCGCCCGGCAGGAGCTCGTCGCCGCCGCGCGCCGCGCCGCCGGCGCGAAGGGGGCGGCGCTCGAGGCGGAGGACCTCGAGGCCGCGCTCTGGACCGCCGGGCTCCCCGAGCTCGACCTGCTCGTGCGCACGAGCGGCGAGCGCCGCATCTCGAACTTCCTCCTGTGGCAGGCCGCGTACGCCGAGCTCGTCTTCACCGACGTGCTCTGGCCCGACTTCCGCGAGGCGGAGCTCCTCGCCGCGATCGCCGACTACCAGACGCGCGAGCGCCGGTTCGGGCTCACCGGGGCGCAGCTCGCCGGCCCCTCGCGCGAGTGAGGGCGGATGGGCGCGCTCGACCCGAAGAACCGGCGCAACCTGGCGCTGCGCGTGGGCTCCGCGATCGTGCTCTTCCCGATCGCGGTCTGGCTCACGTTCGTGGGGGGGCTGCCGTTCGCGGCGCTCGCCGGGATCGCCGCCGCGGTCGCGGCCGCCGAGCTCGTCCTCATGTTCGGGGCGATCGGCGCGGGCGAGGCGCTCGGGATCGCCGTCGCCGGCGCGATCCCGCTCATGGCCGCGTTCGGCGAGAGCGGCGATCTCCTGCCGGGCTGGTCGGGGCTCGCCCTCGCTGCGGCGACCGTCGCGGTGCTCGTCGTGTTCCTGTTCCGCCGCGCGCCGCTCGAGCAGATCCCGCGCTCGGTCGCGATCGTGGTCCTCTCCTGGCTGTACTGCGGGCTCCTCGTGGCGTCGCTCGTCGGCCTGCGCGACCGCTTCGGCGTCCCGTGGGTGATCCTCGCGTTCGTCGTCTCGTGGGCGAACGACACCTCCGCCTACTTCGCCGGGCACGCCTTCGGGCGGCACAAGCTGTACGAGCGGATCTCCCCGAAGAAGACCTGGGAGGGGTTCGCGGGCGGCCTCGCGGGGAGCGTCGCCGGGGCGTTCGCGGTGCTGTGGCTCCTCCACCCGGAGGCGCTCGCGCCCGGCGGCGCGGTCGCGGTCGGCGTGGGGGCGGGGATCCTGGGCCCCCTCGGCGACCTCGCCGAGTCGATGATCAAGCGGGCCGCGGGCGTGAAGGACTCCGGGAAGATCATCCCGGGCCACGGCGGGCTCCTCGACCGCATCGACGCCCTGCTCTTCGTCGCGCCGTGGGTCTACGTCTGCGCGGCGTGGCTCGAGCACGTGCTCCCGTAGCGCCCGCCCGCCCCTCGGCGGCGCGCGCGCCCCCGTGCTAGAGATCGGCCCGTGAAGCGCGTCGCGATCCTCGGCTCGACCGGCTCCATCGGCGTCCAGGCGCTCGACGTCGCGTCGCGCTTTCCCGACCGGTTCCAGGTGGTCGGGCTCGCGGCGGGGCGGAACGTCGCGCGGCTCGCGGAGCAGGTGCGCCGCTTCCGCCCGCGGCTCGTCTCGGCCGGCGACGAGGCGGCCGCGCGCGAGCTGCGCGCCCTCGCGCCCGCGGGGACCGAGGTGCTCGCCGGGGACGCCGGCGCGGTGGCGGTCGCCGCCCACCCGGACGTGGACTTCGTGCTCGCGGCCATCTCCGGAGGGGCCGGGCTCCGCTCGACCGCGGCGGCGGTCGAGGCGGGGAAGGCCATCGGCCTCGCCAACAAGGAGTCGCTCGTCCTCGCCGGCGAGCTGCTCGTGGCGCGGGCGGAGGCGAGGGGCGTCGCGATCCTCCCGGTGGACTCCGAGCACAGCGCCATCCACCAGTCGCTCGTCGGCCACAACCGCGGGGAGGTGCGCCGCCTCATCCTCACGGCGTCGGGCGGCCCGCTGCGCACCCTCGCCGCCGCCGAGCTCGCGTCCGTCACGCCGGAGCGGGCGCTCAAGCATCCGAACTGGTCCATGGGCGACAAGATCACCATCGACTCCGCCACGCTCATGAACAAGGGGCTCGAGGTGATCGAGGCGCGCTGGCTCTTCGGCGTCGAGCCGCGGCGCATCGACATCGTGGTCCACCCGGAGTCGATCGTCCACTCGATGGTCGAGTACATCGACGGCTCGATGGTGGCGCAGCTCGGCGTCTCCGACATGCGCGGGCCGATCAGCTACGCGATGGGCCACCCGGAGCGGCTCCCGCTCGACCTCGCCCCGCTCGACCTCGGCCGGCTGGGGAAGCTCACGTTCGAGCCGCCCGACGCGACCCGGTTCCCGGCGTTCACGCTCGCCTACCGCGCGCTCGAGATGGGCGGGACGGCGCCCGCCGTGCTCTCCGGCGCCGACGAGGCGGCGGTGGCGGCCTTCCTCGGCGGCCGCTGCCGGTTCACCGACGTGGCCGACGCCTGCGCCGCCGCCCTCGACGCCCACGCCCCCGAGCCGGTCCGGTCCGTGGAGCAGGCGCTCGCCGCGAGCGAGTGGGGCCGGCGCGAGGTGGAGCGGAGGCTAGGCCGCTAGATCTTCGGGCCAGGCACTTTTCGCGAAGCGAAACGTGCCGGCCCGCTCCTTACGGCCTACCCGACCTGGCTCGCCCGGGCGAGCCGGCAACCGGGCGCCGCGCCCGCAGAGCCGCTAGACTGCGAAGCGATGACGGGCTTCCTCTTCAACGCCGGCGCGATCGTCCTCCTCCTGGGAGGGCTCATCTTCGTGCACGAGCTCGGCCACTTCCTCGTCGCGAAGGCGATGCGGGTGAAGGTCCTCCGGTTCTCGCTCGGGTTCGGGCCGCGCCTGCTCGGGTTCCGGCGCGGCGAGACCGAGTACCGGATCTCGGCGCTCCCGCTCGGCGGGTACGTGAAGATGGCCGGCGACGATCCGACCGAGGCGCCCGCCCCGGAGGACCGCGGGCGAGGCTTCCTCGAGCAGGCCCCCTGGAAGCGCCTCGCGATCGCCGTCGCGGGGCCGGGCATGAACCTCGTGTTCCCCGGCGCGATCTTCGTGGCGCTCGCGCTCGCCCTGAACGGCAACCCGACCGAGGGGCCCGTGATCGGCACCGTCGCGCCGGGCGCGCCCGCCGCCGCGGCCGGGCTCCGCCCCGGCGACCGGATCCTCTCCGTGGCCGCGCCCGGAGCGCCCGCGCGGCCGATCCGGTACTTCTCCGACCTGCGGAAGGTCGTCTCGCCCCACCCGGGCGAGCCGCTCGTCTTCCGGGTCGAGCGGGACGGGCGCGAGATCGAGCCGCTGACCATCGTCCCGAAGGAGACGGAGGACCGGAACCCCGTCGAGACGACGAGGCGCGGCGTCATCGGCGTCGCCCCGACCTACGCGACCGCGACCGTGGCGCCGGTCGCGCCCGGCGCGGCCGGCCCGCTCGAGCCGTTCGACCTCGTCGTGGCGGCGGGCGGGAAGCCGATCCGGCACGCGGGCGACCTGACCGCCGTCCTCGAGGCGGCGCGCTGCGCGCCGCTCGACCTCGAGGTGGTGCGCGAGCGGCCGCTCCAGCTCCCGGGGGCGACCCTCGGCACCTTCGCCGCGGCGACGCTGCGGGGCGTGCCGACCTGCGCCGGCGGCGAGCCCACGTTCCGCCTCGCCGACCCCGAGGTCTCGACGTTCGTCGCAGCCGTCGCGCCGGGCTCGCCCGCCGCGAAGGCGGGGCTGGTCCGCGGCGACGCGATCGCGTCGCTCGACGGCAAGCCCGTCCAGACGTTCCTCGACGTGCAGGCGCTCGCCCGCGACCTCGAGGCGGGGGTCGCGGTGTCGGTGGGGCTCGCGAGCGGACGGACGGTCCAGCTCGTCCCGGAGAACGAGACGTTCGTCGACGAGCTCTCGAAGGAGAAGATCGAGCGGCTCTCCCTGGGGTTCTCCACGGGGCGGCGCGCCGCCGTGGACCCCGCGGCGCTCGCGACGGGGAAGGTGCCGTTCGTGCGCGGCCCGATCGAGATCCTCGAGGCCGCGTGGGACGAGCTCGTGTTCATGGTCCGCCTCAACGTGCTCGGCGTCGCGCGGATCCTGACCGGGAAGATCCCGTCGTCGACGATCGGCGGGCCGCTCATGATCATGTCGATGGCGACCGAGGCCGCCGCCGAGGGGTGGGGCCCGTTCCTCAGGCTCATGGCGCTCATCAGCGTGAACCTCGCGCTCATGAACCTCCTGCCCATCCCGGTGCTCGACGGCGGCCACATCACCCAGGCGCTCCTCGAGAGCGTCACGCGCCGGCCGCTCTCGGTCCGCGCGCGCGAGATCGCGAACGTGGTCGGGCTCATCCTGCTCTTCGGCCTGATGCTGTTCGCGTTCAAGAACGACATCATGCGGATGGTGAGCTAGCGGCGAGCCGGCCGGCGTCAGGCCGCGGCCGCGACGCGCTCGGGCGGCCGCGGGCGCACCACGAGCACGTGGTTGATCCGGTCGCGACCGCTCGCCGGCTGGGCGGCGGCGGCGTCGAACCCGCACGCGTCGAGGAGGGCCGCGTACACCGCGGGCGCGTAGTAGCTCGCGCGGTAGCCCGCCATCCAGCCCGAGCGCGCGTACGACGCCGCGCTGAAGCAGTCCGTCACGAGCACGCCCGACGGCCGGACCGCGCCGCGCAGCCACGCGAGGTGCGCGAGCAGCGACGGCTTGTCGATCCAGGAGGAGAGGCCGACGAAGAGCGCGAGGTCGAACGGCGCCGCGCCGAGCCGCTCGCGGGACGCCGGATCGGTGAGGTCGCACCGGACGAACTCCACGGAGACGCCGAGCGCACCCGCGCGCTGGCGGATGGCCTCGCGCAGCTCGCCGTGCGGGTCGAGGTCGGCCGCGACGACGTGCACGCGCGACATCGCCACGCGCCCGCGGGCGGCGACGCGCTCGAGCGCGCGGAAGAGGTCCTCGGCGGTGCCGCACGGCGCCGAGAGGACGCGCACCCCGCGGGCCTGCCCGAGCCGGCTCACGAGCTCCCGCTCGAGCACGTCCACGAGCAGGTGCAGCCGGTCGTGCACCGCGCGGTGGAGCGGGTAGCCGAGGAAGATCCGGTCGAGGAGGCCGGGCCGGCGGCGGTCCTGGTCGTAGATCCGCCGCATCACGCCGGCCGAGTAGCCCTCGCGCAGGAGCGCGCGGCCGTGCCGGGACGCGAGGAACCAGGGCTCGCGCCACGCCCCGTGGCGGAGGTCCCCGACGACGTAGGCGAGGTACTCCGGCCGCAGCACGCGCTTCCAGATCGCGCGGCGCGTCGCCTCGGTCGTCCCGAGCGGCTCGTCGGCGGCGGCGCGGGCGCCCCGCGCGGCGCCGAGGCGATCCGCGAGCGCGTCGAGCACGCGGCCGCACGTCTCGCCGGGGCCGAGCGCGCCGCTCGCGATCACCCGGACGTCGAGCGCGCCGCCGCGCTCGAGCGCGTACAGCGCCTCGAGGTAGCCGTCGCGGGCGAGCGCCATGTCGCGCGCGTTCTCGTGCGGATCGCGCGGCGCGCCGCGGCGGGCGATCCGGTCGAGCGCGGCCGCGGGCGGCACGTCCAGGAACACCGCCACGTCGGGGAGCCAGGCGACGTCGAGGCCGAGGGCGCGCCCGCACCGGAGCGCGAGGCGCAGCGCGCGCAGGCGCAGGCGCTCGCGGAGGCCCGCGCCGGCGGGCATGGGCCCGCCCCGCGCGAAGGCGAGCAGCTCGACGACGCGCGCGGCGGAGCCGCCGCCGGGGTAGTTCGCCCAGCGGCCCGCCGCGCAGAGGAGGGCGTGGCCGTCGCAGAAGACGACGTCCGCGCGGTAGCGCCGCGCGACGCGCCGGGCGGCGAGGTCCTGCACGAGCATCTGCAGGAGCTTCACGATCGGGTACAGCCAGGCCAGGGCGGCGCAGCGCTTCGCGAGGCGGCGGAGCGCCGGCGCGAGCCGCGCCGCGAGCGGCAGGCCGCGCGCCGCGACCCCGCCGCTCGCGAGGTCCTGGCCCGGCTCGGAGACGGCGAAGGTCGCGCCCGCGGTCGCCGCCCGGACGCCGAGCCGCGCCGCGGCGAGCGGCGGCAGCGCGCGGGCGACGGTGCTCTTTCCGCTTCCGTCGATGCCGAGGATGGCGACGTGCGTGGTCATGACGCGACCTCCTGTGGAGCGGCCTCCGGCCACCGGTAGTCGGGGCCGGGTGCGACGGGGAGCGCGCCCGAGAGCCGGAGCGTCAGCGCGCGATCGAAGGACTCGGGGTCCTCGTCGAGGAAGAACTCGGTCCGAGCGCCGTCCGTCCGCTCGACGCGCAGCTCCTCGCCGCGCCCGAGCGTCGAGACCGTCGCGCGCCGCGCCAGGCGGCGGGGCCGGAACAGCCCGGCGAGCACGGCGGGGAGCGGCATCCGCTCCACGACGGCGAGCGCCACGGCGGGGTCCCCGGCGCGGAGCCGGGTCCGGACGGGCAGCGCGTCGAGGTCGTACTTCACGAGCGCGCCCGCGAAGAGCCCCGCCTCGGTGGCGCGGCCGCGGGCGACGAGGCGGAGCCGATCGTCCACGCCGCCGAGGACGGCGGCCCGGAGCGCGCGCAGCGCGAACGCGACCACGTACTCGAGCCGGGTCAGCCGCTCGATGCCGAGGAGCCGGGCGAGGAGCCGCCGGAGCGACGGCAGCGCGCGGTGGAAGCGCGCGAGGTCTCCCGGGACGCGACCGAGCGCGCCGAACGCGACGAGCGAGGTGGCGTGGAGGGTGCGGCGCGTCCCGTCGCCGTCCTCGACGTCGCAGCGCACGAGCTCGCAGCGCGCGAGCCGCGCCGCGGCGAGGTTCTCCACGATCCCGCGGAGCGCCGCCTCCGGATCCGCGGGGACGCCGAAGTGGCGCGCGAACACGTTGCCGGACCCGAGCCGGAGCGCCGCGAGCACGACGCGGCCGTCGCCGCCCGCCGCGCCGAGCGCGCCCGCGATCCCCTCCACCGCGGCGCGCACCGTCCCGTTGCCGCCGCCCACGACGACCGCGCAGCGGCCCGGCGTCCCGGCGACGAAGTCGTGGGCGCGCCGCTTCGCCGCCGCGTGATCGGAGACGGACGCGATCTCGGCGCGCGCCGGACCCAGCGCGCCGTCGAGGACCGCCCGCAGCCGCTCGACGAGCCCCGGCGGGTGCCCCGTTCCGGAGGCGGTGTTCAGGAGGAGGAGGACGCGCCCGACCATCGAGGATCCCGAGGAGCGGAGGCCGCCTCGCGTGACACCACCCCGGCGCGTGCCCGAACGGGCACGCGAATCGAGGTGTTACGCGCCGCGGCGGGCGGGGCGCGGAGGGGGCGGTGCCGCGCGCGATGGACGCGTTACGCTCTGCCGATGCCCCGCCTCCTCGAGGCCGCGTCGGCGGCCGACCTCGACCACGTGCGCGCGCTCTTCGCGGAGTACGAGCGCGCCATCGGTGTCGATCTGGGCTTCCAGGGCTTCGCCGACGAGCTCCGGTCGCTCCCGGGCGCCTACGCGCGCCCGCGCGGGCGGCTCCTCCTCGCGCTCGAGGGCGACGCGGTGGCGGGCTGCGGCGCGCTCCGGCCGCTCGAGCCCGAGATCGCGGAGCTCAAGCGGATGTACGTGCGGCCCGCGTTCCGCGGCCGGGGGATCGCGCGCGCGATCGCCGGGGCGCTGCTCGCGGCGGCGCGAGCCGAGGGCTACCGCGCGGCGCGGCTCGACACGCTCGCGTCGATGCGCGAGGCGCGCGCGCTGTACGCGTCGCTCGGCTTCCGCGAGATCCCGGCGTACTACGCGAACCCGCTCCCCGGCGCCGTGTACCTGGAGCTGGCGCTCTGACCGGCGCGCCCGGGGCGGAGCTGCGGACCGCGTCAGGGCAGGACCGCGAACACGAGGTCGTCGTAGTCGGCGTTGTACCCGCTGACCGGGTCCGGGTCGATGTCGACGCCGTTCGCGACGCGGATCGCCTGCGCCGGCGCGGACGGCAGGACGAAGGTGGTCTCGTACCAGGTCGCGTCCCACCGCGAGGAGCCGACGTAGCCCACGAATTGCCACCTCGGCAGGGCGGGATCGGTCGTCGCGAAGATCTTCCCCCGCACGTACTGGCCGCCGTGGAGGAGGACCCTCACCCGGGCCGTCTTCCCGGCCGCGAGCGGGCCGCCGTCCACCGTGGCGACCTCGATCGCGTCGACGGCGCCGAACGTGAGCGACGGATCGTCCGCCGCTCCGCCGAGCGTGTTCGGCCAGTGCAGCTCGCTCCGGCCGGAGCCGTCGAGGAGGAACCCGGCGCGGCAGGCGGCGCCGGCGGACGCGCAGCGCGGGACGCCGAGCGCCGGATCCCAGACGGCCGCCTCGGGGGCGCGCACCTCCACCGGCACGTCGGCCGACGTGGCGGCGTTCCCGACGACGTCCCAGGCGCGCACGGTGAGGACGTACGGGCCGGAGGGGACGAAGCGGGCGTCGAGCGGGAGATCGAAGGGCGGCGCGCTCGCGGTCGCGACGAGGCGGCCGTCGAGGAACAGCTGCGCGCCGCCGATGGCGTGGGCATCCGCCGTCGCGATCGCCACGGTGACGGCGCCCTCGAGCGTCTCGCCCGGCGCCGGCGCGATCACCTGCACCGACGGCGGCGTCAGGTCCACCTCGATGGTCCGGGTGGCGGTCCCGACGTTCCCCGCCGCGTCGACCGCCCGCGCGAGGAGCTCGTGCCGGCCCTCGGCGCCCGATGCGTCCCACGTCGTCGCCGCGCTGGAGTGCCCCGACGCGACGACGAGCATGCCGTCGAGGTAGAGCTCGGTCCGCACGACGGCGACGTCGTCGCTCGCGCTCGCGTACAGGTCCGGGCTGGCGGCGGTGACGTCGCCGTGGCTCGGGGACACCGAGATCCGGACGGTCGGCGCCCGGAGGTCCTGGACGCGCACGGTGACGCTCGCCTCCGCGGCGTTCCCGGCCGCGTCCGTCACGACGACGCGGAGGACGTGCGGGCCGGGCGCCGCGGCCCGCGCGTCCCACGTCGTGCTCGCGCCGGCGCCGAAGACGACCCCGTCCGCCGACCACGACACGCTCGCGATCCGGCCCGCGTCCACGGCGCGGACGGTCACCGGCACCGCGCCCGACACGACCGACGCCGCGGTCGGCGAGACGATCGTCACGTCGGCGGGCGGCGTCCGGTCGATCCGGACGGCGATCGGGCGCGTCGCGCCCGCGTTCCCCGAGTCGTCCAGCGCCCGCGCGACGAGCTCGTGGAGCCCCTCGGCGAAGCCGCCCGTGTCCCAGGAGCCCTCCCACGGCGGCGCGGCGACCGTCGCGGCGACGGCGCCGTCCACGAGGAGCTCGACGCGGCTCACCGTCCCGCCGCCGAGGTCCTCCGCCTCCACCGCGAACGGCGCGGCGCCGCCGGCGTACTCGGGCCGGTAGCCCCACTCCGTCGGGACGACCCAGGCGACCTGCGGCGGCGTCCGATCGCCCGCCTGGACCACGTACGGCGCGCTGACACCCTCGTTCCCGGCCGCGTCCCAGGCGCGCGCGACGACGCGGTATCCGCCGGGCGCGGGCGGGATCCACCCGGCCTGGAACGGCTCGGAGGACGCGTCGCCGACGAGGACGTCCTCCACCTCGAACGCGACGCGCCGGACGCCGCGGTCGTCCCCGGCCGTCGCCTGCAGCATCGCCGGCGCGCCGACGGCGGCCGCCGCGGGGCCGGTCACGGCGACGGTGGGCGGCGCGCCGTCCGCGACGCCGTCGCCGACGGCGAACGCGAGGTCGTCGCGGTCGTCGAGGAAGTCGAGCGTGCACAGCGCGGCGCCGTCCGTCGCGGTCGCGTCGGTCCGGAACTCCGAGCGGTACGCGATCCGGACGGCCTGCCAGCGCCCCTCCGGCAGCGCGAGCCGCCGCCCTACGCGAACGTCGCCCGGTTCAGGAACACCGGCAGGCCGCGCTTGTTCGCGTAGATGGGGCGGTACCGGTCGGTGTTGTACATCGTCGCGACGTCCACGTTGCGGGGCCCGAGCTTCGGGTCCGGGATGGGCACCATCTCGTACTGACCGTTCACGAGCGCGGACATGAGGCCGCTCTTCCCCTCGAGCAGCGCGTCGAGCGCCATCGTGCCGAACGTGTTCGCGATGAGCTTGTCGATGAAGTCCGGGTCGCCCGAGCGCAGGTCGTAGGTGAGGTCGGAGACGATCGTCTCCTCCTTCGCCCGCTTCTTGATCTCCTCCGAGAGCGCCTCGCCGACGCTCATCTTCTTCCGGTGGCCGAACGCGTCCGGCTCGCCGTACTCCTGCACCTGGTAGCCCTGCCACTCGGCCCCCTCCGAGAGGATCACGAGCGAGTAGTTGCTCGGGTTCTCGCGCTTCTCCTGCACGAGCAGGCCGATGAGCTTGTCGAGGTCCACCTTGTACTCGGGGATGACGCAGCGGATCGACGTGACGTACGCGGTGTAGAGCGACGTCCACCCCGCGTCGCGGCCGAACACGCGGAAGATGCCGATCCGCTCGTGCGAGCCGACCGTGGTGCGCTGGCGCTCCACCGCGTCCATCGCCCGCGTGATCGCGGTCGAGAAGCCGATGCAGTACTCCGTGTTGCGGACGTCGTTGTCCATCGTCTTCGGGATCGCGACCACCCGCGCGCCGAGGTCGTGGAGCCGCGCGGCGTACGAGAGCGTGTCGTCGCCGCCGATGGGGAGCAGGTACTCGATCCCGAGCGCCTCGAGGTTCGCGAGGACCGCCTTCGACACGTCCCACGTCGTGACCGTCTCGCCGGCCTTCGCCGCCTGCCGCGACGGGAGGTCCTGCCCCTCGAGGTGCCTCGGCAGCTTCTTCATCCTGGACGGATTCGTCCGCGAGGAGTGGAGGATGGTGCCGCCGGTCCGGTCGATGGTCCGCGTGTTCTCGCGGTTGAGCGGCATGAGGTACTTCGCGCGGCTCTTCGGGTCCCGGGCGTCGAGGTGGGTGAGCCCCTCCCAGCCGCGCCGGATCCCGGTCACCTCGATGCCGTGCTCGGCGCAGCGGTAGGTGACGCCCTTGATGACGGAGTTGAGCCCGGGGACGTCGCCGCCCCCCGTGAGGATGCCGATGCGCTTGATCGCCATTTCCGGATGGTAACCGGAGCCAGGCGGGCGTGCTAAGAACCGGGGGTGCTGGTCGCCGCGCTCGACACCGCCACGCTCACGCTCTCGTGCGCCCTCGTGGACGTGTCCGCCGGCGGCGGCGTCCGCGTCCGCTGCTCGCGCACGGATCGCCAGCCCGCGAAGGCGGTCGAGGGGAAGGTCGGCGGCCACGGCGCCGCGCTGCCCCAGGCGCTCGTCGACCTGCTGCGCGCCGAGGGGCTCGCCATCCCGGACGTGGAGGGCTTCGCCGTGGGTCTCGGGCCCGGCTCGTTCACCGGGCTGCGCGTGGGGCTCGCCACGTGGAAGGGGCTCGCGTACGCGAACCGCCGGCCGATCGCGGGCGCCTCCAGCCTCGCCGCCATGGCGCTCGGCGCCGCGCGCGACGCGGCGGACGGCGCGCTCCTCGTGCCCCTCCTCGACGCGCGCAAGGGCGAGGTCTACGCCGGGTTCTACCGGTCGCGCGGCGGCGGGATCGTGGCGCTCGCCGACGAGGTGGCCGTCCCGCCCGAGGCGCTCGCGGAGCGCGTCCGCGGCGTCGCCGGCGCGGAGGCCGCCGTCGCGTTCGGCGAGGGCTACGACGCGTACGCGCAGGTCCTCGGCGCCGTCCTGCCGCGCCTCGCCACGGAGGTGGCGACGCCGCCCGCCGGAGCGCTCGCCGCGCTCGTCTCGGAGCGGCTCGCGGGCGCAGCCTTCGACGCGCAGGCGCTCTTCGCGCTCGAGCCGCACTACGTCCGGCCGAGCGAGGCGGAGGCGAAGTTCCCGCACGGCACCGTCCCGCCGGCGGGCGCCGGGCGGGGGAACTAGGTGCAGGTCCTCGTCACCGGCGCGACGGGGCTCGTCGGGCGCGCGGCGTGCGCCGCCCTCCTCGGGCGCGGGCACGCGGTGACGGCGGTGTCGCGGGCGCGGGACGCGGCGTCGCGGCTCCCGGCGGGCGTGCGGGTCGTGGCGGGCGATCCGGCTCGGCCCGGGCCGTGGCAGGACGCGCTCGCGGCCGCGGACGCCTGCCTGCACCTCGCCGGCGAGCCCATCGCGGAGGGGCGCTGGACCGCCGAGAAGAAGCGTCGCATCCGGGAGAGCCGCGTGCGCTCGACCGAGAACGTGGCGGCGGTCGTGCGCGAGCGCGGCCCGAAGGTGCTCGTCTCGGCGAGCGCGATCGGGTTCTACGGCTCGCGCGGAGACGAGGTGCTGGACGAGGCGTCGCCGGCGGGCGAGGGGTTCCTCGCCGACGTCTGCCGGGAGTGGGAGGCCGCCGCGGCGCCGGCGGCGCCCCGCGCGCGCGTCGTGCTCCTGCGGACCGCGGGCATGGTCCTGGCGCGCCACGGCGGCGCGCTCCCCAGGCTCGTCCTGCCGTTCAAGGCGTTCGCGGGAGGTCCGCTCGGCGACGGCGCGTTCTGGCAGTCCTGGATCCACCTCGCCGACGAGGTCGGGCTCGCGCTGCTCGCGCTCGAGGACGCGCGCGCGCAGGGCGCGCTCGTCGCCGCGGCGCCGGCGCCGGCGCGCAACCGCGATCTCGCGCGGGCGATCGGGCGGGCGCTCGGCCGACCGAGCGCCATCCGCACGCCGGCCCTCGCGCTGCGGCTCGCGCTCGGGGAGCTGTCGAGCGCGGTCCTCGCGAGCGCGCGCGTGCGCCCCTCGAAGGCGCTCGCGCTCGGGTACGCGTTCCGCTTCCCGGACCTCGACGGCGCGCTGCGGGACCTGCTCCGCTGATCGATGCCGCGCTCCCCCGAAAGAGTGAATGCTCTCGCGCCGGCCGCGTGTGAGGATGCGCGCCCCATGACCGCCCCCCCCGTCTCGCCGCCGGACGTCGCCCGCGCCGCGGCGGCCCCGGAGCGCTCGCGCGACCGGCTCGTGCGCGAGACCTGGCTCACCTGGGCCAACCTCGTCACCGGGATCCGCGTCGCCGCCGCGATGGCCTGCTTCCTCACCGCCGCGCTCACCGGGCGCGAGGCGTGGAACTACGCCGGGCTCGCCGTCTACTGGGTGCTCGACGTCGCGGACGGCGGGATCGCCCGCGCGCTGCGGGAGGAGACGCGGATCGGCGCGCAGCTCGACATCCTCTCCGACCGGCTGCTCATCGGCACCTTCTACGCGAACTACCTGCGCTGGCACGCGGGCATGGCGATCCCGATCGGCATGCACCTGCTCCAGTTCGTGGTGCTCGACCAGTACCTCTCCCACCAGTTCATGCGCTGGCCCTGCCTCTCGCCGAACTACTTCTACGAGGTGGACCGGCCGATCTGGACCTGGAACTGGTCGGCCGCGGGGAAGGTCGCGAACGGCGCGCTCGTCACCGGCGCGATCCTGGTCGGCGCGTGGCTCGGCTGGAGCTGGATCGTCCCCGCGCTCGTCTCGGCCGCGGTGATCTCGGTGAAGGTGTGGTCCACGATCCGCCTCGCGCGGCTGCCCGCGCCCGAGCCGTGGCTCGCGGGCCGCGCCGGCGGCTAGCGACGTGAGCCCCGACGCGCTCGTCGCCGGGCTCGGGTACCCGCTCGCCACGTTCGTCTACTGCGTCGCGAGCGGGTTCATCCCGGTCGTGAACGCCGAGCTGTTCCTCGTCGGGATCGCGGCGCTCGCGCCGCGCGAGACGCTCCCCGCCGTCGCGGCGCTCGCCGCGGCCGGGCAGATGGTCGCGAAGTGCGGCATGTACCTCGGCGGCCGCGGCGTCGTCCGCCTGCCGAAGGGGAAGCGCCACGAGGACATCCTCCGGTGGCAGGCGCGGGTGGAGCGCTGGCGCAGCAAGGACCTCCTCGTCCTCCTCTCCGCCGCGGTGGGGCTGCCGCCGTTCTTCGTGACGAGCATCCTCGCCGGGACGCTGCGGTTCCCGTTCGTCCGCTTCCTCCTCGCGGGCTACCTCGGCCGGCTGCTCCGCTTCGGCGCGATCGTGGCGGTGCCCGCGTTCGGGCGGTGGCTGGTGGGCGGGACCGGATAGTCGGGCGGCGGGCTTGAACCCGACGCCGCGACGCGGCTACGTTCCCCGCCCGATGCGCCCCGCCCCCTCGACCCGCGCGGACGTGCAGGCGCTGCCCGGCCCGCACCGGCGCTTCTACGAGGACGCGCGCGCCGTCGTGCCGCCGGAGCGGCTCTTCTGCGATCCGCTGCGCACGCTCGCCTACGGCACCGACGCGAGCTTCTACCGGCTCGTGCCGAAGGTCGTCGCCCGCGTGCGCGACGTGGAGGAGGTGCGGGCCCTGCTCGCGCTCGCGCGCCGCCACGGCGTCCCCCTCACGTTCCGCGCGGCGGGGACGAGCCTCTCCGGCCAGGCGGTCACCGACTCGGTGCTCGTCCAGCTCGACGGCTGGAAGGGGCGCCGGATCCTGGACGGCGGCGCCGCGATCGTCCTCGGGCCCGGCGTCGCCGGCGGCGAGGCGAACGCGGCGCTCGCGCCCCTCGGGCGCAAGATCGGCCCCGACCCCGCGTCGATCGCGACCTGCCAGATCGGCGGCATCGCCGCGAACAACGCGAGCGGGATGTGCTGCGGCACCGCGCAGAACAGCTACCGGACCGTCCGCGCGATGAAGCTCGTCCTCGCCGACGGGACCTTCCTCGACACCGCCGACCCCGCGCACCGGCGCCGCCTGCGCGAGACGCACGCGCCGCTCCTGGACGGCCTCGCCGCGATCCGGCGGGAGCTCCTGGCCGACGCGCCGCTCGCCGCGCGCGTCCGGGAGAAGTACCGGATCAAGAACACCACCGGCTACGGGCTCAACTCCTTCCTCGACTTCGAGGATCCGGTGGACGTCCTCCTCCACCTCATGGTCGGCTCGGAGGGGACGCTCGCGTTCATCGCCGAGGTCACCTTCGAGACCGTCGAGGAGCACGCCCACAGGGCGAGCGCGCTCGTCCTCTTCCCGGACGTCGAGACGGCGGCGCGCGGGACGCAGCGGCTCGCCGGCGGGCCGGTCTCGGCGGTGGAGCTGATGGACCGCGCCTCGCTCCGGTCCGTCGAGGCGAGGCCCGGGCTGCCGCCGGTCCTCCGCACGCTCCCGCCCGACGCCTGCGCGCTCCTCGTCGAGGTCCGGGCGGCGGAGCCCGCCGGCGTCGCGCGCGCGGCGGCGGCCGCCGCGGCGCTGCTCGAGGGGCTCCCCACGCTCGAGCCCGTCGCCTTCACCGCCGTGAAGGCCGAGTACGAGCGGCTGTGGGACGTGCGGCGGGGCCTCTTCCCCGCCGTCGGCGCGGCGCGCCGGGTGGGGACGACCGTGGTCATCGAGGACGTCGCCTTCCCGATGGCCCACCTCGCCGCCGGCGCCGTCGAGCTGCGCCGCCTGTTCGCCGCGCACGGGTACGACGAGGGCATCGTCTTCGGCCACGCGCTCGACGGGAACCTGCACTTCGTCTTCACGCAGGACTTCGGCGACGCCGCGGAGGTGGAGCGCTACCGGCGCTTCATGGACGAGGTGTGCGAGGTGGTCGTGCGGCGGTTCGACGGGTCGCTCAAGGGCGAGCACGGCACCGGCCGGAACATGGCGCCGTTCGTCGAGCTGGAGTGGGGCGCGGCGGCGTACGGGATCATGCGGCGCGTGAAGGCGCTCCTCGATCCGGACGGGCTCCTGAACCCCGGGGTCGTCCTGAACGACGACCCGCGCGCGCACGTGAAGAACCTGAAGCCGCTCCCGCGCGCCGCGGAGCTCGTCGACCGCTGCACGGAGTGCGGCTTCTGCGAGCCGCGCTGCCCGTCGCGCGCGCTCTCGCTCACGCCGCGGCAGCGCATCGTGATCCGGCGCGAGGTCGCGCGGCTGCGCGCGCCTGTCCTCCGGAGCGGAGGCGAGGGAGGGCTCGTCCTCCACGGCGAGGGCGGGGGAGGGCGGGGCGCGCACGGCGGCCGCGGCCGCGCGCCGGCCGAGCCGGCCGGCGAGCGGATCGCGCGCCTCGAGCGGGACTACGCGTGGCTCGGCGACGAGACCTGCGCGGCGGACGGCCTCTGCGCGACCGCCTGCCCGGTGGGCATCGACACCGGGAAGCTCACCAAGGCGCGCCGCGCCGAGGCGCGGGGCGCGCTGGCGGAGCGGATCGCCGGGCTCGCGGCGCGCCGGTTCGGGTGGGCGAGCGCGGGCGTGCGGACGGGGCTCGCCGCCGCCCGCGCGCTCGGGACGCTCCCGGTGCTGCCCGGCGCCGCGCCCGGCCCGGCGCGCGGAGGGTTCGAGGACCTCGTCCGCGGCCGCGATCGCAAGGTGGTCTACCTGCCGTCGTGCGTCGTCCGGACCATGGGGCCGGCGCGCGGCGACCCGGACCCGCGGGCCCTCCAGGCCGCGATGCTCTCGGTCCTCGACAAGGCGGGCTACGACGTCCGGTTCCCGTCCGGCCTCGGCGGGCTTTGCTGCGGCCTCTCCTTCGAGTCGAAGGGGTTCCCGCGCCTCGCCGACGAGAAGGCGCGCGAGCTCGAGCGCGCGCTCCTCGCCGCGACGGAGGGCGGGAGGCTCCCGGTCGTCTGCGACACGAGCCCGTGCGTGCAGCGGATGCGCGCGACGCTCGACCCGCGGCTCGCCCTCCACGAGCCCGCCGAGTTCATCCACGACCGGCTCATGGACCGGCTCCGGTTCCGGCGGCGGCCCGGGCCGGTCGCGCTCCACGTGACGTGCAGCGCGATCAAGATGGGGCTCGAGCCGAAGCTCCGCGCGGTCGCCGAGGCCTGCGCGGAGCAGGTCGTGGTGCCGCCCACCGGCTGCTGCGGGTTCGCGGGCGACAAGGGCTTCACCACGCCGGAGCTGACGGCGTCGGCGCTCGCGGGCCTGCGCGCGGCGCTGCCGCCCGGGTGCGAGCGCGGCTACTCCAGCTCGCGCGCCTGCGAGATCGGGCTCACGACGCACGCGGGCGTGCCGTACCAGTCGATCGTCTACCTCGTGGACGCCCAGACCTCGCCCGCGGAGGCCGCGGCGGAGGGGCGGGCGGCGGGAGGGGTCTCGTGAAGAGCCACGCCATCACGCTCGCCGTCGTCGGCGCGACCGGCACGGTCGGCCGCACGGTCCTCGAGGCGCTCGACGCCCTCGACGTCCCGCTCCGCGCCCTCCGGCCGTTCGCGAGCCCGCGCTCCGCCGGCACGACGCTCGCGTTCCGCGGCGACGACGTCCGGGTGGAGGGGCTCCGGGAGGGCGCGTTCCGCGCCTGCGACGTGGCCATCTTCTGCGCCGGCGCGGACGTCGCGCGGGAGTGGGCGCCGCGGGCGTGGGCCGAGGGCTGCGCCGTCGTGGACGACTCGCCCGCGTTCCGCGCGGAGGCGGACGTGCCGCTCGTCGTCCCGGAGGTGAACGCGGACGCGCTCGCCGGCTTCCGGGCCCGGGGGATCGTCGCGAGCCCGTCCTCGAACGTCACCGCGCTCGCCCTCGCCCTCGCGCCGCTCCGCGCCGTCGCCCCGCTCCGGCGGGTCGTCGTCGCGACCTACCAGTCGGTCTCCGGCGCGGGGCAGCGCGGCGTCGAGGAGCTGGAGCAGCAGGCGCGGGACCTCCTGAACCTGCGCGAGCCGGATCCCGCCGCGCGCTTCCCGCACCGGATCGCGTTCAACGTGATCCCGCAGGTGGGGGCGTTCGTGGAGGGCGGCGCGACCGACGAGGAGGAGCGGCTCGGCCGCGACACGCGCAAGGTGCTCGGCGATCCCGACCTCCGCGTGGCCGCGACCGCGGTGCGGGTGCCGGTCTTCTTCGGCCACTCGCTGGCGGTGAACGTGGAGGCGCGCGGGCCGCTCGGCGCGGACGCGGCGCGCGCGGCGCTCCGCGGGGCGGCCGGCGTGAAGCTCGTGGACGAGCCGGCGGAGCGCGTCTACCCGATGCCGATGCTCGTCGCGCACGACGACGGCGTGCTCGTGGGGCGCGTCCGCGCGGACCCCTCGGTCGAGCACGGGGTGTCGCTCTTCCTGTCGATCGAGAACACGCGCAAGGGCGCCGCGACGAACGCGGTCCAGCTCGCACGGCTCGTCGCGGAGCAGCGCCTCGCCGCGCGCTGACAAATTGGCAACGCGCGCGCGGGCGGGCTGCCATTTTGGCGGTCCGGGCCGCCTGCGGTGCCCGGCACGCGCGGAAACGCGAGGCGTGGCGCGCGGCTCCGTCGCTTGCTCCCCTGGCGCTCCGGTTGCACAATCGCGCTCCCATGAGACGCGCACTCCTCCTCGTGGTCCTCGTGGCCGCGCCTGCGCTCGCCACCGCGCAGACTCCGCCGGGCGAAGGTGAGGTCAAGTACGGCTCGGACCAGGGCCCCGGAGAGTTGGTCATCGACGACGCGTTCATCAACATCGACGAGTGCAACGGGTCGGTCACCGCGCCGCTGCTCGAGCTCCTCTGGAACACCAAGCTCGCGAGCGGGAGCCAGGAGAGCGGCAACTTCAAGATCTACGTGGCGAACGACGCGGGGGCGCCCACCGCCGACCCCAAGTACTGCAAGACCGAGGACGACCCGAACGCGAGCCCGAAGATCTACGCGGGCCAGGTCGGTTCGGACACCTACACCGCGAACGCCAACCAGGACACCGGCAGCGCGGAGGTGTCGACCCGCTCCATCATGCTCGCGGGAACCGAGGACGCCTTCGACTGCAACGACGCATCGCTCCAGGACCGGACGCTCACCGTGTGCGTCCACTACATCCCGGGTAGCGGCTCGTCGCCCACCGGCTCTGCGGTGGGGACGCTCACGCTGTCCGTCCGGCGGCCGCCGGCGCCGCCCTGGCTGACCGTGGGCGAAGGCGAGGACGCGCTCAACCTGTCGTGGGGCGAGCCCACCGCGACGGGAACCCAGGCGCGCGCGACGTCGTACCGCGTGGTCGTGAGCTCGGGCGGGACGGAGTTCTTCCGCGACGACGTCACCGCGAGGGAGCTCCGCGTCGGCGGGCTCTCGAACGGCACCCCGTACGACGTGGCGGTGTACGGGCTCTCCGCGGCGATGAACGAGAGCACGGACCCGATGACGGGCTCCGGCACGCCGGGGCCCGTCCTGGACTTCTGGGAGTACTACTCCCAGCAGCTGGGTGGGAAGGAGGAGGGCGGCTGTGGCACGGGTGGCGCGGGCCCGCTCGCGCTCCTCGCGATCTCCGCGCTGCTCGCGGGGCTGCGGAGGCGGGCGTGATCCGGGCCATCGTCGCCGCGGCGCTCCTCGCCGCCGCGGTCCCCGCCGCGGCCCAGCTCTCGCCTGCGATCGTCACGGTCGGTCCCTCCGGCCGCTGGGGCGCGGTGGACGTCGGCATGCAGCGCTACCGGCCGAACCTCGACGCGGAGTTCACGGCCTCGCCGCCCGCGGACAGGCCGTACCAGAAGTACTTCGGGACGAGCGACGGGTGGATGCTCCACCTCGGCTTCTCCCGCGCGCTCTTCACGAAGGTCGGCTCGCTCGAGATCGGCGTCCGGAGCGGCTGGTTCCAGGACTCGGGCACGGGCTTCAAGGAGGGGACGCTCGAGCCCTCGAGCGAGACCACGCGGTTCCGGATGATCCCGACGAGCCTCGCGCTCTCCTACCGCTTCGACTGGGCGACCGAGCGCTACAAGATCCCGTTCGCGCCGTACGCGCGGCTCGCGCTCGAGCGGTACAACTGGTGGATCACCGACGGCAGCGGAAGCACCTCGGAGAAGGGCGCGACGAACGGCTGGTCGTGGACCGCGGGGGTGGCGTTCCTGCTCGACTTCCTCGACCCGACGCTCGCCCGCGAGTTCGACCGCGACTCGGGCGTGAACCACACGTACCTCACCTTCGACGTGTCGAAGTCCTACGTGGACGACTTCGGCTCGTCCACGAGCTGGGACCTCTCGAACGAGGACCTCTCGTTCGCGCTCGGGCTGCTCTTCGTGTTCTGACGCGCCCGGGCGCGCTACAGCTTCCGGTGCTTCAGCGCGGGCAGCTCGAGCCGCACGCGCTCGAGCCGCGCCCGGTCGAACTTCGCGACGCACACGCCCTCGCCGTCCGGGCAGCGCGCGAGCACGACGCCCCACGGGTCCACGATCATCGCGTTCCCGAAGGTCTGCCGGTTCGCCGAGTGGCGGCCCACCTGCGCGGGCGCGATCACGTACGCGAGGTTCTCGATCGCGCGCGCCCGGATGAGGACCTCCCAGTGGTCCTTCCCGGTGAAGAGGGTGAACGCCGCCGGGATCGTGATGACCTCGGCGCCGAGGCTCGCGAGCTTCCGGTAGAGCTCGGGGAAGCGCAGGTCGTAGCAGACGGTGAGCCCGATCCGGCCGAGCGGCGTCGGCGCGACCACCACCTTGTCGCCCGGGATCACCACCTCGGACTCGGCGTACCGCGCGCCGTCGGGGATGTTCACGTCGAAGAGGTGGATCTTCCGGTACGCGGCGACGATCGAGCCGTCGTCCGCGATCACCGCGCTCGTGTTCGCGGTCATCTTCGGGTTCGCCGACTTCTCGGCGATCGAGCCGGCCACGACGAAGATCGAGCGCTGGCGGGCGAGCTCGCGCAGCGCGCCGAGCGTGGCGCCGTCCACGGTCTCCGCCGTGGCGAGCCGGCCCTCCTCCGGCCCCATGTAGGAGAAGTTCTCGGGCAAGGCCACGAGCTTCGCGCCGAGGTCGGCCGCCTCGTTCACGAGCCGGAGGGCGGTGTCGAGGTTCCTGCCGCGGTCCGCCGTCGACGTCATCTGGACGGCGCCCATGAGGTAGGAGGACGGGGGCATGGCCTTTCCTTACCATGACCGTTCCGGATGGGCCGTCCCAGGCGTCGAGGGGCGGGCCTCCGGCGGGAGGCCCTCGATGGCCCGGTTCTACACGACGTTCGAGGCGGCTCGGCTCCTCGGCGTCTCGCTGCCGACCGTGGTGAACTGGATCAAGGCGCGAAGGCTCAAGGCGCACCGGACGCCGGGAGGACACCGGCGGATCTCCGAGGAGGACCTCGCGGCGTTCATGCTCCGGCACGGGATGCCGGTCCCGCCGGAGCTCTCCGGCGCCGCGCCCGAGCGCAGGAAGGCGCTCGTGGTCGGCACGCCCGGTCCGGCGCGCGAGGGCGCCGTGCGGCTCCTCTCCGCGTCGGGGTACGCCACGGACCAGGCGTCGCCCGGGTTCGCGGCGGGCGCCGCGGCCGCGCGGTTCCGGCCGGACGTCCTCGTGCTCCAGAGCGAGGCGCCGGACGGCGGGGAGGAGCTGCGCTCGGTCCGGCTCGACCGCGAGCTGTCGGCCATCCCGGTGGTCGGCGTCGGCCGCGCGGAGTGGCTCGACGCGCTGCGCGCCGCGGGCTGCGCCGTCGCGATATCGGGCCCGGTGGGAGACGGTGCGCTCCCGGAGGCGGTGGCCGAGGCGCTCCGCTCGGCGTCGCCGGCGCGCGGGGGCGCCCGGGAGCGCCGATCCGCGCAGCCACGGCGCCGCAGGCGCACACCGGCATCGCGTTGAAGGGTCAGGCGGGCGCCGCTATGCTCGTGGGGTAGGCGGCCCTCCCGCCGCCCGGACCCGGATGTCCCGCTTCCTCGCAGCCCTGCTGATCCTGGCCTCCGCCGCCGGCGCCCGCGCCGCACCCCGGGCGGACCGCGAGGCGATGCGCGAGGCGCGCCGCGCCGCCGCCGCCGAGGGTGCGCGCTGGGCGTCGCCGCGCGCGATCGCGCATTACCTGGAGGCGCGGCGTCACGCCCGCGCGGGGGACGCCGAGAAGGCGGTCGAGCACCTGAAGCTCGCCGTCACCTACGACGATCGCAGCCCCGAGCTGCGCGTCTCGCTCGCGCAGGCGCTCGCGCTCCTCGGGCAGCTCGACGCCGCCGAGGTCGAGGCGAAGCAGGCGCTCGAGCTCGACAAGGGCGGGCCGTCGGCCTCCGGCGCGCACGCGCTCCTCGGCCGGATGGCGGCCGCGCGGCACCACACCGAGCAGGCGGTCGTGCAGTTCAAGGCGGCGATCCGGATCGAGACCGCCATCTCCTCGTCCGAGGCGCCGCCGGACCCGGAGCCGTGGCGGCTCCTGGCGGCCACGTACGTGGACGCCGGGGAGGACGACGCCGCGGCGCGCACGCTCGAGGACCTCGCGCGGCGGGTGCCCGGCGACGGCAGCGCGTTCCGCGAGCTGGGCCGCTCGTACCTGGGCCGCCGCGACGCCGCGCGCGCCGAGCGCCACCTGCGGCGCGCGGTCCAGCTCGATCGGCGCGACGTCGAGGCGTGGCGGCTGCTCTCGGAGGCCCACGAGGGGCTCCGGCGCGACCCCGACGCGCGCGACGACCTCCTCGCGATCCTGCACGCGGACGCGGACGACCCGCAGGCGCTCCTCGCGCTCGGGCGGCTCGCGGTGCGCCAGGGCGAGCTCGCCCAGGCGCGCGAGTGGTTCCACCGGCACCTGCGCGCGTCGCCGCGCGGGCCGGACGCGCACGTGCGCGTCGTGTTCCAGTGGCTCGAGGGGAACCACGGCGCGGAGGCGCTCGCCGCGGCGCGGGCCGGCCTCGAGGACGTGGGGAGCGACGCGCGGCTGCGCTTCGCCGAGGGCCTCGCGCTCCAGGCGCTGCGGCGCTGGCCCGAGTCCGCCGAGGCGCTCGCCGCGGTCGGTTCCGACGAAGGCGAGCTGTTCGTGTCCGCGCGCGCCGCGCAGGCGGAGGCCCTCTCGCGCGCCGGGCGGCACGCCGACGCGGAGCGCGCCCTCGTCCCGGCGCTCGCGCGGGCGCCCGACGACGTGCGGCTCCTCGCGACGCGCGCGAGCGTGCTCGACCGCGCCGGGCGGTCGCCCGAGGCGATCTCGCTGCTGCGCAGGGCCATCGCCGACCTGGAGCGGGGCGCGGGCCCCGAGGACGCCGCCGACCTGTACGCGGCGCTCGCCGACAGCCTCGTGCGCGCCGGGCGCGCCGACGAGGCGGTCTCGTCGCTGCGCGAGGCGCTCGCGGCGCGCCCCTCGGACCAGGCGCTGCTGTACGCGCTCGGCTCCACCTACGAGAGCGCCGGCCGGCGCGACGCGGCGGTGGCGCAGATGCGCGCGCTCCTCGCGATCAACCCGGACCACGCGGAGGCGCTGAACTTCGTCGGCTACACCTTCGCGGAGCAGGGCGTGCGGCTCGAGGAGGCCGAGCGGCTCGTGCGCCGCGCGCTCGAGCTGAAGCCGCGCTCCGGGCACGTCCTCGACTCGCTCGGCTGGGTGCTGTTCCGCCGCGGCGACGTCCGGCGCGCCGTCGAGGCCCTCGAGCAGGCCGACGCCCTCGCCGGCCCCGACGCGACGATCCTCGAGCACCTCGGCGACGCGTACCGCGCGGCCTCCCGCCCCGCGGACGCCGCGCGCGCCTACACCCGCGCGCTCGCGAACGTCGGCGAGGAGCTCCCGGCGCGGCAGGCGACGCTGCGCGCCGAGATCGAGAAGAAGCTGCGCGACGTGACCGGCTCGTCGCACCGGGCCGGACGACGGTAGGCCGCCCGGAGCTCCGGGCGGAGCCTTCGCGCGGCGAGAGGCGCCGGCCCGCTCCTCGCGGCCGTCGCCTTCGCTTGACCGCCGGATCGGCCGCCGCTACGGTCCGCCCCGATGCTGCCCTCCTACCCGCCCGAGACCGTCGCCCGCCACGAGGAGGGGTTCCTCAACTCGGCGGATCACCTGCGGCTGTTCTGGCAGCGCTACACGCCGGCGAGCGCGCGCGCCACCGTCCTCGTGCTCCACGGCGGCGGCGACCACTGCGGCCGGTACCCGGCGCTCACCGACGCGCTCGTGCGCGCCGGCCTGCAGGTCGCGCTCGTGGACCTGCGCGGCCACGGGCAGTCCGACGGGCGCCGCTGGCACGTGGACGCCTTCCAGGACAACGTCGCCGACCTCGACGCGTTCGTCGCGAAGCTCTCGCAGGACGGCGTCGTCGGCGAGCGGCTCTTCGTGCTCGGCCACAGCCACGGCGCGCTCGTCTCCGCGATGTGGGGGCTCACGCGCGGCCGGCACGTCTCCGGGTTCGTGTTCTCCTCGCCGTTCTTCAGGCTCGCCTTTCCCCCACCGCTGGTGAAGCTGCTCGCGGCGAAGACGGTCGGGCGGCTCGTGCCGTGGCTGCCGGTGGAGGCCGGGTTCGGCGTCGAGGACCTGACGAGCGACGGGGAGCTGCAGCGCTGGACCGAGCGCGACCCCCTCTACGGCCGCAAGACGACGCCGGGGTGGTACGAGGCCGCCATGGGCGCGCAGCGCGAGGTGCTCCGGCGAGCGCGGGACTTCCGGGCGCCGCTGCTCGTCCTCGCGGCGGGCGCCGACCGGATCGCCGATCCCGCGGCGGCGCGCGCCTTCGTCGACGCGGCCGGGTCGAGCGACAAGCGGATCGCGGTGTACGACGGGTTCCGACACGAGATCTTCAACGAGGTACGCCGGGCGGAGCCGATCGGGGAGGCGGTCGCCTGGCTCGTGGGACACGCTGCGTGAGACAGGGACGTTGACGCGACCCGAAGCGTGCTTCTATCCTGCCGTCGTCTCGCACTCTCCACGCGGTTCCCGCGGCGAAGCTCCCGGAGGACGGAACGAATGGCTGGCATCGAGAAGGTCCCGGCGACCCGCGCCGGAACTCACACGGTCATCGGCAGCTCGATCGTGATCGACGGTGAGATCTCGGGCGACGAGGACCTCGTCGTCCAGGGCACCGTCAAGGGCCGCATCAGCCTGAAGGAGAGCCTCTTCGTCGAGGGCTCCGGCGTGATCGAGGCCGACATCGAGACGGCGAACGTCGAGGTCTCGGGCCAGGTCACCGGGAACATCGCCGCGAGCGACAAGGTCGAGCTGAAGGCCGACTGCAAGGTCGTCGGCGACATCCGCGCGCCGCGCATCCTGATCGCGGACGGCGCGGTGTTCAAGGGCAACGTCGACATGGACGTCAAGGAAGCGAAGGGGAAGTGACCGTGGCGACGACAGACGGCACCACCATCATCGGCGAATCGATCCTCATCAGCGGCTCCCTCAACGGCGACGAGGACCTCACCGTCCGCGGTCGCGTCGAGGGGACGCTCACCCTCACGAAGACCCTCGTGGTCGAGCCCACCGGCATCGTGAAGGCCGAGGTCCAGGTCAAGAACTGCGTCATCGCGGGCGTGGTGGTGGGCAACGTCACCGCCAGCGAGTCCGTCGAGATCACGAAGGAGGGGCGGATGGTCGGCGACATCGCCGCTCCGCGCGTGATCATCGTGGACGGCGCGAGCTTCCGCGGCCGGATCGACATGGGCGAGGTGGACGTGGAGAGCGCGGGCGCCCCGCGCCGCGCCATCGCCGCCCCGGCCCGCCCGGCGTTCCGCCCCGCGGCGCGCCCGGCCGCCCCGGCGAAGGCCGAGGCGAGGAAGGGCGAGGAGAAGGCCGCCGCGCCCGCCGCCGCGCTGAAGGTGCCGGCGCCCCCCGCGCCCGTCGCGATGGGCGCGGTGAAGCGCAAGGTCATCGTCAAGCGCAAGTAGGTCGGCCGTGGAGCTCGAGCCGCGAACGACGGCGCCCGCGCACGCGACCGGCGCCGTCGAGTTCGTGGCGCTCGCCGACGTCTCGGACGACGCGACGTTCCGGCTGCGCGACGAGGGCGACGTCGGCGCGCTCGCCGCGTCGCTCGGCCGGCTTGGCCAGCTCGTGCCCGTCGAGCTGCGCCCGCTGCCGGGCGCCGCGCCGGAGGGGCCCCGCTGGCAGATCGTCGCCGGGTTCCGGCGCGTCGCGGCGGCCCGGCTCCTCGGGCGCGAGCGCGTGCTCGCCCGCGTGCACCAGGTCCTCGGCGACGAGGACGCGTGGAGCCTCGCGCTCGCGCCGGCCCTCGTCGGCGAGCCGCTCCTCGCGACGGAGCTCCTCGCGCTCGGCGAGCGGCTCGAGGCCGAGAAGGTCGCGCCCTGGGCCGCCGAGGCCGTGGGGGAGGCCGTCGCGCGCGCGCCGGTGGACCCGAAGCTGCGCGACCGCTTCCGGCAGTTCCTCGAGCGCGGCGCGGACGCGGCGGCGCGCGAGGAGCCCGCGGCCGGCGAGGGCGGCGAGGGCGAGCGCGAGGGCGGGGAGGCCGCGGTCGAGGTCACGCCCGAGGAGCTCGCCGAGGACCTCGCCAGGCGGATGTTCGAGGTGAACCAGGACCTCGCGCTCGCGTGGTCGTCGTGGGCGGAGCTGCCGGCGGAGGGCCGGCGGATGATCCTCGCGCAGGCGCGGTACGTGGCCGAGATCCTCGAGCACCTCGAGCGCCTCGAGCGGGAGGAGCGATGAGCCTCGACGCGGATCGCGGGAGGCTCCTCGAGCTGCTCCGCACGCTCTCCTTCGAGCGGCGCAGGGTGGTGCTCGCTTCCGGCAAGGAGAGCGACTTCTACGTGGACTGCAAGCGGACGGCGCTCACCGCGGAGGGGCACGTCCTGGTGGGGCGGCTCCTCTTCGAGAAGGTCCGGGCGATCCGGCCGCTCGTGCGGGGCGTGGGGGGGCTCACCCTCGGCGCGGACCCCATCGCGAGCGCGATCGCGCTCACCTCGTTCCTCGCCGGCGAGGCGGTGGACGCCTTCATCGTGCGCAAGGAGCCGAAGGGGCACGGCACCGGCCAGTGGATCGAGGGACGGAAGACGATCCCCGACGGGAGCCGGGTCGTCGTCATCGAGGACGTCGTCACGACGGGCGGCAGCGCCCTCAAGGCCATCGAGCGGTGCCGCACGGAGGACCTCGTCCCGGTCGCCTGCGTCGCGCTCGTGGACCGGCTGGAGGGCGGGCGCGAGGCGATCGAGGCGCAGGGCGTCCCGCTCGACGCGCTCTTCACGCGCGAGGACTTCATCCCATGACGAGGTCGAAGCCGAACCCGGCGCGCTCGCCGCTGCTCGCCGCCGCCGTCGCGGCGGCCGCGCTCGCGTCGGCCGCCTGCCACCCGCGCCAGCCCCTGCCGGTGACGCGCGAGGGCGAGTGGGCCCAGGCCCGCGGCGACGCGACCCGGCGGTTCGTGCTGTACGACTCGTTCGACCACCGCGCGACGGCGACCGCGACGCACCTCACGCTCGCCGTGCGCGAGGCGCGCGCGCGGCGGCTCGCCGAATGGCTCGGGTGGACGGAGCAGGAGCTCGCGGCGCGGCTGGCGCAGGAGCGGAAGGAGTACGCGGAGCGCGAGGAGTTCATGCTCTCGTTCTTCGCGGCGGACTCGCGCGCGCAGGACCTCGACGCGCCGGAGAGCGTCTGGCGCGTCGCCGTGAAGGTGGACGGGGCCGACGTGCTCGCGACGCGCGTGACTTCGATCGACTCAGACGCGAACCTCGTCGCGCTCTTCCCTTACGTCGGCCCGTTCGACGTCGCCTACCGCGTCCTGCTCCCGCGGCCGCCCTCCGGCGAGCTCGCCGGGAAGCCGTTCGTGCTCGAGCTCGCGAGCGGACTCGGCAAGCTCCCGCTCGAGTTCGGCGAGGCGCTCGCGAAGCCGGTCGACCGCGCCTGGGAGCCGGTGCCGCCGGCGTCGAAGTGACCTCGCCGCCCGTGCGCGGGCGCGCTGCTCCCCGGCCGCTCCGCAGGGGAAGCGGGCCGGGGACGCGGAGCGGGCTACTCGAGATCCCCGCGCGTGAGGACGGTGTCCTTCAGCCAGCGGTCGTCCGGCTTCGGGTACTCGAGGAGGTAGTGGAGCCCGCGCGACTCCTTCCGCTGCCGCGCCGACTCCACGATGATCATCGCGACGTCCGCGAGGTTGCGGAGCTCCACGAGGTCCGGCGTCACCTGGTACTGCCAGTAGTACTCGCGGATCTCGTCGCGCACGAGCTTGATGCGCGTCCGCGCCCGCTCGAGCCGCTTCTCCGTCCGGACGATGCCGACGTAGTTCCACATCGTCCGCCGGATCTCGTCCCAGTTGTTCGCGACGACGACGCCCTCCTCCGGCGCGAGCGCCGCGCCGGGGTTCCAGGGCGGGAGGACGGGGTGCGGGCCGCTCGCGCTCGACAGCTCGTCGGTGGCGGCGATCGCCGCGCGCCGGCCGAACACGAGCGCCTCGAGGAGCGAGTTCGAGGCGAGCCGGTTCGCGCCGTGGAGCCCGGTGCACGAGACCTCGCCGATGGCGTAGAGGCGCCCGAGCGAGGTCCGCCCCATGAGGTCGGTCACCACGCCGCCGCACTGGTAGTGCGCCGCCGGCACGACCGGGATCGGCTGCACCGCCATGTCGACGCCGAACTCCTTGCACGTGGCGTGGATGTTCGGGAAGTGCTCGAGCAGGAAGCCCTTCGGCAGGTGCGTCATGTCGAGGAACGCGCTGTCGTCGCCGCGCCGCTTCATCTCCGCGTCGATCGAGCGCGCCACGATGTCGCGCGGCGCGAGCTCCTTGCGCGCGTCGTAGCGCGCCATGAACGCCTCGCCCGCGGCGTTCCGGAGGATGCCTCCCTCGCCGCGGAGCGCCTCGCTGATGAGGAAGCTCTTCGCCTGCGGGTGGTAGAGGCAGGTCGGGTGGAACTGGACGAACTCCATGTTCGCGACGGCGGCGCCGGCGCGGTACGCCATCGCGACGCCGTCGCCCGTCGCCACGTCCGGGTTCGACGTGTAGAGGTAGACCTTGCCGGAGCCGCCCGTGGCGAGGACGGTGGTCCGCGCCGAGAGCGCGACGATCTCGCCGGACGCGCGGTCGAGCACGTAGGCGCCGAGCACGCGGTTGGGGCCGCCGATCCCGACCTTGCCGCTCGTCACGAGGTCGACCGCGACCTCGTCCTCGACGATGCGGATGTGCTTCGCGGCGCAGGCGGCGAGGAGGGCGCGCTCCACCTCGCGCCCGGTCGCGTCCTTCGCGTGCGCGACGCGCCGCCGCGAGTGGCCGCCCTCGCGGGTGAGGTGGAGCCTCGCCTCGTCCTCCTTGTCGAACTCGACGCCGAGCGACAGGAGCCACCGGATCCGCTCGGGCCCCTCGCGCACCGTCACCTCGACCGCCTCGCGCTTGCAGAGCCCCGCGCCGGCGACGAGCGTGTCCTCGACGTGCAGGTCGAGCTGGTCGTCGGCGCCGAGCACCGACGCGACCCCGCCCTGCGCGTACTGGGTGGACCCTTCGGAGCGCTGCCGCTTCGTGAGGACGAGGACCGACCCGTGATCCGCCGCCTCGAGCGCGAAGGACAGGCCCGCCGCTCCGCCGCCGAGGACGAGGAAGTCCACCTGCTCCGAATGGGACAGGGTGCTCATGCGGGATTCTCTATTCCATGTGAGGAAGGGTGGGGGAATAAAGTTGTCCGGCCGCGCGTGCTGCTGGTAACTTTCCGCAGGGAAGCCGTGCCTCGCGCCCTCATCGGTCTCGTCCTCGCCGGGCTCCTCTCGTCCGGCCGCGCAGCCGCGGCCGACGTCTACTCGTACGTGGACGACGACGGCGTGCTCCACTTCTCGAACGCGCCGACCGACGCGCGCTATCGCAAGGTGAACCGCGGCTCGGGGGGCACGGGCGTCTACCGGACGACGCCGCAGGCGCGCGCCCGCCCGGTCGCCGCCCCCTCCGCACCGTCGTCCCGCCTGACGCTCGAGCAGTGGCGCGAGCACATCCGGCAGGCCGCGGACAAGTACAAGCTGCCCGAGGCGCTCCTGCTCGCGGTGATGGCGGTCGAGTCGAACTTCGACCACCAGGCGCTCTCGGAGAAGGGCGCCGTCGGGCTCATGCAGCTCATGCCCGGGACGGCGAAGGAGATGTACGTCTCCGACGCCTGGGACCCGGCGCAGAACATCGACGGGGGCGCGCGGTACCTGCGCATCCTCGCGAACCTGTACGGCGGCGACATGGTGCAGACGCTCGCCGCGTACAACGCCGGCCCGGAGGCGGTGCGCCGCGCCGGCGGCGCCGTCCCCCGCATCCCCGAGACGCAGGAGTACGTGAAGAAGGTCGTCGCCCTCTACCATTCGTACAAGGCCGGGCGGTGACGCCGTGGCCAGGCGGGCGGGCGGCGACGAGGTCGAGGGCATCGACGAGGAGTTCCTGTTCCACCTGAACCGGGGCTCGGAGCTCCTGCTCCGGGGCGAGGCCGACCCGGCGAAGGCGTCGCTCGAGCGCGCCCTGGAGCTGCGCCCCAAGGACCCGAAGGTCCTCGGGCTGCTCGGGCAGGCCTACTACAAGCTCTCGCGCTTCGACGACGCCGCGCGCGTGTGGCAGCGGCTCGTGGACGACAACCCCGTCGAGCCCGGCGCGCGCGTGAACCTCGGCCTGGCGTGCCTCAAGGCGAAGCGTCACCCCGACGCGGTGAAGCAGCTCGAGATCGCGCTCGACCTGAACCCCGACCACAAGAAGGCGATGGGCTACCTCGGCCTCGCGCTCCTCGAGTCGGGGAACCTGACGCGCGCGCGCGAGTGGTTCAAGAAGGCCGGCTCGGACCACATGGTGGCGCGCTGCGACGAGCTCGTCGCCGGGCGCGCGAGCGCCGCGCCCGCGGCCGCGGTCGCGGAGCAGGCGCACGCCGCGGACGTCGCCGAGGCGGTCGCGCAGGCGCAGGCGCAGGCGGCGCCCGAGCCGGTGCGGACGCCGCCCCCGGGCGCGGTCCCCGCCTACCGGTCCGCGGCGCCGGGCGAGGCGCTCGGCGCGTGGGCGGCGTCGCGCGTCGTCCACCCCGGCGCGGCGGATACGTTCTCGCTCGCCGGCAACACGCTCCTCGTCGCGGTGCGCGGCGAGGTGCGCACCCGGCTCGACGGCCTCTTCGCCACGCAGGGGAAGGTCGCCATGGCCGGCGAGATGAAGCGCTTCCGAGGGCGCGCGACCGAGAAGCCGTTCGGCGAGGGCGCCGAGCGCATGCACCGCGTGACCGGCGACGGCGTCCTGCTCTTCCGGACCGCGGGCCGGCGCTTCACCGCCCTCGACCTCGGCCCCGATGCCGCCTACCTGCGCGAGGAGCCGCTCTTCGGGTTCGAGGGCGGGATCGCCTTCGAGAACGGCCGCGTCCCGTCGTCGATCTCGGCGGAGCTGCACCTCGTGCACCTGCGCGGCCGCGGCCGGTTCCTGCTGGCGACGGAGGGCGAGCCCGTGACGCTCGACGTCGTCGCCGACGCGCCGCTCAAGGTGCCGCTCGCGTCGCTCGTCGGCTGGGTGGGCACGCTCACGCCGCGCGTCTGCGCGCTCGTCGAGGACGGCGGCGCGCCGGTGGTGGTGGCGGTGGAGCTGACCGGCGAGGGGCGCGTCATCGCGGACCCGTCGGCGGTGGAGGGCTAGCGACGTGGGCCGCTCGCTGCGCAAGGAGTTCCTCAACACGCCGAACGCGATCACGCTCGTGCGGATCGCGATGATCCCGGTGTTCCTGTACTTCACCTACGCCGAGTCGCGGGTGAACAGCTTCGTCGCCGGCCTCGTCTACGCGGTGACGGGCACGACCGACTTCCTCGACGGCTGGATCGCGCGGAAGAAGGGGCTCGTCACGGTGATCGGGAAGTTCCTCGACCCGCTCGCCGACAAGCTCATCGTGATGGCCGCGCTCGTGATGCTCGTGCACCTCGGGCGCGTGGCGGCGTGGGTCGTCATCGTGATCATGGCGCGCGAGTTCATGGTCACGGGCCTCCGGACCATCGCGATGAGCGAGGGGATCGTCATCGCGGCCGGGCAGGAGGGGAAGAGCAAGACCGCCTTCCAGGTCGCGGCGATCACCTTCCTCATCATCCACTACACCTACCCGGTGGACGCGATCTTCTTCTCCTACGACCTCGACGCGAACCGGGTGGGGACGCTGCTGCTGTACGCGTCGCTCGTGCTCTCGGTCTGGTCGGGGTGGATCTACTTCCGGAACTTCGTCCGGGCGGTGTACGGCCCGCGCCCCGCGGGCGTCGCCGCCCCGGGCGAAGCGCCCCGCGAAGGCGTGCGCCCCGCCGCCGGAAGGCCGGCCCGAGGCTCTTGACACTCCCGGGAGGCGCTTCTATAACCGGCCTCCTTCGCGAGGATTCTTGCGGGAATAGCTCAGTGGTAGAGCATCGCCTTGCCAAGGCGAGGGTCGAGGGTTCAAATCCCTTTTCCCGCTCCAGTTCGCCCTCGACATTCTTCAAGGATGTCGGGGGCTTTTCTTTCAGAAGGGCCTCAGGTGTAACCCGAGGTGTAACCTCAGGTGTAACCCGTTCCCTGAGTGAAGTCAGGCGGCCGTTCCAGGCCTCCGCGTCGATCGCGGAGACCGCCGCGCAAAGCCCCGCCCAGAGCATGTCGAGGCGGTTGTAGAAGTCAGGACCCTGCGTCGGCTTCGGGTGCGTGATGAGGTCGACCTGGTACTTCGGCACCCCGGCGCTGAGCGCGAGGTTCCGGAAGGTGGCGCGCGACTCGTACTGCCGCTGCGCGTCGATGCCGACGGTCGCCAGGTCGGCGAGGAACTGCTTGTAGCTCGTGCTGACGAGGCGCTGCGTCCC
>DASSSJ010000112.1:0-7306 GCA_035708485.1 Anaeromyxobacter sp. | reverse complement strand
ACGACGTGCTCGGCGCGCTGCAGCATCGGCCGGTCGTTCGAGAGCACCGGCACGTTCACGTGCACGTTGCCGTCGCCGGCGTGCATGTGGGTCGCGAGGACGATGAGCCGGTCGCGGACCTCCTTGTGCGCGCGCTCGAGGGCGCCCGCGATGTCGGCGTACCCGCGCACGAGCTGGGAGACCTCGCGGTGGAGCGCCTTCAGGATGGAGAGCGCGCGGAGGTCCTTCTCGCCGGACCGGGCGATCGCGTCCTTCGCGCGCTCGAAGCGGTCGAGGGCGGCAGGGATCTTCGCGGCGAGGAACTCGGGGTCGCCCGCGGGCGGCGCGGCGGCGCGGAGGATCTCCTGCGCGCGCTCGACGAACCGCGTCTGCGCGAACCGCTCCTCCTCGACGTTCGTCGCCTCGACGAAGCGCGCGAACTCGGCGAGCGCCTCCAGCGGGAGGACGACGTCCTCGTTCATCTTGAAGGCGTTGGTGCGCCGGGCGATCGCGCCGAGCTTCTTGCGGTCGGCCCAGAACCGCTTCCCCTCGGCCGCGTCGCGCGCCTCGAACATGAGGGTGTTCGGGTGCGCGTCGAGGATCCGGCGGATCCGCTCGACGCCGCGCTCCACCTCGTCGGGCGCGTGGCCGACGACGTCGACGAGGAGCACCGCCTTGGGCGTCTCCGCCCGCGGGGCCTTCACCTTGTAGCGGATGGCGCGGACGTACTCGTCGTCGAAGTGCTCCAGCGCCGAGAGCGCCTCCCTCCCCGCGTTCGGGAACGGGAAGGCCCGCGACAGCTCGAGGATGACCCGGGACGCCTCGTCGAAGTCCGGCCCGAAGAACTCGAGGCAGAGGGTGCGCTTCGCCTCGTGCTCGGGATAGAGCACGAACTCGGCCGAGGTGACGACGCCGTCGGTGCCCTCCTTCTGGAGCCCGGGGACGCCGCCGAGCGCCTTGTTGGTGATGTCCTTCCAGAGCCCCCTGCCGCGGATCTCCGAGCCGCGCAGCCGGATGGTGCGGACCCGCTCGCCGTCCTCGTCCTCGACGTCGAAGGTGACCTCGTCGTCGGGGAGGATCTTGCGGAGCTGGTGGTCGGTTCGGCGGATCGTCCAGCGCCGCCCGGACGGCATCGCCATCCGCCAGGAGACGAGGTTGTCGAGGCACGTCCCGTAGAGGACGCAGTCCTTGCCCCCGGCGTTCTCGGCGATGTTGCCGCCGATGGTGCAGGCCCACGCGCTCGTCGGGTCGGTGGCGAAGACGAGCCCGCGCGCGGCCGCGTGCTCCATCGCGCTCTCGGTGACGACGCCCGCCTCGACCTCCATCACCTGGGCGCGCGTCTCGCGGCCGTCGCGGAGCCGGATCGTCCGCCACGAGATCCCGCGGATGCGGTTCAGCTTCTCGGTGTTCACGACCACGCACCCGGGCCGCAGCGGCACCGCGCCGCCGGTGAGCCCGGTGCCCGCGCCGCGCGGGACGGCCTTGAGGCCGAGGCGCGCGATGGCGGCGAGGAGCGGCGCGACCTGCGCCTCGTCCTCGGGCATCACCACCGCGAGCGGCAGGTGGAGGCGCCAGTCCGTCGCGTCCGTCGCGTGGGAGACGACGGTGAACGGGTCGAAGAGGACGTCGTCCTTGCCGACGACCTCGCCGAGCTCGCGCGTCATCCGGCGGCGCAGCTCGGACGCGCCCTCGACCTCCTCCCGGAACGCCGCGAGCAGCCCGCGGCACTCCCCCAGCACCTCGAGGACGCGCTGCTCGCCGTTGGCGTTCCGGTCGACGATCCCGAGGTCCTTCTCGATGTTCTCGAAGAACCGTCGGCGGCGCCGCGCGGAGTCGACGAGCTCCTGGAACAGGAAGGGGTTCCGGCGGTGGATGAGGATCTCGCCGAAGAAGCGCATGAGGAGCCGGGCGCTCCGCCCCGTCACCCGCCGCGCCCGCAGCTCCTCGAGCTTCGACCAGACCCCCGGGCCGAGCAGGAGCGAGATCGCCTGCCGGTCCTCCGCGGAGGTGTAGTTGAACGGGATCTCTCGGGGGGTGGTGCCGTCGTTCATCGGTGCGGGTCGCCGGCGCCGCAATGTGGACCTCTGCGGGCGGCTACCGAGGGGGCGACCATAGCAGATCCGCTCCCTTGCATGCGAACGGCGCCCCTCCTGACTGGACGGTTGCCGGCGCCGCGCCCCTGTGCTGAGGTCGCTCGATGATGAAGCCGAGGCTCGAGTGGACGCAGGCGCTGTCGGTCGGGATCGAGGAGATCGACGCCCAGCACCGCGAGCTGTTCCAGCGCGCGGGGAAGCTCCTGGACGGGATCCACGGGGGCGAGCCGGAGGAGCTCGGCGCGCTCGTCGACTTCCTCTACCAGTACGCGGTCGCCCACTTCGGCACGGAGGAGGAGGCGATGCGCCGGGCGCGGTACCCCGGCTACGCGCGCCACAAGGCCGAGCACGACCGGTTCATCTCCGACCTCCTCACGCTCGCGCGCGACCACGAGCGCAGCGGCGCGGGCGCGTTCATGGCGCTCAAGGTGAGCCAGTGGCTCACGCAGTGGCTCCGCAACCACGTCTCGGGCACGGACGCGGAGCTCGGCCGGTTCCTCGTCAAGCGGCCCGCGTAGGAGCGCGCATGTCGTCCTCCATCCAGTGGAGCCCGTCGCTCGCGGTCGGCGTCGCCGAGATCGACGCCCAGCACCAGGAGCTGTTCCGCCGCGCCGAGCGGCTCATCACCGCCCTCCGCGCGGGCGACCGCCAGGAGGTGGAGCCGCTCGTCCGGTACCTGACCGACTACGTCGTGGAGCACTTCTCGGCCGAGGAGCGCTACATGCGCGAGATCGGCTACCCCGGTCTGGAGGGGCACCGCGAGGCGCACCAGAAGTTCCGCGACGACTTCGCCGAGATGGTGGCCGACTACCAGCGGAAGGGGCCGACGCCGCTCGTCGCGCTCACGATGCACAACTGGCTCTCCGACTGGCTGCGCCGCCACGTGGCCGGCCTGGACCAGGACATCGGCCGCTACGCCGACCTGAAGCGCCGGGGGTAGGCCGGGCGGAGGCGGGAGCGGCCGGGGTCTCGACTTCGCTCCCCGCGTCGTGCTCCAATGCGCGCCCTCATCGCGCTGGACCGAGCCGAGCACCGAGCCCGACCCGATCCGCGACGCACCCGACGCCCGCGTCCGTGGGCCGAGGGCGGCCAGCAGCGACACATCCGACCCGCCGACGCGAGCCCGCGGGCCCGCGCCGCTCGTCCCCTGCTGGAGCCGACATGCCCGTCCCGTTCAAGCGACTCCTGGCCGCCAACCGCGGCGAGATCGCGATCCGCATCTTCCGCGCCTGCACCGAGCTCGGGATCCAGACCATCGCGATCTACTCGGAGGAGGACCGCCTCTCGCTCCACCGCTACAAGGCGGACGAGGCGTACCTCGTCGGCAAGGGCAAGAGGCCGATCGACGCCTACCTCGGCGTGGACGAGATCGTCGAGCTCGCGAGGCGGCTCGAGGTGGACGCGATCCACCCGGGTTACGGCTTCCTCTCCGAGAACCCCGAGTTCAGCGAGGCGTGCGAGAAGGCCGGGATCGTCTTCGTCGGCCCGACCGCGGAGATGCAGCGCCGGCTCGGCGACAAGGTCGCGGGCCGCAAGGCGGCGGCCGCGGCGGGCGTCCCCATCGTGCCCGGCACGCCCGAGCCCGTCCTCCACGACGAGGAGGCGCTCATCTTCGCGAAGCAGCACGGCTACCCCATCATCGTGAAGGCGAGCGGCGGCGGCGGCGGGCGCGGCATGCGCGTCGCGCGCGGCCAGCGGGAGCTGCTCGAGGGGCTCGCCTCCGCGCGCAGCGAGGCGAAGGCGGCGTTCGGGAACGCCGCGGTCTTCCTCGAGCGCTACGTCGAGCGCCCGAAGCACATCGAGGTCCAGGTCCTCGGCGACCACCACGGGAACCTCGTCCACCTCTACGAGCGCGACTGCTCCATCCAGCGGCGCCACCAGAAGGTGGTCGAGTTCGCGCCGTCGATGGCGCTCACGCCCGCCCAGCGCGAGGCGATCTGCGAGGACGCCCTCCGGATCGCGCGCAGCGTCTCGTACCGGAACGCCGGCACGGTCGAGTTCCTCGTGGACCAGGAGGGGAGGCACTACTTCATCGAGGTGAACCCGCGCATCCAGGTCGAGCACACGGTCACGGAGGTGATCACCGGGCGGAACCTCGTCCAGGCGCAGATCCTCGTCGCGCAGGGGAAGAAGCTCACCGACCCCGAGATCGGGATCGCGCGCCAGGCCGACGTGCAGATGCGCGGCTTCGCGATCCAGTGCCGCATCACCACCGAGGACCCGCAGAACGGGTTCGCCCCGGACTACGGGGTCCTCAAGGCCTACCGGAGCCCGGGCGGGTTCGGCGTCCGGCTCGACGCCGGCTCCGCCTTCAACGGCGCGGTGATCACGCCGCACTACGACTCGCTCCTCGTGAAGATCACCACCTGGGGGCTCACCTTCCCTGCGGCGGCGCACGTGATGGACCGCTCGCTCCAGGAGTTCCGCGTCCGCGGCGTGAAGACCAACATCGCGTTCCTCGAGAACCTGATGCGGAACCCGGAGTTCCTCGGGGGCGTCTGCGACACGTCCTTCATCGAGGCCCACCCGGAGCTCACCCAGGCGGTCGTGAAGAAGGACCGCGGCACGAAGCTCCTCAAGTACATCGGCGAGACGGTGGTGAACGGCGCGCCCGGCGTCGTGAAGCCGCTCCGGAGCGCCGATCTCGCCGAGCCGCGGATCCCGAGGCTGGACCTCGCGAAGGCGGCGCCGAAGGGGACCCGCGACCTCCTCCTCGAGCGCGGGCCGGAGGGGCTGGCGCGCTGGGTGCTCGACCAGAAGCGGCTCCTCTTCACCGACACGACCTGGCGCGACGCGCACCAGTCCCTCCTCGCGACGCGCGTCCGCACCCACGACCTGCTCCGCATCGCGCCGGCGACCGCCCACCTCGGCGCGGGGCTCTTCTCGCTCGAGTGCTGGGGCGGCGCGACCTTCGACGTCTGCATGCGGTTCCTCAGGGAGGACCCCTGGGACCGGCTCCACCGGCTCCGGAAGGCCGTGCCGAACGTCCTCCTCCAGATGCTGCTCCGCGGCTCGAACGCGGTCGGATACACGAACTACCCCGACAACGTCGTCGAGCGGTTCGTGGAGGAGGCGGCGAGGAGCGGCGTCGACGTGTTCCGCGTCTTCGACGCGCTCAACTGGACGCGCGGCATGAGCGTCGCGTGCGAGGCGGTGCGCAAGCAGGGCAAGGTCCTCGAGGCGGCGCTCTGCTACACGGGCGACGTCTCCGACCCCAGGCGCGACAAGTACCCGCTCGACTACTACGTGAAGCTCGCGAGGGAGCTCGAGCGGATGGGGGCGCACTTCCTCGCCGTCAAGGACATGGCGGGGCTCCTCAAGCCGTTCGCGGCCGCGAAGCTCGTGAAGGCGCTCAAGGAGGCGGTCGGGATCCCGGTCCACCTCCACACCCACGACACCTCCGGCGTCTCGGCGGCGACCGTCCTCGAGGCGGCGCGGGCGGGCGTGGACGTCGTGGACGCGGCGCTGTCGCCGCTGTCGGGGCTCACCGCGCAGCCCAACCTGAACTCGCTCGTGGCGGTGCTCGCCGGCTCGGAGCGGGATCCGCGCCTCGACCAGGACGGGCTGCAGCTCCTCGCGAACTACTGGGAGACGGTGCGCGAGTGGTACGCGCCGTTCGAGTCGGGCCTCAAGAGCGGCACGGCCGAGGTCTACCGGCACGAGATCCCGGGCGGCCAGTACTCCAACTACAGACCTCAAGTGGCCGGGCTCGGCCTCCTCGACCGGTGGGAGGAGTGCAAGGACATGTACCGGAAGGTGAACCTCCTCTTCGGCGACGTCGTGAAGGTGACGCCGTCGTCGAAGGTGGTCGGCGACATGGCCATGTTCCTCGTCAAGAGCGGGCTCGAGCCCGAGGACCTCTTCGGCGAGAAGGGGAAGGACCTCGCCTTCCCCGAGTCGGTGGTCGGCCTCGCCCGCGGCATGCTCGGCCAGCTCCACGGCGGGTTCCCCGAGGAGCTCCGGAAGGTGATCCTGAAGGGCCAGGAGCCCATCACCTGCCGCCCGGGCGAGCTGCTCGAGCCCGCCGACCTCGAGGCCGAGCGCACCAGGGCCTCGCAGCGGATCGGCGGCTACGTCGACGACAAGTCGCTCGTCTCGTGGCTCCTCTACCCGAACGTGTTCCCGGACCTCGTGCGGCACCGCGACGAGTACTCGGACACGTCGGTGGTCCCGACGCCGGTGTTCCTGTACGGCCTCGAGCCGGGGCAGGAGACGTCGATCGAGATCGAGCCCGGCAAGACGCTCATCGTGCGGCTGGTGACGATCGGCAAGCTCGAGAAGGACGGGACGAGGGACCTCTACTTCGAGCTGAACGGCGAGGGGCGCACCGTCACCGTGCGCGACCAGTCGGCGGCGCAGGGCGGCGCCGTCCGGGTGAAGGCGGACCGCGGGAACCCGAGCCACGTGGGCGCGCCGATGCCGGGGAAGGTGCTCAGGGTCCCGGTGAAGCCGGGCGACGCGGTCAAGGCGGGCGCCGTCCTCGTGGTCACCGAGGCCATGAAGATGGAGACGAACGTGAAGGCCAGGGCGGACTGCAAGATCGCCGAGGTCCGGTACAAGGAAGGCGACAAGGTCGAGAAGGACGATCTGCTCGTCGTGCTGGCGTGAGCGGGCGAGGCCCCGCGGCGGCGGCTCCAGGATTCCCGGGGGAGAGGGCGTGGAACCCCGCCGGACGGCGCGGGGATGCCCGCGGGCCTTGCTCTCGACGAACGTTCAGAATAGTCTGAACTCACGATGAGCCCGCTGAAGCCCGACACGCTGAGGGAGTTCGTGGAGGCCTGGGGCGCCATGGGCTCGCTCTGGGGCATCAACCGCTCGGTGGCGCGCGTCCACGCGCTCCTCATGGCGAGCGACGGTCCGGTGTCCCTCGACGAGATCGCGGAGCGGCTCCGGATCTCGAAGGGGAACGCCTCGATGTCGCTGCGCGAGCTGCGGACCTTCGGCGTCGTGCGCCAGGTCGAGGCGCCCGGCGACCGGCGCGACTTCTACGTCACCGAGCCCGACGTCTGGACCCTGTTCTTCCGCATCCTGAGGGAGCGGAAGCGGCGCGAGTTCGACCCGGCGGTCGAGGCGATCCGGACCCTCGTCGAGCGCGCCGGCGCGGCGGGCGAGGTGAAGGAGCGGCTCGAGCAGATGGCCGACCTCCTCGGCACCGCGGACGCGGTGATGGCGCGCTTCCTCCGGGACCCGCAGTCGTCGCGCGCCGCGCTCGCGTTCATGAGCGGCGCCGGCCC
>DASSSJ010000111.1:0-36613 GCA_035708485.1 Anaeromyxobacter sp. | reverse complement strand
CGGGCTCGAATTCGCGCGTGCCTGCGTCGGCGCTCGGGCTTCAATGGAGCCCCGGCCTCGCGGCCGGGGAACGCACGGCATCCGACGCGCCAAGGGCGAACGTTGTCACGCTTCAATGGAGCCCCGGCCTCGCGGCCGGGGAACGAGCCCCCTGGAAATCCCGTGGGGTCACTGCCACATAGCATCCTCGTTTCGAGCGGGCCAGGATCTCGCGAGGTTTCTCTGCCGAGCTGCGCGCGAGTGGCCACCCTTCCCGGCCGGAAGATCCAGTGTTTCCAACCGAGATTCGCGCATGCGAGCGGGTCCAGAGCTCCGTTCACCACATCACCGCTCGCGAGCGACCGAAGGTTTCCGTATTCGGTTGTCAAGGAGCGTTCCTCGTGCTCACACGACGTTGGGCTTCCGCCCCTCGTCTACATACGCCTTCCCGAGGCTCTCGAACACCTCCTCGCCTCGGCCCTCGGTTGGACCCACGTCGATGATCAAGACCTGGTCCTCCTGGGCGTGGATCTGCTCGTTCAGCTCCGCCTTCATCTTCACCAGGTTCAAGCTCGTGAGGTCGCATCGGAAGACCGAAAGCTGCAGGTGCTCGCCGTAACCCTTCATGACCTTGAACACCTTCCGCAAGCGAGCCGGGTCTGCGATGTCGTACGTGACGATGTAGCGCTGGCGCATGGAGGCTACCGCGTCCGGAACTCCGGGTAGCTCGGGATCTCGCCCAGCAGGAACCGGGCGAGCAGCCGACACTGCACCTCGAGGATGCGCCGGTAGGAGATCCTGTACCCGAACACCGGGTGGGTCACCTCCTCCTCCATCCTCCGCTCGTAGGCGCGCATGAACCGCTTGCGCCCCTCGGCCTTCATCGCGACCCCGAGACTGCTCCGCACGAAGTCGCCGCCCGTCATGACGCCCGTGTTGATCGCGGAGAGCACCACCGAGTCGGCGACGATGGGCCGGAACTCCTCCATGAGATCGAGCGCGAGCGCGGGTCGCCCGTGACGCGGCTGATGGTAGAAGCCGAGGAACGGATCCAGCCCCACGGCCCGCGCTGTCACCGCCACGTCCTTCGCCAGGAGCGCATACGCGAACGACAGGAGCGCGTTCACCGGATCCCTCGGCGGCCGCCGCGAGCGTGTCGTGAAGTCGAAGCCGAGCTCGGCCCCTCCGGTCGCGCGGATCAGCGCGGGGAACGCCTCGAAGTACAGGCGCGCGGCGTTGCCCTCGATGCCGAGCAGCTCGGGTGGCGCGGAGGCGCACTCGGTCGCCTCCGACAGCGCTCCCATCTCGCGTAGCGTCGCCTCGGGCGCGTCGGGGTGGTTTCGGCGGAGCAAGGTTCGGCAGTTCGCGATCTTGTTCCGCACGAAGCGGCGCGCGAGCTCGAGCGCAGCGCCAGGATCCTCCGCCGTCCGGAACTGCGCCCGGCGGATCTCGACGTTGTTGTGCCCGAGGCCGTCCGTGAACCCCGCGAGCCACCCGCCGAAGCTCATCCAGCACACCGGTATCCCGCGCCCGCACAGCTCGCGGATCGCCTGCGCGGACACCTGCACGTTCCCCAGCACGACGAGCTGCGAGAGCTCGAAGAGGCGGGCCTTCCCGATGACGCCGTGCTCGCGGCTGCGGACCTCGAGCACCTCGCCGTCGAGGCCCACCCGCGCGCCCTGCTCCTGGATGTAGAGCGGCTGGGCGTCGTCCCGCGCCGGGACGAGACGACGCACCGGCATTGCAGCCGGGGCGCTCGCTTCGCCCGCCTCCCTGGCCAAGAGGTTCACCTCGTCCGGAAGGCAGACTCCGTGGAGCGAGCAGCCCTGACACTTCGGGCTCGCGATGAGCGGCGGGGGCACGATGCCGCTCGTGGCGATCTCCCTCGCCTGGGCCAGCAGCTCGAGCGTCCGCGCGCGCAACGCGTCGTCGAATTCCACCTCGACGCGCGTCTTTGCCTGGGCGAAGTAGAGGATGCCGCGCTCGCAGGCGTGGCCATGCTCGTTCAGCAGCAGCCCGTACGCGCAGAGCTGCACCCGCTCCGGCTCGTGCGCCCCGAGCTCGTTCGGCGGCGGCTTGCCGCGCTTGTAGTCCACCGGGCAGACCGCGCCGCTCTCCCCCTCGACGACGTCGATCCTGGCGGAGAGGCCGAGGCTCACCGAGGAGAGCGGCACCGAGCGTACCTCGAACGGAGCTTCCTCGCCCGGCGGGGGCATCGCGCCCGCCCGGGCGTCCACCCGGCGGTGCGCGACACGCCCTTCGACGGTGAGCTCGTTGTCGACGAACTCGCCCTGAACCCACTCCAGGTAGAACAGGCGCGGGCAGTAGGTGAACTCGTTCAGCATGCGGACGGGCATGAGCTGCCCGGCCTCGACCGGCTCGTCGGCTCCCAGGTGCATGGCGACGCTCCTCGAGCGCGTGGGAGGCGCTCGGGGGAAGACTACGGGGCACGTGGGTCAGGAGAGGTCACAGGACTCGCCCCCGGATCGAGCCGGGGAAGATCCGACCTCCGCCTCCCCTGCCCGCTGCGAGAGGCGGCCCTGCGGTCGTGTTGGATCTTCCGACATCGGATGATGGATTATCCGCCGTGATCGACCACGCGCCTTCGCCGCCTCGCTCCGTTCACGGGACCATCAGCCGCTCGAACCCGGCCTGCTCATAACCCGCGTCCGTCGTCGCGATCTCCCGGATGCGGCGCTCGGAGCCCACCTCCATCGCGTGGCAATCGGTGAGGCTCCATGTCTTGTCCGAGTGCCGCCGGTAGCGCTCCTCGGCGCGAGCCAGCCGGCGCGCGTCCAGCGGCACGACTTCCCAACCGCCGCCTCGGATGGCGGATATCCAGTCGATCGCGTGCCGCCGGAGGGGGCTCCGCGCGAAGTAGTTCGCGAGCTCGACGAGGATGAGATCGGTCGTGACGAGCCTTGCGTCCGCCCCGGCGAGCTCGCGCGCGAGCGCGAGCGCCCTCGCGTGCAGCCGATCGCAGCCGTCCAGAACGGCGACCAGGTAGGACGTGTCAACGAGGACGGTCCGACCCACGCGTCCCCTCCTCGAGGTACCGGTCGAGATCGACCGAGCCGTCCTCGCGCCACTCCGGCCGAGGCTCGGCCGCGAGCGCGACGAGGAGGCCGGCGCCGGTGGGCCGCGAGCCGGGCGGCTCGATCGGCTGGTCCAGGATGACCCGGTGGATCTTCACGTCGATCTCGTCGCCGGCTGCGAGGGCCGCGACGTCCGCGGGGATGGCGAACTCGTTGTCGTGCGTCAGCTTCACGTAGTGGTGGTTCCATCGGCCCTTGCCGCGCCGGCGTATCGAGACGAGGAGGATGTGGTTCTCGCGGCGGCGTTCGAGCCCGAGCGTCCGCTGCACGTCGGAAGGGACGGACACGAGCCGGTTCTTCGTGCGGTGGATGCGCGCGGCGAAGATCGCGCGCGTCTCGGACAGGTGCGGATGGGCCATCGGAGCCGCCTCCTTCGAGAAGAGAGATAGGAGGCGGCCTCGGGCTTGTCAAGTCACGCTGATGACTGGACTAGCGCAGGCGCGCGCGCGAGGACGATGAGGTCCCCCTGGCTCGCCAGGTCGGTCACGGACCGGCGGACTTGATCCTATGTCGTAGTCGAATAATTATTCGCTCATGTTCGGCGACTTCCGCCAGAGCTACGTCGAGTGCCGGGATCTGCTGGCCGGGCGCCTGGCCGAGCCCGCTCCCGGTCGCATCCAGCTGCTCGCGGGTCCCCGTCAGGTGGGCAAGACCACGCTGCTCCTGGAGATCGCCGACACCCTCGGCAAGCAGTCCGTCTACGCGGCCGCCGACGCGCCAGAAGCGGCGCTCCCCGGCTTCTGGGAACGGCTCCTGGCCAGGGCGGAGGATGTTGCGGCGGCCGAGGGCCGGGCCATCGTCCTCCTCGACGAGGTCCACCTGCTCCATGACTGGGCCGCGCGCTTGAAGGGCATCTGGGACCGTTTCCGGCGCAAGAAGACGCCCGTTCACGTCGTCGCCACCGGGTCGTCGGCGCTCCGCCTCGCCGCCGGCTCGAGGGAGAGCCTCGCCGGCCGGTTCGAGCGAATCACGCTCACGCACTGGGCGGCGTCGTCGATCGCGCAGGTGTTCAAGGTCGAGCCCATGACGGCCGCCGACATGGTCGTCCACATGGGCTCATACCCGGGCGCCTTCCCCCTGCACCAGGACGTGTCCCGCTGGTCGGCCTACGTGCGCGACGCCATCCTCGAGCCGGCCATCGGGCGCGACATCGTCGCCCTGGCTGCGGTGCGCCGCCCTGCCCTGCTCAGGCAGGTGTTCGGCGTGGCCGCCTCGTCGCCCGCGCAGATCATGTCCCTGCAGAAGATCCAGGGCCAGCTGCAGGACGCTGGCGCCCTCGAGACCGTCGCCCACTACCTGGCGCTCCTCGAGGAGGCGTTCCTCGTGGCGTCGCTGCCCAAGTACTCGACGCGGGCGGCGAGGCGCCGGTCGGCGCCCCCCAAGCTCGTGACCCTGAACAACGCGCTCGTCGCGGTGATGGACCCGCAGGGGATCGCTACCGCCTCGTCCGACCCGAGGCGCCTCGGCGCCTGGGTCGAGAACGCGTGCCTGGCCCACGCCTGGAACGCGGGGCAGCAGGTCTCCTACTGGCGAGAGGAGCCGCTCGAAGTCGATGGCGTCCTCGAGGGGAGCTGGGGCTCGTGGGCCATCGAGGTGAAGACGGGGACGTTCCAGACGAGCGACCTCAAGGCGCTCCTCGAGCTCGTCCGACGTCATCCGGAGCTGCGTCCGCTCGTGGTCTGCGACGGCTCGGGCTGCGCCACCGCCGCGCGCGCCGGGGTTCAGGCCATCACCTGGCAGGAGTTCTTGCTCGGCGGCCCGCCTGGCACCTCAGGACGCGAGCGTCGGGCTCGCGACGCTGTCGCGCGCTGATGGAGGCCCATGACGATGCGATGCGGGGACGAGCTGCGATCGACGCCGAGTGACATGGCCGGACCCCGATGCCGCGGAACCCCACGCGGGCTTCGGCGGTGTGGCGACGAATCGACTGGCAGCGCCGACGCCTCCGCTCGTTCGGCCCCACAGACTACTTCCGAGGCTGTTCGCCGGGTTTCGCGACGCGAGCGGCGCGGACGAGCTCCCGCAAGATCACCGACGCCGTCACGCCGCGACGCTTCGCGAGCGCCTGCAGCTTCGACATCTCCTGGTCGTCGAGGCGCACGCGGTAGACGTGAGTGCGAGGGCGTCGGGTCGCTCTTGGTTCGTAGACGACCTCCTCGCCGCCGGCGTCCATCGCGTCGTCGAAATCGTGGGAGAGCCAGAACCTCTCTTCCTCCGCCGCGGTCGCGAGCTTCGGGAGGGGCTTGCCGGGAGCCCAGCGCTTCTTCGCCTTCTGCTGCTGCTTCTTCATCGCCTCACCGTCTTTCGCCAAGCTTCATAACGGCTCACGGACTTCTCGGACAACGGCCAGCAGGTGACCGGGCGCATGACGTCGCCTGGCCGGGGCGCCGCGACCACCGCCAGGTATCTGCCCGCGCAGGTGCGGCCGTAGAAGAGGCGCCGCGGTTCGTCGCCCTCCTCGCGGTCGAGATCGACGGCTCGAGTGGGGTAGCAGCGCGCCCGAAGGACCTCTTCGACCTCGCGACGGCGGCAGCGCCCGCGTTCCGCGAAGTGCCTGAGGTTCGCGGGGTCCCACTCGACCGCGGAGACCTTCATGGAAGGAACCGTGCGCCATAAGGTTGGCCGTGGTCAAGTGGACTACGAGAACCAAGGTCACCTTGTCGAGCAACTCGCGGACGAGTGAGTGCATCCAGACCCCAGGAGTAGGAACGACACCGCGCGATGCTCGAGGCCCTGGCGGACGTCGACGCCGGCCACGTCATCGCCCACCAGGCCGTGCCGACCTGGGCCGACAGCCTCGGCACCAAGAAGCTTCGCCCGCCGCCGCGCCGGTGAACATCGCGTAGACGAGCAGGGACGTCGCCGATCTCGCCCGGATTCACCGAGCTCACGGGCCCGGGACAGGCCAGAGCGCCGCTGGACCGAAGGTACGCTTGCGCCCCACCGACGTGCGGCGCGACGACGCGATCGCAAAGACACCCATGGCGCTGAGAACGCGACCGTCACGACGAACGACGGCTGGGTGTGCCAGCAGGCTGCGGACAGTCCTGAGATCGATGGGCGGACCCCACAAAGGCCATCGGACGGCGCGCTCGTCCTCGAAGGCCGTTGTCCGAGCGCGGCGCCCCCTCGGAAAGCACGGAAAGCACGCCAGTGCCTCGAACGCGAGCCGGTTTGCGCCCCACATCGACGGGATCTCCTTGTCGCGTCCCTTCGCGGGGTCCGAGGCGCGCAGAGCGTATCGCCGGTCTTCGGTCGGATCCCACCGGAACGATCTCCCCACTTCGCAGTATCTCCACGGAGTGAACAGCGCGCTCTTCAGGTGCTCTGCGGTCACCTGCTCGTGGAGGTCGCGCATGAACCCGAGGAAATGCTGGTGGCTGTCCCCCGTGATCACGCACAGCGCGGTGTACGCCACTTCCTTGTGCGAGCCGGCAGCGTCGGACCCTAGGCCCGCCGCAAAGTCCGCCCACCCCCACTCGGCCGGATCTCGCCGCGCCGCATTCGCGGCGGGCTCCAGCGCACCGGTTCGGAACTCGGCCCTCGATCGAGGGCGAGAGCCCTTCGTTCCGACCTTGATGTCGTCCCACGGAAAGCGGCTCGCCCCGCCGGGAAGCTCCTTTAGCGCGCATGCCAACAGGGTGATGACGCGGTCATTCACGTCTGGTTGCCGAACGATCGCCGTGGTCCCCGTACCGCCCACTGGCAGAGAGATGGTCGGTCGGAAGGTGCGCGTATCCCAGCTCAGCCGCACACCGGGCACCTTCCGATCGAGCGCGACGTGTGCGCCCACGGCGCCCAGGAACCCGAGAAGGTTTCGTCCGTCGATGCCGGTCAGCTCCACGGGCATCATCGAGTATCCTCCTCATACTCTTCGATCTCGCTTCGCCTGTGGTCCGCAAGCCGCAGGATCGCCTCCAGATATGGCAGCCCCAGCCATCCGAATCTCCGCAGCAGAGACCAGTAGCGTTCGGAAATACCCGAATCCAGCCGGCTGACTCGCGCCCCATCTGCCGTAGAGGCCCGGAGGGCGCGATTCGCGACGCCGCCATCGACTTCGGCGAGGACGTCATCCGGCTCGTCGAAGACTGGTGCGAAGGGTCTGCAGAAGCCGTGGTGGCTGGCAACAAGGTGCAACACCAAGTCGGGATCGCGAGCGCCTAGGGCGTCTACCTCGCGCGCAATCATCGCGAACGAGAGCATCTCGTGGCGCGCGCCTTTCGGGTAGCCCGCGATCTCGCGAGCGCGCTCGCGGAGCCGGCGGCTCCGCATGCCAGACTTTGCGCGCAGCTCAGAGAGGGCGGCTGCGATTTCATCCCCGCCGTGCAGCCAGCGCTGGAACCGCGGGTCCGCCTTGCCCACGTCGTGCAGACGGCCGGAGAGCGCCACGTCAGTCACGAGTCCGGCGTCCAAGCCGCAGGCACCCGCGAACGCTCTTGCGAGCCTCTCGACCCCCAGGGAGTGGTTACGCAAGCTGACCGGGCGACAGACGAAGCTCGAGGCGTCGTCCTGGCTCGTGAAGTCCGGTTCCGGAGCGGACGCCTCCTCTGGCTGGTTCAGCGACGCAGGGGAACGATACGGAACACGGCGCGATGATCGGAGAACGATTCCTCCCGCCGGATGTGCGTCGAGCCGCCGGCGCGGGTCGTCGCGAAGGCGCCGGGCGACCTCACGAAGCCAGGGCGCCGCGTCCTCGGCGTCCGACAGCACGGCCAGGATGGCGTCCACATCGGGTGGCTCGCCGTCCTCCTCGACGCCGTTGCTGACGTACCTGACCAGCCGGCGAAGCGCGGCATGGCTTCCCGAGGTGTCGGGCACCCATCGCTCAGATAATGAACCGTGGATGCGTAACGTCGCCCGCCCGCGTTGCTCGAGCTGGACCCGGTCACCGAGATCCGGCACCGGCCCTGCCGCGTCTGATCCGCCCGCCAGCCAGCCGTATTCATCCGCACCGCCCCACGCCGACGGCACCACCAGAGTGTCACCCGGCCGCACGTCGCCGGCACCGATCACGTCGCTGCGCGGGTCATCCTCCCCGCACCATCGAAGCGCTCGGCGCCCCTCTCCGGTACGGGGTATTTCGACGTCAGCGATGCTCATGACGGTGTCGGCGACCTCGGCTCCCGGCGTCGCCGCGAGCCAGGCCCGCGCCACGTACACGGGCACTGGCAGCGCCTCCGCCGACCCGGGAGGACACAGCGCGACGATGTCGGCCCAGAGATCCTGCCTCTCGCGCGGTAGATCTGATCGCCACACGATCTGGACATCGGCCACCTCATCGCTTACGCCATGGAGCCACAGCGCGACGTCGGGATCCGCGGCGGGTCGAGGCGATGTCGTCGCCCAAGCGTCCAAGTGTGCCGGCAGGAGGACCGGCGCCTCGCGCCGGGGCGCGAGCAAGCCCTCCAACTCCGCAGGCGTGGGATTCGGCAGATGCGCATGGCCGAAATCGATAAGCGGAGGCTTCTCTGAGGTCTCCGCGCCACGACGCCCTCGCGGTTTCTTGGCCTTGTTCCGAAGCCACTTCCATGTCAGCCCGATGGCCTGGCCGTAGATCGGATCGTCGTCGAGCGTGTCCGACCGCGCGATGACGACTGCACGACTCGCTCCAAGTTCTCCAAGCCGGTCGAGTCGCCCGCACCGTTGTCTCAGGGCGTCGAGGCTCGCGCACTCGGTGACAAGAGCGTCGAAGTCGAGGTCGGCACCTGCCTCGATGCACTGCGTGGCGACCACAACGAGCGCGCGCGCGTCGCCAAGGCGTTCACGACCAGCCCGGGCGTGTGCCCAGATACGCGCAGTGACTGCTTCGCGGTCTAGCGGGCGGCTCCGACCGGTCAGCAGCACCGCATCGACCGAACCGTGGCCGCGGAGTTGCTCGAAGACCTGCCGCGCCGTTCCCACTCGGTTCAGGACGACCCCGACGCACCGCACCTCATCGAGGAGCTGGCGCGTAACGCGGGCCACTTCACTGCAGAACGTCGAGTCGCGCTTCGGAAGGCCCTCGGACCAGGCCCGCTGCTCGCTGCGAGGCGCCGCTTTCGCAGGCGGCTTCCCAACATCGACCGCTCGGACCTCCGTTTGTTTCCGGGCTTCGAGTCGCTGCAGAAGTCTCCCGGGGCGGCGATCCGCGAGGTCCGGGTGACCCGGCTCGAGCCTGAAGTGCTGCGGTCCCGCATCCCGCGGTTTCGGAGTTGCCGACATGACCACGAACCGATACGGACGTGGCAGCGGAGAATCGGCCTGCACCGAATAATCTCGCAGCGCCTCAAGCGTCTCGCGGAAGGGCTCGGACAGGTGCGCCTCGTCGAGAATGATCAGGCTGTCGTGCGCGACCAGTCCTTGGTGAACTGGCTTCATCCCATCACTCACGCCGTAGCCACGCCCGAGCAGGCGCGATCCCACCTGGTCCACGGTCGAGACGGCCACGAGCGGCTGAACGGGCGAGCGCGCCCATCCGTCCTCCCGATAGATCCCCCCGCGAAGCACGGCGGTGACGAGCGGATCGGCGCCCTCGCCTGCCAGCCCGCGAAGTCGCCGTGCTACAGCATGGGCAACGCCACTCGATGCGCGCGACAATCTGGTCGCGATCCGCGACGCACGCCGGTGCGCTTCGTCTACGACGACTCGACGATCGACCACGAAGAAGACGCGCAGCGGGGCGCGTCGGCTCTTCGATGGGTCAAGCGCGAGCGTGAACACCGCAACATCGATGGTCGCGGTCTTCCCGCTGGCGGTGGGCAGTTCGATCGTGGAGGGCCAGCCCGCCGAGTAGACGCGCCGGGCGAGATCGCGCTGCCACGCGAACGGTTCCACATGTTCGCACTTGCGCGCGGCGATGCCCTGGCGCTCGCACTCCGTGCACGGACCGTGCATTTCGCGAAAGAAGGCGTCGAAGTCCTCGATCCGAAGGTCGTTCACGATCGCCGCTCCTCGAGAAGCGGACGGCAGAGTCCGAGACCCACGTATCGGCCTGCGCCGAGTAGCACTGGCCCTCGGACGATTCTCCCGAAGTCGACGAGAGCATGGACACGAACCCGTGGCGGGAGTCCCCGCCGCCCGCGCCGCCGGAATCGATCTGCAGCGGCGCTACCTCGGAAGCAAGGCGCCACCAGGCTTACGACTCGCGGCCGCGGCAGCCCGATGCGCTTGCACGCTGCGGCGATCGCCTCCTCGGCTTCCTGCTCCGCCCTCCGGGCGGCGGCGGCGTTCCGCGATCGGAGGTCGCCAGGAAAGCGGTCCAGGAGAATGGGCGTCACCGTTCCCCACACGACGCCTTCTCCGCACCACAACCCTGGGTCAAGCGTGCGAAGATGCGGCCGGATCTCGACAACACGGCGAACGTCGAACGCGAGGCCGCCCGGCACCGTCAACCTCTCGACGCTTCCGAGCGCACGCAGCACGGCTCTCCGCTCTTCGCCGACGAGGCCACGTGGGAGGACCGCCGCCATACCCAGGATGCTGCCATCGGCATGCGGGAAGCCGACGAACGGCAGCGCCAAATAGGCGACATGCGGTAGCTGGGTGGGGCCTTTTCCAGGTCCGTGACCGGACAGAACCTCAGGTGCGGCCGCACCCGCGTGCGCGAGGACAGCCCCGCGCAACGCCGCCGCGACATCAACCGCCCGCACGATGGGAAGGCGCTTCCTGCCGAGCAGCTCGAAGACGATCCAGTCGCTGCCGAAGACATTCGATCTGGGCGCTGCCGCCGGCGGCTCGGGGTCACCCACGCGTCGGTAGCTGGCCGGCACGAAGGGAAGAATGCGGTTTGCCGTTCCTCGATGGAGATCGAACGCTGCGTCGAGTGCCGTCCTCTGCCCTGGGGCCACCCAGCGCAGTGTGTGCAGGCCGCGTGGATCGGGGTTCCAGGTCGGGTCGTGCGGCTTCCCGACCCAAGTGAGACGGACGAGAGAGGATGAGTGCCCGAGTCGCGACACGCGCGCGGCGAGACCATCGAGGGCATCCCGAACGGCCTGCTTCGGTTCTTCGGGCCAGATCAACTGGATGACTGGATCGTAGGCGTACACACTCGGAAATGTTCGTGCCTGTCTGCGCTCGGCCGAAGCGGGGAGGACCGAGAGTGCGCGTTTGCGCATCTCCTTGTTGGAGTTGACAACCGGAGACGAAGCCTCTTCGTTCAGCTTCTCGAGTCGTGCACGCTTCTTCTTCACCGCCCTCGCGTCGCCCGTGTTCTCGGCGTCAATCAACTCGTTCACGAGATAGGAAACCTGCGGGTTGACGCTCTTGTCGTTGGTCGGCACGAACGCGTCGAGGACGCTCCTGCGCGCTGCGTCGCTGGCATAGACGGAGGGAGCGGGCTGCTCGGCCAGCCAATCCAGGGCTTCACGCTCCCACCGCGCGTCGTCGCCATCCACAGGGTCCTCGTAGTGGACTGCGGCCAGCGCGGAGAAGACTCTGGCGGGATGCGGCGGCCACTCCGCTGTCGCGTGGTCGTCGTACTCCTTGGCGACGTAGCGGCCCGTGAGCAGCTCGATCTCAAGGACGAGCATCAGTCCTCCGCGGGAGCGTCCTCGCCCGTCGGCTCCGCTTCCGCGTCCTCCTCACCGTCGGTCTCGACGATTCCGATGCGGCGGCTCTGAACGATGAGGTCGCGGAGCGCGGTGCTGGGTGTGAGCTCGAGAGGTTGCTTCCTCCAGATCAGCTTCTTCGCCTCCGCGTGCTGCCGCGCCTCATCCAGCAGGGCCTTGACGCTCCTCCCGTCGAGTGAAACGGGTTCTGTGACTCCGTCGCGCTTCACGATCTCCATCGCAGGGGCGCCCTCGAGCACGAGGGCGCAGCGCGACCGGAGGTCGTAGTCGTTGCGCCGAAGCTCGATCAGGGCGAACAGGCCCAGGGCAGCAAGCACCAGCCGCGCCACGGGACTCGCGTCCGCGCCGCCATCGATGGGGAAGTGCAGCCTCCGCAGCGCCGCCAGCGAGAGCACTGCCGTGTGCTTCGCGTACTCGAGCGTCACGCCTCCGGGTAGCTCGTCGCGATCACGGATAACTCGCTGCTCGCCGGCAAGATCGCGGCCCAACCTCAACATCTCGCCACGGTGCCGCGCCGTGTCCGGCGTGACGTTGCCGTGATTGACCTCCGAGGGAACACCCTTCGCTCGGCTGCTGACCTTGAACCGCTTGTACCTCGGGGTGCCGTCGGGATTCGTGCCGTCCGCGAGCGCCTTCGACTCGTCCGCCGTCCACGGAATGCCCCCGTCGGCGCGTTCCCGCGCCTCATAGATCGGGACTCGCCCGACCTGCAACGGATCGATACGGCTGGCGGTCTTCCGACCGACCACCGCGCCAACCCCGATGATCTCGGACACGATCGCACGCTGGAACTTGACTCCGAGGCCTCCCGCGGCGCCGGTCGATTCCCAGATCCCGAACAGCAAGGCGGTCGGGCAAAGCTTGAAGAGCTCCGTCGCGTTCTTCGCGGTCGCCCTCCGGAGAACCTGCCCCTCGGTCGTCGCGGGGAAGAGCGTGCCGTTGAGCATGCTGTCGCGCAGGATCGCGTCGGCGAGCCTGTGCGGGGCATCGAGTACCGTGATCTCGCCCAACTCCTTCAGCTCCTCGACTTTCGAGAAGCTCACGGAGATCATGGGAAGCGCGATGCGCCCGTCGCGATGAGCAGCCAGTAGTGCCTGCTCCATCCGGTTCGCCTGGGACTGGACCGAGTCGAGCAGCACGACCTCCTTCACGACGCCGTGCTCGTCGACCCGAGACTCGAGGGCGTACTGCCCTCCCGTGTAGGTCGGTGGGAAGACCTTGTCGCCGAGACCACCTACAGGCTGAAGCCTCGCTACGAATCGAACGGCCGCGTCCTCAGCCACTGCGGCTTGCAGACGCTCGAGCGTCAGCGCTGCTCCCTGCTTCGCTCCAATTCCAGTCATGGTGCCTCCGTCAGTAAGCTTGGGAAGTTCCAGCCGCGTGGACCCCGGTTCGCCCTTCATCAATAGCCTCTCAGTCGACGCGTCGGCCGCCGCTCATCCCTCCTCCCTCCGATACAAGCTGAGCCTCGCCGTGCTCCTGAGCTGCCGTCGATCGGGATCTCCGCCGCGGCAGATCACCACGTCGATGTCGAAGCGCTCGAGGTCGAATGTGCGGACGATCCGACGGCGCAGCGTCCCGATCGTTGCGAGCGGCAGGATCGGCCGAACCGGAAGCGCCTCTGCGGCGTCCTCCTCGTCGTCCTCGTCTTCCTTCTCGACATCCGGCGCGTCGTTCGCCCCTGGCGGCGAGCCCAGAATCCAGGCCACCGGAGCCGCGACCGACACCGCTACGGGCGGCGCCGGCTGCTCCGCCGGCTGCGGCACCGCCACGGGCGCCTGCCCCGCGCCCGCCAACCCCTCGCGGAACCCGCGGTCGTACGCCTGCCGCAGGAGCGGCCGCATCGCCTCGCGGGCCTCCGCGCTCAACCCCTCGATGAGCTCGTCCACGCTCACGCAGCCACCTCCCCGAGGGCCGCCACGAGCTCCCTCGCGAGCACGCGCGTCGTCTCCTTCCCACCGCCCGCCGCCTTCGCGCGCCAGGCGCCCGCGGTCTCGAACCGCGCTCCGCCGATCCTCGGCGACCAGGGTGCCAGCAGGGCGGACACGATCGGCCGCGGGTCCCCGCCCACCTCGTACACGCGGGCGACCACCGGCGGCGACGCCTGCACGAACGCCCTCAGCGCGATGGTCGAGCGCACCGAGTGCTTCTTGCTCTGCCACACGTCGGCGAACGCGTGCTGGACCTCCCGGAAGTACAGGCCGTAGAAGCGGCGAAGGTTCGCCACGAAGTCGTCGAGCCAGCTCGCCCCCTCGCCCGCGGCCCTGACCGCGTCGATCGCGGCGCGCATCTCCTGGGCGAGGCCGGCCTGCGGGACCTTCCCCGGCCCGACGCCGAGCATCTTCACGTGCCCCGCGAGCGGCGAGCCCGCCTTCCCGTTGAGCTCCTTGATGGCATCGTGGATCGCCGAGTCGATCGGATCGGGATAGAGCTGGCGTCCCTTGAGCGAGTAGAGCAGCGACGGATTGAGCCGCGTGTGCTTCGAGTTGATCGTCACGAACATCTCGACGACGGCTGGCGCCGGCAGCCCGGCGAAGAGGATCGCCGGCACCTGCACACCGCGCATCGCGCCGGCCTCCGGCGACCCGAGCAGCGCATCGAGCGCGAGGAGCCGATGCTGGCCGTCGAGGACGCGGAGGGTCCCCTCGGCCTCGCTCATCTGCACGAGGCCGACGAACGGGTTCGTTCCCGCTGCCGTGAACGAGACGGGCTCCTCGCTGACGAGCAGCACCGCGCCGGGGATCGCGGGGACGGCGCCGTCCTCGCGGCACTGCTGGTAGTGCTGGGCGAGCTCCTCGATCTTCTTGCGGAGGATGGGCCTCTGGAACGCCTTCTCGGAGGTGTGGACCTTGCGCTCGATCTCGACCCAGTTCACGGGCGACGGCCGCGCGCGCCGCGCCGCGCGGTGGGCGCCGTCGAGGCCCGCCTCGCCCAGGACCTCGAAGCGCACGAGGCGCTGAACGTCCGTGGCCGAGAGGTTCAACAGGAAGAACTCCTGCTTGAACTGCTGAACCTTCACGGCCGGGACGGTCAGCAAGGCCCTACCTCCGTGCGAATCGACGCCAGGGCAGCCGCCATTCTTACGACAGGCGTCCCCCACCCCCGTGACCGATCTTCCAGCTCCCGCGACGGGCTGAGCGCTTCCTCCGGGATTCCCGGCGACTTCCCTTCCGTCCCGATCACGGAGCGACCCTACGCCGCACCCGTGTCATGCCGGGTCACGCGTCCCTCGAGCCCCTCCAGGGCCCGCCGGTGCTCCCGCAGCACGGCCGTCCGCAGCTCCTCCGGCGCGATCTCGCTCACCCCTGCCCCGAGTCCGGTCAGGTACGCCACGAGCGGCGGCCCGATGGCCACCTCGAGACGCACCTCCACGCTCCCGTCGTTGCGCCGCTGCGCCACCTGGCCCGGGTGCACTTTCCGCTCCATGAGCAGGTCCGCGAGCTCGGGCGCCACGGTGAAGCGCACCTTCCGCGGCCGGCCGCTCCACATGCCGAACCTCGTCCCGAGGAGCTGCTCGGCGCTGAAGCCCTCCGGCGCTGCGAAGCGCTCCTCCGCCGGGCGCACCCGGTCGAAGCGATCGACGAGGAAGAGCTTCACCTCCCCGCTCCGGTGGCAGCGCGCGACGAGGTACACGCCTCCCTCCGCCACCCTCAGGTGATAAGGATCGAGCTTGCGCTCCTCGCCGCGCCCGCGCCCCTTCGCCCGGCGCGATCGGTAGAGCGCCGCCACGGTCCGTCGCGCGTCGATCGCCTCCACGAGCTGCCGCACGATCTCGCCCCGCGCGCTGTAGTCGCGGCCTCCCTCGGCCGCGCTCACCAGCCGTTCCGAGGCCCGCAAGCGCTCGGCGAGCCCCTTCGGCAGCGTGGCTCGAATCTTCGCGATCGCGCTCGCCGCCGCGTCGTGCAGCATCGTCCCGGCGAGGCCCGCCACCGTCATCCGGGCGGTCATGAGCGCGAGGACCTCGCTCCACGTCAAGGAGAGCTGCAAGCGGTGGCGGAACCCCTCCACCATCCTCCACCGCGCCCGCCGGCCTTCGAGCGTCGAGGTGAGCGGGAACCCCGCGTCCTCGAGAACCCGAAAGTCACGATAGACGGTGCGGCGCTGCGTCCCGAGCTCCGCCGCCGCCTCCTCGAGCTCGACGCCCTCACGCCGGACCTCGAGCAACGCGAGGAGCTTGAGCTGGCGGGCGAACGCTTCACCGCGCATCGCTCCAAGACCCTAGCGCGCGACAGACGCGAAGTAAAACCACCGCTCGGGGCTCGGTCACGTTCGACCGGATCGCCCGTGGACGGATCGGCCTACACCCGCATCTTCCGCTTCTCCTCGCCGGAGAGGAGCCGCCGGATGTTCTCGCGGTGCCGGAGCACGATGAGCGCGGCGAGCGCCACGCCCGCCCACGAGACCGGGCGCGCCGGGCCGTTCAGGAGGAACGTCCCCGCCGCGCACGCGGCCGTGCCCGCGAGCGAGCCGACCGACGAGATCCGGGTCGCGGCGTAGGCGATCGCGTACACCGCGATCCCCGCCAGCGCGGCCCACGGCGCGAGCACGAGGAAGATCCCGAGCGCCGTCGCGACGCCCTTCCCGCCCTTGAACCCGAGCCACACCGGGAAGAGGTGGCCCACGAACGCGGCGACCGCGACGGCGACGACGAGCAGCTCCGCGCGCGTTCCCTCCCCGAGGAGCCGGCCCGCGAGGAGGATCGGGACGACTGCCTTCAGCGCGTCGAGCACGATCGTGGTGATCCCGAGCGCCTTCCCGCCCGCGCGCGCCACGTTCGTCCCGCCGATGTTGCCCGACCCGACCTTGCGGACGTCCACGCCGAGGACGAGCCGGCCGAGCACGTAGCCGAACGGGATCGAGCCGGCGAGGTAGCCGCCGAGGACGAGGAGCGCCGCGAGGCCGAGATCGCTCATGGCGAGGCCCTCGCGAGGAGCCAGGCCCAGTTCGCGAGGAGCGCCACGACGCCCGCGGCGGTGGCCGCCCGCACCGCGCCCGCGGGGGGCACCGGGAGCGGCGCGCCGGCGGCGACGCGCGCCGCGTCGGCGAGCGCGAAGAGCCAGGCGGCCGCGGCGAGGAGCGCGCCGAGCGGGCTCGCCCCGAGCGCGAGCGCGACGTCGCCGTGCGCGAGGTGGACGAACGCGTGCGTCATGCCGCAGGTGGCGCAGGGGATCCCCGCCAGCCCCTTCAGCGGGCAGACGTACGGGATCGCGAGGAGCGGGACGAAGCGCGCGACGAGGAACGAGAGCGCGGCGATCGCCGCGAACACCTCGACGTGCCCGAACCGCCCCGTCCTCCGCCAGGTCAGCGTCACAGGTTCACCGTCTTGCCCTGCTTCGTCGCCTCCTCGACCGCCTTCAGGAACCCCGGCACGCCGAGCCCGGCCGCCGCGCAGCAGCAGGCGCAGAGGAGGATCACCGGGGCGAACACCGCCGCCGCGGCCTTGCCGGAGCCGCAGCGCTGCGACTCGCCGAGGCCGATCACGAGCACGACCAGGGCCCACACGAGGGCGATGAGCCCGCCGCAGCCCGGGACGACGAGGAGGAGGTTGAGCCCGTTCGCGTAGGCGACCACCGTGAGCGTCGCGTCGAAGGGCCGCCTCGCGCCGCGGAAGAGCATGAGCAGCACGTGCAGGATCGCCGCGCCGACGTACATGAGGACGACCGTCAGGATCGGGGTGAGCAAGATCTGCGCGATCGTCCCCCGCCCGGTCGAGAGCTCGCCGAGCTGGTCCACGTACCGCGCCTCCCCGGGCAGGTTCGAGAGGACGTCCCGGACCTGCTGGGCGAAGAGGAAGCTGTAGAGCGCGTTCACCACCGTGCCCACGAGGCTCGCGAGGACGCCGAACAGGATCGCCGTGCGGGTCTGGTCGATCCGCACGCGCCGGAAGAAGTCCTGCGGCTGCGTCGCGACGAGCTTCCAGGTCTCGAGGAAGGACGGGAGGAACCCGCGCGTCGCCCGCTCCGCGAACGGCGAGGGGAGCTCGGGCCCGGGCGGCGGTCCGCCCGGCGGTCCGCCCCACCCGCCGCCCGGCGGTCCGCCCCATCCGCCGCCCGGCGGCCCCCATCCGCCGCCCGGCGGCGGACCCCACCCGGCCGGAGGCACGGCTCCGCCCGGAGGCCCGTACCCGCCGGCGGGCGGGGGCGGGGGCGGCGGGGTGCCGCCCGCGGAAGGCGGGGGCTGCGGCGTGGCGGGCGGCTGCGGCGGCGCGCCCTGCTCCGGCCCGCCCGCGGGGGGCGGCGCGCTGGGATCGGCGAGGAGCAGCTCCGAGCCGCAGTGCGGACAGGTCTGGCGGCCGAAGCGGTCGGTCGTGAACGTGCCCTGGCAGCGGGCGCAGCGCGCGATCATGGGCGGGGAGCTTACCCCGTCCCGCCCGGCGCCGGGGCTACTCGCGCAGGGCGCGGACCTCGTCCACGTTGATCTCGCCGCGCGTGCGGAAGATCGCGATGACGACGGCGAGGCCGACCGCCGCCTCGGCCGCGGCGACCGCGATCACGAAGAACGCGATGGCGTGGCCGGCGAGCGAGGCGTTCTGCCGCGCGAAGGCGAGGAACGTGAGGTTCGCGGCGTTCAGCATGAGCTCGACGCTCATCATCACGATGAGCGCGTTCCGCTTCATGAGGACGCCGGCGAAGCCGATCGCGAAGAGGATCGCGGCGAGGTAGAGGAACCAGCTCACCGGGGCCATCGTCAGATCCTCTCCTTCGCGACCACCACCGCGCCGACGATGGCGACGAGGAGGAGCAGGCTCGTCGCCTCGAAGGGCAGCAGGAACTCGGTGAAGAGCACGCGCCCGACCGCCTTGACCGTGCCGAACGCGCCGTCCACGTTGGCGAGCGCGCCGTCGCCGCCCGCGCGGTAGATCGCGGTGGCGATCACGCCCGCGAGGGCGAGCGCGCCGACGACGCCCACCCACTGCATCGCGCGCTTGCTCGGGCCGGGGACGAGGTGCTCGTCGCCGAGCGAGAGCAGCATGATGACGAAGAGGAAGAGCACCATCACCGCGCCCGCGTAGACGAGCACCTGCATGAAGGCGATGAGGTGCGCGGTGAGGAGGACGTAGAGGCCGGCCATGAAGAAGAAGGCCGCCACGAGGTTCATCGCCGCGTAGACCGGGTTGCGCGACAGGAGCACGCCGAGGGCGGTCGCGACGAGCGGGACCGCGAAGACGAAGAAGAGGATCTTCTCGGCCATGGGCTAGTACCTCACCGCGCCGACGAGGGCCGGCCGCGACGTCTGGTCGAGCCCCCAGCCGGTCTCGCCGAACGGGCAGCGGCGCTCGACCGTGTGGCGCAGGAACTCGTCCCGGAACTTCTTCACGAACGACTGGACCGGCATCGCCGCGGCGTCGCCGAGCGCGCAGATGGTGTTGCCGCCGATGTTGCCGGCGAGCTGCTCGAGCTTGTCGACGTCGGCCGCCGTGCCGTGGCCGTGCTCGATCTTCTCGACGATCCCCTCCATCCAGGAGGTGCCCTCGCGGCAGGGCGTGCACTGGCCGCAGCTCTCCTCGGCGTAGAACTTCGCGATCCGGGCGAGCGCCCGGACCATGCAGGTCGAGTCGTCGAAGACGATGACGCCGCCCGAGCCGGACATCGACCCGGCGGCCTTCACCGCGTCCACCTCGAGCGAGATGTCGATCTCGTCGCCGCGGAGCACCGGCGAGGAGGAGCCGCCGGGGATCACGGCCTTCACCTTCCGGCCGCCCGGGATCCCGCCGCAGTCCTCCATGATGAGCCGCTTCAGGTTGTACGCGGCGGGCTTCTCGTAGACGCCCGGCCGGTTCACGTGGCCGGAGACGCCGAACAGGCGCGTCCCGCCGGTCTTGCCCGAGCCGAGGGCGGCGAACGCCTCGCCGCCGTTCGCCACGATCCAGGGGACGTTCGCGATCGTCTCGACGTTGTTGATGATCGTCGGCTTGCCCCACAGGCCGACGACCGCGGGGAAGGGCGGCTTGAGCCGCGGGTAGCCCTTCTTCCCCTCGAGCGACTCGAGCAGCGCCGACTCCTCGCCGCAGATGTACGCGCCCGCGCCGCGGTGGACGTGGACGTCGAGGTCGAAGTCCTTCTTGCCGAGGAGCCGCTTCCCGATGACACCGGCCGCGCGCGCCTCCTCGATGGCCTCCTCGAGGATCCGCGCCTGCCTCGGGAACTCGCCGCGGATGTAGACGTAGCAGAGGTGGATGTCGAGCGCCCAGCAGGTGATCGCGATCCCCTCGATGAGCTGGTGGGGATCGTGCTCGATGATGTAGCGGTCCTTGAACGTCCCGGGCTCGGACTCGTCCGCGTTGATCGTGAGGTAGCGGGGGCGGACGTCCTTCGGGAGGAAGGTCCACTTGAGCCCGGTCGCGAACCCGGCGCCGCCGCGGCCGCGGAGGTTGGACTTCTTCACCTCCTCCACGATGGCGGCCGGATCCATCCCGAGCGCCTTGTCGAGGGCCTGGTAGCCGCCGTCCTGGCGGTAGGTCTCGAGCGCCGCGGAGTTCGGCTTGCCCCAGCGCGCGGTGAGGATGAGCGTCTCGCTCACTTGAGCCCCCCGACGATCTCGTCCACCTTCCTCACGTCGATCCGCTCGATCATCTCGCGCTCGTCGAGCAGCATGGCCGGGGCCGTGCCGCAGGAGCCGAGACACTCGACCTCGCGCAGCGTGATCCGGCCGTCCGGCGTCGTGCCGCCGTTCTCCACGCCGAGCTTCGCCTTCAGGTGTTCGAAGATCCGCTCGCCGCCGGTGAGGCAGCAGGACACGTTCGTGCAGATCTCGACGAGGTGCCGGCCGAGCGGCCGCGTGTGGAACATCACGTAGAAGGTCGCCACCTCCTCCGCGCGCGCGGGCGAGACGCCCAGGCGCTCCGCGGCGAGCTTCTGCACCGCGGGGGAGCAGTACCCGAAGATCTCCTGGCCGATGCGGAGCGCCGGCAGCATCGCGGCGGCCTTCCGATCGGGCGGGTAGCGCTTCACGACCGCGTCGAGCTCGCGGCCGAAGCGCTCGACCTTGTCTCGCGGCAGTTCCTCGACGGCACCGACCGGCGCTGGATTCGTCATAAGAGTCCGTAAGGTGGGGCGAAAGCCCGGGCAGGCTAGTGAGGGGGTGTACGATTGTCAAGGACGGCACGAGCCCACTTTGCGCGCGCCACGCGAGCTATAGTGAGCGCCGGAGATGGCCGAGGAGAGGGACAAGCGACGCGACCCGCGCGTGCCGCTCGTCCTCCGGGTCGAGTACCCGGGGGCGCACCAGGCGCTGCGGGACGCGACCGAGAACCTCTCCGCGGGCGGCCTCTTCATCCGCACCGACCGTGACCTGCGCGAGGGGCAGCGGCTGCCGCTGCACGTCGGCTTCCCCGGCCTCCTCGAGCCGTTCGAGGTGGAGGTGGAGGTCGTGCGCCGGCGCGAGGCGGGACCGGCCGGGCCGGCCGGCGTCGCCGTGAAGCTCCCGCTCGACCGGATCGACGACCGGCACAAGCTCGCCCGCCTCGCCGAGACGGCGCGGACGGGCTTCGGCGATCCGCGCCGCGCGTTCCGGGTGCTCGTCGTCGAGGACAACGACCACGTCGTCGAGATGTACGAGTACGCGCTCCGCAAGCTCAAGGCGGGCGCCGCCGGGGTCGACGTCGTGGTCGAGTACTCCGCGAACGGCCACGACGCCCTCCTCCGGCTCGCCGAGGCGCCGAGGATCGATCTCGTGATGGCCGACCTCTACATGCCGGTCATGGACGGCTTCGTCCTCGTCGAGCGGATGAAGGCCGACCCCGCGCTCCTCGAGACACCCGTCCTCGTGATCAGCGCGGGCGGGCCCGACGCGCGGTCGCGCGCGCTCGAGCTCGGCGCGGACGTCTACCTCCAGAAGCCCGTGCAGTTCGCGGACATCATCGGCACCGTCCGCACGCTCCTGCGCGTGAAGTAGCGGAGCACGAAAGAGGACGCCCGCTCGGCGCAGGGCCGGCGGGCGTCCGAGGTGCTGCCGCTGCGCGAGGATCCTACTTCTTGCCCTTCTTGTTGAAGGTGTCCTTCATCCCCTTCGACGGCGTGATCTTCACGACCGTCTTCGCCGGGATCTTGATCTGCTCGCCCGTGGCGGGGTTCCGGCCGATGCGCGCCTTGCGATCCACGAGCTTCACCGCGCCGAGGCCGCCGAGCGGGATCTTGCCCTCGTTCTTGAGCCGCTTCAGCACCACGTCCTCGACCGCCGCGAACACCGCGCGCACCTGCGCCTTCGCGACCTGCGAGCTCTCCGCCACCGCCTGGAAGAACTGAGCCTGCGTCATGTAGGGCATCCCTCCTGTCGCACGCCGCACCAGGCGGCGAATTGGGGCGGTGATATCGCTTCCCGATCCGGCCGTCAACTAACCAGATGCACGATCGCCCTGCAAAACGGGCCTTCCGTGACGATCCGTCCCGGCCGTGCCCGTTCAGGTGAGCGCGGCGACGATCTCGAAGACGATGAGGAGGATGATCGCGAGCTCCAGGAGCTCCGACCGGCTCGTGTCCGCGGCGTCGCCGATGAGGCCGTTCACGTCGGCGACGAGCTTCTGCTTGCGCAGCACGGTCTCCTGCCAGGCGGGCAACCTGAAGCGCCGCACGGCGCCCTGGTAGAGCCGGGCGAGGTAGAAGTCCCCCACGATTTTCACCGCGTTTTCGAGCCTTTCGATCATCTCCGAGAGCTCGAGCAGGAGCGCCGCCGTCTCGCGCTGCAGGCGCCGGTAACGCCGCGTGAGGATGTTCGCGACGGGGCTGCCGCCCGCCTCGATCTCGTCGTAGATGCGGTGCAGCTCGCGGTCGAGGAGGGCGTCGTAGTAGCGCAGCTCGAGCAGGTGGGCGGTCGCGAGCTCGAGCAGGTCCGGGATGTCCTCCACGCCGGACGGCTCGACCACGAGGGCGCTGTTCCAGTGCAGGACGGCGAGGTCGTCCTCCAGGTAGGTGAAGTGGTGCCCGAGGATGTCCTCGCGCTCGGGCCGGGAGAGCGGCATCGCGCTCGTCTCGCCCAGCAGCAGCTCCGGGACGGGCGCGCCCGCGAGGAGGTCCGCCGCGCGCACCGCCGCGTCCTCGAGCCGGCGGACGAAGAAGATCTGGTAGCTCTCGAGTCCCTCCCAGGCGTGCGGCCGCTCCAGCCCCGCGCCGAGCGCGCGCGCGAGCTCGTCGGCCTCCCGCCGCGCCTCCGCGTCGAGCGCGGGCGTCGGCTCGACGAACAGCTCCTCCGCGAGCGGGACGAGGTCCGCGAGCGACGTGCCCGGCGGGATGGGGAGCTGGTACCGGATCGAGACGACGCCGTAGTCGAACACGCGCGCGCTCGCCTCGGCGCGGCGCGGGCCGGACGCGAGCGGCACGTCGCGCTGCCCGAGCCGGAGGTGGAGCGGCGGCCGCGGGAGCTCGAGCGCCGAGCCCGACTGCGCGCCCTCGAGCCGCAGGCGCGACTTCGGCGCCGCGACCGCCTCCTCCGCCGCGACCAGGTCGATGGCGTCCGCGACGTCGAAGAGCCGGTACACGAGCACCACGCCGTCCGCGATCCGCGCGTCGCCCGAGCCGTTCGCCACGTCGCGAGCTTAGCCGAGCGCGGCGCGGGCCCCCCCGGGATTCCCGCACCCATGCCCCCGATGAGTCCTGCGACGGCGCGGTCCGCGTCAGGTCCCGACGATGCGCAGCTGCGTCGCCTGCGGCGCGCGGTGCGGGAACTCGAGCAGGTACTCGCCCGAGAGGCACGCGTCGCAGAAGCCCTTGCGATCCTCGCCGAGCGCCTCGTAGAGCCCCTCGAGCGAGAGGTAGCCGAGCGAGTCCGCCGTGACGTAGGTCGCGATCTCCTCGACGGAGTGGGTCGAGGCGATGAGCTCCTGCCGCGTGGGCGTGTCGATGCCGTAGTAGCAGGGCCACGCGGTGGGCGGCGAGCTGATGCGGACGTGGACCTCCCGCGCGCCGGCGCCGCGGATCATCTTCACGATCTTGCGGCTCGTCGTGCCGCGCACGATCGAGTCGTCGATCACCACGACGCGCTTCCCGTTCAGCACGTCCCTGAGCGCGTTCAGCTTCAGCTTCACGCCGAAGTGGCGGATCGACTGCTGCGGCTCGATGAAGGTGCGGCCGACGTAGTGCGAGCGGACGAGCCCCATCGCGAACGGGATCCCGCTCTGCTCGGCGTAGCCGATCGCGGCGGGCACGCCCGAGTCCGGCACGGGCATGACGAGGTCCGCGTCGACGGGGTGCTCGATCGCGAGCCGCCTCCCGAGCGCGTGGCGCGCCGCGTACACGGACTTCCCGAAGAGCACCGAGTCCGGCCGGGCGAAGTAGATGTGCTCGAAGACGCAGCGCCCGAGCTTGGCGGGCCTCGGCCGCGCGGGGAAGAGCCGCTCGCTCCGCATCCCCGCGGCGTCGATGATGACGACCTCGCCCGGCTCCACCTCGCGCACGTACTCCGCCTCGATGAGGTCGAGCGCGGTCGTCTCCGACGCGAGCACCCAGTTCCCCTTGAGCTTGCCGAGCACGAGCGGGCGGAAGCCCATCGGGTCGCGGGCGCCGACGAGGGCCTTCGGGGTGAGGAAGAGGATGGAGTACGCGCCGGCGACGCGTCCGAGCGCCTCGCGGATCGCGCCGAGGAGCTGCTCGGTCGAGCCGGGCGGGCCCATCGCGCGGGCGCGGGCGATGAGGTGGATGATGACCTCGGTGTCGGTCGACGCCGAGAAGATCGACCCCTGCGCCTCCAGCTCGCCGCGCAGCAGCTCGGCGTTGATGAGGTTCCCGTTGTGGGCCACCGCGACCGCGCCGCCCGCGTACTGCACCGCGAACGGCTGCGCGTTCTTGAGATGGGAGGCGCCGGCGGTCGAGTAGCGGACGTGGCCGATGGCCGAGCCGCCCTTCAGCCGCGCGAGGACCTCGGTCGTGAAGATGTCGGCCACGAGCCCCATCTCGCGGTGGACGTGGAGCGTCTCGCCGTCCGTCGAGACGATGCCGGCCGACTCCTGGCCGCGGTGCTGGAGCGCGTGGAGGCCGAGGTAGGCCCAGTTCGCGGCGTCGTCGAGGTGGCCGAGGGCCCAGAGCCCGAAGACCCCGCACTCTTCCTTCTGCTTGTCGAAGACGGCGTCGTACCCCATGCGCGGCGCGGAGTATAACGATCCGCGCTTGAAATATCTCCCCGGCAGAGGCGTCCTGCGCGCCCTCCTCGCGGTGGTCCTCGTGGCGGCCGCCGCGCTCGGCGCCGCGTCGCTCCCGTGGCACGCGGATCGCGCGCCCGTGCCGCCCCGGCTCGTGCGGGCCGCGGCGGGCAGCGGGCCGCTCGAGGCAGGGGTCGCCGAGGCGCCGTTCGACCTGCCGGCCGGCGTCCCGATCGCCGGCTTCGCCCGGCTCGCGTACGGGAGCGAGGGGTCGCGCGACCCCGTGGGCGCGCGCGCGGTCGTCCTCTCCGCGCAGGGGTGCCGGGTGGCGCTCGCGTCCGCCGAGATCCTGCTCGTTCCGGAGGCACTCGAGGAGGCGGTGGCCGCGCGCGTCACGGACCTCGGCCTCGCCGGGATCGTGCTCGGCGCCACCCACACGCACGCCGGCCCCGGCGGGTACTGGGAGCACCCCATCGGCGAGCGGATCGCGACGGGGCCCTACGACCCGCGGGTGCGAGACGCGGTCGCGGGGGCGATCGCCGACGCGATCCGGAAGGCGGCGCTCGCGCTCGCGCCGGCGCGCGCCTCCGTCGCTGCCGGCTCCGCGGAGGACCTCGCGCGGAGCCGCTCGGCGGCGGACGGCGCGCCCGAGGAGGCGCGGCTCACGGTGGTCCGCGTGGACCGGCCCGACGGCGCGCCGGTCGCGGAGATCGCGATCTTCGCGGCGCACCCGACCATCCTCGACAGGTCGAACCGGCGCCTCTCCGGCGACTGGCCCGGGCGGTTCCTCGCGGAGGCGACGCGCGGCACGCGCCTTTTCTTCCAGGGGGCCCTCGGGGACCAGAGCGTCGAGTCGTCCGGGGCGACGCCGGAGGCGTTCGGGGCGGCGCTGTCGGCGCGGGTGGACGCGCTCCGCGGGTCGCCGCCCGATCTCGCGCCGGCGCTCGCCTACGCGGAGGTGGAGGTGGGGCTCCCCTCGCCGGATCCCGGCGGCGCGCCCGCGTGGCTCCGGCGCGCGGCGCGGAACCTCGCGCACGGCTCGGTGCCCGCGACGGCGCACGTGGAGGCGGTGCGCATCGGTCGGGCGGTGCTCGTCGCCGTGCCGGCCGAGCCGGTGGCGGCGGTGGCGGCGGCGTGGCGGCGCGCGCTGCCCCCGGGCGCGGACCTCGTCTCGCTCGCGGGCGGGTACGTCGGCTACGTCGAGACGCCGGAGCACCGGACGGCGCGCACGGGCGAGAGCGTCCGGACGTACTACGGCCCGGAGCTCGCGACCCGGCTCGGCGCGGCGGCGAAGCTCGCGGCCGACGCGGTGACGGGGCCGGTGGCGGCGAAGGCACGCTGAGCGGTCGTCCGTCACCGTCGCGGCACCGGACACGGGACGCCCGGCGGACTGGACCCTCGACCTCGCCTCGTCGCACGCGACGCCGTGCCGCACCCGCGCGAGATCGTGGGCGTACTCATTTGGACGGCAAGGAATGCACGCCGCGCCATTGCACGCCACGACGACGACGCCGATACTCGATGCGCAGCAAGGGGAGGTCGCCATGACCCTGTCGGCTCCGGATGCGCCGCCGTCCATCGCCGAGGCGATCGACAGCTACAACAAGGCTTTCGAGGACAACGACCTCGACCGCGTGATGGCCCATTTCGCGGACGACGCGGTGTACCGGACGTTCAACGGGGTGGAGCGGGTCGGCCGCGCCGCCATCCGCCTGGAGTTCGAGCCTCAGTTCGCGGGCGTGTACGGCGCGCTCCGGTTCGACGAGCAGGACCGACTCGTCGACGAGCGCTCGCGCAAGGCCACCACCCGCTGGATCTGTCGTCACGATCTCGCGTACGGAGACGGCCGCACGCTGTCGCTCAAGATCGAGCGCGCGATCGTCGGCCGCGCCGTCGGCGAGCGGTTCGGTTGGGAAGGGGTGGACGTCTTCCAGTTCGACGCCGCCGGCAAGATCGAGGCGCTCTTCACGTTCGCGACGTGTCCGCGGCGCCCGAAGATCCGGAAGGACCTCGGGGTGCCGTTGCCCGGAATGCCCGGAGTGCGACGGCGAGGCTGACGCGCCCGGTGCGCGCGCCCTGCCCGGACGCGGGGACCGCGGCGATCAGGGCACGCAGTGCGCCCCCGCCGGCCGCGCGAAGCTCGCCGACGCGACGCGCCCGGACCTCGCGTCGAGCGCCACGGCGAGGTCGAGGTCGCCGCGCTCGCAGGCGAGCGTCACGGTGGCCCTCGTCGTCCCGTCCCCGGCGGTCGGCGCGCCGGGCTTGCAGGCGCCGTACTGGACCGCGACCGCGGCGAGGTGCGCGCGCAGCGCGGCGCGATCGACCGCCGGGGCGAGCGTCGCCTCCGCGGCCGCGTCGTCCCAGCGCGAGGCGAGCGCGGCGAGCGACGCGACCGCGCCCGCGAGCGGCTCGCCGGGCGGCAGGGTCCCGCGCACCTTCCACGCCTGGACGCGGGGCGGCCCGGTCGGGGCGAGCGTGATCGCGACGTCGAGCCACCCCTTCTCGCACGCCATCCGCCACCTGCCGCGGAGCGCGTTCTCCGCCTCGAGCGCGCCCTCGGGGCGGCAGGCGCCGTGCGCCGTCCTCAGCGCCTCGAGCGCGGCGCGGCGCTTCTCGGCCGGCTCGTCGAGGAAGAGGTTCTCGGCCGCGATCCGCCTCGCGAGCGCCTCGTCCCACGCGCCGACGAGCTTCACCACGGCGTCGCGCGCCTCGAGGAGCGCCGGCGCGGGCGCGGGCGTGCGCCGGGAGAGGCCGCCCGTCCGCTGGAGCGCCGCGAGCGCCTTCCACACCGGCCCGTCGACGAACTCGGTGGCGTACGTCCGGTTCGCGAGGACGACGATGCCGACGCCGCGATCGGGGAGCCAGCGCATCCGCGAGCCCCACCCCGGGAACCCGCCGCTGTGGCCGACGACATGGCCGAGATCGCAGCGGCGCAGCACGCCGAGGCCGTACCCGTAGCCGACGGCGGAGCCGACGAGCGGCGCGCCGGGGGCGTCACGATCGACGTCGATCCCGTGGAGCAGCGCGGCCTGCTGCATCTCGCGCGCGGAGGAGCGCCGCAGCGGGCCGCCTTCGAGGTCGTCGCGCGGCGGCCAGGCCTCGAGGTGGAAGGCGATCCAGCGCGCGAGGTCGGGGACCGAGGAGAAGAGCCCGCCCATCGGGCCGAAGGCGCCGTCGCCGAGCGGCGGCTCCTCCACCCAGCGCTCCCCGTCGCGGCGGTAGCCCTTCGCGAGCTTGGCGGGCGCGACCGCGGACGCCTCCCAGCGCGTGGACCGCATGCCGAGGGGCGCGAGGAGCCGCGCGTCCACGTAGTCCCGGTAGCGGGTGCCCGAGGCGCGCGCGACGATCCGGCCGAGCAGCGCGTAGCCGTAGTTCGAGTACTCCCACGCGATGCCGGGCGCGTTCGACCGCGGGATGCCCGCGCGCAGCCACGCCGTGAGCCGCTCGTCGGGGACGTCCATCTGCCGGTCGCCCCAGGCGTTGTCCTCGGGGAAGCCCTGCGCGTGCGTGAGGAGGTCGCGCACGGTGAGCTCGCGGGAGTCGCGCGTCGGCCCGGTGCCGCGGAGCTCCGGGACGAAGCGCGACACCGGGTCGTCGAGCCGCAGCTTGCCGTCGTCGCGGAGCCTCAGCACCGCCGCCGCCGTGAAGCTCTTCGTCATGGAGGCGATGCGGAAGACGGTGTCCGGCTCGACCGGCGCGCCCGTCGCGACGTCGCGCACGCCCGCGGCGCCCCGGTGCACGAGCTCGCCGTCCACGACGACGCCCCACGCGAGCCCCGGCACCCCGCCGTCGCGGACCACCGCGGCGAGGAGCGCGTCGATCTCCGGGAACGCGCGCGCGAGCTTCTCGCGCCGCTGCGGGTCGGTGAAGGTCGCCGGCGCGAGCGCCCCGGAGGCCGGAGCCGCCCGGAGCGCCGCCGCGCGCTGCGAGGAGGCGAGCACCGGCCAGACGAGGATGACGAGCCCGAGCAGCCCGCGCATTTGCGACCTCCCGTCGCCGGCCAGTGTACGCCATGGCGACGTCGTCCCACATGGCACGGGTGTCGTCGCCCGGCGACGCCCTCGCCCGGCGCACCCGGCCAGGCCCGCGAGATCACGGGGGCCCGCCGCGGACCGGCCGTTGCAGAGGGTCGTCCCCATGCGCCCGAACCGACTCCTCCTCGCCGTGGCTCCGGTCCTCGCGCTCGCCGCCTGCGGGCCGGAAGACTCGCCGTCACCACACGTGAACGTCGAGACCGCGCCGCTCACCGGCCAGTTCTCGGTCACCTCGCAGTTCGAGGTCCCGGCGACGGTCGCCGCCCCCGGCCCCCTCGGCGACGCGCTGCGTCTCGTGCACGGGCTCTCGGTGAACCCCGGCGCCGCGCTCCTCGACTTCGCCGAGGACGCCGGCGTCCCGGCGCTCTCCGAGCTGCGCCTGGTGCTCCCCGACCCGGTCGAGGCGGAGCTGACCGGCTGGATGAACGCGTACCTCTTCACCGCCGTCGTGGACGGCGTCTCTCCGCACGACGAGATCGTGGCGCTGGACGACCTCATCCGCTCGGTGCTGCTCGAGTGGGAGCTCCGGTCGACGCTGGTCCTCCCCGCGGACGGGGACGGTGGCACGCACGCGCCGGTCTCGCTCGCCTTCTCCTCGCCCGCGGGCCCGGTGGAGGTGCCGCTCGAGCCGACCGCGCCGGTGACCTCGGGCGTCGGCGTCGCGGCGACGGTCTCCTGGCCCGGCGGGCCCGAGGGCGCCGCGATCGCCACGCTCGGCGATCACGCCATGGGGCTCCCCTTCGGCCGCTACGCGCTCCGGGCGTTGAAGTCGATCCTCCAGGCGCAGTACGGCAAGGCCGACGTGGCGGCGTTCCTCTCCGCCGCGGTCGGCTGCCCCGCGCTCGCCGCGAGCGTCGCGTCGCGCTGCGTCGGGTTCGCGTGCGTCGGCCACGAGTCCGACCTGCTCGCGATCTGCGAGGGCGGCGTCGCCGAGGGCGCGAGGCAGATCGAGGGGCAGATCCTCGGCCTGGACTTCGAGGCCATCCACTTCGAGCGCGGGACCGCCACCGCGGTCGGCGCGACGCTCTCCCCCGCGCGCGACGCGACGTCCTTGCAGGACGGCGTCTGGACGGCGACCATCGACGTCGGCAACGGCCCCGAGGCGGCGACCGCCACGTTCTCCGCCGTCCGCTGAAGGAGGCTCCCCTTGCGACGCGCGCTCCTCGCCCTCCTCGCCGCCGCCGGCGGCGCCGTCGCGTGCGGGGCCGGCGCCCCGTCCACGACCGACGGCCAGACGCCGCCCGCGCTCCGGCGCTGCGTCGGCACGCCATTCACGCCCGCGCCGGTGGAGGCCTGGATCCACGGGACGCTCACGCCGCTGACCGTCGCGCTCGGCGCGCCGAACCACTCGATGCAGGACGTCCTCGCCACGCCCGGCGGCGCCGCGACGATGCGGGGCAAGTTCACCTACGGCTCCGTGTCGAAGGACCTCGAGGACGAGAAGGTGCGCGTCTTCCTCGACGCCTGCTCCGGCTGGACGACCCTCGGCGACTTCCGGACGGACACCGACGGCCGCATCGCCGTCCCCGTCCCGTCGAGCCTCGCCGCCGGCGTCTACGACGTCAGGCTCCAGGTGCTCGGCGACGGCACGCTCGCGCCCGGCCGGATCTGGATCCTCCCCGCCGGCACCCGGCTGGCCGTGTCGGACATCGACGGGACGCTGACCACGAGCGACGAGGAGCTCGTGGTGGACGTGATCACCGACTTCTTCCAGCCCATCTACACCGGCGCCGACGTCCCGAACGCCTACCCCGGCGCCGCCGCCCTCACGAACGCCCTCGTCGGCCGCGGCCACGTGGTCGTGTTCCTCACCGGCCGCCCCTACTGGCTCACGGGGAAGACGCGCGAGTGGCTCTCGAGCGGCGGCTTCGCGCTCGGCCCGCTCCACGTGACCGACTCGAACTCCGAGGCGATCCCCTCGCAGGACGGCGTCGGCGCCTTCAAGCTCGCCTTCCTGCGCTCGCTGACCGCCGCCGGCTTCAGGCTCGACGAGGCGTACGGCAACGCGACGACCGACGTCTTCGCCTACGCGGGCGCCGGCATCCCCGCGACGGCGACCTGGATCATCGGCCCGAACGCCGGCGCCGGCGGGACGAACGCGGTGACCGGCTCGTGGGAGCCGCGCGCCGCCGCGGTGTCGGCGCTGCCCCCCGTGACCCAGCCGTTCACCGTGCCGCAGACGATGTAGGTGATGCTCGGCGTCCGCGATCGACGCGGGCCCGAGTCGAACGTGTAGGCTGTCGTGGCGCGCGAGCGCGCGTGCCAGGAGGGGGACGCATGCGGACCGTGATCTGCGGTGTGGCGCTCGTCGCGGCGCTCGCCGGCGTCGGCTGCAAGGGTTCGAGCGAGCAGGGGCCCACGAACGTGGCGCCGATCGTCTCGACGTTCTGGTCCACGCCGTCGTCGGTCGCTTCGGCCTCGCCCACGGAGGTGACCTGGCGGTGGACGTACGCGAACTCGCCTGCGCCCGAGCCCGACTGCACGATCGACGGCGGCGTCGGCCCGGTCGCGGACGGCGGCGTGACGAGCGTGACCCTGAGCGCGGACACGACGTTCACGCTCAGCTGCACGAACGCCGCCGGGACGGACACCGCCCAGACCACCATCACGGCGCTCGGACCCGTCGCACCCGTCATCGCGACGTTCGACGCGACGCCGACGTCGGTGACGAGCGGTTCCCCCACGGACGTGACCTGGACGTGGACGTACGCGAACTCGCCCGACCCTGCACCCACCTGCTCGATCGACGGGGTCGGCGCGGTCACGACCGGCGCCGTGACGAGCGTGACGCTGAACGCGGACACGACGTTCACGCTGAGCTGCACGAACGGGGGCGGGACCGACACGGCCGGGACCACGATCACGACGACGCTCGCAACGGGCGCACCGATCATCGCGACGTTCGACGCGACGCCTCCGTCCGTCACCTCCGGGTCGCCGACGAACGTGACCTGGACGTGGACGTACGCGAACTCGCCCGAGCCTGCGCCGACCTGCACCATCGACTACGGCGTCGGCCCGGTGACGACCGGCGCGGTGATGGCCATGATCGTGAACGCGGACACGACGTTCACGCTGAGCTGCACGAACGACGCCGGGACGGACACCGCTCGGACCACCATCACGACGACCGCACCGGTGGCACCCGTCATCGCGACGTTCGCCGCGACGCCGTCGTCCGTGGCGACCGGTTGGCCGACGGACGTGACCTGGACGTGGACGTACGCGAACTCGCCCGCCCCTCCACCCACCTGCACGATCGACAACGACGTAGGCCCGGTCACGACCGGCGACGTGACGAGCGTGACGCTGAACGCGGACACGACGTTCACGCTGAGCTGCACGAACGGCGGCGGGACCGACACGGCGCAGGCGCTCGTCACGGCGACGCCGGCATTCGCCCGGGCCGACTTCGTGAGCGTCGTCGCCGGCGGCGCGCATACCTGCGGGTTGACCACCGCCGGCGTCGCGTACTGCTGGGGATCGGACGGGGCAGGCGAGCTCGGGGACGGCGGCGGGTTCGTGAGCTCGCAGATCCCGACCCCCGTCGACGTCGCCCCCGTCGCGGGCAACAAGGCCTTCGTGCAGCTGGCGGCCGGCGAGTCGCATTCCTGCGGGCTGACGGTGGAAGGGGTCGCGTACTGCTGGGGCCACGACGGCCTGGGGCAGCTCGGCAACGGAGCCGGAGGGTGGTCCACGAGCCCATCCCCGGTCGACACGTCGGTCATCGGCGGCAACAAGGCGTTCGTCCAGGTGACTGCCGGCGCGTACCACACCTGCGGCTTGACGGTCGACGGCGCGGCCTACTGCTGGGGAGACGACCACTCGGGCGCCCTCGGCAACGGCCGTGACGCCGGCGACGCGCAGAGCCCGTCCGCGGTGGTGACGTCGACGATCGCGGGCAGCCGTACGTTCGTCGAGCTGACGGCAGGCCGGTCCCACACGTGCGGCCGCACGGCGGACGGCGCGGCGCATTGCTGGGGCAGCGACGCGTACGGTCAGCTCGGGAACGGCTACGGCTGGCAGGACCCGGAGAGCCCGGGGGCCGTGGACACGACGACGATCTGGGTAGGGAACAAGGCGTTCGTCCAGCTGAGCGCGGGCGAGAGCCATACGTGCGCGATCATGGCCGACGGCGCAGCCTACTGCTGGGGACACGACTGGCGCGGCCAGCTCGGCGACGGCAACACGTCGGTGGACACCGAGAGTCCGTCGCTCGTCGACGTATCCGCGATCTCGGGGAACAAGGCCTTCGTCCGGATCACCACCGGCTTCGCCTTCACCTGCGGCATCGCCGCGGACGGCACCGCCTACTGCTGGGGCGAGGACGTCTATGGTTCCCTCGGCGACGGTGGCACGGCCCAGAGCTCGCAGGCTCCCGTCGCCGTCGACGTCGCGGCGCTGTCCGGCAACCGCGCGTTCGTGCAGCTGAGCGCGGGTGGAGCCCACGCGTGCGGGTTGAGCGCGGACGGCCTCCCCTACTGCTGGGGACGCGACAACCGCGGCCAGCTCGGCAACGGGGGGGACGCGACGGACGTCCAGGGCCCCTCCGCCGTCTGGCCCGTGCCGCGGGCCGGGAACCGCCAGTTCGCGAGCCTCGTGACCGGCAGCTTCCACGCCTGCGGCCTGACGACGGGAGGCCGGGCGTACTGCTGGGGCAGCGACTACTACGGTGAGCTCGGGAACGGAGCCGCGGTGACCGCGGACCAGCCGCTCCCGTCTGCGGTCGACGCCTCGACGATCACCGGCAACGGAGCGTTCAAGCAGCTCACGACCCGGGGTGAATTCACGTGCGGTCTCACCGCCGCCGGCGCCGCCTGGTGCTGGGGCGACGACGGCTGGGGCAAGCTCGGAAACGGCGCGGCGTCGAGCGCGAACCAGCCCACCCCCTCTCCGGTCGACGTCTCCGGGATCGCCGGCAACAAGGCGTTCGTCCAGCTCTCGGCTTCCCGGTGGCACGCCTGCGGGCTGACCGTCGAGGGCGTCGCCTATTGCTGGGGGTACGACTCGTACGGTCAGCTCGGAAACGGCGCACCGCTGGCGATCGCGTACGCTCCCTCGCCGGTCGACACCTCGGGGATCCCCGGAAACAAGGCCTTCGTGGCGCTGGCCGCCGGCAACACCCACGCCTGTGGGCTGACCGCGGACGGCATGGCGTACTGCTGGGGCAGCGACGGGAGCGGCGGCCTCGGAACCTCCGGAGCACCGACGGACAGCCCCGTGCCCGTGCCGGTGGACACCTCGGGCATCCCCGGCGATCCGAGGTTCCTGCGGCTCAACGCCGGCTCGGGCTGGACCTGCGGGATCACGGCCGACGGCGGGGCCTACTGCTGGGGCTACGACGGCGAAGGCGAGCTCGGGAACGGCGCCCCCGGAGGGACCCAGACCCCCACGCCGATCGACGTCTCGGCGCTGACCGGCAATCCCGCGTTCGTGGAGTTCGCCGCGGACTGGATCCACATGTGCGCCCGGACGGTCGAGGGCGTCGCGTACTGCTGGGGATCGGACATGTACGGCGGCCTCGGAAACGGCGCGCCGACCGCCGACCAGATCAGCCCCTCCCCGGTCGACACGTCGACGCTCTCGGGCAACACCCGCTTCGTCCAGGTCTCCGCGGGAAGCCTCTACTCGTGCGGCCGCGTCGCGGATGGCGTCGCGTACTGCTGGGGCCAGGACAGCAGCGGACAGCTCGGCAACGGCCCGGGCTCCACGGGAGATCAGGCGAGCCCGACCGCGGTGGACACCTCGGGGCTGTGACCCGCACACCTCCGCCCGCCGGGGCGGCCGATCCGAAGAGGCGGATGGGGTCGGACGCCCCGCGCCGGCGTCACGGTCCGTGCGGGCCCCGCCCCGGCGGCATCGGCTTCATCTCCTCGAACGGCTCGCCGCGCGGCGCGCCGTCCATCACGCGGAGCAGCTCGTCCGGCGGCACGCGGAGCTTGCGCCTGTCGAGGTCCATCCACCCGCCCGCGAGGACGATGCGCGCCGCCTTCTTGTGGCCCGGGAGCCAGACGTCGTGCTCGAACTTGAAGCGCGCGCCGTCGGGCGAGAGGCCGACGACGACGAGGTCCACCTCGATGACGTCCCCGAGCCGGACCTCGCGCATGTAGTCGATCGCCTCGTGGAGGATCACCGGCCCGATCCGGTTCGCGAGCATCCGGTCGAACCCGAAGCCGCGCTCGGTGAGGAACGACACGCGGGTGTCCGTGCCGTACTCGGAGTAGGCGGTGTTCCGCATGTGGCCGTTCACGTCGCAGTCGGCCCAGCGGACGGTGTAGGTCTTGAAGTAGCGGTCCATCGCGGCTCCCGCGCGTCGGCGCGGAGCATTCGTAGCGCGGATCGGGCGGCCGCGCGCGCCCCGCGATGGGCCGCTCAGAACCGGAGCGCGAGCGCGGGGCCGGGACGGTCCATCGACTTCCAGCCGAGGTACCCCGCCGCCGCGGCGAACACCACCGCCGCGCCCGCCGAGACGTAGGCGTTCCGCTTCGCGACGTCGCCGTCGTCCATCAGCGCGCGATAACGAGCCGGGTCGGAGCCGGGCAGGAGCGTGCCGTCGGGCGCGACCATCGCGTCCGCGTCCGAGTAGGCGCTCGAGGCCGTGAGCCCCTGCTGGATCGCGAGGATGAGGAACCCTCCCGCGACGGCACCGCCGACGTACGCGGCCGGGCGCATCCATCCTCGCCTCGCGCCCGCGGGGCTCGCCTCCGCGATCCGGAGGGCGTCCGGCGTCTCGGCGGGCGGCGCCGCCGAGAGGGAGGCCTTCGCGGCCTCCGCGGGCGGCTTCGTGGCGGGCGTCGCGGCGGCGGGCTCCACCTTCGAGGGCGCGGCCGCGCTCGCCGCAGCCGGCTCGCGCGCGGGCTCCTGCGGCGGAACCGAGGCGGCGGCCGGCGTCGCGCTCGCCGGCGGCGCGTCGGGAGGCCGCGCGGGAGGGGGCGCCGCCGGCGCGGCCACCACGGCGGCAGCCGGCGGCGGTGGCGGCGGCGCCCGGGCGACCTCGGTCCTGTCCACGACGTCGCGCGACGACTGTCCCGTGAGCAGGAACGCGGCGAGCGCGCCGAGGTTCGCGGCGGGGACGGTGCCCGCCACCATCCGGACGCTGCCCTCGCGCAGGAGCGCGCCGCGACGCACGTCGTACATCGAGCCGAGCAGGAACGCCGCCTTCCCCTCGAACTGGCGGCTCACGGTGACGATGCGGTCCACGCCGAGCCACGCTCCCGCCCGCACGATCCCGTCGCCGCGACGCGCCGCGAGGAGGGCGAGGCCCGGGCCGGCGTTGACCCGCAGCGCCTCCGCGAGCGCGAAGTCGAGCACCGCGGAGCGGTCCTCCGACCGCAGGTCGATCCGGAAGCTCGGGACGCGCAGGTCCTCGGACGCCCCGCCGATCCGGTACGTGCCGGACGGCAGCGAGAGCGTGAGCGGGGTCGTCCCGCGCGCGCGGCCGTTCACGAACACCGTCCCGGGCCGCCCCTCCGAGGTCACGACGAGGCGGCGCATCGGGAGGGCGCGGACCTTCGCCTTCACCGCCTCGAAGCGCCGGCGGTAGGCGGGCGAGTACTGGTCGGGCTCCGCCGTGATGGCGAGGTCGGTGCGCGCGAGCGTGAAGAGCGCGGCCTCGGCCTCGCCCTCGCGCTGGACGCTGAGCGCCGCGTGGGCGAGCCGGAGCTGCGCGCGGACCCACTGCAGGTAGGCGTCGGCGCTCTCCGGCAGGCTCTCCAGGTCCTCCACGACGGCGTGCAGCGTCCGGAGCGAGCTCTCGAACTCTCCGTTCTGGTACACCGCGAGCGCGCCGCCGTAGGCGCGGTCGAGCTCGGAGAGCGTGGCGCCGGAGGTCTGGCCGAGGAGCCTCGCCCGCATCGCCGGCACGTCCTCGACGCCGCCGATCCGGTCGCG
>DASSSJ010000110.1:0-37693 GCA_035708485.1 Anaeromyxobacter sp. | reverse complement strand
GGCGACCTCGATGAGCTGCCCGTGCTGCGCGTCGGGCAGCTTGATGTCCTTCTGCATGTACATCACCTCGCCCGTGGCCGAGAACTGCTGCAGGAGGAAGATGACGAGCATCGTCATCATGTCGACCATCGGGACGACGTTCAGCTCGGCGTTCGTCGCCTTGCGGCCCTTCATCAGCTTGCCGCCGAGGATCCTCGACTTCTCGAGCCGCTTGGCGGGGCGCTTGCCGGGCGTGACGATGGGCATCTTCTCGCTCCGCTAGACGCCGGTGACCGAGACCGCCGCGAGCCCGGAGCCCACGCACGCGTCGATCACCTGGACGAGGTCGCCGTACGAGACGGTGTCCTCCGCCGACACCGTGACGGCGGACGCGTCGGGGTAGTCGCTCTTCAGCTGCTTCAGCTTGTCGGCGAGCGACTTGAGGTCGAACCGGAGCTCGCCCGCCGGGCCGCGGCCGAGGGTCGGGATGTCGATCGAGGTGCCGGACGACGTCGAGAGGTTGAAGCCGCGCTCGCCCATCGCGAGCGTGACCATGAGGCTCTTCTGCGGATCGGTGATCGTGGGCTCCGGCGCGCCGGTGCCGAGCTGCTGCACCTGGAGCCGCGAGATCTGGGTCCACACCGCCGTGAAGAGGAGGAAGGAGATGCAGCAGGAGAGGAGGTCGATCGCCGGGACGACGTTGATGACGGCGTCGAGCGACTTCTTCTTGCGCTTTCCTTGTCCGCCGCCCTCTTCGGGCATTCCGCCGCCGCCCATATCGGTCCTCTCCGGAAGGGTCCCTCCGCCCCGCGGGGCGGAGAGGGGTCGCGCCGAGGGGGGCTACTCGTCCGCCTCGGCGGCCACCGACGCCGGCATCTTCATCTTGTCCTTGTTGGCGACGATGAGGTTCAGCACCGCGACCGAGGTCTCGTTGATCTCGTCCACCATGTGCTGGGTGCGCCCCTGCAGCACGGAGTAGGCGACGAGGGCGGGGATGGCGACCGCGAGGCCGAACGCGGTGCAGTTCATCGCCTCGGAGATCGACGCGGCGAGGATGGTGGCCTTGTCGGCGGGGTTCGCGTTGGCGACCGCGGCGAAGGCGTGGATGAGGCCGAGGATCGTCCCGAACAGGCCGAGCAGCGTCGCGACGTTCCCGAGCATCGCGAGGTAGCCGGTGCGCTTCTCGATGCGCGGCGACTCGCGCAGCGTGGCCTCGTCCATGGCGGCCTGCACGTCCGCCTCGCCCTTGGGCACGTTGATGAGGCCGGCCTTGATGACGGAGGTGAGCGGCGTCTTCTTCTGCGAGGCGGTGAAGCTGATCGCCTTGTCGAGATCGCCCGAGTAGATGTGCTTCTTCAGGCCGCGCAGGAACGCGTCCTTGTCGATGTTGGCGGCGAAGTACAGCACGCGCAGCCGATCGAGGAGCACGCCCACCACGAACACGAGCGAGACGAGGATCGGGTGCATCCCGAAGCCGCCGTCGTGGTACGCCTTCGCGAGGGATCCGAAGAGGTCGCCCATTACGAAACCGTCCTTTTTTCGCGCCGTTTGTCCCGTTCTCGTATCACGGGGTTTTCGAGGGCGTCAAACACACGGAGTGGGCGCCGCACGTACCCGACGCCGGTCCGACGCGGCGCGCCCGACCTCGATCGTGCGACCGGCGCCCCGCCGCGGCAATTGCCCGGCGCCGGATCGGCATCGTACCCTCGCGCACAGATTCCGCCACTTCCCGCCCGCACGCGCGCGCCGCGCGCCGGGCGGCCGCCGGCCGAGCGATGCCCGTCGAGACTGCCTTCGCCCCGTACCGCCTCGCCCCGGGCGCCCTCCCGGAGGAGGCCGCGCGCGCGGCGGACGCGATCGCGGCCGAGCCGCTGCTCGCCCCCCCCGCGGAGCCGCTCCCCGCGCCGCTCGTGAACCGCGCCCTGGCGGACGTCGCGGCGGGGCGCGCCGCGCCCGGGACGGAGCCCTGCCGCGCCGCGGACGGCAGCGTCGCCGGCGGCGGCGGGCCGCCGCGGGCGTGCCTCTCCTCGGCGCGGCAGCGCGCCCGCGTCGCCGAGGCCGCCCGCGCGGCGCTCCAGGCGGGCTTCGCCGGCGTCTGCCTCGACCGGCCCGACGCCCCGCTCGCGCTCGGCGTGCTCGGCGCGGGGTTCTGCCCGGACTGCCAGCGGGAGCTGGCGCGCCACCTCGCCCGCGAGTATGGCGATCACTTCCAGCCCGTGGACTACCTCGCCCTCGCGCGCGAGGCGGTCGCCCAGGCGCCGGGCGCCCTCGCCTTCGGGCAGCTCCCGTTCGGCCGCGACTTCTGGCGCTTCCGCAACGAGGCGCTGGTGCGCGCCGTCCGCGAGGACGCCCGCGCCGCGCGCGACGCCGCCCGCGAGGCCGGACGCCCGTTCGAGGTCGTCGCGCAGTTCGAGGCCGTCGGCCCCGCCCAGCTCCGCGCGGCGCGCCACCTCGACGCGGCGATCTTCCCGGCGGCCCCCGCGACGGGCGCGTCGGGGCTCGGGCTGGCGCGCCTCCTGCGCGCCGCGATGGGGCGCCGCCCCTGCGCGCTCGCCCCGGCGCCCGGCGCCGGCCTCGCGCGGCTCGCGGCGCTCGCCGCGACCTGCGGCGTCGATCTCTCGGGCGTCGAGCCGTCCACGGGCGGCCAGGAGATCGCGCGCGTCCGGCGCGTCGCGCGCAGGCTCCAGGCCGCCGGGCTCTCCCCGGGCGCGGGCGATCCCGTCGTCGAGTGCGCGGTGCTCTACTCCGCCGACGCCGACCTGTGGACGCAGGGGCGGCACCGGGTCGCCGTCGAGCGCGCCGTCGAGAGCCTCGCGGCGCTCCACGTGCAGGCCGCGATCGTGACGCACGTCGCGCGCGCACCCGCGTCCGCGGCCCTCGCCCTCGCCGACGCGGCGGCGCTCCCGCCCGGCGAGGCGAAGGAGGTCCGCCGGCGGCTCGAGGCCGGCTCGGCGGTGCTCGCGTTCGGCGAGCCGACCGCCGTCGACGAGACCGGCCGCCCCGGGGCGACGTTCCTGCCCGCGGCGAAGGCGTCCGGGACGAGGGTCGGCGAGGGGACCCTCGTCGCGCTCCCGCCGCTCGCGCCGGAGCGCGGCGGCGCCGTGCCGCCCGCCCTCGTCGACAAGGCGGCCGCGGTGGTGCTCGGGAAGGGGCGGCGGGCGGCGGGGGTGGTCTCGCGCGTGCCGATCACGGTCGTGCTCCACCGGACCGACGGCACGGTGCTCGCGCACCTCGTCGCCCCGGAGGACGAGCCCGCGCGCGGCACCACCCTCTTCCTCGGCGTCCACGTCGCGGGCGGCGCGCGCCGGGCGCGCTTCGTCTCCGCCGACGGCAGCGACGTCCGCATCCCGATGAACCCGTCCGGCTACTCCCTCTCGACGGTGCTGCCGGCCTTCCGCGGCTACGCGGTCCTCTCGCTCGCGCCGTGATGCCGGCGCTCGCGTTGAACCCGTGAACGAGCCCGGGCCCGCGCCCGCGCCCGAAGCAGCCGGCCTCGGCCTCGGGCTCGGGCTCGTGCACGGGCTCAGGGCTCAGGGAACCAGGCGCCGCTGTCACCGCGCCCGCTGCATCGGCAACGTGACGGTGACCCGCGTCCCCTCCCCCGGCGCGGTGGCGAGCGCGACCCTCCCGCCGTGCCGCTCCACGATCCCCTGCACGATGGGGAGGCCGAGCCCGATCCCGACGCCCGGGCGCGTCGTGAAGAACGGCTCGAACGCGCGCCGCTCGACCTCGGGCTCCATCCCGGCCCCCTCGTCCTCGACGACGACCTTCACCTCGCCCGCGTCGCGCCCGAGCCGGAGCGTGACCCGACCGCCGGGCGGCGACGCCTGCGCGGCGTTGGTGACGAGGTTCACGAACACCTGCACGAGCGCGGGCCGGCTCGCCTCGACCGGCGGGACGTCCTCGAAGACCCGCTCGAGGACGGCGCTGCGGTCCTTGAGGGCGGGCTTCGCGAGGCGCGCCGCCTCGTCCAGCACCGGCGCGAGCTCGACCGGCTCGGTGTGCGCGCCGGCCGGCCGCGCGTAGGAGACGAGGTCGCGGGCGAGCCGCTGGATGCGCAGCCCCGACTCCTTGATGGCGCGGAGCTTCTCCACGTCCGCCGGGTCGTGGCCGGCCGCCTGGAGCTTCTCCACCAGGACGTCGGAGTACATGTTGACCGCGGTGAGCGGGTTGTTGAGCTCGTGCACGACGCCCGCGACGAGGCGCCCGATGCCGGCGAGCCGCTCGGCGTGCTCGGCGGCGGCCTGGAGCGACCGGACGAGCGTGAGGTCCTGGCCGATCGCCACCACCCCGTCGATCTCGCCGGCGGCGTCGAGGATGGGGGCGGTGTTCACGGCGATGCGGGCCTCGCCGCCGCCCGCGCGCAAGAGGCGCGTCTCGTACCCGGCGACCGCCTCCCCGGAGAAGCCGCGCAGGAGCACCTCCTCGAGCGGCTTGCGCTCGTCCTCCGGGACGAAGGCGAAGAGGTCGTCGCCCACGGCGTCCTCGCGGGCGAAGGCGGTGAGCTTCACGAGCCCGGCGTTCCAGACGATGACCTCGCGGCAGCGGTTCACCACGAAGATGAGGGCGTTCGCGTGCTCGACGAGGTCCTCGAGGTAGTTCTTGAGCGTGGTGAGCTCCTCGAACGACCGGACGTTCCGGACGCCGAGGGCGGCGTGGTTCGCGAGCCGGTACAGGAGCGGCGCGTCGCTCTCCCGGTCGCCGGGGCCGCCGTGCACGTACTCGACGTTCAGCACGCCGAAGAGCGCGCCGCCCACCGCGAGGGGCACCACCATGGCCGCCTCGCTGCCCTCGAACACCGGCTCGTCGACCTCGGTGATCGAGACGCCCGCCTCCTCGAGCTGCGATCGCGAGAGCCCGGTCTTCTCCACCGCCGCCCGGCGCAGCGCGAGCCGCGCCCGCGCGCCGCCGCGCAGCCGGCCGCGCGCGTAGAACGTCCGCAGCGCCAGCGTCCTCGGGTCGACGAGCCGGATCGCGAACGACCGGCCGGGGAAGAGGACCTCGAGCGCGCGCGCGAGCGTGCGCGTGATGTGGTCCTCGCTGCGCGCGTCGGCGAGCTCGCGGGAGAGGGCGAGGAGCGCCCGCTCCGCCGCGTCGTCGGGCTGCGCGAGGAGCGGCGTGAGCACCGCGGTGACGAGGAGCGAGCCGTCCGGCCGCGGCCGCCGCGCGCTCGCGAGGTCCACCCGGGCCGGGATCCCGTCCACCACCGTCCGGTAGGAGAGCGACGCGCCCGGGCCGGGCTCCGGCACCTCGCCCTCCGCGGGCGGCAGGAGCTCCGCCAGCGCCCGGCCGCGCAGCGCCGGCAGCCCCGTCCCGAGGGCGCGCGCGAAGGCCTCGTTCGCCTCGGCGACCCGGCCGCGCTGCACGAGCGCGGCCGCGAGCGGGCCGCGCGCGAACGCCTCCACGATGTCCGCGGCGCCGAGCGCCGCCGGCGCGGTCCGCGGCGCGGGCCGCGCCCGCGGCCGCGGGCGCGGCGTCGCCCCGCGGCGGCCCTTCGGCTTCTCGCTCCGGGATGTCGCGCGCCCCACGGTGGTCCCGCGGGCAATCTACCACGGCCGCCGCGTCCCGACCCCGGCGGGCGGCGGAGCCGCTCAGCGGCCGCGGCGGCGCGCCGCAAGCGCGGCCGCCATGACCTCCTTCACCGGGACGCCCTTCTCCCGGGCCCGGGCGGCGCAGTCGTCGTACTCCGGCTGCGCGCCGAGCTCGCGCCCCGCCGCGCGCGCGACCTTCACCCGCACCGGGCCGTACGGCGTCTCGACCATCTCCAGCGCGCGCTCGAGCACGTCGCGCTCCACCGCGTGTCGCCGGATCCCGAGGGTCGTCGTCTCGGCGAAGAGCGCGCGGGTCACCGCCTCGCGCGCCGGCTCCTCCACCAGCGCCGACAGGAGCAGGGCCGGGCGCCCCTTCTTCATCGTCGCCGGCGCGGCCCAGGCGTCGAGCGCGCCGGCCTCGAGCGCGGCCTCGATGGCGCGCGCCACGAGCTGGCCCGGGCAATCGTCCAGATTGGTCTCCAGCACCCACAGAGTGGACCCACCCCCCTCTCCCCCGGGCAGAAGCCCGGGGGAGAGGGCCGGGGAGAGGGGGTAGGGGGAGGAGCTGGAGACCGCAGCCAGCTCCCCGAGGATCATCCTGAGCACGTTCGGCCGATCCGCCCAGCGCGCCGTGCCGATCCCGTACCCGATCCGACCCGGCACGAACGCGGGCAGCGGCCCGATCTCGGCGAGCTCCGCGAGGAGCGCCGCGCCCGTCGGCGTCACCGCCTCGCCCGGGGGTCCGCCCGGCCGCACGGGCTTCCCCGCGAGCAGCTCGAGCACGGCGGGCGGAGGGACCGGCATCGTGCCGTGCGCGGTGCGAACGAGCCCGCGCCCGAGCTCCGGGGGCGCCGACACCACCCGCGGCCAGCCGAGGAGGTCGACCGCGACGGCCGCGCCGCACACGTCCACGATCGAGTCCACCGCGCCCACCTCGTGGAAGTGGACCTGCTCGAGCGGGACGCCGTGCACCTTCGCCTCGGCGCGGCCGATCCGCTCGAACACGGCGCGCGCGGCCCCGCGCGCGCGCGCCGTGAGGCCGCCCGCGTCCACCAGCGCGAGGATCTCCGCGAGGCCGCGGGCGTGCGGCGGCTCGCCCTCGACGACCACGCGGACGTGCGTCCCGGCGATCCCGGCGTCCGACCGGCGCGCGACGTCGAGGCGCCACCCCGGGAGGCCGAGGGTCCGGAGCGCCGCCTCGAGCGCGGCGCGGTCCACGCCGGCGTCGAGCGCGGCGGCGAGGAACATGTCGCCCGCGATCCCGCCGATCGGCTCGAGCACGAGGAGGCCGGCCATCCCGGGTTCCTACTCCCGCGCCACGAGGCCCGCCACGAAGGCGGCCCCGAAGCCGTTGTCGACGTTGACCACGGTGACGTTGGGCGCGCAGGAGTTCAGCATCGTGAAGAGCGGCGCGAGCCCTCCGAGCGACGCGCCGTACCCCACCGACGTCGGGACGCCGATCACCGGCCGGCTCACGAGCCCGCCCACCACCGACGGGAGCGCCCCCTCCATGCCGGCGGCGACGATCACGGCGCGGGCCCGATCGAGGTCGTGCCGGCGCGAGAGCACGCGGTGCAGCCCCGCCACGCCGACGTCGTAGATCCGGATCACCTCGACGCCCATCACGTCGAGGGTGACCGCCGCCTCCTCGCACACCGGGATGTCGGAGGTGCCGGCGCAGCAGATCGCCACGGGGCCCCGCGCCGGGAGGGTCATCCGGCCCTTGCGCAGCGTCCTCGACACGGGGTCGTAGGTCGATCCGCGCACGGCGCGCCGCGCCGGGCCCGCCTTCTCGGGCGCGAGCCGGGTGACGAGGAGCGGCCCCCTCGCCGCGAGCTTCCGCGCGATCGCGGCGACCTGCGCGCCCGTCTTGGACTCGGCGAGGATCACCTCGGGCATGCCGACGCGCAGCGTCCGGTGCGTGTCGAGCGTGGCGAGGTCGCCGAGCCGCTCGAACGGCGCGCCCTTGAGGCGCCGGATCGCCTCATCCACGGAGGTGTCGCGCGCGCGGACGCCGGCGAGCAGCCGGCGCAGGGTGTCCTCGTCCATGCGCGCGTCTCTACCGCAGATCGAGGTGCGAGAGGAGCCTCGCGATCCGCTCCGGCTCGGGCATGACCAGGATGAGCCCCTCGATGGGCTGCCCGGTGTCCTCGGCCCAGGCGCTGAAGCGGGTGGCGATCGCGACGGAGCCCGCGTGCGCGACGAGCCGCTCGACGCAGGCGCGGCCGCTCCCGCGCGCGAAGGTCGGGACGGAGAGGAGGAGCTTCTCCCGGACGAGGGCCGCGACCGCCGACACGAACGCGCTCCCGACGATGTTCCCGGACTCCATGAGCGCGCTCTCGGCCATGCCGATCCACCCGTCCGGACCGGGCGGGAACCCGAGCATCCGCGCCAGCCCCTCGGCGTCGGGCTCGGGCAGGGCGAGGAGGAGGTCGCCGGTGAGCCGGCCCTCGAGCTTCACGCCGACCGCGACGAGGTCGCCGCCGAGCCCGCCGAGGAAGGACGCGATCGCGCCCGCCTCCGCCCCGACCCACGCCTCCGGGACGTCCATGTCGAACCGGCGGCCCGCGAGCTTTCCGAGCGCGGTGATGGCCTGCCCGCACCCGATCGAGGCGAGCTCCTGGAGCGCGTCCAGCTCGCGCGGGCCGAAGCGGACGCTCATGCGGCGAGGAGCCTCTGGACGTCGAGGATGAACACCGGCCGGCCGTTGCCGAGCACGGTCACGGCGGAGAGCCCCGGGACGGCGTCGAGCGGGACGCCGAGCGGCTTCAGCACCGCCTCCTGCTGGCCGAGCAGCGCGTCCACCGCGAGCCCGACCCGGCCGTCGCCGCCCTCCGCCACCACCACGGCCCGGTCGTCGCGCGCGTCGTCGCGCGGGAAGCCGAGGAGCCGCGTGAGGTCGTGCACCGGCACGAGGTCGCCGTCGTAGGCGAGCACCGGCGCGCCCCGGCTCCGGTCGAGCCGCGACAGCTCCACCTGCGCGGCGCCGTGCACCTTGGCGATGGGGAGGCCCAGCACCTCGTCGCAGACGCGGACGAGGAGCACCGGCTGCACCGCGAGCGTGAGCGGCAGCCGGAACGTGATCCGCGAGCCCGCGCCTGGCGCGCTCTCGAGCTCGAGCGTCCCGCCCACCGCGTCCACCGTGCGCTTCACCGCGTCGAGCCCGACGCCGCGGCCGGACACGTCGGTGACGGTGCCCGCGGTGGACAGGCCGGGCAGGCAGGCGAGGAGGAGCGCCTCGCGGTCCCCGAGCGCGGTCGCCTGCGCCTCGGTGAGGGCGCCGCCCGCGACCGCGGCGGCCCGGAGCCTCGCCGGATCCATGCCCTTCCCGTCGTCCGAGATCTCGACGATGACCCGGGAGCGCTCGCGCCGGGCCTGGACGACCACCTTCCCGGTGGCGGGCTTCCCCGCGAGGACGCGCTGCTGCGGCGGCTCGATGCCGTGGTCCACCGCGTTGCGCAGCACGTGCAGGAGGGGATCCGAGAGCTCCTCCAGGATCGCCCGGTCGAGCTCGATCTCCGCGCCGCGGACCTCGACCTCCACCTGCTTCCCGAGCTTTCGCGCGACGTCGCGGGCGGCGCGCGGCAGCCGCTCGGTCACGAGCGCGAGCGGCGTCATCCGGACCGCCATCACCTTGTCGTGGAGGTCCTTCACGATCGCGTGGAGGCGGTCGACGCTCTCGTCGAGCGGCGCGCGGGTGCCCTGCGGCAGCAGCGTCTTGCCCACCTCGCGGATCCGCGCGGTCGCGAGGATGAGCTCGCCGACCGCGTCGAGGAAGCCGTCCAGGATCTCCGTGCGGACCCGCACGGTCCGGCTCGCCTCGGCCCGGTCGGGCTCGCGCCCCGCCGCGGCGGGGGCGGCCGCGGGCGCGGGCTCCTCGTCCGGCTCGCGGATCGTCACCGCCGAGATGTCCGCGATCTGCGCGAGGGCGCGCTCGACGGCCTGGAGCGGCTCGGAGGTGTCGAGCTGGACCGCGAGCTTCCGCCCCGGGATGCGGCCCGCGCGGAGGTCGTCCACGGGCGGCCTCGCGCTCGCGACGGCGCCGAGCGCGGCGAGCTTCTTCACGACGAGGAAGGCGCGAACCGCGGGGACCGGGCAGCTGCCCGCGATCTCCACCTCGACGGGGACGCGGCGCAGGCCGCGCGCGCCCGGCGGCGGCTCCGCCCGGCGGCGGGTGGCCTCCTCCCCGGCGGCGGCGCGCGCGGGGGCCGGCGGCGGCGGCTCGCGCGGCGCGGCGCCGCGGTCCCCCCCGACGCCCTCGAGCCGGCGGGTCTCCTGGGCGAGCCGCTCCGCCATCGCCGGGTCGGCGGCGGGGTTCGCCCCCGTCGCGGCGGCCTGCACCATCTCCTGGAGGGCGTCGGCGGCCGCGAGGAGGACGTCCACCGCCGCCGCGTCGAGCCGCGCCGGGTCGCGCCGGAACACGTCGACGAGGTCCTCCGCCCGGTGCGCGAGCGCGCCGATGCCGTCGAGCTGCATCGACCCGCTCATCCCCTTCACGCTGTGGGCGTGCCGGAAGCACGAGTCGATGGCGTCCCTGGCCGAGGCGCCGGCACCCGTCCGCGCCGCGTCCTCCAGCACCACGAGGTCGCGCGCGAACGCGGCGAGGTGCTCCCCCGCCTCGGCGACGTACAGCGAGAGGTACTTGCCGAGGTCGACGCTCACCACGCCGCTCCGATCTCCGGGCCCGGCACCTTTCGCGAAGCGAAATGTGCCGGCCCGCTGCCTGCGGCGTGCCGGCTGCCGGCGCGTTCCCTGCGGCGTCGTCCCGGCCCGCTCCCCACGGCCTGCGGGTCCCTAGGCGTCGCCGAGCACCTTCTTGACGACGGAGAGGACGTCCTCGCTCTTGAAGGGCTTCACGATGAAGTCGGAGGCGCCCGCCTCGATCGCCTCCATCACGAGCGACTCCTGGCCGAGGGCGCTGCACATCACCACGACCGCCTTCGCGTCGTGCTTGATGATCTCCCGGGTCGCCTCGATGCCGCTCTTGAACGGCATCACGATGTCCATCGTGGTGAGGTCCGGGCGGAGCTCCTTGTACTTCTCCACCGCCTCGAGGCCGTTCGCCGCCTCGCCGACCACCTGGAACCCGGAGCTCGCGAAGATGTCCTTGATCATGTTGCGCATGAAGATCGCGTCGTCGACGATCAGGACTCGCTTCGCCATGGGGACGTCCGGCTCCTGCGCCTCGAGGGTCTTCGGACGTTACCACCGGTTTCGGGGGGTCCACAAGGAGACGGCCCCGCGCGGCGAACGGTCAGCGCGCGCCGAAGATCCGCTCCGCCTCGCGCGTCAGCGCGTCGGCGCCGAGGAGGGTCACCGCCCCGCCCGACGCGGCGGCGACGCCGCGGACGAGCCCGCCGGGCGCGTCGGCGGGCGGCGGGATGGCGTCCACGCCCAGCACCGCGCCGATGAGGAACCCGAGCGCGCGCTTGCCGTGGTCGAGGATCAGCACGTGCCCCGTCCCCGGCTCGAGCGGCTGCGGCGGCAGGCCGACGAGCGTGGCGAGGTCCACCACCGCGACGACCCGGCCGCGCAGGTTCATGACGCCCCGCACCGCCTCCGACGCGCGCGGCACCCGCGCGAACGGGGGCTGCGGGACCACCACCTCGCGCACCGCGGAGAGCGGCAGCGCGTAACGCTCGCTCGCGACGCGGAACACGACGTGACGCATCGCCGCTTCACCCCAGCCGGAACCGCGACACGACCGTCTGCAGCTCGAGCGAGAGGTTCGTGAGCTCCTGCGCCGCGCTCGCCATCTGCGCCACGGCGGCGGTCTGCTCCGACATGACCTTGCGCACCTGCTCGGTCGAGCTCGCGTTCGACGACGCCACGTCCGAGATGTGGTCCATCGCCTGGACCATGTCCGCCGACCCCTTGAGCTGCTCGCGGGCCGCGCCGGAGATGACTCCCACCTTGTCGGCCCCCTTCGCGGCGATCTTCGCGATGTCGGCGAGCGTGCGGATGATCGCCTCGAGGTCCTCGCGGCCGCCGCCGAGCTCGTCGACCGACTCCTTCATCGTGCCGACCACCTGCGCGGCGCGGCCGGAGATGTCGGCGGCGACCGAGGAGATCTGCTCCGCCGACCGGCCGGCCGACTCGGCGAGCTTGCGCACCTCCTCGGCGACCACGGCGAAGCCGCGGCCGTACTCGCCCGCGCGCGCCGCCTCGATGGTGGCGTTCAGGGCGAGGAGGTTCGTCTGGTTCGCCACCTGGGTGATCGCCTCGACGATCTTGGTGATCTCCTTCGTCCGCTCGCCGAAGGCGAAGACCTGCTCGCTCGCCGCCTCGATGCGTGCGAAGACCTTCTTCACCTTCTCGCCGGCGAGGCGGGCGGCGTCGCCGCCGGACGCCGCCGAGGACGACGTCTCCGCCGAGGCGCGCGCCGCCTCCTCCGCGCTCGTGGCGGTCCGCTCGATGGACGCCGCGATCTCCCCGATGACCTTGGAGGTCCGCTCCACGAGCTCGGACTGCTGCCCGGCGCCGCCGGCGATCTTCTCCATCGAGGAGGCGACCTCGTCGGTGGAGGCGTTCACCTCCTCGGCGGAGGTCTGCAGCTCGTTCGCGGCGTCGGACACGGACTGGGCGGTGCGCTGGATGCGGGAGACGAGGTCGCGCAGGTTCTCCTGCATCGTCCGGATCGCCTCGGTCAGGTCGTCGATCTCGTCGTGGAAGGCCTTCTGCTCCTCCGACACGACCGCCTTCGACAGGTCGCCGCGGCTGATCTCCACCGCGCTCGCCTTGAGGCGGCCGATGCGGGACACGCGCGCGATGGCGATGGTGAGCGCGGCGCCGAGCGCGAGCGTGAGGAGGAGCGCCGCCGCGCCGCCGACGAGGACGCTCTGGACGCGCGCCTGGATCGACGGGATCGCGAAGAAGAGGACCACCCCGACGATGAGGTAGGAGACGAGGATCTTCCTCTGGAGCGAGACGGTGAGCCCCGCCGCCTGGGGCGGCGGCCGGATCGCCGGCTCCGCGGCGCGGCCCCGCATCGCGACGAGGTGCGGCGCGTCCTGCCAGCGCGCGCTCGGCCGCGTGGAGGTGATCCGCTCGTCCCTCGTTCCTCTCGCCACGGCCCGGCTCCTCCGGCGCCGCCGGCGCTCGGCCGCGGTCGCGAAGCCCAATCCTAGACGCCCGGCCGCTTCCCTCCAAGCGGGCGGCGGCGGAGGTGGTCGTGTCCCGCCGGCACCGACACCGGCTCCCCGCGCGGGCCCACCACGCGGACGCCCGTCCCGCGGACGAACCGCCCGATCACCGTGAGCGGCGTCCGCGCGCGGGCCGCCGCCGCCCGCGCGGCGGGGAGCGAGGCCGGCGCGACGGCGACGACGAGCTCGTAGTCCTCGCCGCCGGCGAGCGCGGGGGCCCACGGATCGGCGAGGCGCCGCGCGGCGCGGCGGTAGGCCGGGGAGAGCGGGAGCTCCCCGAGCCCGATCCGCGCGCCGACGCCCGACGCCTCGCACAGGTGGCCGAGGTCCTGGGCGAGGCCGTCCGACACGTCCACCGCGGCGCGGACGAGGCCGGCGAGGGCGAGCCCGGCGGCGGTGCGCGGCGTGGGCCGCCGCTGGCGCCGCACGAGGGCGCGGGCCGCGCCCCGGCGCAGGCCGAGCGCGGCGTCGCCCACCGTGCCGGTGACGGCGACGAGGTCGCCCGGCCGCGCGCCGGAGCGGAGCACCGCGCGCCCGGCGGGGACCGCGCCGAGCGCCGTGACCGTGACGGAGAGGTCGCGGGCGCGCGACACGTTGCCGCCCACCACCGCCACGCCGTGCGCGCGCGCGCAGGCGCCGAGGCCGCGCGCGAGGCCGCGCACCGCCGCGTCCGGCGTCCCGGCGGGCAGCCCGAGCGCGACGAGCGCCCAGAGCGGCCGGGCGCCCATCGCGGCGAGGTCGGACAGGTTCACCGCGAGCGCCTTCCAGCCGGCGTCGTCCGGCGTCGCGCGGCGATCGAGGTGAACCCCCTCCACGACGGCGTCCACCGTCGCGACGAGCTCCTCCCCCGGCGCGAGCCCGAGCACCGCCGCGTCGTCGCCCGGCCCCACCGCCACGCCCCTGCCGTGCACCGGGACGGCGCGCACGAAGCGAGCGATGAGCGCGAACTCGCCGGCCTTCGCACGGGCGCCGTGGCTGCGAGGCCGCATCGCGGTCACACGGTCGGGCTGGCTCCCGTCGGCGTCACCGCGACGGTCGGCGCGGCCCGGACCGGGAGCACGATGGTGAAGACGGAGCCCTGCCCGACCTTGGAGCGGACCCCGACCTCCCCGCCGTGCGCCTCGACGAAGCTCTTCACGATGGCGAGGCCGAGGCCGGCGCCGCCGTACTCGCGCGTGGACGAGCCGTCCACCTGGTAGAAGACGTCGAAGACCCGGTCGACGTGCTCCTCCGCGATGCCGATGCCGGTGTCCGAGACGTGGAGCGCGACGCGGTCGCCGGCGAGCGCCTCGCCCGAGACGGTGATCGACCCGCCCGGCTGCGTGAACTTCACCGCGTTCGAGCAGAGGTTCACGAGGCACTGGCGCACCTTGTCGCGGTCCGCCTGGAAGCGCGGGATCGTCCCGGGCTCGCAGCTCACCCGGATCCCCTTCTTGCGGGCGAGCGGGAGCACGGTCGCGACGGCGTCGCGCATCACCTGGGTGGCGTCGACGTCGGTGAGGAGGAGCCGGACCCGGCCCGCCTCGATCTTCGAGATGTCGAGGATCGAGGTGATGAGCTGGAGGAGGTTCTCGCCCTTCTCCATGATGATGCCGAGGTACTCGCGCTGCTCCGCGGTGAGCGGGCCGCCGAGCCCCTCGAGCATCATCTCGGAGTAGCCGATGACGCTGGTGAGCGGCGTGCGGAGCTCGTGGCTCATCGTGGCGAGGAAGTTCGACTTGAGCCGGTCGAGCTCCTTCAGCTTCCCGTAGCTCTCCTCGAGCTGGCGGTTCTTGTCGGCGAGCTCGCGGTAGCTCTCGGTGACCGCCTCGATGTGGAGCTTCGCCGCGATGAGGTTCTTGTGGCCGGTGAAGACCATCACGTCGAGGAGATCCATGAAGTGCTTCAGGATCTTCTCGGCGGTGGGCACCGGGACCCGGCGGATCTTCTCGAGATAGGTCGCCGCCGCCCTCGCGTCGAAGTCGTCGGCGATGCGGCGGAGCGAGCCGGGCAGCTCGGCGAGCTCGTCCGGCACGAACGGGCCGAACACCACCCTCCCCATGACGTCGCCCTCGTAGAGCACCGGCTGGACCACGTAGCGGCAGCCGCTGAAGCACTCGAACTGGCGCGCCGCCGGCTCCTCGGGGATCGGCTCCGACTTCACCCGCGCGACCGTCGCCATGCACTGCTCGCGGCCGGACGCCTTCGTCCAGATGTAGCCGCAGAAGTCCGCGTTCCCGACCTTCACGTCGACGAGGCGGTTGCCGGTCTCGTCGAAAACCTTGAGCCCCACCCGGTAGAGCTCGGCGAAGGACTGGCACACCTCCGCGAACGCCCGCAGGTCGAGGAGGTCCGCCAGCGGCAGGCGCTGCTGCAGGAACGACGGCGCGAGGCTCATCGCGGCGGCGCCCCCGGCGGCTCGGCGTGGAGCTTGATGCGCGTGCCCTTGAGATCGACGTGCGAGAAGATCTTCCCGAGGAACTCGCGCTCGGGCACGTGCCACTTCGCGTCGAGGGCGAACTGCCGGTCGAGGCTGCGATAGCAGAGCTGCAGGACGGCGTAGAGCGTCTCCACGACGCCCTCGGCGCGGATCGCGACCGCGGGGATCACCGGCGGCTGGATGATCCGGCGCAGGTCGCCGACCTCGTCGTCGCCGCGCGCGTCGTCGAGGTCGCGCTTGTTCATCTGGATGACGATGGGCAGGGTCCGGTAGTCGAGCCCGTTCGCCTCCAGGTTCTGGAGCATGTTGTTCCAGTACGCGAGCGTCGAGCTCGCCTCGCTCCGGCGCGAGTCCGCCACGAACGCGACGGCGTCCGTGCCCTGCAGCACGATCCGCCGGGTGGACTCGTGCATCACCTGGCCCGGAACCGTGTAGAGCTTGAGCTTCACCTTGACGCCCGCCTGCGTCCTGAAGAAGACGGGCATCATGTCGAAGAAGAGGGTGCGGTCGTCCTTGGTGTCGAGCGTCATGAGGCGCCCGCGCACCTTCGCGTCGATCTTCTGGAAGAGCGCCTGGAGGTTCGTCGTCTTCCCGGAGAGCGCGGGGCCGTAGTAGACGACCTTCACGGCGATCTCGCGGGTCTCTGGGTTGAACTGGACCATGTGGCGGGCGCCGCGGGGCGCCGGGCGTACTCTACCCGATCCTCGCCGCGGCACGCAGGCTCGGGACGGCGCCCCGTGCGCGTGGGACAGGGGCCCGGCCTGTCCGCCGCGCCCCCGCTTGGACTAGACTCTCGCCCGGGGGAAGGAACGAGGGGCGAAGGCTCATGGAGCGGGCGGCTTCACCCGAGGCCGCGGAGGCCGGGGATCCCGAGCTCTTGGAGCGGCTGCACTGGCTGCTGCGGCTCCGCTGGCTCATCGTCCCGGTCTTCGCGGCGGTCGACCTCGCGAACGACCTCCTCATGAGCCGGCGCGCGCCGTGGGCCGCCGTCGCGGTCGGGGCCGGGCTCCTCGCCGCGAACGCCCTCTACGCGCTCCTCCTGGCGCGGCCGCGGCTCCTGCCGGTGCTCGTCCGCTGGGTGCGGATCGAGTCCGCGCTCGTCGTGGCCCTCCCCGTCGCGGTGGTCACGCTCCACGGCGACCCCGCGAACCCGCTCCGCTACGGAGTGCTGGTGGGCGTGGTCGGCGCCGCCGCGGTGCTGCCGCGGACGAGCGAGATCGCGGTGGTCGGGATGTGGGCGGTCGCGGCGCTCGTCGTGGGCGACGCGATCGCGATGGGGTTCGACCCGGCGCGCGTCGACAAGGCGACGGTCGCGCGCTGGGCGATGGAGGCGGGCGTCATCGGGACGGTCGCCGTGATCGCGGTCTACCTCCACGCGACGCGCCACTGGACGACGCACCGCCTGCGGCTCGCGACCGAGCAGCTGGAGCGCGCGCGGGCCGAGTGGGAGACCGCCTTCGACGGGCTGCGCGAGATGGTGTTCGTGACGGACCGCGACGGGCAAGTGGTGCGCGCGAACCGCGCGTTCGCGAACGTCCTGGCGGCGCGCCCGCACGAGGTCGCCGGCCGCCCGGTGTCGGAGCTCTTCGCCGGGCACCCCGAGCGCTGGTGGTCGCTCCCCGGCGACGGCATCGCCGAGATCGAGGACCCCGTCTTCGACACGCTCTTCGAGGTGGCCTCGATCCGGCTCGGCGACCGCACCGTGCGCATCGCCCGCGACGTGGGCGAGCAGCGGCGGCTCTACGCCCGGCTCGTCCAGGCGGACAAGCTCGCCGCGGTCGGGGTGCTCGCCTCGGGCGTCGCCCACGAGATCAACAACCCGACCGCGTTCGTGTCCTCGAACCTCACCGAGCTCGGGCGGTACGTCGCGGCCTACGAGGCGGCGATCGCGGAGATGGCGGAGCTCGGGATGCGGCTCGGCGAGGCGGACCGCGTGCGCGCGCTCCTCGCGCGGTCCGACGTGGCGTTCGCGCGCCGCGAGGCGGCGAACGCGGTGGCGGAGAGCCTCGCGGGCATGGAGCGGGTCCGCCAGATCGTGACCAACCTCCGCTCGCTCGCGCGCCGCGACCAGGCGGGGGAGCCCGCGGCGCCGGTGGAGCTCGGCGAGGTGGTGCAGGCGGTCGTGCGCACCGCCGCCTCCGACCTCAGGGCCGCCGCGGCGCGCGTGGACGTCCGCGGCCCGGTGTGGGTGCTCGGGCACCGCGGCGAGCTCGTCGACGTCGTCCTGAACCTCATCGTCAACGCGGTGCAGGCGCGCGAGGAGGGGCGGCCGAACCAGGTCGCGATCGAGCTCGCGCGCGAGCGGGACGACGCCGTCCTGCGGGTCTCCGACACCGGGCGCGGCATCTCGCCGGGCCACATGAAGCGGCTCTTCGAGCCCTTCTTCACGACCAAGCCCGCCGGCGAGGGGACCGGGCTCGGCCTGTCGCTCGCGCGCAAGATCGTGCTCGCGCACGGCGGCTCGATCGACGTCTCGACGGAGCCCGGCGTCGGCTCGACCTTCACCGTCCGGCTGCCCGCCCAGGAAGCGGGCCCGGTCGCGCAGCGGGTCGCGCCGCGCGAGGCGGACGTGGCCTAGGCCGCTCCGATCTCCGGGCCAGGCACATTTCGCGAAGCGAGATGTGACGGCCCGCTCCTTGCGGCCTATTCCTGCGCCGTCGTTCCCTTTCGGGTGGGCGCTCCGGGCTCCCGGCGCTCGCCCTCGCCGTCCCACCAGCGCCGCGCCGCGTCCACCGAGCGGAGCAGCGGGCAGCGGGGGAGCGACGCGAGGAAGGCGCGGCCGTAGCCCTTCGTGACGAGGCGCCGGTCGAGGATCGCGACGAGGCCGCGGTCGGCGCGGGTGCGCACGAGCCGCCCGAACCCCTGGCGCAGCCCGAGCGCCGCCGCGGGGACCTGGAGCTCCGAGAAGCCGTCCCGGCCCTCCGCCTCGAGCGCCCGGAGGCGCGCCGCGACGACGGGGTCGCTCGGCGGCGCGAACGGCAGCCGGTCGATCACGACGAGCGAGAGCGCCTCGCCCGGCACGTCCACGCCCTCCCAGAAGCTCGCGGTCGCGAAGAGGAGCGACGGCGCCTCGCGGAACGCGTCGAGGAGCTTCGCCTTGGGCCGCTCGCCCTGGAGCAGGATGCGGTAGGGCAGGTCGCGCGACGCCCGGTGCAGCGCGAGCATGTTGCGGACGGACGTGCAGAGCACGAAGGCGCGCCCGCCCGTCACCGCCGCGAGCGCGCGCACCGCGCCCGCGGCCGCCTCGACGAACCCGGGGGCGTTGGGCTCGGGGAGCCCCTCCGGCGAGACGATCGCCGCCTGGCGCGCGAAGTCGAAGGGCCCGGGGAAGCGGGCCTCGTCCACGTCGAACTCGGGGGCGAGCCCGACCTGGCGCCGGAAGTAGTCGAACCGCCCCTGGGCGGCGAGCGTGGCGCTCGTGAAGACGACCGTGTCGGTGCGGCGGTAGAGGCGGGCCTGCAGCTCGTCCGCCACGACGATCGGGGCGGCCCGCAGGAAGACGCCGCGCCCGCGCACCTCGCCGAAGTAGACGCGCGTCGGCTCCTTCATGGCGGTGACCGCGGCGAGCTCGACCCGCAGCTCGCCGGCGCGGCGCGCGAGCTGGGCGAGCGCGGGGGACGGCGCGTCGGCGACGAGGTCGCGCAGCTCGGAGAGCGCCGCGTCCACCCGGGCCTGCTCGCGCTCGAGCGGGGCGAGCACGTCCTCGGTGAGCGGGGCCCGCAGGCTCTCGTCGTCGTCCGCGCGCCGCCCGCGCGCGTGACCGTGACCGCCCCGCGCCGGGTGCAGGGCCGCGGGCCGCCCCCGGAGCCCGTCCGCGACGCCCTGGAAGAACCGCTCGCCGGCCTTCCGGAGCTCCGCCGTCGCCTGCCTCATCATCGAGCCCAGGTCCGGACGATCCGCCACCGCCCGCTGCGCGTCGCGCGCGAGCTCCTCGATCCGCCACGACGAGACTTGGAGGCCGAAGTACTCGGTCGCGACGTCCTCGATCGCGTGCGCCTCGTCGAACACGACCGCGTCGTGCTCGGGGAGGATCTCGACGCCCGCTCGGGAGGTGCGCATCCCGAGGTCGGCGAAGAAGAGGTGGTGGTTCACGAGGAGGACGTCCGCCTCCGCGGCGAGCGCCCGCGCGCGCGTCACGAAGCAGTCCTCGTAGCGCGCGCACTCGCGCCCGACGCAGCTCTCGCTCGTCGCCGAGAGGTCCTTCCAGGTCTGGTAGTGATCGGGGAGGTCGAGCTCGCTCCGGTCGCCGGTCTCCGTCTCGCGCGCCCACGCCTCGATCCGCGGCCAGAGCGCGGCGTCCTCGCGCGCCGCGAACGTGGGCGCCCGCGCGAACTCCTCTCCGCGCGCGAGGCAGTAGTAGTTGGAGCGCCCCTTGAGGTACGCCGCGGTGAAGGCGAGCCCGCACGCATCGCGCAGGAGCGGGATGTCCTTCCCCAGGAGCTGGTCCTGCAGCGTCTTCGTCGCGGTGGACACGATGATCCGGCGGCCGGAGAGCACCGCCGGGACGAGGTAGGCGAGCGTCTTCCCGGTGCCGGTGCCCGCCTCGGCGACGAGGTAGCGCCGCGCGGAGAGCGCGTGCTCCACCGCTCGCGCCATCGCGAGCTGGTCCTCGCGGTGCTCGTAGCCGGGGAGCACGCGCGCGAGCCGCCCCCCCGGCCCGAGCACGTCGTCGATCCCGACCGAGCGCGGCGACGGGATCAGGGGCGCGCTCCCGCCGCCAGGCCCGAGAGGAGGCCGGTCGCGAGGAGCGCCGCCGCGAGCAGGAGCCCGCCGACGATCGCCCCCGCGGCCACGCGGAACGCGAGCCGGGCGCGCGGGTGCTCGCGCGTCGTGCGGGGGAGCGACGCGAGGCCCTGCGCGACGGCGCGCCGGACCACCTCGTCCCGGAACCGCGCGGCGATCGGATCGCCCGGCCGCTCCGCGAGCACCCCGCGGTACCTGCGGCCCGCGCTCGCGAGGCCGTCCAGGTCCTGGAAGCGCTCGAGGTAGGCGCGGTGGCGGTCCTCGTCGTCCCAGCCGGCGAGGACCTCCCCCCACGCGGCGCCCTCGTCCCGCTCCACCGCGGCCGCAGCGGCGAGGTCCGCGTCCGGGGTCGCGGCGGGGCCGGGGAGCCCGGCGCGCGGCGAAGGCGGCGTGGCCGCGGCGGACGCGGCCGGGAGCGCGTTCTCGACGGAAGGGATCATGGCGAGGCCCTGCGAGTGTAGCCGGATCCCGCCGCTAGAACGAGACCGGCACCGGGACGAACGTGAGCACGAACAGCGCGAGCGAGAGCCAGGCGATCGCCCTCCGCCCCGGCCCGAGCGGCTCCTCCGCGAGCGCGGGCGGGTGGCCGAGGCCGATGACGAACCGGCTGAGCGCCCACCACACGAGCCAGCTCCAGGTCCAGAAGATCCCCGCCGCGAGGAGGCCCGCCGACACGGCGCGCCCGACGAGCCGCGCGCGGCGCCGGCCGAGGAGCGCGTACAGGACGTGGCCGCCGTCGAGCTGGCCGAGCGGGACGAGGTTCAGGGTGGTGACGAGGAGGCCGAGCCACGCGGCGAGCGCGATCGGGTGGAGGAACACGTCGTGGCCGGCCGGGAGGGAGCCGAACACGAGCCGGCCCGCGGCCCAGGTGAGGGCGCTGTCGCCGAACACCTCGATGCCGCCCGAGGCGCCGCGGAGCGGCTCGTGCGCGAGGAGCGCGCGGACGAGCGTGAAGGGCGACTGGAGCGGCGACGCGGTCGTCGCCGCGGCCGCGCCGACCTCCCGCACCTCCGAGAGCGAGAACCCGACGAGCAGGAGCGGCAGCGCGACGGCGAGCCCGGCGAGCGGCCCCGCCGCGCCGATGTCGAGCGTCGCCCGGCGCGACGGGATGGGCGAGCGCATGCGGATCACGGCGCCGAGCGTGCCGACGCCGAACGGCACCGGGATGAAGTACGGGAGCGTCGCGCGGACGCCGTAGCGCCGCGCGAGCACGTAGTGCCCCATCTCGTGCGTGAACAGGATCGCGACGAGCGAGCCCGCGAACGGGAACCCGCCCCGGACCACGTTCCCGACGGTGAGGTCCGGCGCCGGCACCGGCGAGAGCTGGAACCCCATCCAGAGGGTCGTCGCCACCGTGGCGAGGAACAGGAGCACGTTCGCCGTGGGGAACGGGCTCCGCGGCTCGGTGCGCACGAGGACGTCGGCCATCTCGCGTCCGAACCTAATCGCGCCCGCGGCGGAGGGCACCCTCGGCCGGACGGGGCCCCGCGAGAGCACGGGCGGCGCGGCGCCCGGGGGCGGGGCGCTACGGGCTCCCGGCGCCCGCCTTCGCGAGCTCCTCCGGCCTCATCTCCCGCAGCCCGTTCTGGTCCGCGGTGAGGAAGAACAGCTCCCGCTCGGGCGTGCGGTCGGGCCCCATCGTGAGGTCGCCGGTCGCGCCCGCGAAGCCGCGGATCCGGGCGAGCCCTTCCCGCAGCGCCTCGCGCGTCTGGACCCGGCTCTCCATCAGCTGCCGCGCCATCCGCGCCGCGTCGTGGGCGGAGGCCTCGAGGATCGTGGGCGACTGTCCCGGGTACTTCCTCGCGAACGCCTCGACGAAGCGCTTCGTGTCCGGGCGGGACGAGCCGGCGTGGAAGCCGTCCACCAGGATCGCGCAGCGGACGTGCCGGCCCGGGCCGCCGGGCGCCATGTCGAAGAGCGACGGGTCGTTCCAGCCGTTGGCGCCGAGGAGCTGGACCGCCTGCAGGTCGGGCCGGCCGGTGGTCTTGCGGATCTTCGCGACCTCGTCCGGGAGGCAGGTCTGGGTGACGACGTCCTCGACCGCGAGCGCGGGCGCGATGAGCCGCACGTTCTTCGCGAAGTCGGGGATGAAGATCGCGTCGAAGTCCAGCACCGGCTCGAGCTTCTCCCTCGCCTTCTCGAGCGCCTTGCGCCGCCGGAAGGGGTCCGACTCCTTCCTCGCGATCTCCCGCTGCTGCTCCTGCCAGTCGGAGCGCTCGTCGAGGTAGAGCTTGCCGACCATGTCCTTCACGAGCGGCGTGAAGGTGGTCCGGTCGGCGGCGTAGGTCTCGGCGCCCCGCACCTCGCCGCCGCGGGCCTCGACCTCGTCCCAGAACGCGTTGGCGAGCTCGACGCCGTAGGTGACGGACGGGAACATGATCGCGAACCGCCGCATGCCCCGCCGCGCCATGGCGAGCTCGGCGAGCGCCTTCGCCTGCGCCCGGGCGGTGAGCATGTTCTGGAACACGTACGGCCCGGCGCGGGTCACGCCCTCGAGCTTCGAGAGGGAGACGAGCGGCACGCCGAGCTCCTGCGCGGCGGCCGCGGCCCGCTCGGCCTCCGCGTTCGTCACCGCGCCGACGATCGCGATCGCGCCCTCCTCGAGGGCGAGCGCCTCGACCGCCGCGGCGGCGCCGTCCGGCTCCCCGCGCGTGTCGCGCACCGCCACGCGGACCGTCGAGCCCTCCAGCGCGAGGGTCACCCCCTGCAGGATCGCGTCGCCCCAGCGCTTGTACTGGCCCGAGAGCGGCGCGGCCACGCCCAGCACGTTCGGGCGCACGAAGGTGAGCTTCGCGATCCGGTCCACGATCCCCTTGGCGTCGGCCGCGTACGGCCCCTCCGGCCAGCGCAGGAAGACCTCGCGGGCGGCCTCCTCCGCGCGCGGGTAGTCGCCGAGGTGCAGGTGGATCCGCGCGAGCTTCATCGCGAGCGGCTCCTGCACCGGCGAGTCGGCGGGGAGCTCCTCGCGGAGCTTCGCCACGTCGAGGAACGGGAGCCGGTCCACCGCGTCCGCCGCGCGCCGGAGCGCCGCCGGGCGCGCCTCGGGCGCCGATACGCGGGCGAGCTCGGAGAACCACCGCACCGCGTCGGCGTCCGCGCCCACCGCGAGCGCGGCGTCGGCGGCGCGCGCGGCGGCCTCGGGCCTCATCCCGTCCGGGAGCTTCGGGTAGACGGTGCCGATCGTCGCGAGCGCGTCGCGCGGCCGGCCGAGGTCGAGATCCACGAGGGCGAGCAGGTACTTCGCCTCGACCGCGCGGCGGTAGAGCGGGTGCTCGGTGAGCAGGGTCCCGAGCGCCTTCGCGGCGCGGTCCGCTCGCCCCGCCGCGCGCCACTCCGCGCCCGCGTCGTGGAGCGCCTCCGCGGCGACGTCGACGCCCCGATAGCGCTCGGCGAACGCCTCCAGCCGCGCGGCGCGCTCCTCGGCGGGGAGGAGCGGCAGCTCGCGCCGGACGGCCTCGAGGTCGCGCCGGGCGATCTCGGCCGCCTGGGAGGCCTCCATCTCCTGCCCGTTCACGACGACGACGCGCTTCGGGCAGCCCGCGAGGGCGAGCACCAGGACCGCGAGGAGCTTCGTGGCGCGCATGAGCATCCGGGATCTACAGCGGAAACGCATGGCGTGAAAGGATCTTCCGGGCCGGGCCGCAGGCCGCCGGGAGCGGGCCGCCCCCTTTCGCCGCGGCGAGGGGTGCCCGGCCTGGAGACGGGACCGGCCTACTTCTCTCGCAGGAGGTCCTGCACCTTCTCCCAGAAGGTCCGCGTCTGCGGGTTCGTCTCCTCTCCCGAGACCGCGGCGAACTTCTCGAGCAGCTCGCGCTGCTCCTTGCCGAGGTGCGTCGGCGTCTCCACGAACACCCGGACGTGCTGGTCGCCGCGGCCGCTGCCCTGGAGGGACGGGACGCCCTTACCCTTCAGCCGGAACACCTTGCCGGTCTGCGTGCCGGCGGGGACCTTGAGCTTCGCCGGGCCGTCGAGGGTGGGGACGTCGATCTGGGCGCCGAGCGCCGCCTGCGTGAACGAGATCGGCATGTCGCAGAGGATCTCGGTGTCCTCGCGCCGGAAGACGGGGTGCTCGCGCACCTGCACGACGACGTAGAGATCCCCGGGCGTTCCGTTCGGCACGGGCGCGGGCTCGCCCTCGCCGGAGAGCTTGAGCCGCGTGCCGGTGTCGACGCCCGGCGGGATCTTCACCTCGACGGTCGCCTGCTCGCGCCGGCCGCCCGCGCCGCCGCAGTCCGGGCACTTCTCGACGACGACGCGCCCCTGGCCCTGGCAGTGGTGGCAGGTACGCGCGATCGAGAAGAAGCCCTGGGTGAGCCGGATCTCGCCGGCGCCGCCGCAGGTCGGGCAGGTGCGCGGGCTCGTGCCCGGCTTCGCGCCCGAGCCGTGGCAGGTCGAGCAGGCGCGCGCCCGCGGGATGGCGATCCGCGCGGTGGTCCCGAAGACCGCCTCCTCGAACGCGATCTCGAGGTGGTAGCGCAGGTCCGACCCGCGCGTGCGGGCGCGCGTCCGCCGCGTGCCGCCGCCGAACATCTCGCCGAAGATGTCGCCGAAGATGTCGTTGATGGTGGAGGCGGCCGCCCCGCCGAACGGGAAGTCCTCGCTCCCGTTCGTGTGTCCGAAGCGGTCGTACCGCGCGCGCTTGTCGGCGTCCGAGAGGACCTCGTAGGCCTCGCTCGCCTCCTTGAACTGGTCCTCGGCCCCCTTGTCGCCGGGGTTCTTGTCGGGGTGGTACCTGTGCGCGAGCCGCCGGTAGGCGCTCTTGATGGCCTGCTCGTCGGCGTCCCTCGCGACGCCGAGCACCTCGTAGTAATCGCGCTTTCCCACGTGATCTCGCGCCCTTCTCCCTTCGGCGCCGCTGGCCGAGCGGAATATAACGCACGCCCGGCCGCACACAAATCCGGGCCAGGCACCAGGCCGTCCCACGTCCGGGCCGGGCGCCGGGCCGTCCGATCTCCGGGCGAGGCGCGCTCCGCGGCGCGAGACGTCCCCGCCCGCTCCCTGCGGCCTGCGGCAGGGCTACGTTCCACCCCCGCCGCCCTGCTGGGCGTAGATGGCGTCGGCGATCCGGTAGGCGCTCCCCTCGAGGCGCGTGAGCGCCTCCTTGATGGCGCCCGGATCGGAGCCGGGCAGCACCGCCTTGAGCGCGTCGAGGTCGGCGCGGATCTCGGCGAGGTCCTCGGGCTTGAGCGCGCTCGCGTACTCCTCGAGGCTCTTCTCGGTCGTGTAGATGAGCCCCTCGCCGTTGTTCTTGAGATCGGCGAGCTCCTTCTTCCTCGCGTCGTCGGCCTTGTTCGACTCGGCGTCGCGCACCATCCGCTGGATCTCCTCCTCGCCGAGGCCGGAGGAGGCGGTGATCCGGATCTGCTGCTGCTTGCCGGTGCCGAGGTCCTTCGCCGACACGTGGACGATGCCGTTCGCGTCGATGTCGAAGCTCACCTCGATCTGCGGCACGCCGCGGGGCGCGGGCGGGATGCCGACGAGCTCGAACCGGCCGAGCGTCTTGTCGTCGGCCGCCATCTCGCGCTCGCCCTGCAGCACGTGGACGGAGACGAGCGGCTGGTTGTCGACGGCGGTGGAGAAGACCTGGGCCTTCTTGCACGGGACGGTGGTGTTCTTCTCGATGATGCGCGTGAAGACGCCGCCCGCGGTCTCGACGCCCAGGGAGAGCGGCGTGACGTCGAGGAGGAGGACGTCCTTCACCTCGCCCTTCATCACGGCGCCCTGGATGGCGGCGCCGACCGCGACGACCTCGTCGGGGTTGACGCCCTTGTGCGGCTCCTTGCCGAAGAAGCGACGGACGACCTCCTGCACCTTCGGCATGCGCGTCATGCCGCCGACGAGGATCACCGTGTCGAGCTGCTGGGCGGCGAGGCCGGCGTCCTTGAGCGCGATCTTGCAGGGCTCGACGGTCTTCTCGACGAGGTCGCCGCAGAGCTCCTCGAGCGTCGTGCGGTCGACCGTCTCGGCGAGGTGCTTGGGGCCGGTCGCGTCGGCGGTGACGAAGGGCAGGTTCACCTCGGTCTCGGTCGCCGAGGAGAGCTCGTGCTTCGCGCGCTCCGCCGCCTCCTTGAGGCGCTGGAGGGCCATCCGGTCCTTCTTGAGGTCGATGCCGGTGTGCTCCTTGAACCGCTTCGCGAGCCAGTCGATCACCCGCTGGTCGAAGTCCTCGCCGCCCAGGAACGTGTTGCCGTTCGTCGCCTTCACCTCGAAGACGCCGCCGGTGAGCTCGAGGATGGTGATGTCGAAGGTGCCGCCGCCGAGGTCGTACACCGCGACGCGCTCGGCCTTCCCCGACTTCTGCTTGTCGATGCCGTAGGCGAGCGCGGCCGCGGTGGGCTCGTTGATGATGCGCAGGACGTTCAGGCCCGCGATCCGGCCCGCGTCCTTGGTGGCCTGGCGCTGGGCGTCGTTGAAGTAGGCGGGGCAGGTGACGATCGCCTCGGAGACCGGCTCGCCGAGGTAGTCCTCCGCGGTCTGCTTCATCTTCGCGAGGATCATCGCCGACACCTCGGCGGGCGAGTGGCGCTTCGCGCCGACCTCCACCCAGGCGTCGCCGTTGTCGGCGGCGACGATCCGGTAGGGCACGAGGCCGGCGGACCGCTTCACCTCCGCCTCCTCGAACTTCCGGCCGATGAGCCGCTTCACCACGTAGACGGTGGACTCGGGGTTCGTGATGGCCTGGCGCTTGGCGATCTGGCCGACGAGCCGCTCGCCGCCGTCGGTGAAGGCCACCATCGAGGGCGTCGTGCGGGAGCCCTCGCTGTTCGGGATCACCACCGCCTCGCCGCCCTCCAGGACGGCGACGCAGGAGTTGGTGGTCCCGAGATCGATGCCGATGACCTTGCCCATCCGATCCCTCAGCTGGCCGGGGGCGGCTCGACGGCGACCCCCACCATCGCCGGCCGCACCAGCCTGTCGTTGAGCTTGAACCCGCGGGCGTGCTCGACCACGACGGTGCCCGGCGCCTGGTCGGACGTCGGCACCTGTAGGAGCGCCTCGTGCAGCGCGGGGTCGAACCGCTCCCCGAGCGCCGAGAAGCCCACCACGCCGTGCTTCGCGAGCGCCTGCTCGAGGGAGGCGCGCACGAGGCGCACGCCGGCCGCGAGCGGATCGTCGGCCGGGGCGGCGGCGAGGGCCCGGTCGAGGTCGTCCACCGCGGGGAGGAGGTCCTTCACGAGCCGCTCCACGCCGAACCGCTGGATCTCCTCGCGCTCCCGGGCCGCGCGCTTCTTGTAGTTCTCGAGGTCCGCCGCGGCGCGCAGCAGCCGCTCGTGCTCGTCCTTCAGCCTCTCCAGGGTCTCGCGGCCGCGCGACGTGGAGCTCTCGAGCTGCGCGCGCAGGCTCTCGACCTCCCTCGCGAGGTCGGCGGCCCCGCCGCCCTCGACCTCGACCGGAACCTCGCCGTCGGGCGCCGGAGCCCCGGCGGCCTCCTCCACCTTCTCGACGGAGCGCAAGGCCGCCTCGATGGCGTTCGCCGGGATGTCGGCCTGGAAGCCGCCCTTCTCGTCGGTCTCGCCCATGCCGGTGGGGGAGCAGGCGATCCCCCCGAACGCCCCGCAATCAGGGCATCTTGGCACAGCGTACCGGGAGCGAACAAGCGCCCGGACCACGGGACGCGGGCCCTCTCCGCGGGGGCGGCGCCGGCGGGCCGCGCGCCGGCGTCAGCGATCCGAGAGGTCGGCCAGCGCCCGCGAGATCTGCTTCGCGGTCAGATCGACGAGAGGGATCACCCGCGCGTAGTTCATGCGCGTAGGTCCCACCACCGCGAGCGCGCCGAGGACCGCGTCCCCGCGCCCGTAGGGCGCCGCCACCACCGAGACGTCGGGCACGGCGGCGAACTCGCTCTCCGCGCCGATGAAGATCTGGACCTCCTGCGAGGAGAGCACGCGATCGAGCACCCGCAGGATCCGGTCCTTCTCGGCGAACGCCCTGAGGAGCGCGCGCGCCTTCTGGACGTCGGCGAACTCCGGGGCGTCGAGGAAGCTCTCCTCGCCGTGGGCGAGGACGCGCTCCGCCGCCGGCTCGGCCGAGAACGTCTGCTCGGCGAGGGCGAGCGCCTTCTGCAGGAGATCGGAGAGCGCGCTCTGGTCCGCCCGCATGTCCTGGAGGATCCGCTCGCGCAGCTCCCCGAGCCCGGTCCCGGCCTCCTGGGCCGCCTGGAGCTTCTCGTTCAGGTAGTTCGCGGCGCGCTCGAGCTCGGACGGCTCCATCGCGAACTCGAGCTGGACGAGCTTGTTCGTCACGAGCCCGGCGGCCGACACGAACACCGCGAGCACGCGGTTCTCGCGCAGGCGCACGAACTCGAGGTGCCGGACCGGATCGGTCTTCGGCCGCGGCGTCGTGACGACGCCCGCGTGGTGGGAGAGCGAATGGAGCAGGTCCGCCGTCCCCTCCAGCAGCGCCCCGACGCCGCTCGCCTCGTGCGCGAGCTTCTCGATCCGGTCGCGATCCTGCGGCGAGGGCGGCCGCACCTTGAGGAGGGCGTCGACGTAGAGCCGGTAGCCGCGCGCGGTCGGGATGCGGCCGGAGGACGCGTGCGGCTTCTCGAGCAGCCCGAGCGCCTCGAGGTCCGCCATCACGCTCCGGACCGTGGCGGGCGAGCAGTCGAGCTCGTGCCGCGCGAGGAGCGGCTGCGACGCGACCGGCTCGCCGGACACGATGTAGTCGTGGACGAGGGCCCGGAGGACCTCCCGCTCGCGCCTGTCCAGCTCGCCACCCGGGCCCGGCATCGGACGACCTACTCGCCGGCGAGGTGCCTCTCCGCGGCCACCGCGAGCGCCGGGAACCGGCCCGCGGCGAGGGCGCGCCACCGCTCCGCCGCGGCCGACGCCTCGCCCGCCTGCTCGGCGACGAGCGCCTCGAGGTGCACCCGCTCCTCGGGATACAGGTAAGCGAACCCGGCGCGCGCGGCACCGTCGGCGTCGCGGCCGAGCGCCTCGCGGAGCGTGCGGCGGGCGCGCTCCAGGTCGCCGCGCGAGTCGGCGAGCAGCGCGAGCGCGTACCACGCCTCCGGCCGCGACGCGTCGAGGCTGCGCGCGGTCTCGAGGTACGCCTGCGCGGCGGAGACGTACCCCTGCGCCGCGTAGAGCTCGCCCAGGTTCACGAGGGCGGCCTGCTGGTCGGCGAGGTCGCCCTTCGCGACCACCTCGTCGAGCAGCCGGCTCGCGGCGTCCGCGTGCCCGTCGAGGAGGTAGGACACCGCGAGGTCGTTCAGCGCACCCAGCCCGTCGGGATCCCGGGCGAGCTCCGCCTCGAACGCCGCCCGGGCGCCCGCGAGGTCGCCCGCGCGGAGCCGGTCCGGACCGGGGCCCGCCGGGGTGGCGAGCGTCGCGAGCACCGGGGTGGCCGCGTCCCGAGCGGACGTACGAGGCTCCGCACCTCCGCACGCCGCGAGGGCGAGGAGGGCGAGCGCCGCTGCGCTTCTCGCGCTTTTGGCCGGGGTCCGCAAGGGTCGGTCGCCAGGTCGGTGACGAGCCGAGTGTAGCCACCCCCCCCGACTCGATCAAGGAACCACGGGTCTGCGGCGGGCGATCGCGGCGCGCGGCGGCTAGGTTTCCAGCGGGGCCGGGCGCGTCGAGGATCGGCGCGGGCGCACCCTCGAAGTCCTGCGGAGCTCGCGGCTCCGCTCGACCTCGGCGGCGCGGGCGCGGCGAAGGTCGCACGCAGCCCGGCCCCGACTTCCTCCCGGTGCGTGCCACCCCCGCGGCGGAACCCGGAACGGGCGCGCCGCGCCGGGCGAGGGTCCCGAACGGCGCGCCCCGCGCCGCCCTCGCGACTAAGATGCCGCCGCCCCCATGACCACCGCGACCGAGCTCCCGCCCCCGTCGTCGCCGTGGGCGCGCGTCCGCCGCGCGCTCGAGGCGGAGCGCCGCGCCGACGTCACCGGGATCGTCGGCGCCGCCCGCGGCGCGCTCGTCCGCGACCTCCTCGCCGGAGGGGCGCCCGCGGTGCTCGCGGTCGCCGCCGACGAGGACGAGGCGGACGCGCTGCAGCGCGACGTCGCGTTCTTCGTCGGCGCGGAGGCGGTCCTGCGCGTCCCGGCCGACCCGGTGCTGCCCTACGACGACCTCTCGCCCGACCGCGGCCTCGAGCTCGAGCGGCTCGCCGCCCTCGCGCGCCTGCACGTCGCGCCGGCCCGGATCCGGGCGGTGGTCGTCTCCGCGCGCGGGCTCGCCCGCCGGGTCGTGCCGCGCGCCGCCGTCGAGCGGGGCTCCGACCTCCTCGCCAGGGGGGTCGAGATCGCGCGCGAGGCGCTCGCCGAGAAGCTCGTCCTGCTCGGGTTCGCGCGCGTCCCGCTCGTGGAGGACCCGGGGACGTTCGCGGTGCGCGGCGGCATCGTCGACCTCTGGTCCCCGGCGCAGGCCGCGCCGATCCGCCTCGAGTTCTTCGGCGACGAGATCGAGAGCTGCCGCGCGTTCGACCCTCAGTCTCAGCGGAGCGAGGCCGAGGTGGAAGAGGTCCTCCTCTCGCCGGCGCGCGAGGCCCTCTTCACGGCCGAGGGGAAGGAGGCCGTCAAGGCCGCGATCCGCGACGCCGCGGAGCGCGTGAACCGGCCGACGTCGCGCGTCCGCGAGGTGCTCGACGCGGTGGACGGGGGCGTGCCCTTCTTCGGGATGGAGGCGCTCCTCCCCGGGTTCCACCCCGGCGGCCTCGGGACGATCTTCGACTACCTGCCGCCCGGCGGCGCGTACGTGGACGACGCGGCGGGGGTGGAGGAGGCGCTGCACGACCTCGACGCCGAGCTCGGGCGGGAGCACGCCGGCGCGCTCCGGCGCGAGGAGCTCGCGCTCCCGCCGGCCGCCCACTTCCTGCCCGCCGCCGAGGCGCTGGCGCGGCTCGCCGAGCGGCCGCTCGTGCGTCGCCACCGCGTGTGGCTCGGGACGGCCGAGCCGGTGCGGTTCTCGCTCGTCGAGACCTCCGGGATCCGGGGCGAGATCGAGGCCGCCCACGGCGACGAGGGCGCCCTCGCGCCGCTGGCGCGCCGGCTCGACGACTGGCGCCGCCGCGGCCTCGCCGCGATCGTCGCGTGCGGGACGCCCTCCGCGACCGACCGACTCCGCCGCCTCCTCGAGGACCGGCGCCAGCACGTGCGCGTCCACCCGGCGCTGCCGGAGGACCCGGCCTCGCTCTGGGACCCCGCCGTCCACGCCCACGCCGTCCCGGGCGACCTCTCCGGCGGCTTCGTGGACGGCGACGCGCGCCTCGCCATCGTCGCCGACGAGGAGATCTTCGGCCGCCGCGTCCGCAAGCGGGCGCGGAAGGCGCGGGAGGAGAACGCGTTCGCGGCCGCCTTCCGCGATCTCGACGAGGGCGACCTCGTCGTCCACGTCGAGCACGGCATCGCGCGCTACCTCGGCCTCACCAAGATGCAGATCCGCGGGGTGGAGGGCGACTTCCTCGTCCTCGCCTACGAGGGCCAGGACCGGCTCTACCTGCCCGTCGCCAAGCTCCGCCAGGTGCAGAAGTTCACCGGCGCCTCGCCCGAGAACGTCCGGCTCGACCGGCTCGGCGGCCAGTCGTTCGCGCTCCGCAAGGCGCGGGTCAAGGAGCAGCTCCTCAAGATGGCGGCGGAGCTCCTCGACCTCTACGCGGCGCGCGCGGCGCACCCCGGCTTCGCCTTCCCCGAGCCGGACGAGGCCTTCCGCGAGTTCGAGGCGGAGTTCCCCTACGAGGCGACGCCCGACCAGGCGAAGGCGATCGACGACGTCGTCGCCGACATGACGAAGGGCGGGCGGCGCGCCGGGCGAGCGCAGGGGCAGCCGGATGAGGCTGCCCCGGCCCCCCAGGGGGCCCCCGGAGAGGAGCGCGGCTTCGCCGCGAGTACGGATCTCGAGCGAGCGGGGGGCTCGGGGGGGCGCGAGCCGAAGGCGAGTGTCCCCCCGCCTCCAATGGATCGGCTCGTGTGCGGCGACGTCGGGTACGGCAAGACCGAGGTCGCAATGCGCGCGGCGATGCTCGCCGTGCTCGCGAGGAAGCAGGTCGCGGTGCTCGTGCCGACGACCGTGCTCGCCGCCCAGCACGAGCGGACCTTCCGCGAGCGGTTCAGGGGCTACCCCGTCCGGATCGAGGCGGTCTCCCGCATGAAGACCGCCGAGCAGGTGCGGGCGATCCTGAGGGACGCCGCGGCCGGGAAGGTGGACGTCCTCGTCGGGACCCACCGGCTCCTCGCGGCCGACGTCGCCTTCAAGGACCTCGGCCTCGTCGTGGTGGACGAGGAGCAGCGCTTCGGGGTCGCGCACAAGGAGCGGCTGAAGAAGCTCCGCAAGCTCGTCGACGTCCTCACCCTCACCGCGACCCCCATCCCGCGCACGCTCCACATGAGCCTCGCCGGGGTGCGCGACCTCTCGATCATCGCCACGCCGCCCGAGGACCGGCGCGCCATCCGCACCTTCGTCATGAAGTTCGACCCCGCCGCCGTTCGCGAGGCGATCGACAACGAGCTGAAGCGGGGCGGCCAGGTCTTCTTCGTCCACAACCGCGTCCGGTCGATCAAGGCGATGGAGAAGTTCCTGACGGAGCTCGTGCCGCAGGCGCGGCTCGGCGTCGCGCACGGGCAGATGGGGGAGGGGAAGCTCGAGGAGGTGATGGCGCGGTTCGTGAACCGCGAGCTCGACGTCCTGCTCGCCACGTCGATCGTGGAGAGCGGGCTCGACATCCCGAGCGCCAACACCATCGTCGTGAACCGGGCCGACGCGTTCGGGCTCGCGCAGCTCTACCAGATCCGCGGCCGGGTCGGCCGCTCCCGGGAGCGCGCCTACGCCTACCTCCTCGTGCCCGCCCGCCGGCCCGTGACGAAGGACGCGCAGAAGCGGCTCGAGGTCCTGCAGCGCTTCTCCGAGCTCGGGGCGGGGTTCCGCATCGCGAGCCACGATCTCGAGATCCGCGGCGCGGGGAACCTCCTCGGCAAGGACCAGTCCGGCCAGATCGAGGCGGTCGGGCTCGAGCTCTACTCCGAGCTGCTCGACCAGGCGGTCCGCGAGCTCAAGGGCGAGCCGCCGCGCGAGGAGGTGGACCCGGACGTGCAGCTGCCGCTGCCGGCGATCATCCCGGACGCCTACATGCCGGACGTGCACCAGCGGCTCTGGTTCTACAAGCGCTTCGCGCAGGCGGCGACGGACGAGGAGCTCGACGAGGTCCGCGCCGAGCTCGTGGACCGCTGCGGGGATCCGCCCGAGGAGGTGGACGCGCTCTGCGAGGTGATGGCGCTCAAGGTGCGCCTGCGGGCGCTCGCCATCCGCGCGCTCGAGGCGGGGCCGGGGCGGCTCGTCTTCACGCTCGGCGAGTCGGCCGCGCTCGACCCGTTCCTCCTCGCGAAGCACGTGCAGGCGTCGAGGGGGGGACTCCGGCTCACGCCGGACATGAAGCTCGTCGCGACGCTCGCGCCGCCGCCGCGGCCGGCCCCCCCCGTCCGCCCCGGGGAGGGGCCGCCCGGGCGCCCGCCCGCCCGTGCGCCCGCCGAGCGCGCGTCACCGGCGGCGCAGGCCGCGGCGGGCCGCGAGCTCCTCCAGGCCGCGCGGGAGGTGCTCGCCGGCCTCACGCGCTGCGCGCGGGGGTCGTGAGCAGAGCCGCGGCGCCCCGCCGCGGGCCCGAACTCCTTGATCCCGCCGTCGTTCCGTGCTTTTTTCGGCTCCCTCGACGCGCCGCCGGCCCGGGGACGAGGGAACAAGCAGCCGGGTCCACGCGTTCGCGTCGGTGGTCCTGCCCATCCCTCCCGTGAAGGAGCTACCTGCCATGCTTCGCCGCATCCTCGTCGTCGGCCTCTGCGCCGCCGCCCTCGCGTGCTCGCAGCAGAAGAGCAAGAAGACCGGCCCCGTCGTCGCCAAGGGCAACGGCATCTCGATCACCGCGGACGAGTTCAAGGCGCGGCTCGACGAGCAGTCGCCGTTCATCCGCGCGCGCTACACGACGCTCGATCGCAAGAAGGAGTTCCTCGACAGCCTGATCCGCTTCGAGGTGCTCGCGCGCGAGGCGCAGAAGCAGGGGCTCGACAAGGATCCCGACGTCCAGAACACGCTCAAGAAGATCATGGTCCAGAAGCTCGTGCAGAAGAACTTCCAGGACCCGGGGACCGCCGCGACGGCCGTCCCCGACGAGGAGCTGCAGAAGTACTACGAGGCGCACAAGGACGAGTACGTGCGCGCGAAGCGCGTCCGCGTCGCCGCGGTGATCTGGAACGCGCCGCAGGGCTCGCCGGAGCGCGCGAAGAAGCTCGCGCTCGCCCAGAAGGCGCTCGCGAAGCTCAAGGCGGAGGAGAAGAAGAACACCCTCGCGTTCGCGCAGATCGTCGCCGAGTACTCGGACGACGTGGCGACGAAGCCGATGGCGGGCGACCTCCAGTTCAAGACGGAGGAGGAGCTCGAGAAGGCGCACTCGAAGGAGGTCTCGGCGGCGGCCTTCAAGCTGAAGCCCGGCGAGAACTCCGGCATCGTGCAGGCGGAGAAGGCGCTGTACCTCCTGAAGTACACGGGCGAGCAGCCCGAGCTGAACCGCACCTTCGACCAGGTGAAGGCGCAGATCGCGAACAAGCTCCACCGCGAGAAGAAGACGAAGGAGTTCGACGAGTGGCTGAAGGGCCTGCGCGAGCAGGCGAAGATCGCGATCGACGACAAGGCGCTCGAGGCGGTCGAGGTGCAGGCGGCCCCGCCGGGCGGCCCCGGGATGCCCGGGATGCCGATGGCCGCGCCGGGCATGCCCGGCGGCCACGGCCCGATGGCCGCGCAGCCGGGCGTCGCCCCGGCCCCGGCCCCGCTCCCCGCGGCGGCATCCGGCGCGGCCCCGGCGGCGCCCCGTCCGGCGGCGCCCGCGCCGGCGCCGGCGCCGGTCCAGTCGAAGTAGCGGCCCGACGGTGCGCGTCCTCCCGGTCACGCTGGCCGCGCTCGCGCTCGCGTCCGGCTGCTCGCGCTGCGGCGCGAGCACGAAGGACCAGGCGAGCGCGGCGCGCGCCGTCGCGACCGTCAACGGGGAGACGATCTCGGCCGACGCGCTCGCCGGCGAGCTGCGGGACGCGCGCGTCGGCGCCGAGGAGGGCGGCGGCGGGCTCGACGTGCTCCGCCGCCGCGTCCTCGACGACCTCGTCGACCGCGCGGTCCTCCTGCAGGAGGCCCGCGCCCGGTCCGTCGTCGTCGGGCAGGACCAGGTGGAGCGCGCGTTCCTGCGCATCCGCTCCGAGTACCCCGGCACGCACTTCGACGATCTCCTCGCGCAGGAGCGGCTCAGCCAGACCGAGCTCAAGGCGCGGCTCAAGGACCAGCTCACCATCGAGCGGCTCTTCGAGCAGGAGGTCTTCCCCGCGGTCCACGTGGTCGACGCGGAGATCGAGCGCTGGTACGCCGACCACGCCCAGGACTACCAGGAGCCGGAGCGCGTGCGGGTCATGCAGATCGTGGTCGCGACCCGTGACGAGGCCGTGCAGATCCGCGACCGCCTGCGGCGGAACCCGCAGACGTTCGCCGACCTCGCGAAGAAGTCGTCCATCGGCCCGGAGGGCAAGGCGGGCGGCGACCTCGGCTACATCGGCAAGGGGTCCGGGTTCCCCGAGGTCTTCGACGCCTGCTTCACGATGCCGCTCAACGTCGTCTCCGACGTGACGCCCTCGCCCTACGGCTTCCACCTCTTCAAGGTCGTGGACAGGAAGCCCGCGTCCAGGCGCCCGATCGAGCAGGCGCGCGACGAGATCGCCGAGAAGCTGACCCGCGAGCGCCGCGCGCGGGCCCAGGAGGAGTACGTGCGGACGCTGCGGCAGCGCGCCAAGATCGTGGTCGACGAGAAGGCCCTCGCCACGGTGACGCCGTGATCGCCTCGCTGCTCCTCTCCGCCGCCCTCGCCGCAGCCCCCCGCCAGGTCGTCGACCGCGTCGCCGCCACCATCAACGGGGAGGTCGTCACCCTGGGCGACCTCGTCGAGCGCGCCGGCGCCGAGTGGGCCCGCGTGGAGCGGATGGAGCCGGGCAAGGAGCGGACCGAGGCGCGCGCGGCCGCGCTGCGCCGGGCGTTCGACGCCGTCGTCTCGGACCGGCTCCTCCAGGAGGAGGCGAAGGCGCTCCAGCTCGAGGTGACCGACGCGCAGGTGGACGCGGCGATCGGCGACATCAAGACGCGGAACCGGTTCGACGACGCGCAGCTGGAGCAGGCCCTCACCGAGCAGGGGCTCACCCGCACCGAGTTCCGCGCGCAGATCCGCCGCGAGCTCGAGACCTACCAGGTGCTGCAGTACAAGGTCCGCGGCCGCGTGAAGCTCTCCGACGACGACGTGCGGAACTACTACCAGACGCACCCGCAGGAGTTCGGCGGCGAGCCCGAGGTCCGGGTCCGCCACGTGTTCCTGCCGCTCCCCGAGGAGGCGTCGAAGGCCGACGAGCAGAAGGTCCGGGCGCAGGGCGAGAAGGTCCTCGCGCGGCTCAAGGCGGGCGAGGACTTCGCGAAGGTCGCCCGCGAGGTGTCGCGGGGGCCTTCCGCGAACGACGGCGGCGACCTCGGCTGGCTCCGGCGCGGCACCATCCAGAAGACGCTCGAGGACGTCGCGTTCAGGCTCGAGCCGGGGCAGGTCTCCGGCCTCGTGCGCGCCGGCCCCGGCCTCCACGTCCTCAAGGTGGAGGAACGGCGCACGGGCGGGGGGAGGAAGTTCGAGGAGGTCGCCGAGGAGATCAGGGCGCGGCTCTTCGAGGAGCAGGTCGGGACGTACCGGCAGCAGTACATCGACGAGCTCAAGCGGAACGCGCTCATCGACGCGAAGCTCCCGGAGCTGAAGGGCTGACGACCGATCGCGATTCGGAAGCGCTGGCCCGTAGCCTGAAGCCCTTCTGCCATGGCCCGCACGGTCCCCCGCCTCCCCCGCATCGCCATCAGCCTCGGCGATCCCTCGGGCGTGGGCCCCGAGGTGACCGCGAAGGCGCTCGAGGCGCTCCGGGGCGAGCTCGCGCCGTTCGTGTTCGGGGACCCGCGCGTGTTCGCCCGCGACCTCGCGCGCCTCCACCTCCCGGTGGTGGCGCCCGGCGCCGCGCTCCCGGCGCGCGGCGCCCTCGTCGCCGTGACGCGGCTCCCCGCCGCCGCGGTCCGCCCCGGACGGCCGGCGCCCGCGGCGGGCGCGGCCCAGCTCGCGTACCTCGAGGCGGCGTTCGAGGCGGTCCGGCGCGGCGACGCGGACGCGCTCTGCACCGCGCCGGTCTCGAAGGCCCAGGTCGCGCGGGCGCTGCCCGGGTTCGTCGGGCACACCGAGTGGCTCGAGGCGCGCTGCCGGGTCCGGCGCTCGGTGATGATGCTCGCGGGCGAGCGGCTCAAGGTCGCGCTCGCCACGAACCACGTCGCCTTCGCGCGCCTGCGCCGCGCGCTCACCCCCGCGCGCATCGCCGAGACCATCCGGATCGCCCACCGGGCGCTGCGGGACGACCTCGGCGTCGCCCGCCCCCGCATCGCCCTCGCCGCGCTCAACCCGCACGCCGGCGAGGAGGGCGCGTTCGGCGGCGAGGAGCGGGGCCTCCTCTCCCGCGCGCTGGCGCTCGCCGCCCGCGGCGGCGCCCGCGCCGCGGGGCCGTTCCCCGCCGACTCGGTCTTCTTCCGCGCCGCGCTCGGCCAGTTCGACGCGGTGGTCGCGCTCTACCACGACCAGGGGCTCATCCCCGTGAAGCTCCTCGACGCGGTGGGCGGGGATCCCGCCGTGAACGTCACCCTCGGCCTGCCGATCGTGCGGACGAGCCCCGACCACGGCGTCGCGTACGACATCGCCGGGAAGGACGGGGCGAGCCCCGCTTCCATGATCGCCGCCCTGCGCCTCGCCGCGCGCATCGCGAGGGTTCGGGCGCGACGCGGCCGGTGATCGTTCGAGCCGGCGGAGCGCCGCCGGCGCGCGGTTCCCGCGGGCGCAGGTCGGCGCCGTCAGCGCCG
>DASSSJ010000109.1:0-50324 GCA_035708485.1 Anaeromyxobacter sp. | reverse complement strand
ATGCCGATCATCACCGAGGTGGCCGGCCGCGTGAAGTACGGCGACCTCATCGACGGCGTCACCATCAGCGAGCAGGTGGACGAGATCACCGGCCTCGCCCGCAAGGTCGTCATCGCCTCGAAGGATCCGGACGCGCGCCCGCGCATCTCGATCAAGGACGCCGAGGGCAAGACGCGCAAGCTCGCCAACTCCGAGGCGGACGCGCGCTACATGCTGCCGGAGGGCGCGAACCTGGTCGTGAACGACGGCGACGAGCTCGACGCCGGCGACGTCCTCGCCAAGATGCCCCGCGAGACCACCAAGACGAAGGACATCACCGGCGGTCTACCGCGCGTCGCCGAGCTCTTCGAGGCCCGCAAGCCCAAGGAGCACGCCGTCATCGCCGAGATCGACGGCGTCGTCTCCTTCGGCAAGGACACGAAGGGCAAGCGGAAGGTCGTCATCACGCCGGAGGTGGACGGGAAGCTCCGGCCCGATCTCGCGAAGGAGTACCTCATCGGCAAGGGCAAGCACATCTCGGTGCACACCGGCGACCGCGTCCGCGCGGGCGAGGCGCTCATGGACGGCGCGGCGAACCCGCACGACATCCTGCGCGTCCTCGGCGAGAAGGAGCTCGCGCGCTGGCTGGTGGACGAGGTCCAGGAGGTCTACCGGCTCCAGGGCGTCAAGATCAACGACAAGCACATCGAGACGATCGTCCGGCAGATGCTGCGCCGCGTGCGGATCGTCGACGTGGGCGACACGAACTTCCTCGCCGACGAGCAGGTCGAGAAGTTCGTGTTCGAGGAGGAGAACGAGAAGGTGATCCAGTCGGGCGGGCGGCCGGCGCAGGGCGAGCCGCTGCTCCTCGGCATCACGAAGGCGTCGCTCTCCACCGAGTCCTTCATCTCCGCGTCGTCGTTCCAGGAGACGACGAAGGTGCTCACCGAGGCCGCCATCAGCGGCAAGGTCGATCACCTCCGCGGCCTGAAGGAGAACGTCATCATGGGCCGGCTCATCCCCGCCGGCACCGGCCTGCCGCACTACAAGCACCTCGACATCGAGGTGGAGACGCCGGTGGACGCCGTGGAGGAGGCCGAGGAGGCCCTCGCGGTGGCGGCAGAGGAGTAGGCCGCCCCAACCGCACTCCGAGTCACATGAAGGGCCCGGTCCTTGTTGGGGCCGGGCCCTTCTCTTTTTGATCGGGCGCACGGAACCTTCGGGCTCCGGTAAGCGCCCGTTTGTCCGGAGCGCGCGCGGTGGCCGGGCGCACGTCCCTGATGGGTACGATCCCGTGATTGATCGCGAACAAGTCTCAGGGGTTAATCGCAGCTCGGGTAAGCGACCGGGCGCCCGGCGAATGACATCTCGCGGGGCGTGTTCATATTGGGTGGCATCCCATCGGCTGGCGTGGTGTGCGGTCCCAACCCTCTTCCGAAGAAGCTCCGTCGGTTAGCCGGCTCCGGCAAAGCTTGACTTGATGAGTCCACAATTATAAGGTGACGTTACGTAACCTGACTGGGGCGAAGTGACGCAGCGGGATTTGACTCAGAACAGGCAGAGAGGCGACGGCGCATGAGGACGGCGACCACACAGAGAGGAAGCAAGGAGTTCGAGGAACTGGCCCCCTACCTCAAGGCAGTGCGGGACTTCCCGCCGCTCAGCCGCGAGGAGGAGCACGCGCTCGCGCTCCGCGCCCGCAAGGGCGACGTGAAGGCCAAGCAGAAGCTCGTGCGGCACAACCTGGCCTTCGTGGTCGCGATCGCCCGCAAGCAGCGGCGCGGCACCGTGCGCCTCGACGACCTCATCCAGGAAGGCAACGTCGGCCTCATGCGCGCCGTCGAGAAGTTCGACCCGCACGCGGGCACGCGCTTCTCCACGTACGCGGTGTGGTGGATCCGCGCCTACATCGGGAAGTACCTCAAGGAGGCGCGCTCCACGGTGCGCCCGCAGAGCGGCACCGTCGCGCAGCCGGACCTCTCGCTCGACAGCGCGATCGACGAGGAGGGCGACGCCACGCACCTCGATCGCATCGAGGACGACGGCCCGGGCCCGGAGGACACCTACCTCTCGTCCGAGGGCGACCGCGAGGTCCGCGACGCGCTCGGCAAGGTCCGCAAGCGGATCGGCGAGCTCGGCTGGGACATCGTGCACAACCGGCTCGAGCAGGACCAGCCGCGCACGCTCGAGGAGATCGGCAAGCGCTGGGGCGTGTCGCGCGAGCGCGTGCGCCAGGTGGAGCTCAAGACGAAGCAGTTCCTCCACCGGTACCTGACGCCGGTCGAGCGCGACGCCGCGTAGCTCCGGCGTCTCCGCGCGAAGGGCACTCGAGGCCCGCTGCCCCCCGGGGCGGCGGGCCTCTTCGTTTCACGGGCCCGGGTCGAGGTCGGGATCGGGATCGGGGTCGAGGTCGGGGTCGGGGTCGGGGTCGAGGTCGAGGTCGAGGTCGAGGTCGAGGTCGAGGTCGGGGTCGAGGTCGGCGTCGGCGTCGGCGTCGAGGTCGGGGGGCGCGCGTCGAGGTCGCTCGAGGTCGCCCGGGGTGCATCTGCGCCCCGGATGCGGTATCTCCGTCTCCCTCACCCGCAGGGAATCGCCCGTCCCCATGCCCCACCGCACAGAGAACCTGAACGTCCTCGCCTTCGAGGTGATGCCGTCGCCGGACGAGGTGACGAGGAAGCTGCCGCTCACCCAGTCCGCCTCCGAGACGGTCGTCGCCGGCCGCCGCGCGATCGAGGGAATCCTCGCCGGCACGGACCCGCGCCTGTTCGTCGTGGTGGGCCCGTGCTCGATCCACGACCCGGTCGCCGGGCTCGACTACGCCGGCCGGCTCCGGAGGCTCGCCGACGAGGTCTCGGACGTCTTCCACGTGGTCATGCGCGTCTACTTCGAGAAGCCGCGCACCTCCCTCGGCTGGAAGGGCTTCATCAACGATCCGTTCATGGACGACTCCTTCCGCATCGACGTCGGGATGGAGCGGGCCCGCAAGTTCCTGCTCGACGTGAACGAGCTCGGCCTGCCCGCCGGCACCGAGGCGCTCGACCCGATCGCGCCCCAGTACTACGGCGACCTCATCGCCTGGACCGCCATCGGCGCGCGGACCTCGGAGTCGCAGACGCACCGCGAGATGTCGTCGGGCCTCTCCACGCCCGTCGGATTCAAGAACGGCACCGACGGCGACGTGGACGCGGCGGTGAACGCCATCCTCTCGGCGAGCCGGCCCCACAGCTTCCTGGGGGTGAACGGCCAGGGTCGCTCCGCGATCGTCCGCACGCGCGGCAACCGCTACGGCCACCTCGTGCTCCGCGGCGGCGGGGGCCGCCCCAACTTCGACACGGTGTCCATCTCGCTCGCGGAGCAGGCGCTCGCGAAGGCGAAGCTCGCGCAGAGCATCGTGGTGGACTGCTCGCACGCGAACTCGTGGAAGAAGCCGGAGATGCAGCCGCTCGTGCTCCGGGACGTCGTCCACCAGATCCGCGAGGGGAACACGTCGATCGTCGGCCTCATGATCGAGAGCTTCATCGAGCCGGGGAACCAGCCGATCCCGGAGGACCTCTCGAAGCTCCGCTACGGCTGCTCGGTCACCGACGCGTGCGTCGGCTGGGACACGACGGTGGACATGCTGAGGAGCGCGCACGCGATCCTGCGCGAGGTGCTCCCGGCCCGGCGGCGCCGCCCCGCGGCGGCGCGCGGCTAGACGCGGTGGGCGCGCGGCTCGTGCGGCTCGGCGTCCTCGCGCTCGCGGCGGCCGGCGCGCTCGCGGCGGTGCTCTGGCTCGCGCAGCGGCGGCTCCTCTACTTCCCGGATCGCGAGGCGCGGGCCGACGCCGAGCGGCGCGCCCGCGCCCTCGGCCTCGAGCCGTGGGAAGACGGCGGCGAGCTCCTCGGCTGGCACGCCCGGACGCCGGGGGCCGGCGCCCGGCTCGTCGTCTTCCACGGGAACGCCGGCTCCGCGCTCGACCGCGGCTACGTCGCGGCCGCCTTCCGGCGGGCGCTCCCGGACGTTCCGGTCGAGGTCTACCTCGCCGAGTACCCTGGCTACGGCCCGCGCCCGGGCGCCGCCTCCGAGCCCGCGCTGCGCGCCGAGGCGCGCCGGGCGATCGCGGCGGCGCGGCGGGGCGCGCCCGGGCCGGTGCTCGTCCTCGGCGAGTCGCTGGGCGCCGCGGTCGCCGCCGTCGCCGCGGCGGACGAGCCCGCGGCGGTGGACGGCCTCCTGCTCGTGACGCCCCTCGCGAGCGTGCCCGCGGTGGCGCGGCGCCACTACCCGCTCGTCCCCGGGTTCCTCCTGCGCGACCGCTGGGAGGCGGACCGGGCGCTGCCGCGGTACCGCGGCCGGGTCGCCTTCCTCCTCGCGGGCGCGGACGAGATCACGTTCGCGGACCTCGGCCGGGCGCTGCACGACGCCTACCCGGGACCGAAGCGGCTGTGGGTGGAGGAGGGCGCGGGGCACAACGGCCTGGGCTGGGATCCCGCGTCGCCGCGGTTCCGCGAGATGCTCGCGTTCGTGCTCGGCCGGGATCGCTAGCCCCCCGCCGCCGGGGCTTCCGGGTGCGGCGGGCGGTCGCCATCGTCGCGGCGCGGAGCCCTCGATGACGCCCCTCGCCGTCCTCCTCGCCCTCGCCGTCGCCGCCGGGCCCTCCGGCGCGCCGCGCCGGACGGGCATCGAGACGTCCAACGCCGCGCGCGCGAAGGCCGGTCTGCTCCCGCGCAAGCCGGCGCGAGCGCGCCCCGAGGGTCGCCGCCGCCCGGTGGTCCACGCGCCCGCGCCGACGTTCCTCGCGGAGCCCGCCCCGCTCGCGCAGGAGGAGGACCCGCCCGCGGAGGCCTCGGGCGAGACGGCCGAGGAGCGCGTGGCGGCCCCGCTCGCGGGCCGCTCGGCGGAGCGGCTCGGCGACCGCCTGGCGGCGCCGCTCGAGGATCGCCCGGAGGAGCCCCTCCTGGATCGCGCGGAGGAGCCGCTCGCGGCGCGCTCGGACGAGCCGCTCGTCGCCGCGCGCGGTCCGATCGTCACGACGGTCGCGAGCGCGATCGAGCCGATCGCGGCCGCGGCCCCCGGCGGCGAGCCGGAACCCACGGCGATCGTCGCGATGCCGGAGGAGATCGGGACGGTCCGCGCCGCCGCGATGGGCGTCGCGACCGAGGTGATCCTGCGGCTGCGGTTCGAGCCGTAGCGGCAGGAGGCGCCGACCGCGCTACCCCCCCGCGACCGGCTTCCCCGCGAGCAGCTCGAGCGCCTTCAGCATCGCCGAGTGGTCCCAGCGCGCGCCGCCGTGCGCCTTGCACGCGTTGAAGAGCTGCTGCGCGTTCGCCGTCCCGGGCAGCGCGAGCCCCATCGCCCGCGCGCCGGAGAGCGCGTTCTCGAGGTCCTTCTGGTGCAGCTCCACGCGCGCTCCGGGCTCGAAGTTCCGCTCGATCATCCGCTGACCGTGCACCTCGAGCACCCGCGACGACGCGAACCCGCCGAGGAGCGCCTGGCGGACCTTCGCCGGGTCCACGCCCGCCTTCGCGGCGAAGAGGAGCGCCTCGGCGACCGCCTCGATCGTCAGCGCGACCACGATCTGGTTCGCGACCTTCGCGGTCTGCCCCGCGCCGTTCGGCCCGACGTGCGTCACGTTCTTCCCGAGCAGGTCGAGGAACGGCTTCACGCGCGCGAACCCCGCCTCGGTCGCGCCCACCATGATCGTCAGCGTCGCGGCGCGGGCGCCGACGTCGCCGCCCGAGACGGGCGCGTCCACGTACTCGCAGCCGAGCGCGTTCACCCGGGCGGCGAGCTCCTTCGTGCCGATGGGCGACACGGAGCTCATGTCCACGAACGTCTTCCCCGGCGAGAGCCCCTCGGCGACGCCGTCCTTCCCGAACAGCACGCGCTCCACGTCCGGCGTGTCCGGCACCATCGCGAAGACCACCTCCGACCGCTGCGCGACCTCGCGCCCGCTCGCGCACGCGATCGCGCCGGGCTGCGCCGCGACCTCCGCCGGCACGCCGCTCCGCGAGTGCAGGTGGACGACGTGACCGCCCTTCATGAGGTTGGCCACCATCGGCCGCCCCATGATCCCGAGCCCCACGAACCCGAGCTTGCTCATGCGACCTCCTTCATCCAGCCGAGCCCGTCCTCCGTCCGCCCGAGCGGCCGGTACTCGCACCCGACGACGCCGCGGTAGCCGATCCGGTCGAGGTGCCGGAGGAGGAAGCGGAAGTTGATCTCGCCCGTGCCCGGCTCGTGCCGGCCGGGCGTGTCCGCGATCTGCACGTGGCCCACGCGGGGGAGCCGCGCCTCGAGCGTCGGGGCGAGGTCCCCCTCCACGATCTGCATGTGGTAGACGTCGTACAGGTAGTGAAGGTTCGGCGCGCCGACCTCGTCGATGAGCTCGAACGCCTGGCGCGAGGTCCGGAGGTAGTAGCCCGGCATGTCGCGCGGGTTGATGCCCTCCACGAGCAGCGTCCTCCCCTCGGCCGCGAGCGCGGCGGCCGCGAGCCGCAGGCTCGCGAGGTAGGCGGCGCGCAGCGCCGGCTCCGGGATCCCCGGGGGCCGGACGCCGGCCATCGCGTGGAGCCGCGGGCAGGAGAGGGCGCCCGCGTACTCGAGCGCGCGGCCGAGCCCGTCGCGGAACTCGGCGGCGCGCGCGGGATCGCACGCCACGCCGCGGTCCCCGCGCGCCCAGTCGCCCGCGGGGAGGTTGAAGAGCGCGACCTCCACCCCGGCGTCGCGCGCGGCCGCCGCGACGTCGGCGGCGGGGTGCTCGTACGGGGAGACGAACTCGACCGCGCCGAACCCGGCCCGGCGCGCCGCCGCGAAGCGCTCGAGGAAGGGGACCTCGCCGAAGAGCGTCGTGAGGTTGGCGGCGAAGCGGGGCACGCGCTCACCCGACCAGGAAGACCGTGCAGGAGCGCGCGCCGTGCGCGCCGATGACGAGGGCCTGCTCGATGTCGGCGGTCTTGGACGGCCCCGCGATGAACGTCCCGAAGCCCGCGCCGGGGAAGGAGATCCGCCGGTAGGCCTCGTGCATGTCGCTCACGACCTCCGACGCCGGGACGGCGAGCGCGAGGTGCTCCGCGACGACGAAGACGCCGCGGTGCCGGAGGCCGGCGGTGGGCAGCCAGACGGCCCCGTTCTCCGCGACCGCGAACGCGCCGGCGAGGACGGCGAGCCCGATCCCCTCGAGGTCGTGCGGGTCGGCGAGCCCGTCCAGCGCCACGTTGCCGCGGACGCCCGGCACCGCGGAGCACACCCGCGTCGCCCCGACCTTCGCCGCGAGCGCCGCCACCGCGTGCGCGAGCGCGGCGGCGTCGGGGACGCGGACGAGCGTCCCGGCGACCGCCGCCACGGCCTCGGCGAGCTTCGCGGCGGGATCGGGGAAGCGCGCGCCGAGCCGCGACAGGTCGGGCGGCGGCGACTCCGGCGCGCGCGCCGCGCGCAGCGCGTCGAGGACCGCGCGGCGGCTGCCGCTCCCGCTACCCACGGCGGGCCCCCCGCGTCCGCCGCCAGGTGTCGCGGAAGCTCTCCGCGGGCGCCTCGGGCAGCTCGCGGCGCCGGCCCCATGCGTTCCAGCGTCCGTAGAGGACCGCCCGCGGCGCGCGCCGGAGGAAGAGCCGCGCGAGCCGGCCGGCGAGCTCGTACGCCCATCGGCGCGCGAGCACCCAGCCCACGAGCCGCATCGCGAGCCGCTTGCCGAGCGGCACGATCCCGCGGAGGGCGAGGTCGCGCCGCCGCTCGAGCAGCTCGCCGTGGATGTCGATCTTCACCGGGCACACGTCGTCGCACGAGCCGCACAGGCTCGACGCGAACGGGAGCGACGCGTGCGCCCGCGGGTCGCGCGCGACGCCGAGGAGCGATCCGATGGGGCCCGGGACGACGTAGCCGTAGCTGTACCCGCCGCTCCGGCGGAAGACCGGGCAGGTGTTCATGCACGCGCCGCAGCGGATGCACGCGAGCGAGCGGCGGAAGGCGGGCTCGGCGAGGAGCGCCGAACGCCCCCCGTCCAGGATCACGACGTGCAGCTCGCCGCCGGCGATCGGCCCGTGGAAGTGGCTCGTGTACGAGGTGACCGGCTGACCCGTCGCGGAGCGCGCCAGGAGCCGCAGGAACACCGCCAGGTCGGCGAGCCGCGGGACCACCTTCTCGACGCCCATGCACGCGACGTGGAGGCGCGGCAGGTGCGTCCCCATGTCGGCGTTCCCCTCGTTCGTGCAGACGACGATCCCGCCGGTCTCCGCGACCGCGAAGTTCACGCCGGTCATCCCCGCGTCGGCGGTCATGAACCGCTCGCGGAGGTGGCGCCGCGCCGCCTCGGTGAGCGCGGTCGGATCGGCGAGCCCGGCCGGGGTGCCGAGCCTGGCGTGGAACAGCGCCCCGATCTCCTCGCGCTTGCGGTGGATCGCGGGGAACACGATGTGCGAGGGCGGCTCGCCGGCGAGCTGCACGATCCGCTCTCCCAGATCCGTGTCCACCACCTCGACGCCCCGCGCCTCGAGGTAGGGGTTCAGCCCGCACTCCTCCGTGAGCATCGACTTCGACTTGGCGACGCGCCGGACGCCGCGCTCGGCGAGGAGGCGGTGGACGATCTCGTTGTGCTCGTCCGCGTCGCGCGCCCAGTGGACGGCTGCGCCGCGCGCCGTCGCGTTGCGCTCGAACTCCTCCAGGTAGTCGGCGAGCCGGCCGCGGGTGTGCGCGCGGATCGCGGCCGCCGCGTCCCGCAGCGCCTCCCAGTCCGGCACGAGCGCCGCGGCCCGGTCGCGCTTCTCGCGGACGAACCAGAGCGCCTGGTCGTGCCAGTGGGCCCGCGCCTCGTCCCGGACGAACGCCGCCGCCGCGGCGGGGTGGCCGCCGGGGCCGAGGCCCGCGTGCCCTCCCGTCGGGCCGTGCCGCGGCTCGCCGGCGACCCGGCCGGCCGCGGCGCCCGCCGGGCCCTGGCGCGCGTCGCTCCTCACCCGACCGCCTCCGCGAGCACCTCCGCGACGTGCATGAACCGCAGCGGGACCCGCTCCCGCCGCGCGAGCCCGTCGAGGTGCATGAGGCACGATACGTCGGTTCCCGTGACGATCTCGGCGCCGGCCCCGGCGTGGTCCGCGATCCGGTCGCGCCCCATGAGGCAGGAGACGGCCTCCTCGGCGACCGCGAACGTGCCCCCGAAGCCGCAGCACTCGTCGCCGCGCGCGAGCGGCACGAGCTCGATCCCGCGCAGCGAGCCGAGCAGCCCCGCCACCTTGGACGACCGCGGCAGGAGCCGCTCGCTCGGCGTGCCGAGCCCGAGCTCGCGCAGCCCGTGGCAGCTCTGGTGGAGCGCCACGCGGTGGGCGAAGGCGCCGTCGAGGGCCTTCACGCCGAGGACGTCCACGAGGAACTCGCACAGCTCGTAGGTCCCGCGCCTCAGCGCGTCGAACCCGGGCCGGCCCGCCAGGAACGGGTGGTAGTGGTTGCGCACCATCGACGTGCAGCTCCCCGACGGGCAGACCACCGCGTCGAACCCGCCGAACACCTCGAGGAAGCGCCGCGCGAGCGGCGCCGCCGCGTCGGCGACCCCGGCGTTCGCCATGGGCTGCCCGCAGCAGGTCTGCTCCTCCGGGAACGCGACCTCGACGCCGAGGCGCTCGAGCAGCGAGACCGTCGCGAGCGCCACCGCGGGGCGCAGCTGGTCCACGTAGCAGGGGACGAAGAGGGCGACCCGCATGCCGAGCGAGCCGAGGATGCCCAAGTTCGCGCCCCGGATCGAGCGGGCCGCGCGATCCCTCACGGGGCGGGCGCTTCGGCCGGGCCGCCGGGCGGGCGCGTCTCGGCCGGCGCGGCGCGCGCGAGCTCGACCTCGAACGTCGAGCCCTCGCCCGGCGTGCTCTCGACGCGAACGGTCCCGCCGAGCGACTCCACCACCTGACGGACGATCCAGAGGCCGAGCCCGAACCCGCCGTAGTTCCGCTTCGACACCGCGCGCTCGAACCGCTGGAAGATGCGGCGCTGGTCCGCCGCGGAGATGCCGATGCCGTGATCGCGGACGGTGAGCGTCACGCGCTCCGCCTCGGCGTCCAGCGTGACCTCCACCGGCTTCCCGCGCCCGTACTTGATCGCGTTCGAGAGGAGGTTCGTCGCCACCTGGTCGAGGCGGAGCCGGTCCCAGCGGCCCACCGCGGGGCCGCCGACCGACAGCCGGACGGCGCAGCCGGCCCGCCGCGCCTCGTCCTCGAAGCGCGCGACGACCTCGCGGACGACGTCGGCGAAGTCCACCTCCTCGAGCTCGAGGTCGAGCCGCCCGGCGCTGATGCGCGAGATGTCGAGCAGGCTCGACACGAGCCGCGTCAGGCGGTCCACGTTCCGGCGCGTCACCTCCGCCTTCCTGGCGACGCTCTCGAGGTCGCCGCGGCGCGCCGCGGAGCGCAGGCTGCCGGCGTTGAGGACGAGCGACGTGAGCGGCGTCTTCAGCTCGTGCGAGGCGATGGACAGGAACTCGTCGCGCGCGGCGACCGCCTCCTGGGCGCGGAGGTAGAGGCGGGACGTGTCCACGGTGGCGGACACGAGCCGGCCGAGATCCTCCGCGAGCCGGACGTCCTCGCCGCCGAAGCGCCCGACGCGCGCGAGGAGGACGATCGCCCCGAGCCCGTGACCGCGCGCGAAGAGCGGCACCGCGAGCGACGCGGCGGCGCGCATCACGCTCGCGGCGCGCTGGAGCGGCGACCCGTCGGGCTGCGGCATCCCCTCGCGGAGCTGCGCGCCCCCGGTCCGGAGCGCGGCGCCGGCGCCGAGCGAGTCGGCCGGGTCGAGCTCCGCCCCGGCGAGCGCCTCGGCGGCCCGCCGCGCGATCTCGGGATCGGGATGGCCGACGATCCACTCCGGCCCGCCGGGCTCGACGAGGTACACGAGGCACCCGTCGGCGACGCGCTCGGCCGCGAGCGCGGCGATCTCGGGCAACGCCCGCGCGTACTCGGCGGAGGACGACAGGAGCTTGCCCGCCTCGGCGAGGAAGGAGGCGCGGAACGCCGACCGCTCGGCGCGGGCGCGCGCGCGCGCGTCCTGCCGCACCACCGCGAACAGCAGGAGGGCGACCGCGAGCCCCGCGGCGAACACCGCGCCGGGGAGCGCCCGCTCGGTCCGGGAGGCGAACGCGCCCGTCGCGGCGTACCGCAGCGTCCAGGTGCGGCCCCCCACGGTCAGGTGGCGCTCCGCGCTCACGAACGCGGGGCCCGCGGCCGCGGCGCCGTGCAGGAGCGCGTCCGCGGTGGGGTGCTCCGCGTCGAACACCGACAGCCCGACGGCGTGCGTCCGCTCCGGGCCCAGCGTGCCGTGCAGCAGGTCGGCGGCGCGGAACGGCGCGTAGACCCAGCCGCGCAGGAGCTCGCGCCGCTCCTCGAGCGAGCGCGGCGGCCGCTCGTAGACGGCGAGGTACATGAGGAAGCCCGCCTGGCGCTGCTCGCCGGCCTCCTGGACGAGCTCGACCTTCCCCGACGCCGCCACCTCGCCGGTGTCGCGCGCGCGCTCCATCGCCGCGCGTCTCGTCGGCTCGGAGAACATGTCGTACCCGATGGCGCGCCGGTTCCGCCAGTCGAGCGGCTCGAGCATGACGATGCTCGAGCGGAAGGCGCGCTCGCCGCCGGGCCAGACGCGGTACGCGGGATCGCCGGCGGTGCGCACCGCGGCCTCGTGCCCCGCGACCTCGTCCGGGCGGAGCGCCTTCGCCCACCCGACCCCCTGGACGCCGGGGTAGTACCGCGACAGCTCGAAGCTCGCGACGAAGCGCCGGAAGTCCTCGGGGTCGGGGTCCCGCGGCCGGATCTCGAACAGGCCGCGCGTCGAGCGGAGCTTCGCCACGTAGGCGTCCATCCGCCGCTGCAGCGCCTCCGCGCTCGCCGCGACCACCTCGTTGAACCGCGCGTCCTGCTGCGCGTCGACGCCTCGCGAGACGTACAGCGCCGACCCCGCCGCCGCGAGCACGCCGGTCGCGAGCACCACCGCGGGGGCCGCGCCCCGGCGCAGCCCGCCGCGCAAAGAGGCGGGCGGTCGCATCGGCCCTTGAGGTTACGGACGGGGCGCGGGGCCCGGGAGCACCCTGTCGAGGTGTTGATCCGCGAAGGACGAAGGGTCCTCCACGGCCTCGAGGTGCGTGAACACGTGCGCGTTCGGGAGGGCCGCCGACACGTCCTCCTCGATCCGCTCGAGCAGCGCGTGGCCGCGGCTCACGGACCAGGCCCCCGGCACGAGCACGTGCATCGAGACGAATCGCCGAGCCCCCGACTGGCGCGTCCACACCGCGTGGAAGCGGATCCCCTCCGCCGCGGAGTAGCGCTCCAGCACGCCGCGGAGCGCCGCCAGCTCGGACTCCGGGATGGCGCGGTCGAGGAGCCCGAGCCACGAGCGCCGGATGAGGCGGACGCCCGACCAGACGATCTGGACGGCGACCGCGATCGCGATGATGGGATCGAGCCGGACCCAGCCCGTCGCCGCGACCGCGCCGATGCCGAGCACGACGCCGGCCGACGTCCACACGTCCGTCATGAGGTGGCGCCCGTCCGCCTCGAGCGCGATCGAGTGGTGGCGCCGCCCGGCGGAGATGAGCACGCGGCCGACCGAGAGGTTCACGAGCGAGGCCCCGACGGACAGGGCGAGGCCGAAGCCGACGCGCTCGACCGGCTGCGGGTGGATCAGCCTGCCGACCGCGGCCCAGGCGATGCCGGCGGCGGCGACGATGATGAGCGCGCCCTCGGCGCCGCTCGACACGTACTCGGCCTTCCCGTAGCCGAACGCGTGCGCCTCGTTCGGCGGGCGCGCGGCGACGGCGAGCATCGCGAGCGTCATGACCGCCGCCGCGAGGTTGACGCCGGACTCGAGCGCGTCGGAGAGGAGCCCGACCGACCCGGTCAGCCGCCACGCCGCGACCTTGAGGCCGATCGTCGCGACGGCTGCGGCGATCGACAGGGCGGCGAAGCGCGCCAGCGCGGGGCGGTCCTGCATGGCGACGCCTGTAACACAACTTCGCCCGGCGCGCGCCCCGGACGGGCAGCCGGCGCCGTCGTACGGGATCGGCCGCGAGGGGGCTTCGTCAGCGGCGCCGGTGCCGGAACGACGGCACCTCGTGGACCGGCGCCATGGGCCTGACGAGGGCGAGGACCGCGGCCTTGACCGCGAGCACCACGTCGCCGGCGACGCAGGACGCCAGCACGGCCGCGCCGACCGGCGCGGGCACGACGCCGCAGAGGAAGAGGCCGCCGGTCACCATCAGGACGGTGACGATCACCATGAGGCGGTCGCCCGGCTCGAGGGGAGCGAGCGTGGGCGTCAGCTCGGTGATCCCGTCGGCGCGGCACCGGATCGTCACGTCCCGCATGCATCCCATGTATACGCGCTGCGCGCCGGCGCGCAACGTACCGCACCCCCGGGACGTCCCCCGTCGTGTACGCTACGGGGACGGGGACACCCCGCCCGGCGGGGGCCCGGAGGGGAGGCCGGACATGCGCGTGCTGGCAGGGTTCCTCGCGGTTGCCGCCGTGATCGCGGGGGCTTCCGCGCCGCGCCGGGCGCGCGCGGAGACGGAGCGGGGAACGAGCGTGGACGACGCGCGGATGCGGACGCTCGACGGCGGGACCGCGTCCCTTTTCGAGAAGGGGTCCGCGGCGAGCGTGCTCGTCCTGTTCCGCCCGGCGCACGACCGCTCCGTCGAGGCGCTCCGCGCCATGGGCGAGTGTCAGGCCGCGCTCTCCGGGAAGGCGGTGAGGTTCGTCGGGATCGTGTCCGACCGCGATCCCGCCGCCGAGGTGCGCGACGCCCTGGCCGCGGCGGGCACGAAGCTCCCGGTGCTGGTGGACGAAGGCGACGCCCTCTACGCGAAGCTGGGGGTGCGGGCGCACCCGGCGATCTTCGTCCTCGACCGGGCGCGGAAGATCGTCGCCCAGGAGGCATACCGTCAGGTCGGCCTGTGCGACGTCGTGAAGGCGCACATCCGCCGCGCCCTCGGCGAGCTGTCGGAGGCGGACCACGCGAAGGCGCTCGCGCCGGCCCAGTCGCAGCTGCCGGGCGAGGACCCCACCGGCGTCGCGATGCGGCACGTCAAGTTCGGGCGCAAGCTGCTCGCCGCCGGATCGGTCGCGATGGCGCACGACAACGCGCGCAAGAGCCTCGCGCTCGCGCCGACCGCCGCGGCGTGGGTCCTCGAGGGCGACGCGTTCAAGGCCGAGGGGAAGTGCGCGGACGCGGTCAAGGCGTACGACGCCGCGCTCCGGCTCGACCGGGCCGACGCCGCCGCGCTCGCCGGCCGGCAGGCCTGCCCGCCGTAGCGGCGCTCGCCGCGGCGGCGGGGAAGCGGAGGCGCCGTCCCCGCCGGGGAGACCTAGGTTTCAGCCGGTGATGCGCCGCCGCGTCCCGCGCCTCGCGATCTGGATCGCCGCCGTCGCGCTCCTCCTCGTCGGAGCGCGGCTCGCGCTCGATCCGATCGCCGAGTGGCGGACCCGGAAGGTCCTCTCGGAGATCGAGGGCATGCGCACGACGTTCTCCGACGTGGAGGTCGGCGTCGTCGGGCTCTCCTACACGATCCGCGATCTCCGGATCGAGAAGCTGTCCGCCGGCGGCGCGGCGCTGCCGTTCTTCGCGGTGGAGCGGCTGCACCTGACGCTCAACTGGCGCGAGCTCCTCCGCGGCGACGTGGTCGCTCGCGTCGATCTCGACGCGCCGCGGCTGAACGTGATCCAGAAGAAGGCGACCGGCCAGCCCGCGAGCGCGCAGCAGATCCAGGAGACGCCGAAGGTCGGGCGCAAGCTGCGGGACCTCGCCCCGTTCCTGGTGGACCGCGCGCAGGTGAAGGACGGGCAGGTGCTCGTCGTGGACGCGAGCGAGCCGGAGCGGGCGGTGGTCCGGATCCACGGGATCGAGCTGACGCTCGAGAACTTCGCCACGCGGCCGGCGCTCGCGCGCGGCGAGCCGACCGTGCTCGCCGCGCGCGGCACGCTCCAGAGGTCGGGCCGCATCTCCGCGTTCGCCACCGCCGACCCGCTCGCGAAGCACGTGACGTTCGCGGGGCAGGGCCGGATCGAGGGGCTGCGGCTCGCGGAGCTCTCCGGCCTCATCGGGGCGCACTCGGACGTCACGGCGGAGAAGGGGGTCCTGGACATGTCGCTCCGGTTCCGCGCCGACGACGGCCGCATCAGCGGCGGCATCCGCCCGGTCGTGAAGGGGGCGAGCACCAGGCCGTCGAGGCCGGGGCTGCTCGCGGACCTCGAGTCCGCGCTCGCCGACGCCGCGCTCGCGCTGTTCGAGGACGACGTGCCCGGCCGCGAGGCGGTGGCGACCACGATCCCGATCTCCGGCACCGTGGACGATCCGAAGGCGCAGGCGATCCCGACCGTCATCGGCGTCCTGCGGAACGCGTTCGTCCGCGGCCTCGCCGACTCGCTCTCCGGCCTGCCGCCGCCGAAGGCGAAGGAGCGGGAGGGCGTGCTCGAGCAGGCGCGCCGCGGGCTGTCGCGCGGTGGACAGCCGCGCGCGCAGCCCAGGGAGGAGAAGAAGAAGTGAGCCGGGCCGCCGCCGCCGCCGTCGCGCTCGCGCTCGCCGCGTGCGGGCACCCGCGCAAGGTCGCCGCCCCGGGCGCGGCGGAGCCGCCGAAGCCCCGCGACCAGGCCAGCCGCGCCGAGCAGGGCGTCCCGCCCGAGGGAGAGCGCCCGCGCGTCCCCGCGTCGCCGAAGGCGCTGCTCGCGGACGGTGCGATCCGCACGATCCAGGAGGCGCTCGCGGCGCGCGGCCTCCTCGGGCGGCACCGGTCGGGCGAGCTGGACGGGCCGACGACGGGCGCGATCCGCGAGTTCCAGCGCGACCAGGACCTCGCCGAGACCGGCTTCCCGGACCGGCTCACGCTCCAGAAGCTCGGGATCGATCCGGAGGAGGCGTACGGGAAGGTCCGCGAGGAGGTGAAGGGCGGCGGGGGCGAGGGGAACGGCGCGGGGAAGGGCGGCGAGGGCAGCGCGGGCGGGAAGGGCGAGGGCCGGTAGCCGTCGCGGCGAGGCTCAGGGCTCCCCGCCCCGCGCCCGCCGGAACGCCGCGAGCCAGCTCTGGACGAACGTGCCGGTCGGCTCCGGGACGGGCTCGAGGCTCCGCGTCATCCGGAGGAACACGCTCTCGCGCCCCTTCAGCATCTGCTTGCCCATCCCCTGCACCTCGAACCCCATCCGTTCCCAGAACTTGATCGCCTTCGGGTTCTGCTCCTGCACGATGAGGTGGACGGTGTTCCCGTCGAGCTCGCGGATCCAGTCCTCGAGCCGGTGGTAGACGCGGTCGCCGAGCCGCCGGCTCCGCCACTCCGGCGCGAACATGAGGAGGCCGAGGTACCACTCGGAAGGCTTCGGGTAGTCCCGGATCACGTCGAGCACGCCGATGAGGTGGCCCGGCGCGTCGAAGAGGCCGATCACGAACTTGTCGTCGTGCGTCTTCCCGCGCGGGAGGCTCGCGAGCAGCTCCTCGGCCTCGTTGGGCCCGGGCGGCTGCCCCGTGACGAGCTCGAGGTAGTCCGCGCAGTGCTCGTAGAACGCCTGCAGCTCCGGCCGGCGCGACTCGTCGAGCCGGACGCCGAAGCAGCCGGTGAGCTCGAACACGCGCTCGGAAGGGTCGCGGCGGGCCACGGGCGAGAGCCTATCGCACTCCGGGGCTTCATTCGCGCGGGCCGACCCGTTAGTATGCCGCCCCGGTCGACCCGGGACGGCGCCAGCGAGATGAAGGGAATCATCACCGGACGCGACGTGCTGAGGCACTCCTTGACGATCCTCCGTCTGTGGGGCCCGTCGACGTACCTCCGCTGCGTGTACGCGATGCTCACGCGCCGGTCGGTGACCTTCCTCGAGGTCATCCACGAGGGCGACCGCTACCCGACGTAGGCCGCTCCGATCCTCGGCCCGGGCACCCCTCGCGCGGCGCGCTGCGCCGGCCCGCTCCCCGCGGCCTACCTCCCGGCGCCGCGCGGCCCCGGCGTGACGGCCGTGACCGGCGCCTTGCCGCGCGCCCGCGCAGGGCGGAGGATGCGCGGCATGCAGGACGACGAGAGGCTCCGGCCCGACACGCTCGCGCTCCACGCCGACGAGGGGATCGAGCGCGCGCCCGACGTCGCGCCGCCGATCCACCCCTCGACGACCTTCGCGGCCGACAACGAGGAGGGGCTCGTCTACGCGCGCGCCGACCACCCGACGCGCCGCAGGCTCGAGGCCGTGCTCGGCGCGCTCGAGGGCGGGCACGCGGTCGTCTACGCGTCGGGGCAGGCGGCGGCGACGGCGGCGCTCCAGCACCTGCGGCCGCGACGCGTCGCGATCGCGCGCGGCGGCTACCACGGGAGCCACCTCGCGATCGACGCCCTCGCGCCGCTCGGGGTCGAGAAGGTGCCGCTCGACGCGCCGCTCGCGCGGGGCGACCTCGTGTGGCTCGAGACGCCCAGGAACCCCACCTGCGAGCTCCAGGACGTGGCGGCCCACGCCGCCCGCGCGCGCGCGGCGGGCGCGACCGTGATCGTGGACGGCACCTTCGCGACGCCGGTCCTGCAGCGGCCGCTCGACCTCGGCGCCGAGCTCGTCTACCACTCGGTGACGAAGCTCCTCGCCGGACACTCCGACGCGCTCGCGGGCGTGCTCGTCGCGCGCGACGTCGCGGTCGCGGCGCGGCTGCGCGAGGAGCGGACGATCTCGGGCGCGGTGCCGGGCGCGCTCGAGACCTGGCTCGCGCTCCGCGGGCTGCGCACGCTCGGGCTCCGCGTGCGGCGCCAGACCGAGACCGCCACCGCGCTCGCCGCCTGGCTCGAGCCGCGCGTCGCGCGCGTGTGGCACCCCTCGCTCCGCTCCCACCCCGGCCACGCGCTCGCCGCCGCCCAGATGCGCGGCCCCGGGCCCATCCTTTCGTTCGAGCTCGCGAGCGAGGAGGCCGCCCGCGCGCTGCCGCGCCACCTGTCGCTGATCAAGGACGCGACGTCGCTCGGCGGGGTCGAGTCGCTCGTCGAGTGGCGGCGCAAGCAGGATCCCGAGGCGCCGCCGACCCTGCTCAGGCTCTCGGTGGGGCTCGAGGATCCGGCGGATCTCGTCGCGGATCTCCAGCGCGGCCTCGCGCGGGTCGGCTGATCCACTGCGCGTGTGCGGCGGCGCATCGCACCGCCCCAGACGGTGCGTTGATCCTGGCGTTCGAAGGACGGAATCCTTGGCGCACATGTCCCCCTCCCGGAGACTCTGGGCCCGCGCGGTCGCCGCGCTGGTCGCCCTCGTGGTCTCCGGTGCGCCGCGCCTCGCGGTCGCGGTCCGCACCGGCACCGTGCACGTGTGCCAGTGCCGCGCCCACGGTCCGCACCGCTGCGCGTGCCCGGTCTGCGCCGAGCAGGCGCGCCGCGCGCGCCGCAGCGCCATCGAGCAGCTGCCGCGCTGCCACCAGAAGCTCGCGCTCGAGGAGCTCGCGCGAGAGGAGGAGCGCGAGAAGGCCGACGGGAGCATCCCGTGCCTGAAGCCGACCTGCGGCTTCGAGGACCCGCAGGGCGCCGCCCCGACGCACGAGACGTACGTCGCGCCGAAGGTGGTCGCCCTCGCTCCGCCGCAGCCGGCGGAGCCGCTCGCGCCCGCGTCCGACGACGCGCGCGAGACCCCCGCAGTCCCCGACGTGCCGCCTCCGATCCTGGGCCGCTGACCGTTCGGCCACCCCAGGAAACGAAGCCCACTCGGAGGACGCGATGCTTTCCAAGGCAGCGGTGTGTCTGCTCGCCGTGGCGCTGGCGTTGCCCGCGCGCGGGGAGGAGCCCGGAGCGGTGCAGCAGGCCGCGCCGGAGACGAGCTCGAACCCGACCCCAATTCCAACCCCAACCCCAACTCCAACCCCGAGCTCGACCTCGGACTCGACCCCGACGCCGACCCCGACCGCGACCGACGACGCCGCGGCCGGCGAGAGGTCGCGGCCCGGCGACGACAAGAAGTTCGGCGAGACGATCTCGGTGACCGCGACGCGCACGGCACGCCGGACCCGCGACGTGCCGCAGGCGATCGCGGTCGTCGGCAAGGATCAGCTGGAGGACAAGGTCGTCTTCAACGTGAGGGACGTCGTCGCGGGCACGCCCGGCGTCCTCGTCGACACCAAGAACAGCGGCTACGACGCGCGGCTCCTCATCCGCGGCGCGGGGCTCAAGGCGAACTACGGCGTGCGGGAGATCATGGTCCTGCGCGACGGCGTGCCGCTCACCGATCCGGACAGCTTCACGCGGCTCGACTTCGTGGACATGCAGGACGTGGAGCGGATCGAGATCGCGAAGGGGCCCGGCAACCTCTTCAGCCCCGGCTCCGCGGGGGGTGCCATCCAGATCCTCTCCCGCTCGGTGTTCGACGCCGGCGCCGACACGGCGCGGGCGAGCTTCGGCACGTTCGGATCGGCGACCGCCCACCTCCGCGCCTCCCGGAGCCTGGGGGAGAACGCGGTCGCCCTCACCGCGTCCTACCGGCAGCAGGACAACGACTGGCGGCTCTGGAACGAGTTCAAGACGATGCAGGTCTCGCTGAAGCACGGGGTCCCGCTGGGAGAGGCGGGCACGCTCGAGTCCGAGGCCGCCTACACGCAGGCGGACACGCAGCTGCCGGGCGTCATGGATCGGGACCTCTACGCCACGTTCGCGGACACCGGCGAGCAGCACGCGACGTCGGAGCCGTGGAAGCACTCCGGCCGGTACTCGAAGATCCTCTTCTTCAACTCGAAGCTGGAGCAGCGGCTCGGCGACTTCGTGCTGAAGCCCCGGGTCTACTTCAACCAGTGGACCCACCTGCACCCCGTCACCGGCTTCATCAACGACACGCGCGACTGGACCCGGACGCTCGGGACCGACCTCGAGGCGCAGCACGAGCACGCGCTCGCCGGGGTGGGAGGGACGCTCGTCGCCGGCGCGACGGTGAAGGGGCAGTGGAACCCCGACATCCACCGGTACAAGTACCGGGACATCGTCGAGGGGGTGCCGCCCGGATCCCGCCCGGGCACGCCGCCGAAGATCCTCGCGACGCTCTCCGACGCCGAGGGGGAGCTCATGGAGACGCAGCGGCAGGAGAACGTCCTCTACGGCGTCTTCGCCCAGGAGACGCTCCGGCCGCACGAGCGCGTCGTCGTGGACCTCGGGTTCCGGTACGACCGCTCGACGTTCCACATCTCAGAGGACGAGATCTGGAAGTACGACTGGGCGGTGGGCAACTACGCCACCGGCGGCGGGTACTCGACGGTGAACAAGACGTTCGACCTGCCCGCGCCGAAGGCGGGCGTCTCGGTCCGCGCCACGAAGGCGGTGAGCCTGTACGCGTCCGCCGCGCGCGCCTCCCAGATCCCGTCGGACAGCGAGATCGGCTCGAACCCGGACCTCGACGCGGCGGTGACGACCTCGTACGAGACCGGCGTGAAGGTGCGGGCGCCGTGGGCGACCCTCGATCTCGCCGGCTACTGGATGGACGTCCGAGACGAGATCGTCCAGTCCGTCGTCTTGGGCGAGACGAAGTTCATGAACGCCGGCCAGACGCGGAAGCGCGGCGCCGAGATCGCCGGATCGGTCCGGATCCTCGACGGGCTCGAGGCGGGCGCGTCCTACGGGTACGCCGACTACCGCTACGTCCACTTCACCGAGGTCGTCCGCGGTGAGCCCAAGGCTCGCGACGGGAAGCGGCTCCCGTACGTGCCGCAGCACCAGTACGGCGTCTTCGCCTCCTGGCGGCATCCCGCCGGCCTCCGGCTGCGCGTCCAGGCGAACACCTGGGCGCGCTACTGGATGGACAACGCGAACACCGCGACGTACCCGGGCTACGCCTTCCTCACGAGCTTCGGCGCGGCGTGGGCGTTCGGTCGCCACGAGGTCCTGCTCGACGTCGAGAACGCCTTCGACCAGCACTACGCGATGCAGGCGGTCCGCGACGCCACCGGGACGAAGGACACCTTCGCCGCCGGCACCCCGCGCTACGTCTCCTTCGGCTACCGCTTCGGGCTGTAGCGAGGACGCCATGAGCACGAGACGGAAGCTCGCGTTCCTCGCCGGGACGATCGCGGTGTGCACGCTCGCCGCGTGGTGGCGCTGGCCGGACTCCGCCCACGCGATCGGCGTCGTCAAGCGCGGGGGCGGCGCCGCCCGCCACGCGGTGGCGCTGCCGGGCGGGCGGGACTCCTACGTCGTCATCGTCACCGCGCCGGTGATCCCGCCCTGGCGCGGCGACGCGGTGGTGGCGGTCGAGGGGGAGCCGCCCATGGCCTGGGAGCTCGAGGTCTCCCGCCCCGTCGTGGACCTCGGCCTCCACCGCTGGCCGGCGCAGGAGGGGAACCGGATCCGCGGGCTCCAGCCCCGCGACCGGCTCGCGCTGTGGGCGAAGCTCGAGCCGCCGCTCGCCGATCCGGTCTGCGGCATGGCGTGCGGCGAGGACGCCCTCCGGCGCACCGCCGGCGGGCGGGAGGAGTGCTTCTGCTCGCACGCGTGCTGGGAGGCGTTCCGCAGGGACCCCGGGCGCCACCCGCCGCGGCGCGTGGATCGGGGGAGGTGGGCGCTCACGCTGCGCGACGCCGCGGGGGGCGCGCCGCTCCTCACGGTGCCGATCGTCCTCGGCGGAGAGGGGGCGGGCCATGAAGCGCCCCACCACTGATCCGCGCTCGTTCTGGGCCCGGCACCGCGTCGCGGTGATGGCCGCGAGCGCCGTCCTGTTCCTGCCGCCGCTCGCGGCGATCTTCCAGCCCTCCGGCGACACCGGCTTCTGCGGCACGTGGTGCCCGAGGATGTTCTTCGCCTGGCGCGCCGGCCAGAGCGCGGGCGACTTCCTGCAGGGCTTCGCCCGCGCCTGGCTCGGCGTCGCGCTCGTCGTCGCCGTCCTCGGCGCGACGGTCTTCCTCGGCCGGCAGTGGTGCAGCCACGTGTGCCCGATCGGCGGCGCGATGGAGCTCGGGAGCAAGCTCGTCCCGAAGAAGCTGAAGCTCGACTTCTCGGGCGTGCCCTCGGCGCCGGTCCGGTACGGCTACCTCGGCGTGTACCTCCTCGCGCCGGCGCTCGGGATCGGGAGCCTCTGCTGCAACTACTGCAACTTCGCCGCGGTGCCGCGCCTCTTCGGGGCGGCCTTCTCGGGCGCCGACCTCGCCTACTTCATGCGGACGGCGGGGCTCGTCAACCTGGGGCTCGTGGTCGTGCTCGGGTTCCTGGCGAAGGGCGGGCGAGCGTACTGCAACCTGCTCTGCCCGGTCGGCGCGCTCGACTCGCTCGCGAACCGGGTCGCCGCGCGGTTCGGCCGGCGCGTCCGGATCGACCCCGCGCGCTGCAACGACTGCGGCGCGTGCGCGAAGGTCTGCCCGACCTGGGCGATCGCGGAGGAGGGGAGGACGGCGATCGACCCGCTCGCGTGCCTCCCGTGCCGGGAGTGCGAGACCGTCTGCGCGAGGGGCGCGATCTCCTACGGACCCGGCCCCGCGGGCGTCCCGGTCCGCCCGGCCCTCCCCGTCCTTCCCGCCGCCGCGCGCGAGGCGATCCCCGATGGCCGCACGGTCGCGTAGCGTCCTGTGGGCCGCCGCCGCGGCCCTGAACGGCGCGGCCGGCGTCGCCGCGGCGCGCTGCGGCGGCGGCGCGTGCGCCCAGTGCCTCGCCTGCGCGGTGCCGGCGGCGGGCGTCGTCCTCCTCGCCCTCGTCGGCGCGCGGCGGAGCCGTCCGTCGCGGTCGAGCGAGGGGGCCGCCGGCGCGGCGGGCGCCGTCGGCCTCCCGGGCGGCTGAGCACCGCCCCCGAGCGTGGGGCGGCGCGCGCGGTTCTCCCTTCCCTCGCGCGCCGCCCCGCGCGACGACCGCGGCGCCGCCTACCCCGCGTCCGAGCCCGGCTCGTCCGCCTCGCCCTCCTCGAGGTCCGGGCCGGGCGGCAGCTTCGCGAGCCAGGCGCCCACGAGCTTCACGTGGCGCTTCTCCTCCTCGCGGAGCTCCTCGAAGAGGCGCCGGACCGACGGGTCCGTCACGTCCTGGAGCGCCTCGTCGAAGAAGTCGTGGGCCTTCATCTCCGCCGCGAGCGCCACCTCGACGGCCTGCCGTGCCGACATGAACGTCCGCGGCTGGCCACGGTCGGGCGCCTCCACGTCGTCGATCGCGTCGGGGGTGATCCGGCGCGGCGCGTCCCCGAACAGCTCCCGCCGCTTCCGGTCGAGCTCCGCCCGGTGCTTCGCCTCGTACCCGGCCATCTGCCGGAACATGTCGGACGCGTCGCCCGCGTAGCGGCCGCCGGTGATCCTCGCGAACTGCTCGTAGCGCTCCTTCGCCTCCTCCTCGATCGAGAGGGCGAGGTCGAGGGCGTCCTGCAGGCTCAGGGAGCGGAAGTCGATCGGGGGCATCGCGCGTTCTCCGGAGGGTGGACCAGCCCCTCCCGTAACGCCCGATTCTGGACCTGTCCGCGCCTCGACGGGGGGTGAGCGGTGTGCTTTGCTTGGCGGCCCCGAGTTCCCCCTCCATCGCACGAGGAGACCGAAGAGCCATGGCGACCCCCGCGTTCCAGTACCAGGACCCCTTCCCGCTCGCGAAGGACGACACCCGCTACCGCCTCCTCACGAAGGAGGGCGTCTCGGTCGCGACGTTCGACGGCAAGGAGATCCTGAAGGTCGAGCCGTCCGCGCTCGTGCGCCTCGCGCGCGAGGCGATGCGGGAGGTCTCGTTCTTCCTGCGGCCCTCGCACAACGAGCAGGTCGCGAGGATCCTCGCCGACCCGGAGGCCTCCGCGAACGACAAGGGCGTCGCGCTCGCGTTCCTGAAGAACGCCGAGATCTCGGCGCGCGGCGAGCTCCCCATCTGCCAGGACACGGGCACCGCGACCGTCGTCGGCAAGAAGGGACAGCAGGTCTGGACGGGCGCGAAGGACGAGCAGTACCTGTCCGAGGGCATCTACGTCACGTACACGAAGGAGAACCTCCGCTACTCGCAGACCGCCGCGCTCGACATGTACAAGGAGGTCAACACCGGCACGAACCTGCCGGCGCAGATCGACCTCTACGCGACGGAGGGCATGGAGTACAAGTTCCTCTTCGTCGCGAAGGGCGGCGGCTCCGCCAACAAGTCGATGCTGTGGCAGGAGACGAAGGCGCTCCTCACCCCCGCCGCGCTCGAGAAGTTCCTGGTGGACAAGATGAAGTACCTCGGCACCGCCGCGTGCCCGCCCTACCACGTCGCGGTGGTCGTGGGCGGCACGTCCGCCGAGACGTGCCTCAAGACCGTGAAGCTCGCCTCGACGAAGTACTACGACGGGCTCCCGTCCAAGGGGAACGAGCACGGCGTCGCGTTCCGCGACCTCGAGCTCGAGGCGAAGCTCCTCGAGGCGGCCAACAAGCTCGGCATCGGCGCGCAGTTCGGCGGCAAGTACTTCGCGCACGACATCCGCGTGATCCGGCTCCCGCGCCACGGCGCGTCGTGCCCGGTGGCGATGGGCGTCTCCTGCTCCGCCGACCGGAACGTGAAGGCGAAGATCGACCGGGACGGGCTCTGGATCGAGGAGCTCGATCACGAGCCGGCCCGCCTCATCCCGCTCGAGTACAGGAAGGGCGGCAAGCACGCCCACGGCGTGCGCATCGACCTGAACCGGCCGATGAAGGAGATCCTGGCCGAGCTGTCGAAGCACCCGGTCTCGACGCCGCTCCTCCTCACCGGCACCATCGTCGTCGGCCGCGACATCGCCCACGCGAAGTTCAAGGAGATCATCGACGCCGGGAAGCCGGTGCCGAGGTACCTCCTCGAGCACCCCATCTACTACGCGGGCCCGGCCAAGACGCCGGCCGGCAAGCCCTCGGGCTCCTTCGGGCCCACCACCGCCGGCCGCATGGACTCCTACGTCAACCTGCTCCAGTCGAAGGGCGCGTCGATGGTCATGATCGCGAAGGGCAACCGCTCGCAGCAGGTGACCGACGCCTGCAAGAAGTACGGCGGGTTCTACCTCGGCTCCATCGGCGGCCCGGCGGCGGTGCTCGCGGAGGAGAACATCAAGAAGGTGGAGTGCATCGACTTCCCCGAGCTCGGCATGGAGGCGGTCTGGAAGATCGAGGTCGTGGACTTCCCCGCGTTCATCCTCGTCGACGACAAGGGGAACGACTTCTTCAAGAAGCTCGGCGTGTAGCGCCCCTCGCCGGGCTCGCGGCCCCGGCTCGCCCTCGCGGCGGCCGGGGCCGCGCCGTTCACGGCGCGAGGCCGATCCCGATCGTCCTCGCGGCCGCCGAGCGAGCCGCCGACCTCGGCGCTCGCCGCGAACCTGCCGACGTCGCGGTCCGCTGCTACGACCTCGTCGACGGCGGCGGCTGCGGCGGCGGCGACGTCCCCGCGTGCGACGGCGTCCTGCGCGTCGTCGCGCCGTAGCCGGCGCGGCGCGGCGCCGTCGCCGACCCGATTGCCAATCGGTCCACCTGGGCCGCAGACGCCGCCGCGCGGACGCTCCACCTTCGGCCCGGGAGGGGAAGCCGTGCCCACGACGCCTCTCGCGCGCGAAGCTCGAGCGCCCGCCATCGACGACGCGCTCTGGGAGGAGACGCTCGTGCCGCTCGTCGAGCGGCTCGTGCGCGCGGGGTACTTCTCGTTCGCGATCGAGGGGGCCGAGCACGTCCCGCTCGACGGCCGCGCCGTGTACGCCCAGAACCACGCCGGCTGGTTCCCGCTCGACGCGCTCTTCCTCGGGCTCGCGGTGCGCCGCGCGGCGGGCCGGTGCCGGACGCCGTTCTTCGCGACGGCGGAGGCCGCGCTCGCCATCCCCGGGCTCGGGCCGCTCCTCCGGAGAGCCGGCGCGCTGCCGGCGGGCTGGTTCAGGCGCCCGGAGCGGCTGCCGCGCGAGGTCCGCTCGTGCGCGATCTTCCCCGAGGGCGTCCCCGGCAACACGAAGCCGTTCTGGGAGGCGTACCGCATGCGGCCGTGGAGCCGCGGCTTCGTGCGCGTCGCGGCCGCCCTCGGCCTCCCCATCGTGCCGGTCGCCGTCCTCGGCGGCGAGGAGTGCCTGCCGGTCGCGTGGACCGTACGGCTCCTGGAGCCGCTCGTCGGGTCCGCGTTCGGGCTCCCGCTCGCGCCCGTGCCGCTGCCGTCCCGCTGGCGCGTCGTGTTCCACCGGCCCGTCCGGCTGCGCGGCGACGCGAGGGCCCTGCTCGCCGACGGCCGGCGGTCCGCGGCGACCGCGCGCGCGGTCGAGCGGACCGTCCAGGGCACGCTCGAGCGGCGGGGGCGGCGCTACCCGCTCGCGCACGTGTCGTCCTGGGTGGCGTCGCGCCGCGGCCGGGCGGGCGAGCCGCCGCACGCCGTGCACGCCCCGTGAACGCTCGCGCGGGGCGGCGCCCCCTTCCGCGGCGCCCGAACGTGGCGTCCCTCGCTCCCCTGCCGTCACTACGATTGCAGCGCGCGGCGCCGAATACCGCCGCCCCCACCGACGTCCAGACGGGTCCCGACGGAGGGAAGCCCCATGACGCGCAGCCTCGCCGCACTCCTCGCCGCCGCCACGCTCGCCGCCTGCGCGCGGAACCCGGTGACCGGGAAGCGGCAGCTCTCGCTCATCTCGAAGGAGCAGGAGATCGCGCTCGGCAAGGAGGGCGCGGCGCAGGTCGAGCAGAGCATCGGCAGGTACCCCGATCCGAAGGTGCAGGCCTACGTGGAGGCCATCGGGAAGAAGATGGCCGCCGCGTCCGAGCGGCCCGACCTCCCCTGGAGCTTCACCGTCCTCGACGACCCGAGCGTGAACGCGTTCGCGCTCCCCGGCGGCCCGGTGTTCGTGACCCGCGGGATCCTCGGCTACATGACGTCCGAGGCGGAGCTCGCGTCGGTGCTCGGCCACGAGATCGGCCACATCACCGCCCGTCACTCGGCGGAGCAGCTGTCGAAGGCGCAGCTCGCCCAGCTCGGCCTCGGCGTCGGGATGATCTTCAGCGAGGACCTCCGCCAGTACGGGCAGCTCGCCGGCGTGGGGCTCCAGCTCGTGTTCCTCAAGTTCGGCCGCGACGCCGAGCGGCAGGCCGACGATCTCGGGTTCAAGTACATGGTCGGCCAGCGCTACGATCCGCGGGAGATGGCACGGGTGTTCCGGATGCTCGACCGGCAGACCGCGCAGGCCGGCGGCGGCGGCCGGCTCCCGGAGTGGCTCTCCACGCACCCGAACCCCGGCGGGCGCGCCGAGAAGGCGGCGGACCGCGCGGCGAAGGTGACGGACGTGCAGGGCCGGATCGTCGATCGCGACGAGTACCTCGCGCACCTCGGCGGGATGGTGTTCGGCGAGAACCCGCGGCAGGGGTTCTTCCAGGGGAACGCGTTCCTGCACCCCGACCTCAGGTTCCGGATCGACTTCCCCGAGGGCTGGCAGAAGCAGAACACGGCCGCGGCCGTCGTCGCGCTGAGCCCGCAGAAGGACGCCGCCGTGCAGCTCTCGATCGCGGGGAAGCTCTCCCCGGAGCAGGCGCGCGCGAAGTTCTTCTCGCAGGAGGGCGTGAAGCCGCTCGCGCTCGGCGCCGCCGCCGGCGGGGCCGCGGCGGCCGCGTTCGAGGCGCAGACGGAGCAGGGGGCGCTGCGCGGCATCGTCTCGTTCGTCCCGCACGGCGGCGCCACCTACCAGCTCGTCGGGTTCACGCCCGCGCAGAAGCTCGACGCCTACGCGGCGGCCTTCCAGCGGTCCTTCGCCACGTTCGGCCCGCTCACCGACCCCGCCGCGCTCGCGGTGCAGCCCGCCCGGATCGAGCTCGTGAAGGTGCCGCGCGACATGACGGCCGCCGAGTTCCAGGCGCAGTTCCCGTCCTCGGTGCCGCCCGAGGTCGTCGCCCTCGCGAACGGCCTCGCCGACGGCGAGAAGCTCGAGGCGGGACGGACGGCGAAGCGGATCGTCGGGGGCGAGCTGCCGAAGCGCTGATCTCCGAACGGGTGTGCTCCGGGCCGACCCCTGGTATCCTCCGCGGCACTGGAGGAGGCCATGCACTTCCGTCACGCCGCCGCCGCCGCCGCCGCCGCCGCGCTCTCCCTCTCGTGCGCCGGCCGCGCCGCCGCCCCGCCGCCCGCGACGCAGGTCGCGCCGCCGCGCGACTACGCCGGCGAGGCGTACGCCGCCCGGAAGGCGAACGACTTCGCCAAGGCCGAGGCGATCGCGACGGCCGGCGTCGACGCGGGGCAGGCGAGCGCGAAGCTCTACTTCGAGCGCGGCGTCGCCCGGATGGCCCTCGGGAACAAGGAGGGCGCGCTCGAGGACCTCCGCAAGCTCGACGCGATCCAGGAGGACCCGTCGGCGCTGCTCCTCAGCGGGTCGATCCTGATGCAGCTCGCGCGCTGGCCGGAGGCCGAGAAGGACCTCGCCCGCGCCGTGCAGCTCGCCCCGGACAACGCCCGGGCGTGGGCGTCGCTCGCGCAGGCGCGCATCGCCCTCCGCGATCTCCCCGGCGCCACCGCCGCCCACGAGAAGGCCCTCGCGCTCGCGCCGAACGACGCGTTCGTGAAGGAGGTCGGGGACCGGCTCGCCCGCGCGGCCTCGAGACCGGCGGACCCCGCCGCGGCTCCCCCGCCGGGCGCGGCCCCCGCGCTGCAACCGGCCGCGGCCGCCGCGCCCGCGCCCGCCGGATCCGCCGCGGCGCCCGCCCCGGCCGCGCCGCCGAAGCCGTAGCGCTCGCAGCCACGCCCGCTCGCTCGCCGCTGGGTGGGCGTCGTGTATACTCCGACGCCCATGATCCAGATCTACGACACGACGCTGCGCGACGGCACGCAGCGCGAGGGGATCTCGCTCTCCTGCGACGACAAGCTGCGCATCGCGCGGCGGCTCGACGAGCTCGGCGTCACCTTCATCGAGGGGGGCTGGCCGGGATCGAACCCGAAGGACGCGGAGTTCTTCCAGCGCGCGCGGGAGGCGACCTGGCGCCGCGCCCTGATCTGCGCGTTCGGATCCACCTGCCGCGTGGGCGGCGGCCCCGAGGACGACGCCAACATCCAGGCGCTCCTCGACTCGGGCGCGCCGGTCTGCACCGTCGTCGGCAAGACCTGGACCCTGCACGTCACGGACGTGCTCCGCACGACGCTCGAGGACAACCTCCGCATCATCGAGAAGAGCCTCGCGTATCTGAAGGAGAAGGGCCGGCGCGTGATCTACGACGCCGAGCACTTCTTCGACGGGTACCGCGCGGACCCGGCCTACGCCGTCGAGACGCTCAGGGCCGCCGCGCGCGGCGGCGCCGAGACCCTGGTGCTCTGCGACACGAACGGCGGGTCCATGCCCTGGCAGGTCGCCGAGGTGGTCCGCGCGGTGCGCGCCGAGGTGAAGACGCCGCTCGGCGTCCACACCCACAACGACAGCGAGACGGCGGTCGCGAACTCGCTCGCCGCGGTGCAGGAGGGGGCGATCCAGATCCAGGGGACGGTCAACGGCTACGGCGAGCGCTGCGGCAACGCGAACCTCTGCTCGATCATCCCCGCCCTCGAGCTGAAGCTCGGCAAGCCCTGCCTGCCGGAGGGCCACCTCCGCACCCTCTACGAGGTCGCGCACTTCGTCGCCGAGGTCGCGAACCTCTCGCCCGACGAGCACCTGCCGTACGTCGGCAAGTCCGCGTTCGCCCACAAGGGCGGGATCCACGTCGCGGCGATGCGGCGGAACGCCTTCTCGTACCAGCACGTCGTCCCCGAGCTCGTGGGCAACGAGCAGCGCGTCGTCGTCTCCGAGCTGTCGGGGCGCGGGAACCTGCTCTCCAAGGCCGAGGAGTTCGGCCTCGCCGGCGGCGACGTGGGCAACGTGCTGAACGAGATCAAGAACCTCGAGGCGAAGGGGTTCTCGTTCGAGGCGGCCGAGGCGTCCGTCGCGCTCATGATGAAGCGCGCCGAGCCCGGCTACCGCCCGCCGTTCGAGCTCGTGGACTTCCTCGTCACCGTCGAGCACCGGACCGGGCGCGGCATCTTCTCCGAGGCCATGGTGAAGGTGAAGGTCGACGGCGAGACGCTCCACACCGCGGCCGAGGGCGACGGCCCGGTCGACGCGCTCGACGCCGCGCTCCGCAAGGCGCTCGCGGCGCGCTACCCGGAGGTGAAGGAGCTGCACCTCGTGGACTACAAGGTCCGCATCCTCGACGGGAGCGCCGGCACCGCCGCCACGACGCGCGTCCTCGTGGACACCCAGCGCGGCGCCCGCCGCTGGAGCACCGTCGGCGCGAGCGCGAACATCATCGACGCGAGCTGGCGCGCCCTCGCGGACGCCATCGAGTACGGCCTCACCATCGACAAGGAGCCCGAGGCTCCGCTGCAGGGGAGACAGCCTTGAACGCGAACGTCGTCGTCCTACCCGGGGACGGCATCGGCCCCGAGGTGACGGCCGAGGCCGTCCGCGTCCTCCGGCTCGTCGCGCGCGACGGGGGGCATGCCTTCTCGTTCGCCGAGCACCTCATGGGCGGTTGCTCGATCGACGCCCACGGCGTGGCGCTCACCGACGAGGTCCTCGCCGCGTGCAAGGCGTCCTCCGCGGTGCTCCTCGGCGCGGTGGGCGGGCCGAAGTGGGACGACCCGACCGCGAAGGTCCGGCCGGAGCAGGGGCTCCTCGGCCTGCGCAAGGGGCTCGGCGTGTTCGCGAACCTGCGGCCGGTCCGCGTGCTCGAGGAGCTGATCGACGCCTCGCCGCTCAAGCCCGACCGGCTGCGCGGCGTGGACATCCTCGTCATCCGCGAGCTGACGGGCGGCCTCTACTTCGGGCAGCCGAAGGGGCGCGACCGCAGGGACGGCCACGAGCGGGCGGTGGACACGCTCGAGTACCAGGACTACGAGGTCCGCCGCGTCGTGGAGCTCGCGTTCCGCCTGGCGAAGGCGCGCCGCGCGAAGGTCACCTCCGTCGACAAGGCGAACGTCCTCGAGTCGTCGCGGCTGTGGAGGCAGATCGCGACCGAGCTCGGCAAGGCGAACCCGGACGTCGCGCTCGACCACATGCTCGTGGACACCGCCGCGATGCGGCTCGTGACGAGCCCGGCGAGCCTCGACGTGGTGGTCACCGAGAACATGTTCGGCGACATCCTCACGGACGAGGCCTCGGTGCTCGCCGGGTCGATGGGCATGCTGCCGTCCGCCTCCATCGGCGCGGGCGGGCCCGGGCTGTACGAGCCGATCCACGGCTCGGCGCCCGACATCGCGGGGAAGGGGATCGCGAACCCGGTGGGCACCATCCTCTCGGCCGCGATGCTGCTCCGCCACTCGCTCGACCTGCCCGCGGAGGCGAGGCGCGTCGAGGCGGCGGTGGACCTCGCGATCCGGGACGGCTGCCGTACGCGCGATCTCGGCGGGACGCTCTCGACGCGCGAGATGGCGGACGCGATCGTGGCGCGGCTCGACGGCAGGTCGCGCCCGGTTCGCGCGGCGCGCAAGCCGCGCAAGCCCGCGAAGCCGAAGCGGCGCGCGGCGCAGGCCAGCAAGCGGAGCGGCGCGCGGGTCCGCCGCCGCCGCGCCGGGTAGGGCGCCGGAACGCCTCGCGACACTACGACGCACCGCGTCCCTGCCGGATTCCTCCCCGAAATTCCGGCCGGTTCGCCGTGTGGTGTGGTGCCTCCGAGGTTGTTGGACCCCACCACAGTACGGATAAGTCCATATTGAGCGGTCTGGTCCACTTTCCCGGACGGACGCGCTTTTGTCAGCACGCAGATTTTCTGGTGATTGACCGGGCGCAAGGAACCGTGTCGCCTAAGCCATTGGAATCACTGGACTTGGCGACAACGTGTCGCATGCACAACCGGATTGCGAATGCGTATCAAAGGAATCGTTAGTCCCCACCTGGCAGGCACTCGCGCCGGCCGAGTGGAGGAGGGCGAGAGATGGACGACTTCACGGCGGTTCGGTACGAGGCGCAGACGCTCACCGATCAGATCTCCACGGGCTGGCTGGCGGATGCCCGCAGCTTCTTCACCGGCTTCCTGCTCACGGGGCTCCTGACCGTGCTCGGAGCCGCGCTCGTCACGGTGGCGCTCGTGGTCGGCGTCGTGGGGTCGCCGATCATCGCCGCGGTCGTCGCGTACGCGATCTACCGGAGCCGGCGCGCGGCGCGGGTGCGCGCCTGGGCCACCTGAGGGCGGCGGCGAGCCGACCTTCGTCGCGGACGTGACGTCGCCGGCCCCGGCCGCCAGCGTGGTGGCCGGGGCCGAGCCGTCCATGGACCTCACGGCACCGCGTCGAACCGATCGAACCTCATCGTGAAGACCGCCCGGCCCTGCGTGGCCGACCGCAGCTCCGTCGCGTAGCCGAACATCCGCCGCAGCGGCGCCTCGCTCTCGACGACCTTCACGGCCTGGCCGCGGTCCGCGACGTCGAGGACGGCGCCCTTGCGCTGGTCGAGGCCGGAGATGACGTCGCCGAGGTGCTCGCCGGGGACCACGATCTCGACGCGCACGATCGGCTCGAGCAGGACCGGCCTCGCGTTCTTCGCGGCCGCGCGCACCGCGTCGGCGGCGGCGACCTTGTAGGCGAACGCCCTGGACTCGCCCTCGCGCCAGGTCGCGCCGGTGAGGACCACCTCGACGTCCTGCAGCGTGTAGCCCTCGAGGACGCCGCCCTCCGCGGCCTCCCGCGCGCCCTCCTCGATCATCCGGCGCGTCTCCTCGCGCAGGAACGGCAGGGCGTCCGCCTCGGGCGCGACGCGGAAGCGGAAGCCCTCGCCGCGCGGGAGCGGACCGACGCGGACGGTGACGCGCCCGTAGACCCGCTCCTCGTCGATCTCGCGCTCGAAGGTGCCCTCGCCGTCGGCCTCGGCGGTGAGCGTCTCGCGCATGAGCACCTGCGGCTCGCCGGTGCGGACCTGCAGGCCGAACTCGCGCCGCACGCGCTCGGTGACGATCTCGAGGTGGAGCTCGCCCATGCCCGACACGAGGAGCTGGCCCGTCTCGGCGTCCTCGCCGAAGCGGAAGCTCGGGTCCTCGTCGGCGATGCGCGCGAGCGCCTCGAGGAGGAGGTCGCGGTCGCGCAGCGAGGTCGTCTCGATGGCCTGCGAGATCACCGGCTCGTAGCTCCCGATCCGGTCGAGCAGCATCGGGTGATCCGGGTGCGAGATGGTGTCGCCCGTCCGCGACTCCTTCAGGCCCACCACCGCGAAGATCTGCCCCGCCCCGAGCGCGGGCACGCGCTTCTTCTGGACGGCGTGCATGAGCAGCACGCGCGCGACCTTCTCCTTCTTCCCGAGGTTCGCGTTCCAGACGTCGTCCCCCTCGGCGATCTTCCCCGAGTACACGCGCAGGAACACGTGCCGGCGCTTCTCGTCGAGGAGCGACACCTTGAACGCGAGCGCGAGGAGCGGCGCGCGATCGTCCGCCGGGTGCTCCTCCGTCGCGCCCGTCTTCACGTTCGTGCCCGTCACCGGCGGGACGTCGAGCGGGGAGGGGAGCCAGTCGCACACCGCGTCGAGCACCTGGGGCACGCCCTTGTTCCGCAGCGCCGCGCCGCAGAGCAGCGGGACGAGCTTCCCGGAGAGCGTGGCCCGCCGGATCGCGGCCGAGAGCGCCGCGGGGTCCACGTCCCGATCGGAGAGCACCGCGTCGGCGACGGCGTCGTCGAGGTCCGCCACGAGCTCCACGAGCGCCTGGCGGTCCGCCTCGCCCTCGGACGAGAGCCCCTCCTCGACCTCCACGGCGCGCGGGTCGTCGGGATCGACGAACCGGATCCGCCGGCGCGCCACGAGGTCCTCGACGCCCGCGAACGCCGCCTCCGCGCCGACGGGGCGCTGGACGGGCGCGATCCGGTGGTCGGGGAAGTGGCGACGCATCGACTCCAGCGTCGCGGCGAAGTCCGCGCCGACGCGGTCCATCTTGTTCGCGAAGGCGATCCGCGGGACCCGCCAGCGGTCCGCCTGCCGCCACACCGTCTCGCTCTGCGGCTCGACGCCGTTCACCGCGTCGAACACGGCGACCGCGCCGTCGAGGACGCGCAGGCTGCGCTCGACCTCGATGGTGAAGTCGACGTGGCCGGGCGTGTCGATGAGGTGCAGCTCGTGCCCGCGCCAGTCGAAGCTCGTCACGGCGGAGGTGATGGTGATGCCGCGCTCGCGCTCGAGATCCATCCAGTCCATCACCGCCTGGCCCTCGTGGACCTCGCCCATCTTGTGCGTGCGCCCCGCGGCGAAGAGCAGGCGCTCGGTCAAGGTGGTCTTCCCGGCGTCGATGTGCGCCATGATGCCGATGTTGCGGATCGCCCGGATCCGGCGCTTCTCGGCGGGCTCCCTCCTGTCGGGTTCGCTCATCGTCACGTCCGTCGGTCCGCGAAGGAAACCAAGTTTCGGGCCCGGCGTCCACGGCGGTAATTCCTTGGACGCGCTCCCCGCGGCGTGCGACAAATCGGGACCGAGCGGGCGCCGAGCACCGGCCCGCCCTCACTCCTGGAGGGAGACACATGCACGTTCGTTCGCTGTCCGCCGTGGTCCTGGCGGCGCTGCTCGCCGCTCCGTCGATGGCGCACGCGCAGGCGAGGAAGCCCGCGAAGGCCGCCGCCCCGGCGGCCTCGGCCGCCCCGCAGTACTCCGTCGGCGGCTGGATCGGCTACGAGATGGGCGACCTCGACGGCCTGCAGCTCCGCGCCGACGGCATCATGCCGTACAAGAAGCTCACCCCGCAGATCGCCCTCTCGTTCGTGGGCTCGCTCGGGTACAGCTACCTCACGCACTCCGAGAGCACGAGCGTCCCCGGGTTCCCCTCCCTCACCGCCAGCGTGGACTCCACGGTGCACCTCCTCAAGATCGTGCCGGCGGCGCGGTTCACGCTCCCGCTCAACCCGCAGCTGAGCTTCTTCGGCGACGCGGGCCTCGGCTTCTACTACGCGTCGCTGTCGGTGGACACCGAGACGTCGGGCGTCACGCAGTCCGTGAGCGACTCGTCCTTCGGCTTCATGTTCCGCTTCGGCGTCGGCGGCCTCTACCAGCTCAACCCGCGCACGCAGATCGGCGCGTCGCTCATGCTCGACCCGATGCTCGGCGACTACGACGACTCGACGTTCACGCTCCTCGCCGGCCTCACCTACCGGCTGTAGCCGGCGGCCGGCTCGCGGCGGCACCCCCGGGCCCCGGCGGCGACGCCGGGGCCCGCGCGTCTCGGGGGCGGCGCGTCACCAGGGGATCGCCCGTCCGTCCCGGAAGAACCCGCCGGTCGGCCCGTCGGGCGGGAGGGTCGCCGCCCAGACGACGCCGGCGGCGCCTTCCGCCGGCGAGCGCGGCGCGCCCGCCCCGCCCATCCCGGTGCGCACCCAGCCCGGGCACACCGCGTTGACGCGGACGCCGCGCGCCGCGAGCTCCGCGGCGAGGAACCGCGTCGCGGCGTTCAGCGCCGCCTTCGAGACGCGGTACGCGAGCGTGTGCGCGCCCGCGTGCTCGCCTCGCCGCGCCGACGCGTCGAGCGCGGCGGCGCGGCGCGCGAGCGCGGCGCGATCGGTCGCCTCCTCGGCGAGGCGGCGGAGTCCGGGGGGCAGCCCGGCGAGCTCGCCCATCCCCGAGGACACCATCACGACGCGCGCGCCGCGCGCGAGGAGCGGCGCGAGGGCGTCCGTCAGCCGCACGGGCGCGAGCGCGTTCACCTCCATGCTCTCGCGCGCGGCGGCCGGGCCGAACCGCTCGAGGTAGACCCCCGCGTTGTTCACGAGGACGTCGATCGCGACCCGCTCGGCGCGAGCGCGATCGGCGAGCGCGGCGACGCTCGCCCCGTGCGAGAGGTCGAGCGGCCAGGCGACCGCCTCGAGCCCCTCCGCGGCGAGCGCCGCCGCCGCGGCGCGGCCGTCCGCCTCGCCCCGCGCGGTGAGGACGACGCGCATCCCGCGGCGCGCGAGCGCGCGCGCGGTCTCGAGGCCGAGGCCGCGGTTCCCGCCGGTGACGATCGCGAGCTCGGGGGAGGGCACGTCCGGAGAGTGTATCGCGGCCACGCCGGGTGGGAACCGGCGCGGAGCGTGGCCGCGCGACGCCGCCGTGGAGATGCTCGCATTCGGTCTCGACGGGCGAGCGCCAGCAGCGCGGGCGGCGGAGCGAGCACATGGCGAACAGGACGTGCTGGGCGGTGGCGAGCGTGGTGGTGGCCTTCGGCGGGTCGTACCCGCGGATCGCGAGCGCGGACTCGGGACAGGGGTCGACGCCCCTCGCGGACGACCGCACGCTCGTCGCGCTGGCCGTCGCGCTGGCGTGCGCGGACGCCCCGGAGGCGGAGCCGCTCGCGCCCGCGCCGCCGGCGACCGCCCCGGCCGACGAGGGCCCCGAGCTGGAGCTCGTCGCGACGGTCCGCGCGAAGGCGCTCAAGTTCGACGTCGTCCCGAGGACGCAGGTCGTCTTCCAGGGGACCGGGAAGCGCAAGACGGTCTGGAAGACCGAGCGGGTGAACCTCCCGATGCGCCCGGAGCCCGGGGTCGTGTACCGCGACGTGGCGGTCCGGCTCACGGTGACGAGCAACGTCGAGGAGCTCGGGGCCCTGCTGCGCGAGGCGAAGCACGCCTCCGAGGGGATCGTGATGGAGCAGGCGGAGAAGGCGAGCGCGCCGGCGAGCGCCACGAAGGCGTCCCCCGCCCCGGGCGCGCCCGCGTCCTCCACGCCGCCGAGCCCCGCCGCGTCGCAGGCGGCGTCGCCCGCGGCCCCGGCACCCTCCGCGCCCGCGGCTGCGCCCGCGCAGGCCGCGCCGCACGCGAACTGATCCTGCCCGAGGGGACGCGCCATGACCGCCGCTCCTGGAGCGCGCCTCGTCGTCGCCTGCTCGCTCCTGTGCGCGGCGCCGGCTCGCGCGCAGGACCGCGCCGGGCCACCCGAGGCCGCGCCGCCGCCGGACCGCTCGGCGCCCGCCGGCCGCGACGTGCGGGAGCGCCCCGCGACGCGCGGAGCGCAGGATCCCTCGAGGCGGACGCCGCCCGCGGTCCTCGTCGTCCCGCTCGTCGGCCTCGTGCTCCTGCCGCTCGTGCTCCCGGTCGCGGAGCCGAGGGTTCGCCGCACGTCGCCTCGCGACGCGTCGGGCGCGCGGCCGCAGGAGGCCGCCCCGGCCCCGCTCCCCGCGTCTCGCGCGGAGCCGCCCGCGCCCGCGTCCCCGGGGGCCCCGCCTCCGGCGGAGGCGGCACCGGCGCCGACCAGCGCCGCGGGCGCCACCGCCGAGCCGGTCGCGTCGCGTGCCCCCGGAGGCCGGCCGTGACGGCGCTCGGGCTCGCGAGCGTCCTGCTCCTGGCCGCTGCGCCCGAGCCGCAGCCGCCGGCCGCGAGCCCGCCGCCGTCCGCGCCCGCGCAGCTCGCGGCGACGCCGGCCGCGACGTCGGCGCCCGCGCCCGCCGCTCCGGGTCCGGCGCCCGGATCGGCCGCCGGCCCGCCGGCGACCGCGTTCTTCCCGGCCGCGCCGGCGGAGGGCCCGGACGTCGAGCTGCACGTCCCGAGGGCCGAGGTCGCGAAGCTGTCGCTCGACGTCGAGAACCTGCACGCGAGGCTCGACGTGGACACCTCGGTCGCGCGGCTCGTCACGATCCGCGCCGGCATCGTCGCCACCGTCGAGAAGCTCAAGGCGGAGCTGGAGGGCGTCTCCGCGGAGACGCACCTCGTCGTGCGGCTGAACCGGGTGTCCGAGGTGCTGCAGCGCGCCCTCGGCGCGATCGACGAGAACCCGCAGCTCGCCGGCGGCCCCGTCGCCGTCCCCGACGGCGCGCCCCCGGCCGCCTCGATCGGCGCCGACGCCGCCGCCGAGGCCCGGCCGATCCCCTCGAAGTCCAGCACGCAGTGACCACGGAGTGACCCATGTCCGTCCTTCCCTACGCGCTCGCCCTCGCCCTCGCCGCCGAACCCGGAGCAGCGGACTCGCCGGCGCCGGCGCCGGCGGCGAGCCCGACGGCGGCCCCGAGCGGCGCCGCGCCCGTCGCGCCCGTCGCGCCCGTGCCGGTGACCGCGCGGCCGGTGGCGCCCACCGCCGTGACCGACGCGCCGGTGGCGCCCACCCCGGTGACCGCGCGGCCGGTGGCGCCCACCCCGGTCTCGGACGCGCCCGTCCCTCCGGTCCGGGTCTCCGACAGGCCGGTGCCGCCGGTCGCCCCGGTCTCCCCGGTCTCCCCGGTCGCGCCGCTCGCGAACGGCGCTGCCACGACGAACGGCGCGGCGACGAACGGCGCTCCGGCCGAGAACGCAGGAGGGAACGCCGGCGCAGACGCGGGCTCCTCGCCGGCGCCGGAGGCGACGGCGAACGGCGGGACCGCCGCCTCCGGCGAGGAGGACGCCCCCGGTCCGCGCCCGGCCCGCCCGGCGAAGCCGGTGGAGTTCAAGACCACCGCGCGCGAGCTGTCCCGCGCCGCCGGCGAGCCGGACGTGCTGCTCGACGCAGGCGCCAGCATCGACCTCATCGAGTTCGTCATCCGCAACGTCCGCGCGCACGTCTCGCTCGACGCGAAGGTCGGGAACCTGGTCCAGCTGAGCGCCGGCGCCGACGCCTCCATCGACGAGATCCGCCTCACCATCAAGGAGGTCCGCGTCGAGGCCCACCTCGTCGTGCGGCTCGACAACGTGACCCGGATCGTGGACCGCGCCCTCACCACGCTCGACCGGAACCCGCAGATCGTGACGGGGCTGCTCAACACCGTGAACCAGACGGTCGCCACGGTGGGCCAGGTCGCGAACACCGCGCTCGCCCCGGGCGGCGTGGTCGCCGGGCTGGTCGGCGCGGTGAACACCGCCCTGCAGCCGGGCGGCGTGGTGTCCCAGGTGGTGAGCACGGTCGGGAACGTGGCGAACACCGCGCTCGCGCCCGGCGGCGTCCTCGACAAGGCCGTGACCTCGATCGGCAAGACGCTCGAGCAGGTCACCGCGCCGAACGGCCTCCTCGCGCAGACGGTGAACGTGGTGGGCCAGACGGTGCAGCGCACGGTGGACACGGCCGGCCGCCTGGTGGAGCGCACGCTCGACACCACCGGGCAGCTCGTCGGGCAGCAGGTCGTCGGCAGCGTCCTCGAGCTGCCGATCATCGCGCAGTCGCCCGACGAGCAGGGCCACCTCGTGCGCGTCGTCCGCGACGCGAGCGGCACGCTCATGCAGCTCGTCCTCGACCAGGCCGGGAAGCTGCTCGCGGTCGCGGTCCTCGCGCCGAGCCCGGTCGTCGCGACTCCCGGCGTGCCCGCGGGCGCGGCCCCCGCCGCGTCGCCGGCCGCGCCGGCGGCGGCGCCGGCGCCGGTCCCGGTCCCGCTCCCGACGGCCCCCGTCGCGCCCGCCCCGCTGCCGGCGGCGCTGCCGGTCGCGCCGGGCGGGACGACGGCGGTCGTCCCCGTCCCCACGACGCCGGCGCCGGCGACGACCCCCGCGCCCACGCCGGCGGCCCCCCCGGCCCCCGCGCCGGCGGGCGCGCGGTAGCCGCGAAGCTCGCGGCGGATCGCCCCGAGCGGCGCCTCGGCGCGAGCCGGGGCGCCGGTCGCGCCTCGCGATCGTGGCGGTGCTCGCCTGCGTCGCCTTCGACGAGCCCGCGCCCCGCGCCGACGCTGCCGGGCCCGGGCCCGGGCTCGGACGAACCGGGTGCCGCCGTCAGGCCCGCGCGCGGTGCGCGAACCGGACGATGTTCCGGCCGGCGACGCGGAACCGCTCCGCGAGGGTGGTGACCCCGTGCTCGCGGGCGAGGGCCAGCTCCTCCGCGTCGAGGAACACCGCGGCGGACACGAGGAGCGCGCCCTCGTCGAAGAGGATGGCGTCCGGGAGCCTCGGGAAGAAGCGGGTCGTGGAGGGCGGCAGCAGCGCGACCCCCGCGCGGCCGTGCTCCTTCACCCAGGGATCGTCGAGCGGGAACGCCACGGACGCGGGATCCGCGGGCGCCTCGCGCTCGACGCGGGCCAGCAGCGGGGCCATGCGCGCCGGGTCCGTGTCCGTCAGCGTCACGATGACCCGCCGGCCGAGCGCGCCGAGCGTGAAGACCACCGACGCCGTGGGATCCACCTGCAGGCGCGAGGCGCCGACCGCCTGGGCGCGCCCGCCCTCCGGCCCCTCGAACTTCCACGTGTAGCCGTCCGGCGCGGCGGGCACCCGCTCGAGCACGTAGACGAAGATCGAGGCGTTGAGGCGGCTCAGCGACTCCATGGGAGCGCGCGAAGGATCGCACGACCGGGCGGTCCGGTCGAGGACGGCGGGGTACGCCGCGAGGCGGGCCCGCGGCGCGGCGCCGGTCCCTGTGGGGGTCCCCCACGTCCGGCGCGCGCCGGCCCCCGCCGGCCGCCGAAGGATCCGGGGATGCCCCGCACCATCATCGAGCCGTTCCGGATCAAGTCGGTCGAGCCCATCCGCATGACGACGCGCGAGGAGCGCGCGCGGCTGCTCGACGAGGCTCGGCTCAACCCGTTCCGCCTCCGCGCCGAGGACGTCCTCCTCGACTTCCTCACCGACTCGGGCACCGGCGCGATGTCGGCGCGGCAGTGGGCGGCGATGATGGACGCCGACGAGAGCTACGCGGGCGCGCGGAGCTTCTTCCGGTTCGAGGCGGCCGTGAAGGACCTCACCGGCTACCCGTACGTCATCCCGACGCACCAGGGGCGCGCGGCCGAGCGGATCCTGTTCTCCGTCGCGACGCGGCCGGGCGACGTCGTCCCCTCCAACACCCACTTCGACACCACGCGCGCGAACCTCGAGCACGACGAGGTCGAGCCGCTCGACCTCGTGATCCCGGAGGGCCTCCAGCCCCGCACGCGCCACCCGTTCAAGGGGAACGTCGACCTCGCGCGCGCCGAGGCGCTCCTGCGCGAGCGCGGCGACCGCGTGCCGTTCGGGATGATCACCGTGACGAACAACTCCGGGGGCGGCCAGCCCGTCTCGCTCGCGAACCTGCGCGCCTACTCCGACCTCCTCCACCGGCACGGCAAGCCGCTCGTCCTCGACGCCTGCCGCTTCGCGGAGAACGCGATGTTCGTGAAGCTCCGCGAGGAAGGGCAGGGCGGCCGCACGCCGCGCGAGATCGCGCGCGTCATGTTCGACCTCGCCGACGGCTGCCTCGTCTCCGCGAAGAAGGACGGCCTCGCGAACATCGGCGGCTTCATCGCGCTGCGCGAGGCGCGGTGGGTCGACGCCGCGAGGAACCTGCTCATCCTGACCGAGGGGTTCCCGACCTACGGCGGCCTCGCCGGGCGCGACCTCGAGGCGATCGCCGTCGGGCTCGAGGAGGTCCTGCACGAGGACTACCTCGCGTACCGGCTTCGGACGGCCGAGTACATGGGCGAGCGGCTGCTCGCGGCGGGCGTCCCCATCGTCGAGCCGACGGGCGGGCACGCGGTCTACCTCGACGCGCGCGCGCTCCTCCCGCACCTCGGGCCGGAGGACTACCCGGCCTGGGCCCTCTCGCTCGCGCTGTACCTCGAGGGCGGCATCCGCGGCGTGGAGATCGGCTCGGTCATGTTCGGCAGGCGGCGCGAGGACGGCACCGAGACGCCCGCGCCGATGGAGCTCGTCCGGCTCGCGTTTCCGCGGCGCGTCTACACCCAGAGCCACTTCGACTACGCCGCCGAGGTGATCGCGGAGGTGAAGGCGAAGGCGCCGGAGGTGCGCGGCGTCCGCATCGAGCGGCAGGCGCGCACGCTCCGGCACTTCACCGCGGAGCTGCGCTGGGCGTAGGCGGAGCGCGCCGGCTACTTCCGGACCGGCTTCTCGAACGCCTTCACCTCCTCGGCCGACGGCGCCTCGTCCTTGGGCGCGTCCGCCGGCGCCGGCGCCGCGGCGGGCGTGGCGGGGACGGCGGGCTTCGGCTCGGCGAAGACGGCCGCGAAGGTGGGCGGCGGGACGACGTGGCTCACCTCCTCCGTGCGCGGCTTCGAGCAGGCCGAGACGGCGACGAGGACGGCGAGGGCGGGCAGCGGGAGCAGGGGCAGGTAGACGCGGGGCATCGTTTCCTCGGTGGTGCGGGTTCGAGGATGGCGTTTGCACCGCGCGTGCCCGCCCTCCGCTCCGCGCCGCCGCGCGAGTTCCGCGCGCGCGTGGCCGCGGGGACACGCCCGGCGTGGCCGCGCGGACGCTGCTCGCCCGGGGACCCGCCGCGGCGTGGCCGGAAACCGGCGCGGCCGCCGGGGACGGCTATGATGCGCCGGTGTTCTTCTGGTTCTCGAAGGCGATCGAGCCGCTCCTGTCGCCGCTCGCGTGGGCGCTCCTCCTCGCGGCGGCGGGCGCGCTCCTGCGCCGCCGCCGGCGGGCCGGGCCGATCCTGCTGGCCCTCTCCGCCGCCGTCCTCGTCGTCTTCTCGAGCGACGTGGTGGCCGACCGCCTGATGGGGGCGATGGAACGCGGCGCGAGGAGCACCTACCGCCCCGACGTCGTGTACGACGCGGTCATCGTGCTCGGCGGCGTCGCCGACGCGGCCGCGTCGCGCGGCACCGGCGAGGCCGAGATGTCGGAGGCGGTGGACCGGGTGCTCCGCGGCTGGGAGCTCTACCGCGCCGGCCGCGCGCGCAACCTGCTCCTCTCGGGCGGCCTCGTCTGGCCGCAGCCGGGCGACGTCGCGGAGGCGGACCGGCTCGCGGCGAAGCTCGCGCAGTGGGGCGTCCCGCCCGACCGGATCGCGGTCGAGCGGACGAGCCGGAACACGCGGGAGAACGCGATCGAGTCGTCGAGGCTCGCCGCCGCGCGCGGCTGGCGGACCCTCCTCCTCGTCACGAGCGCCGCGCACATGCCGCGCGCGCAGAGCTGCTTCAAGGCCGTCGGGCTCGATCCCGACGTCCTGCCGGTCGATCGCCGCGCGGGCGACGGCCAGGGGCGCACCTGGTTGCCGCGCGCGGCGGCGCTCGCCAAGAGCTCGGAGGCGTTCCGCGAGCTCGCCGGGCGGATCGCGTACCGGCTCGCCGGCTACGCGCGGTGAGGGGCCGCCGGCGCGCTCCGGTCGAGCGCGCCCGGCGGCGCGAGCTCAGTACGACGCGGGCTGCTTGGCCGGCGCGCCGGAGGCGTCCTGCGCCGGGAGCGGGGCCGGATGATCCTTGCGGAACTCCGGGCGGTACGGGCCGGCGGGGAAGCCGGGCCCCGGGTACGCCATCGCCTGCGCGTTCGCCTTGCGCGCGAGCGGCATGTAGTCGGGCGCCGCGCGGGTGACGGCGGCGCTGATGATGGCGCCGAGGAGGCCGCCGCCCGCGTCGCCCGACGCGTAGACCATCTTCTCGCCGTCCTCCCAGAGCACCTCGCCGGTCTTCGCGTCCTTCAGGACATAGGACAGCGAGACCGTGACGTTCGTCTGGACGAGCATGTACTTCGCGTCCCACTGCTCGATCGTGATGTAGAGGACCGCGTCGGCGCCGAAGATGCCCGCGAGGCGCATCGTGTCCGCGTTGTGGACGAGCCCCGGGTCGGAGAGCCCCTCGTCTTCGAGGAGCCGCTTCACGAGGTTCACCGGGAACACGTAGTAGCCGCGCTCCGCGAGCGGCACCGGGATCGTCGTGAGGAAGTAGTCGGACGCGGTGAGGCTCACGCTCTTGTTCATCACCGGGATGACCAGGATCGAGCGCGGCTGCGCGGCGACGAACTTCGTGTAGTCCTTCTGCTTGGGCGTGACGCACCCGGCCGCGACCGCGACGGCGGCGAGCGCGGCGGCGAGCGGAAGCCGGCGGCGCGTCATGACCTGTCCTCCACCGCGCCCGCCGGGCCCTTGCCGGGCGTCGGCGGCTGCCCGACGCGGCGCTGCGCGTTCCGGATCATCTTGTCCATGAGGACCGTGGACTCGGGCCAGGTCTCCTTCTCGCGCTGGAACCAGGGCAGCGACTCGGCGGCCTGCCCCTCCTCGAACAGCGCGTACCCGTACTCGGCGCAGATCCCCGGCGGGACCTTCATGCCCCGCTGCTCGGCCTCGAGGATGGTCGTCTTGAGCGCCTCGATGAACGCCTCGCGGTCCTGCGGGTTCTTGTAGTGCTGGTACAGCGCCGAGTCGTAGTTCCCCCAGTAGTAACCCGACTGCTGGACGCAGGCGGAGAGCGCGGCCGCGACGGCGGCGCCGGCGAGCGGGCGGGCGCGCATCAGTGCACCTGCACGGTCTTGAGCTCGCTCTCGACGAACACGCGCTGCCTGAAGAGCGACCGCCCGGAGCCGTCCCGGATGTCGATCTCGTGCGTGCCCGGCTCGACGCGCAGGACGTTCGGCTGGCCGTCGTAGCGGGCGGGATCGCCGACGGCGACGCCGTCCACGTACAGGATCGTGCCGGACGGCGCTCCGGCGAAGGCGATGGCGGGGCGCGTGTCCACCGTCCGGACCGTGGTCGTCGGGCCGACGCAGCCGGCGAGCGCCAGCGTCAGGGCGAGGGCGAGCGTCCTCATGGCTGGCCTCCCTTCCGCTCCGAGACGAAGAGCCGCGGGATCTCGGCCCGGTCCACCGTCCCGGAGGTGATCTCGCAGACGGAGCCCTCGTTCGTCTCCGTGTCGCCGAAGGTGGAGACCACCCTCAGGGCCGCGACCGCGGTGGGCGGCAGCGTCACGTCGAACCCGGACTGCGCGCTCTTCACCGTCTGGCCCGCCCGCAGGACCTGGAGCTCGTCGCCCGGCTTCAGGCCCTGGCTCTTCCCGCCGGAGACGAACACCTGCGCGCCCTGCACCTGGAGGATGTCCGTCCGCCACGGCCGGTCGGAGAGCCTCGAGACGAGCCGGTCGATCACGTCCGAGATGGCGGCGGCGATGGCGCGGTCGTTGAGCGTCGCGTCGTACTCGGACCGGCTCCCGAAGCCGGCGACCTCGCCGACCTCGGTGGTCGCCTCGCCCGCGCCCGTCGCGGAGAAGTAGGCGTGCCCGGTCTTCACGTCGACGAGCCGGACGTCCACCTTCGCCTTGGCGAGCTGCACCTTCGTCGAGGAGAGGAACCCGACCTTGCCGCCGACGGAGCGGCCGAACTCGGTGACGGACCCCATGATCAGGGTGTCGGCGCCGACGAGCCCCGCGACGCCCGCGAGCGTCTGCTCCTTCTCGATCTTGTTCAGGTCGGGGCGCTCGAGGACGAGGAACTGGCCGGACATGACCAGGCGCGAGCCGAGCATGTCGGACGCCTGCTTCCCGATCCGGTCGAGCTGATCGTCGTTCAGGAGCGACCGCCCGTAGTTCGTCTCGTTCGTGAACCGGCCGACGGCGATCTTCCGCTTGTAGCGGGGCGCCGTGGGCGTCTGCGCCGCCTGCTGCGCCGCGACCTGCGCCGCGGCCGGGACCGGCGACTCGACCACCGCCGGACGCTGCGAGGGCGTCGCGCACGCCGCGAGGGCGACCGCCGCCCCTCCCGCGAGGACCCTTGACCTCATTCCATCCTCCCCCCGCCGACGAGCGGCGGAATTGCGCTTCAGAAGTGGTAGCCGAGCGTGGCGGCGAGGCGGAGCCCGCCGATGTCGGTGTCGGCGCCGTCGAACGACGCGTTCACGAACGTCCGGCGGACCTCGAAGCCGACGCGCATCGTCGGCGAGAGCATGAACGCGGCCTCTCCGCCGAGGTGGTAGCCGAACGCGGTGTCCGACGCCGACGAGTCGAACGCGCCGAGCCCGGAGGTCGACGTGTGGGCGAAGTGGATCCCGCCGCCGCCGAACGCGGAGAGCTCTGCAACCTTGAGCGGGTAGCGGAACCGCAGGCTCGCGACGATCGGGATGGCGTCCATGACGCCCTTCACGCCGGACGACTCCGTGGCGGACGCGCGGTAATACCCGGTCTCGATCTCGGCCGAGAGGTTCTGCGTGAACCGCGCGCCGAACGTGAGGCCGAGGTCCACGTTCGGGTCGAGGGCGTCGAGGTCGCTCGACTGCGGCACGAACGCGCCGAGGTGCAGCTCGAGGTAGGTGTCCGGCCCGGCGCCGCCCATGGTGGAGACGGGCTGGGCGCGCGCCGCCGCGGGGACGGCCAGCGCCAGCGCGGCGAACGAGGCGACGAGGCTTCTCATCGGGTATCCCTCCCTGAAGGAGGCATCGTACTGCACGCCCCGTGGATTGTCGCGGGAGGCGTGAGGACCCGGCGTCCCGCGGTCAAGGGAGGCTCGCGCGGCCGCGTTCGTGACGGCGATCAGGGATCCACTCGCCACCACGGGCGTTCCTGCTCCCACCCCGACGCGACGTCCGGCGGCGGGCGCGTGAGGAGCGCCTCGGCGCGCGCGGTGACGGTCCCGTCCGCGAGCCGGATCTCGGCCTCGGCCTGGGCGCGGCTCCCGCCCCGGCGCGTCACGCGGGCGACCACCGTCAGGGGCGCGCGCGTCGGCGTGGGCCGGCGGAAGGACACCTCCAGCCTGGCGGTGACCATGAGGTCGTCGAAGCCGCCGTCGAGGAGCGCCGTCCGGACCGCGGCCTCGTCGAGCAGCGCCGAGAGGATCCCGCCGTGGACGGTGCCGGGATAGCCGTTGAAGTGCTCGGGGATCTCGACGGTCGCGCGGACCTCGCCTTCGCCGGGGTGGCTCGTCCACCGGGCGGCGAGGCCCATCGGGTTCTCGCGGCCGCAGACGAAGCAGCCGCGGGAGCTGGGCTGACGGCGGTCGGCCGTCACCTGCCGACCTTCGGGTGCCGGGCGACGGAGGCGACGGGGAGCGGGACCGCGGTGCGGAGCATCCGCGGATTCTACGACGAGCCGCGGCGGCCGTGGGCGTCGGCGGCCGGATCGAGCGGGTGGAGGTGGTGGACCACCCCGCGCCCCTTGCCGACCGCGTAGGAGCGCCGCAGCCCCTCCGTCAGGTACGCCTTCGCCGCCCGCACCGCGTGGACGAGCCCCTCGCCGAGCGCGAGCCGCGCGCAGATCGCGGCCGAGAGGGTGCAGCCGGTCCCGTGCGTGTTGGCCGTCTCCACGCGCGGTGACGGGAGCTCGATCGCCTGTCCGCCGTGGAAGAGCACGTCGACCGCGTCCCCGGCGAGGGCTCCGCCCTTCACGAGGACGGCGCGCGCGCCCAGCGCGGCGAGGTCGCGGGCGGCGTCGCGCATCGCGGGGACGTCGCGCACCTCGCGCCCGAGGAGCGCCGCCGCCTCCCGGAGGTTCGGCGTGACGAGCGTCGCGACCGGGAACAGGCGCTCCACGTACGCGCGCTCGGCGGCGGCGTCGAGCAGCCGGTCGCCGCTCTTCGCCACGATCACCGGGTCCACGACGAGCGGGGCGATCCGCAGCCGCCGGGCGGCGTCCGCGACGGCCTCCACGACGGCCGCGTTCGCGAGCATCCCCGTCTTCGCGGCGGCGACCGGCATGTCGATCGCGACCGCCTCGATCTGCGCGACGACCATCTCCGGATCGAGCGCCACCCAGGCCGACACGCCCACCGAGTTCTGGGCGGTGACGGCGGTGAGGGCGCTCGTCCCGTGGACGCCGTGGGCGGCGAACGTCCGGAGGTCCGCCTGGATCCCGGCGCCGCCGCCCGAGTCCGACCCCGCCACCGTGAGCGCCACCTTCATGGCTCGAACATAACGTGACTTCCGGGGGGGAGCCCACCCGGGCCGCGGGCGCCGGCGGAGCCCGGACCGAGAATCCGGGCCGATGGCGCGCCTCCTCTGCCTGCACGGCCACTTCTACCAGCCGCCCCGCGAGAACCCCTGGATCGAGGAGATCGAGGTCCAGGACTCGGCCGAGCCGTTCCACGACTGGAACGAGCGGATCGCCGCCGAGTGCTACGGCCCGAACGGCGCGGCGCGGCTCAAGGGGAAGGGCGACCGGATCGTCGACATCGTCAACACCTACCGCTACCTTTCCTTCAACTTCGGCCCGACGCTCCTCGCCTGGCTCGAGCGCGCCCGGCCCGACGTCTACGCGCGCGTGCTCGAGGCCGACGCGCAGAGCGTCGAGGAGCGCGGCCACGGCAACGCGCTCGCCCAGGGCTACGGCCACGCCATCCTCCCGCTCGCCGCGCCGCGCGACCGGCTCACGCAGATCCGGTGGGGCCTCGCCGACTTCCGCTGGCGCTTCCAGCGCGAGCCGGAGGGGTTCTGGCTCCCCGAGACCGCCGCCGACGGGCCCACGCTCGAGGCCCTCGCCGCGGAGGGGATCCGGTTCACCGTCCTGTCGCCGTACCAGGCCGTTCGCGTGCGGCCGCCCGGGGGCGAGTGGCGGGACTCGGCCGGCGCCCGCTTCGACCCGACGCGGCCCTACCGCGTCCGCGCGGGCGAGCGGGAGCTCGCGGTCTTCTTCTACGACGGCCACATCGCCCGCGACCTCGCGTTCGGCGACGCGCTCTCGTCGCCGGACGCGCTCCGCGCGCGCCTCGAGGGCGGGTACGACGCGTCGCGCGGCCACGACGAGGTGCTCTCGGTGGCGTTCGACGGCGAGACGCTCGGGCACCACAAGAAGGGAGCGGACGAGGTGCTGGCGGCGGCGCTGCGGCGGCTGTCGCGGTCCGACGGGCCGAGGCTCGTCAACTTCGCGCAGGCGCTCGCCCTCGCGCCGCCGGAGTGGGAGGCGGAGATCGCGGAGGGCTCCTCCTGGTCGTGCGCCCACGGGATCGAGCGGTGGCGCTCGGACTGCGGCTGCCAGGTGGGCGCCGCTCCGGGCTGGACGCAGGCGTGGCGGGCGCCGCTCCTCGCGGCGCTGGAGGGGCTGCGCGATCGGCTCGCCGAGCTCTACGAGCGCGAGCTCGCGCCGATCCTGCCGGACCCGTGGCGCGCCCGCGACCAGTACGTCGAGGTGGTGCTCGATCCGGAGCGCCGCGACGCCCGCGGCTTCCTCCGTCGCCAGGCGCAGCGCTCGCTCGCGCCGGAGGAGGAGGTGAAGGCGCTGCGGCTCCTCGAGATGCAGCGCGCGTCCCTCCTCATGTTCACGAGCTGCGGCTGGTTCTTCGCCGAGCTCTCCGGCCTCGAGACGGTCCAGGTGCTGAAGTACGCGGCGCGGGCGATCCAGCTCGCGCGCGAGGCGACCGGCGTCGACCTCGAGGTCGCGTTCGAGAACGCCCTCGCCCGGGCGCCGTCGAACGTGCCGGAGCACGGCGACGGCCGCCGCGTGTGGGCGGCGCTCGTGAAGCCGAGCGTGGTCACGCTCGAGGGCGTCGCGGCGCACCTCGCCATCGCGAGCGCGGTCCGCGAGACGCCGGACGAGGGGCGGGTGTTCCGCTACGCCTACCGGATGGAGGGCCGGCGCTCCGCGCAGTCCGGGCCCGCGACGCTGACGCTGGCCCGCGTCACGCTCGAGAGCGCCGCCACCGCCGACGCGCTCGACGTCCTCGCCTGCGTGCTCCACCTCGGCGCGGCCGACTTCCGCTGCGGGATCGCGCCGTACCGCGGGCCGGAGGCGCACGCCGAGGTCGAGGCGGGCCTGTTCGCGAAGCTGGAGCGGCTCTCGCTCCACCGCGTCCTCCGGGAGATCGACCGCTTCTTCCCCGGGCGCGACTACTCGCTCGGCGACCTCTTCCTCGACGAGCGCCGGCGCGTGGCGCGCGTGATCGTGCAGGAGCGCATCGCGCGGTACGAGCACCGCTACCGCGACATCTTCGAGGGCAACCGGCGCCTCATGGAGTTCCTCCGGGAGATCGACTCGCCCGTCCCGGCGCCGCTCCGCGTGGCGGCGGACGTGACGCTCACGGGCCGGCTGCTCGAGCTCATGCGCCGCGCACGCGCCGGGGAGCTGGGCCTCGACGAGGCCGAGGCGGAGCTCGGCGCGGTGGTCGGGCTGTCGCGGCGGCTCGGCGCGCGCCCGTGGCTCGAGCCCGTGCGCCGCGACGTCGAGGCGCTCGTCCTCGAGCGGCTCGCCGCGGTCGCGGCGGGCCACGCACCCGCGGCGCGCGCGGCGGAGGCCGCGGGGATCCTCGCGCTCGCCGATCGCCTCGGCATGCGGGTCGACCTCTGGCAGGCGCAGAACCGGCTCTGGGCGTGGGCGGGGTCGGGCAGGGTCACGCTCGAGCGCGACGCGGCGGCGGAGCTCGCCCGGCGCCTCTGGTTCGACGAGGGCGCGCTGCTCGCGCGCGCAGGCTACGCCGCGGGCCCCTGACGTCTTGACGCCCTGCGGCACGAGCGGCCGCGCGCCCCCTTGCACAACCGCCCCCCGGTTCGGGTAGCATGCGCCCCTTCCTTTCCTGGCCGGCGCCCACCCGCGCGGGGGCGACCTTCAACTCCTCGCGCTTCGAGACGACCTTCGACGGTCGTGCTCGCGAAGGTGAACGCATGGCTCACGAGAAGCTCCCCGACCTCACGGAGGCGCAGCGCGACGCGATCCGCGCCCTGTCGAAGGACGAGCGGCTCATCCAGGCGCCCGTGTGGCTGGCGCAGCAGGCGCACATCCCCAACGACGCGATCGAGCGGCAGCACGCGGGCGAGGATCCCGAGGGGTTCTGGCGCGAGAAGGCGAAGCTCGTCGACTGGATGAGGCCGTTCGAGCAGGTCTACCGGTTCGACCTGCCCAAGCACGAGTGGTTCGTCGGCGGCAAGCTCAACGCCACCCTCAACTGCATCGACCGCCACACCCTCGGCGACAAGCGGCTCAAGGCGGCGCTGATCTGGGTCGGCGAGGACGGCGAGGAGCACACGTACACGTACAACCGGCTCTACCGCGAGGTGAACCGGTTCGCGAACGCGCTGAAGAAGCTCGGGGTGAAGAAGGGCGACCGCGTCATCGTGTACATGCCGCTC
>DASSSJ010000108.1:0-20161 GCA_035708485.1 Anaeromyxobacter sp. | reverse complement strand
TCCTTGCGCCCCTCCTCCGTGGAGGCGAGCGGGGCGCCCGTCGGCGGCGGCGATCATCGCAGCCTCGAGCGCCTTTCCGGCTCGCTGGCGCGCGCCGGCCGCCGGCTTCGCCGCCTTCGTGGTCGGGGCTCCGCCCCCCCCGGACACCCCCGGGCTCCACCAACGAAGAACGGCCGCCTGGCGGCGGCCGTTTCGAGTGGTGAGGGGCGGAATCGAACCGCCGACCTAGGGATTATGAGACCCTCGCTCTAGCCGACTGAGCTACCTCACCGATCTTGCTGGGGGGTCACTCGCCTCCCCTGAGCTGCGGGGAGCCTCGCGCCCCCCCAGGCCCCCCGCTCGCTCCGGCGCAGCCTCATCCGGCTGCGCCTTCGCTCGCGCTCGGCCCAAGGACGCGGGTTTATAGGCGCCCCCGCCGGAACCGTCAAGCAACCGCGCGGGAACCGGCCGCCGCGGCCGGACCGATACCGGCCGATTTCTTGACCCATCGACTCCCCGTGATACACGGGACGCTGCGGTACCCGGTATCGGAGGATTGCGCATGCGGAAGCCGTCGGTCTCGGTCTCGACGCGGACGCGCGAGTTCACGCCGCGCGAGCTTCCGCTGCTTCACCCTCCGAAGCCGCCGCCCGCGCGCGCGGAGCTCCCCGAGCGTCCGCCCGCGGATCGCATCAAGGACGCCCTCTTGCGCTGGCTGGAGGAGGAGCTGTGAACCTCGAGCTGCCCTTCACGGAGACGGACGAGGCCGCGCTCGACGAGTACCTGGCGGCCATCGACGAGGAGCTGGACGCGCTGTTCCTCGACGAGGTGAACGGGGTGCTCCAGCGGATCCGCGCGGAGCGCGACGTCGCGCCCGACACCGCGGCGGCCTGACGCCGCCGCCTCCCGGACCCGGGCCCCGAGCGGCGCCTACCCGCCCTCGACGCGGTACTCGCTCTCCTCCGCCTCGAGCTCGGCGCCGACCTCGCCGGGCGCCTCGACGAGCCGGCCGAGCCGGATGTGGCGCGAGAACAGGAAGAAGAGCCCGAGCCCGGTCACCTGCGCGAGGTTCGCGAGCCACAGCACGTTCGCGTAGGCCGTGCCGCGCGTCGCCACCGCCTCCCGCGGGGCGAACAGCGCGAGCGCCACGACGATCGCGCCCTGGAAGGTCCCGACCATCCCGGGCCCGGCGGGGATCATGATCCCGACCACCAGCACGCCGAGGACGGCGCACGACTCGACGAACCCGAGCTCGAACCCGAACCCGCGCCCGAGCACGCTCATCCCGAGCGCGTTGAGGCCCCAGTACACGAGCGTCAGCACCACGAACGCGCCCGCCTTCCGCCGGCCCGGCACGAGCCTGAGGCCGTGGATGAAGGCGTCGAGCATCCCGCCCGCCCGCGCCGCGAGCCGGTGCGAGACCAGGCGGAGCGCGCCCGCGACGATGCGGACGGCGAGGGCCCGGTTCCGGTAGGCGACGACGAGGAACACGAGCACCGTCCCGAAGGCGAGGCTCACGACGACGCCGCCCGTGCGCAGGATGGCCACGCCCGGCGCGCCGTCGGGGACGCCGAGCAGCGTGACGACGAGCAGGAGCCCCATGAAGATCCCGTCCGCGACCCGCTCCGCGACCACCGAGGAGAGCGCCGTCGAGACGCGCAGCCGGCCGGGCTCCGCGATGAGGTAGGGGCGGGCGAACTCGCCGAGGCGGAAGGGCAGGATCATGAGCGCCATGAAGCCGACGGCGCAGACCGCGTTGAGGCGGCTGAAGGGCACGTCCGCCACGGGCTCGAGGAGGATGCCCCACCGGATCGTCCGGGCGAGGTGCATCCCGAGCAGGATCACGACGTACGGCGCGAGATAGCGGTAGTCGGCCGCGAGCATCTCGGCCCAGATCGCGTGGAGGTCCTTGCCGCGGAGCGTGAGCCACAGCGCGGCGCCGGACACCGCGAGCCCCGCGAGCACCTGGATCGCGCGCCTCACGCGAGGTCCTCCCCCGCGAGGATCCGGCGCGGGTTCCCGCCGAGCAGCCGCTCGAAGCCGTCCGCGCCGGCGCGCCGCTCCAGCGCGGCGAGCGCCTCGGCGAGCCACTCGCGGACGCCGTCGGGGCGGTGCAGGTCGGTCGAGGCGACCGCGTAGAGCCCCTCCGAGACGAGGCGCTCCGCGAGCCGGCGCACCTCCCGCCCGTACACGCCCGCGAGCGCGCCGACGTTGAGCTGCAGGGCTCCGCCGAGCCGAACGACCTCCTCGGCGCGGCCGGAGCGCTCGAACTCGGCGCAGCGCTCGGGGTGCGCGAAGAGGGGCGACACGCCCTTGCGCCGGAGCGCGAAGACGAGCTCCGCGAGCGCCGGAACCGGCGCCTCGAACGGCACCTCGACGAGGACCCAGCGCTGCCCCGCGCCGAGGCCGCGGCGTCCCTCGCCGCCGGCGCGGGCGAGGAACTCCTCGTCGAGGCGGTTCTCCGCGTTGCGGTGCAGCGCGAGCGGGATCCCCTCGCGCGCCAGGAGGGCGGCGGCCTCGCCGAGGCGCGCCTCGGCGCGCGCCGCGTCGCCGGACGGCAGCCCGGGCACCGCGTGCGGGCTCGGCGCCGCGTCGCTGAACCCGAGCTCCACGAGGAGCCGCGCCGCCGCGACCGTCTCGGCCGGCGTCTCGCAGCCGTCGTCGAGGGCCCAGAGAAGATGGCAGTGGAGGTCGACGTACCCCATGGTCGCGCCCCGCGGCTCATAGCACGCGGCCCGGCGGGCTGGAAGCGGACGAGCGAGCGGCCGCGCCGGGGTGGGCGCCGCGCCGGCGATCAGGGGACGGGGTGGCGCGGCGGCTCGCCGCGCGCGACCCGCAGGACGTCCTCGAGCACCAGCCGCGCCATCGCCGCCCGCGTCTCGCGCGTGCCGGACCCGAGGTGCGGCGTCAGGACGACGTTCTCGAGCTCGAGGTACGCCTCGGGCACGCGGGGCTCGTCGCGGAAGACGTCCAGGCCGGCCGCGGCGATCCGCCCCGACGCGAGCGCCTCCGCGAGCGCGGCGTCGTCCACCACCCCGCCGCGGGCCGTGTTCACCACGATCGCGCCGGGGCGCATCCGCGCGATCCGCTCGCGCGAGAGGAGGTTCTCGGTCTCGGGCGTGAGCGGGACGTGCAGCGACACGAGGTCGCTCTCGGCGAGCAGCGCGTCGAGCGGCGCGTGGCGCGCCTCGGGGAAGTCCACCGGCCGGCGGCAGGCGTACAGGATCCGCATCCCGAAGCCGCGCGCCCGGCGCGCGACGGCCTGGCCGATCCGGCCGAAGCCGACGACGCCGAGCGTCTTCCCGGTGACCTCGGTCCCCAGCATGAAGGCCGGATCGACCGCCTTCCACCCACCGGCGCGGACGACCCGGTCGCCCTCGACGACCCGCCGCGCCGCCGCGAGGAGGAGCGCCATGGCGTGGTCCGCGGTGGCGTCGGTGAGGACGCCGGGCGTGTTCGTGACGAGCACCCGGCGCGCGCGGCAGGCGTCGAGCTCGAGGTGGTTCACCCCCACGCCGTACGAGGCGACGTGCCTCACGGTGGGGAGGGCGTCGAGCAGCGCCGCGTCCACCCGGTCGATGTAGGTCGGGACGAGCACGGTCGCGCCGCGCGCGGCCTCGACGAGCCGCTCGCGCGGGAGCGCGGTCGCGCCGCCGCCCCGGACGTCGAGGAGGGCCCGCAGCGGCTCGAGGTCCTGGCCCGGCAGATCGCGCACGAGGTACATGATGGGCTTCACGTGTCGTCCTCCTCCGAGCGGCGCGGGGGCGCCTCGCCCTCGCCGTCGCCGGGGCGGCCCCCGGGGATGCGGTACTCCTCGCCGAGCCACCTCGCGAGGTCCACGAGCCGGCAGCGGTCCGAGCACAGCGGGAACGCGCGGTTCTCGCTCCGGGGCGCGACGGGTCTCCCGCAGATGGCGCAGGCGCGGGGCATCCTCCGGATCTACCGCGGAGGACGGGGTCTCGCCCAGCCGGGCGCCGACCCCTAGCTCTTCGCCGGGCAGGTCGCGGGGAGGAGCGGCTTGATCGCCGACTCGAGCCGCCGCTTCGAGAGCGCGCCCCGGAACACCTGCCGGACCATGCCCTCGGCGTCCACGACGACCGTCACCGGGTACCCCTGCACGCCCCACGGCCCGAGCGCCTCGGCGCGCTCGTCGAGCAGGATGGGGTACGGGATCGAGGGCGCGAGCCGCAGGACGTCCTCGCGCGCGGTCTCCTCCGCGACCCCGAGCAGCTCGAAGCAGCGGTCGCGGTTCTCCCTCCAGACCTCGGCGAGCTCCGGGATCTCGAGCTGGCACGGCCCGCACCAGCTCGCCCAGAAGTTCACGGCGACGACCTTGCCGCGGAGCGACGCGAGGTCGACCGGGCGGCCGTCGAGGCCGGGGAGGGAGAGCCTCGGGGCGGCGCCGCTCGCCTCGGGGCCGCCGCCCGGCGGGCGCAGGAGGAGCTGCATGGCGACGACGGCGGCGACGGCGAGGAGGGCGAGCTTGAGCCAGCGGTTCATGGCAGAGGACGAGTATAGGCGCGGGGGGCTGGAGGTGGGATCCCGGCCCGCGCCGAAGGATTCCGGCCGCCCGCCCGCGCGCGGGGGGGGCCTCGTCCCGCGCGGGCTCAGCGCGTCGAGACCGCGCTCCCGGCGCCGGCGCCGAGGAGCGTCTTCAGGTCGTCGTCCGTGAAGAAGACGCCGCCGCCGAAGAACACGTCCGTGCCGATGTTGAACGCCCGGCCGCCCGGGTAGCTCCCCGACTCCCACCGGTTCAGGAAGTCGTCCACGCCGCTCGTCACGAAGAAGTGGTCGAGGAAGTAGTAGTTCGCCCACACCTTCGCGCGCGGGTACGGCACGGTCGCGGCGGCGCCCACGCGCTGCTCCTGGAAGGCGCGCGAGAACTGGTACATCGAGGCCGAGAGCTGGAGCCGGTCGCGCAGGAGGTGGAGGTCGGCGCCCGCGCCGCCCGACCCCTCGATGATGCCGATGCGGAACGTCAGCGGGCCGTAGCGCTTCGCCATCTGGAGCGAGAAGGTGAGCCGCTCCTCGTTGGTCCTCTTGGTCGAGACCGTGTTCACGACGGTGTTGTCGGGGAGGCGCGTGTTGACGGTCTCGGTCGTCACGGTGTCCACGCCGCGCGGATCCGAGACGAGCTCGACGAGGTAGTACTTGTCCGGCCGGGGCAGGAGCCGCGCGCCGAAGTAGAGCTTCGTGCCCGGGCGGCCGTTCTGGAGCGTCTGGTTGAGGAGCCACTCCGAGCGGAGCTGCAGCTGGATCTGGAGCTTGAAGATCTTGTCGTAGTAGTCCGCGACCTCGGTCGCGGCGCCGCCGAGCTTGCGGCCAAGCTCCTCGTCCACGAGGAGCCGCCCCGCGACGCTCTTCCCCTCGCCCACCTTCGAGATGATCTTGTCGAGGTTGTCGAGGCTGCTCGAGAGCTTGTCGACGGCCTGCTTCACGCCGCGCGCCTGCTCCGCGGCCCGGGCGCGCTCCTCGGGCGTCGCGGCGGCCACCGCGCCCTGCACGCCCTCGGGCACCGGCGCGCCGGTGCGCGCGCCCGAGCCGGGCTCGATGATCTCCTGGAGGCTCGCCGCCATCACGTTGAGCTTGCGCGTGAGGTCCTCGACGTTCGTCATGATCCGGCCGACCTTCTCCTTGTCGCGGCCGGAGATCTCGCGGAGGTCCTCGGTGAAGCCGCGGGTGTTCTCGATGATGTCCTCGACGTTCTGCTCGTTCGCCGCGATGGCGTCGTCGATCCGCTTCGTCGCCGAGGCGAGGTTCTCGACGATCTGCCGGAGCCCCCGCTCGCCGGCGACCGTCTGCGCGAGGTCGTTCGTGACGAGCTGGACGTCGGCGGCGATCTTCGCGAGCGAGTCGAGGAGCTGCTGCACGCTCGTCGCCTCGCGCACGCAGGTGATCCGGCGCTGCTCCTCCGGCAGCGACTCGAGGAGCGGCGCCGACGGGCTGCCCGGGATCGCCTCGAGCAGCGCGTCCGGCAGGAGCGCCGACGGGAAGGTCTTCGTCAGGCACGCGTCGGCGTGCAGCTCGATCCCCTTCTTGATCCGGATGTCGAGCCGGGCCTTCGCCCCCTCGAGCACGATCTCCGACACCTCGCCGATCTGGATGCCGGCGATCTGGACGCGGCTCTTCCAGGTGAGGCCGGTCGCGTCGGAGAAGTAGGCGTGGACGAGGTAGCTGTCCTTGTCCGAGAAGCCGCCCTTGCGGAAGAACGTGAGCGCGAGCAGGAACGCGACGCCGGTGACGGCGGCGAGGACGCCCACGGCGAGCGCTCGGTTCCAGGCGGGCTTCACGGGCGGCTTCGATCCATCACTGCTTCGCGAACCAGAGGGCGAGGAAGCGCTGCACGAACGGATCCGTGCTCCGCCGGACCTCCTCCGGCGTGCCCTCCGCGGCCAGATGCCCATCGTAGAGCACGGCCAGGCGGTCGGCCACTTTGAAGGCGCTCGCGATGTCGTGGGAGATGACCATGCTCGTGATCCCGAGCTTCCGCTTCGCGTTCAGGATCATGCTGTCCACGTAGTCGGTGGTGATGGGGTCGAGGCCGGTGGTCGGCTCGTCGTAGAGCACGACCTGCGGGTCGGAGACGAGCGCCCGCGCGAGCGCGACCCGCTTCCGCATGCCGCCCGACAGCTCCGCCGGATAGCGCCCCAGGACCTCCTCCCCGAGGTCGACGACCTTCAGCTTCTCGACGACGCGCTCGCGGATCTCGCTCGCGCGCGGCCTCTCGCGCCAGCGCTTCTCGGTGAGGGGGAAGGCGACGTTCTCGAAGACGGTCATCGAATCGAACAACGCCGCGCCCTGGAAAACCATCCCGAAGAGCTGGCGCGCCTCGGTGAGCGCCTTCCCCTCCAGCGAGGAGATCTCCGTCCCGCCGACGAAGACCCTCCCCCGGTCCGGCTTGAACAGGCCGATCACGTGCTTCATGAGCACGGTCTTGCCCGACCCGGAACCGCCGAGGACGACGTAGGTCTGCCCCTTCGGGATCGCGAGGGAGATCCCCTTCAGCACGTGGTTGTCGCCGAACGACTTCCAGAGGTCGACGATCTCGATCACCGCTCAGGTCCCCACCGCGATGAAGGTGATCACGTAGTCCGCCGCGAGGACCGCGATCGAGCTCATCACCACGCCCCGGGTCGTCCCCTCCCCGACCCCGCGCGAGCCGCCGGTCGCCGCGTAGCCGCGCCAGGTGGTGATGACCGACACGATGAACCCGAACACGACGGCCTTGAAGAGGCCGTGCAAGATGTCCGAAGGCTCCATGAACTCGCGCGTGTGCTCGAGGAACGGGCCGATGGGGATCTGCGCCACGTAGACGCCCATCACGAACCCGCCGCCGTACCCGATGACGTTGAAGACCATCGTGAGGACCGGGAACATCAGGATCGCGGCGAGGATGCGCGGGACGACCAGGTACTGGATGGGGTTCACCGCCATCGACTCCATCGCGTCGATCTGCTCGGTGACCCGCATCGTGCCGAGCTCGGTCGAGATGGCGCTGCCGGCGCGGCCCGTCACCATGAGCGCCGTGAACACGGGCGAGAGCTCGCGGGCGAGCGAGAAGGCGACCGAGCCGCCGACGTAGCCGTCCGCGGCGAACTGCTTCAGCGCGTAGTTCATCTGGAGCGAGAACACCATGCCCGCGGCGAGGCCCGTGGCGCCGACGATGAACGCCGAGCCCACCCCGATGAACGCCATCTGCGCGATCACGAGGTCGAGCCGGAACGGCGGCCGCAGCGCCCAGGCCGCCGCCTCGACCGCGAACAGGATCATGCGCCCGAAGTCCTCGAACGCGGCCCTCACCCGATCCATGGCGGGCGCATTCTCGCACGCCCCGCCGCGACGCGCCGCTTTCGCGCCCGCCCGGATCGGAAACGGCGGGCGGTCCCCGGGGCATGCGGCTATACTGCGCGGCCCCATGGTCAAGGTCGGCGGCGAGGTGGATGCCCTCTGCTCCAGGTGCGAGCTCGTGCTCGCGCACACGGTCCACGCGGTCGTGGCGGGGCAGCCGGTGAAGGTCGAGTGCAACACGTGCCACACGGTCCATCGCTTCCGCGCGCCCGCCGGGCGGCCCGCCGGCCGCGCGCCCGGCGTCCGCGCGCCGCGCGCGCCGCGCGCGGCGGCGGTCGGGTTCGACGAGCTCCTCGCGTCGAAGGACCAGGCCTCGGTCCAGCAGTACTCTCCCGCCCGCACCTACGCCGAGGGCGCGGTGGTCGATCACCCGCTGTTCGGGCGCGGCTTCGTCTCCGCCGTGCGGGACGGCGGGAAGATCGAGGTCACCTTCCGCTCGTCCGTGAAGATCCTGGTCCACGCGCGGCGCTGAGCGCGCGGCCGGGCGGCCTGCCGCGCCGAGCTTGGCCGCGGCGGGCCCTTCCGGTACCGTGGCCCGCGGAGGTCGCCCACGATGAACCGGTTCGTCGCCGCCGCGCTCGCCGTCACCGTCGCCGCCTGCGGCAAGAGCGGGTCGCCCGCGCCCGCGGCCGGCGGCGCCTCGCCCGAGGCCGCGGCACTCGCGCCGACCGGGCCCGCGTTCGTGTCCGCGGCGACGACGCTCCGCCGCGAGGCGACCGACGCGCCGAGGGTGAAGGGCCCCACGGGGAAGGACGTCGGCAACGCGCTCGCCGTCCTGCAGCGCGGCGAGCGCGTCACGCTCGTCGAGGCGCGCGACGACTGGGCGCGGGTGCGCTCGTCGGACGACCGGGAGGGCTGGCTGAAGCGCGCCGCGCTCCTCGAGGGGGACGGGATCTCCGAGGCGACGGTGCTCGCGCCCGCGGACGTGTTCGACCGCCCCGACCTCCTCGCGGCCAACGCCAAGCGGAAGATCGAGGCCGGGACGCTCCTGCTCGTCGTGAAGGCGAGGCCGCCGTTCAGCGAGGTGAACGTGTCCTCCGGCCCGAACGCATGGGTGCTCACGGACCGGCTCGCGACCGGCGACAAGGAGGTCTCGGTCGCGAAGCTCGCCGAGAAGGCCCGCTACCTGAAGCGCAGCGGCAAGGAGGACGAGGCGAAGCAGATCCTCGCCCTCGCCCGCGAGCACTTCGCGGGCGTGCCGCTCGTGGACGCGGTCGCGGCGGAGCTCGAGGGGACGGCGCCGGGCGGGGAGGTCGTACCGGCGGGGGGGACCATGCCGGGGCAGGAGCGCTGAGGCGGGGCAGGCGACCCGGACCCGGACGCGACCCGGACCCGGACGCTACCCGGACCCGACCGCGACCGCGACGCGGACCGCGACCCGGACCGCGACCCCGACCCGACCGCGACCCGGCCCCCGATCCGTACCGCTGCCCGCGCTACCCCCGCCGTAGCGCCACGATCGCCCGCGTCATGTCGTCGGGCAGCGGCGCCTCCAGGACCACGGGGCGCCCGTCCGCGGGGTGGCGGAGCTCGAGCCGCGCCGCGTGGAGGGGCGTGCGCGCCAGGAGGATCGCCCCGTCGGGCCCGCGCAGCGGCGCGTCGTCGCCGTAGTCCGGATCGACGGCGAGCGGCACGCCCTCGGCCGCGAGGTGGACCCGGATCTGGTGCGTCCGCCCGGTCTCCGGCAGCGCCTCGACGAGCGCGAGCGCCCCGCCCGCCCAGGGCCTCGGCGGGAACGCCTCGACGAGCCGCACGCGCGTCGCGGACGGCTTCCCGCGCGGATCGCCGGCGCGCGCCGGGCGCATGCGGCCGCGCCGCGCGGGCGCGATCGCGAGCGCGACGCGCCGCTCCGCGGGCGGGCTGCCCCGGACGAGCGCGAGGTACCGCTTCGCCGGCTCCCCGCGATCGAACGCGAGGTTGAGGGCGCGGTGGGCGGACGCGGTGCGCGCGAACACGAGGACGCCGCTCGTGCCGCGGTCGAGCCGGTGGACCACCCAGAGCCGGCCGTGGGCGGCCTCGAGCTCCTCGCGCAGGCTCGGCTCGTCCGTGCCGCGCCCGGGGATCACGAGCCGCCCCGCCGGCTTGTCCACCGCGAGGAGGTCTCCGTCCCGGAGGAGCACGGCAGGCGCGCCGCCGCTCACGCGAGCTTCCTCGCCGGCACGACGCGCACCGGGCCGAACTTCTCGAGGGCGCGCGCGATCGCCCTGGCCGGGCCGACCGCCACGACCACGCGCTCGCCGAGCGGGAAGTACCGCCGGCCCACGTCCCGGGCGGCGTCCGGCCCGACGGCGCGGACGCGCTCGCGGAACGCGCTCACCTCGTCGTCCGCCAGGCGGTAGAGCGCGAGGTCCGCGAGCTTCTCCGCGAGCTGGTCGTGGGTCTCGAGCGAGAGCGGGAAGAGGCCGCAGAGGTAGCTCCGCGTGCGCTCGAGCTCCTCCTCGCGCGGACCCTCCTCGCAGAAACGGGCGGTCTCCTCGAGGGCGACCTCCACGATCTCTGCGGTGGTCTCCACCTTCGTGAACGTCGAGACGAGGAAGATCCCGCCCGCGCCGCTCGTCAGGAAGCGGCTCCGGACGCCGTACGAGAGGCCGCGGTTCACCCGGATCGCCTCCATGAGGCGCGACGTGAACCCTCCGCCGAGCAGCGCGCTCGCCACGATGCCGGGGAAGTAGTCCGGGCTGTTGCGCGCGAACCCGCCGGACGCGATCCGCACCTGCACCTGCGTGACGTCCGGCTTGTCCACGACGACCACCGAGCGCGGCGGCGGCGTCGGCGCGCCGGGGGGCGCGTCCGCGGGCACGGCCGCCCGCCAGCGGCCGAGCCGGCGGCGCACGAGCGCGAGCACCTCGCCGGGGTCGACGCTCCCCACGACGACGAGCACCGCCCGGTCGGGCGCGTAGCGGCGGGCGTGGAACGCGATCACGTCCGAGCGGCGCGTCGCGCCGAGATCGTGGACCCGGCCCTCGGGCGGGTGGCCGTACGGGTGCTCGCCGTAGGCGTACCTCAGCAGGGCCCGGTCCGCGACGAGCGCGGGCTCGTCGAGGTCGTGGGCGAGCGCGGCGATCTCGCGGCGCCGCAGGCGCTGCACCTCGGACGCCGGGAAGGTCGGCGCGGTGGCGACCTCGGCGAGCACCTCGAGGCAGCGCGGCAGGACCTCGACGGGCGCGGACAGGCCGAAGTAGGTGGCGTCCTCGTCCACGCCCGCGCCCATCTCCGCGCCGAGCGACTCGACGGCGAGGTCGATCTCGGGGCCGGTGTGGCGGCGCGTCCCCCGCCGCGCCACGAGGGCGACGAGGTGCGCGAGCCCCGATCGCCCCGCGGGGTCGAGGGAGGCCCCGCCGCGGAGCACGAGCCGCACCGCCGCGAGCGGCACGCCCGCCCGCTGCGCGACCACCACCTCGAGCCCGTTCGCGAGGCGCTCCCGGCGGATCGGCGGCAGCGGGATCCGGTCGTCGCCGCTCACCGGCGCGCCTCCGGCTCGAGCACCACGACGCAGCGGCGCGACGGGGCGAGGTACTCGGCCGCCACGCGCCGGACGTCCCTCGCGCCGACCGCCGCGTAGTGCTCGAGGGCCCGCCCCGCCTCGCGCCAGTCGCCGAGGAGCGCCTCGGCCTGGCCGAGCGCGTGCGCGACGCCGTGGTGCGTGGCGAGCTCGTGCAGGACCGAGCTGCGCAGCAGCGCCTGCGCGCGCCGGACCTCCGCCGCGCTCGGCCCGCGCACGGCGATCCGGTCGAGCTCCTCCCAGAGCGCCGCCTCCGCGCGCGCGACCGGCACGCCGGGCGCGAGCTCGGCGAACGCGAGGAAGACCCCCGGGTCGATGCGCCACCCCCACGAGATCGAGACGGACACGGCGAGCTCGTCCTGCTGCACGAGGCGCCGCTTGAGCCGCGACGACTCGCCCACCGCGAGGCACACCTGCAGCACGTCGAGCGCGGCCGAGTCGGGGCTCCGGGCCGCGGGCCCGCGCCAGCCCGCCAGCAGGGCGGGCGCGTGGGCGGGGTACCGGACGCTCGCGCGCCGCTCGCCGCGCTGCGGCGGCTCGCCGATCGGTACCGGCGCCGGCCGCGGGCCGGGGGGGATCTCGCGGTACCACCTCTCGACGAGCGCGACCGCGCGATCCGGGTCGAGGTCGCCGACCACGTAGACCGCCGCGTTGTTCGGCGCGTAGTAGGTGCGGAAGAACGCCTCGCAGTCCTCCCGCGAGATCCGCTCGATGTCGTCCATCCAGCCGATCACCGGCCAGCGGTACGGGTGAGACAGGAAGACGAGGGCCTCGAGCTGCTCCTCCATGAGGCCGAAGATCGAGTTCTCGGTCCGGAGCCTCCGCTCCTCCTTGACGACCTCCCGCTCCTGCTCGAGCGCGTCGGCCGTGAGCCGGAGCGAGCGCATGCGGTCGGACTCGAGGTCCACCACCGTCTCGAGGGCGTCCGCCGCGAAGTCCTCGTAGTACGCGGTGACGTCGTTCGAGGTGTACGCGTTCGAGTGGCCCCCGCGCGACTCCAGGACGCGGTCGAACTCCTTGGGCCCGTACCGCGCCGCCCCGTTGAACATCATGTGCTCGAACAGGTGGCTGATCCCGGTGGTCCCGAGCTTCTCGTTCCGGGAGCCCACTTGGAAGAACGTGTAGTAGCTGACCGTGGGAGCGGCCGAGTCCGCGAGCACGCGGAGCCGGAGCCCGTTCGGCAGGGTGTGGGCCCGCACGCCGTCGAGATCGACGACCCGGGACTGCGCGCGCGGCGTCGGCATCGGCGGCGCGAAGATATCCCCCGACCGGACCTCCGTCCATCGAAGCGCCCGCTCGCCCGGAAGCCGGCCCGGGCGAGCGGTTTTCCGTCCGCGCGCGGAATCCGCGGGGGTTCCCCCGGTGTTTGACTCTGCGCATCATCAACACTCCGTCGGTGGACCGAAAGGGGGAGACGCCTTAGACCCATGCCCCGAGTACGGCTCTACGGACGGTCGAACCCCCCAACATCCGAGGTCGTCATCGAGATGCCAGCCAAGAACAGGTCCCCGCGGGACCCCCGCCGCGACGAGCTCCGCCGCCTGGGCGACCGCATCCGCGAACAGCGCCGCAGCCGAGGCCTCACCCAGGAGGCGCTCGCCGAGTCGCTGGATCTCTCGGTCGCGTACGTGAGCCTCATCGAGCGCGGTGGCCGCAACCCGCCGTACACGACGGTCGTGGCGATCTCGCGCGCTCTCGGCGTGCCGATGTCGCGCATCGTCGTGGACGAGTAGCGCGGGGCGGCCGGACGGCGCGGGAGAGGGCCGTCCGGCCGTTCACAACGAGTCAACGGGCCGGCCGCACGCCGCGCAGCGCCCCGCGCGGCGGCGGAGCGGCAGGCCGCACCCCGGGCAGCGCGGACCGCCGGACGACCTCCGCACCGCCGCCCGGCCGTCGCCCGGAGGCGCCCGCCCGGTCTCGAGGCGCGCGAGGCGCTCCTCGATCGCCGCGACGCGGGCCGCGAGCTCGGCCATCGTGGTGCGCTTGCGCGGTGCCACCGCGCGCAGCCTGCCACGTCGCCCGGCGCGCGTCGACTTCTCGCCGGCCGCCCGGCCCGGGCGGTTCGTTGAGCGCGGCGCGCCTTCGGGTTATCACGGCGGTGGATGGATCCCGCGCCAGGCCGCTCGGCCTCTCCCTCCTCCGCCACGCTGGACACGCCCACCTACGACGCGCCGGAGGTCCGCGCGCTGCTCGAGGAGCCGCACGTCGCGCACCCGCACCGGGAGGTGCCGCGCGCGCGCCAGATCTTCGTCAACCGGAACCTCCGGATGGACAAGATCGAGGCCGTCGGCTTCGACATGGACTACACGCTCGCGATGTACCACCTCGTCCGGCTCGAGACGCTCGCGTTCCGGATGACGCTCGCGCGCATGATCGACGTGCACGGGTACCCGCCGGAGGTCGGGAACCTCGCCTACGACCCCGCGTTCGTGATCCGCGGGCTCGTCGTCGACAAGCGGCACGGCAACCTCTTCAAGATGGACCGGCACAACCACGTCGGGCGCTGCTACCACGGGCGCCGGTCGCTGCCGGACGAGGAGCTGCACCGGCTCTACCGCAACGAGAAGATCCACCTCTCCTCTCCCCGCTTCGCCTGGATCGACACGCTGTTCGCGCTGCCCGAGGCGTGTCTCTTCGCGGAGGTGATCGAGCTGCTCGAGCGGACGGGCCGGACGGTGGACTACGGGAAGCTCTTCGACGACATCCGCGAGTCGATCGACATGGTCCACCGCGACGGCTCGCTCAAGGCCGAGGTGCGCAAGGACCTCGCGCGCTACGTCGTGAAGGACCCGGAGCTCGGCCCGGCCCTCCACAAGCTGCGCTCCGGCGGCAAGCGGCTCTTCCTGCTCACGAACTCGCTCTCGGACTACACCGACGCGGTGATGTCGTTCGTCCTCGACGGGATGCTCCCCGAGTACCCGAGCTGGCGGAACTACTTCGACGCGGTCGTGACGGGCGCCGCGAAGCCGGCGTTCTTCTCGGAGCCGCGGCCGCTCTGGGTGCTCGGGCCGGGCGGCGAGCGGCAGGGGGAGGCGACCTCGCTCGAGCGGGGCCGGACGTACGAGGGCGGCGACCTCCCCACCCTCGAGCGGCTCCTCGGGATCGGCGGCGACCGGATCCTGTACGTCGGCGATCACATCTACGGGGACATCCTCCGCTCGAAGAAGAGCTCGCTCTGGCGCACCTGCATGGTGGTCGAGGAGCTCGAGCGCGAGCTCGCCTGGCTCGAGCGGAGCCAGGAGCAGCTCGCGGAGCTCTCGCGCCTCGAGGAGCTCCGCGTCCGCATCGAGGACGAGATCGCGGTCCACCGCTCCGCGCTGAACGCGCTCGACCGCAGGCTCGATCGCGACCCGCCCGGCGCAGAGCGCGAGCGGGTCGAGGCCGAGCGGCGGCGGCAGAAGCAGCAGCTCGAGCGGCTGCGCCGGGCCTGCCGCGACGCCGACGAGCGCGTGCGCGCGCTCGAGGGGACCGTGGAGAACGGGCTCAACGCGTGCTGGGGGCTCACGTTCAAGGAGGGGAACGAGAACTCCAGGTTCGGCGAGCAGATCGAGGTGTACGCCTGCGTGTACACGAGCCGCGTCTCGAACTTCGTCTTCCACTCCCCGATGCAGTACTTCCGCTCGCCGCGCGCCGCGATGGCGCACGAGCGGGTCGCCGCGGCCCGCATCTCGCCGTGGGGCGACGAGCACGGCGCGCCGATCGCGGGCGACCGGCCGTCCAAGGCGTCGAAGGCGTCGCGCTGACGCGGGCTTGACCGCCGCGGGGCGGGCACGTAGACCGGACCGCGCCCCGCCCCGGAGCGACGATGCCCTCGGCCGCACCCAGCCCCCGCTCCGGATCGTCCCGCGGCCCTCGCCTCCTCGCGGCCCTCGGCCTGGACCGGCCCGACGCCCGCGCCTGGGCGGCGTACGACTGGGCGATCTCCGGCATGCAGACCGTCGTCATGTCGGCGGTCTTCCCCGTCTACTTCGTGCGGGTCGCCGCGGCGGACCTCCCCGGGGCGGGCGCGACGCAGCTCCTCGCCCGCTGGAACGCGATCGCGCTCGCGTTCGCGGCGGTGCTCTCGCCCGTGCTCGGCGCGATCGCCGACACGCGCGCCGCGAAGAAGCCCTTCCTCGCCGCCTTCACCGCGCTCGGCGCCGCCTCGACCGTCGCGCTCGTCGTCGTGCAGCGCGGCGACGCCGTGCTGGCGGGCGCGCTCTTCGCCGCGTGCATGGTGGCGGGGGCGGGGGCGCTCGTCTTCTACGAGGCGCTCCTCCCGCACGTCGCGCCCGCGGGCGAGATCGACCGCGTCTCGACGGCGGGCTACGCGCTCGGGTACGTCGGCGGCGGCGCGCTCCTCGCGCTCAACCTGCTCTGGATCCAGAAGCCGGAGTGGTTCGGGCTGCCGCACGGCGCGGGGGCGACCGCGGAGGCGCGCACGCTGCCCGTCCGGCTCGCGTTCGTGTCGGTGGGCGTCTGGTGGGTGCTCTTCTCGCTGCCGCTCTTCCGGCGCGTGCGCGAGCCGCCGCGGCGCCTCGAGCCGGGCGAGCGCGAGCGGGCGGGCGCGGTCCGGCTCGCGGTCGCGCGCCTCGGCGCCACCGTGCGGGAGCTGCGCCGGCACCGGCAGGCGGCGCTCATGCTCGTCGCCTTCCTCGTCTACAACGACGGGATCCAGACCATCATCAAGATGGCGGCCGCGTACGGGGCGGAGATCGGGATCGGCTCGGGGGCGCTCATCGGCGCGATCCTGATGGTCCAGCTCGTCGGGATCCCGTTCACGTTCCTCTTCGGCGCCCTCGCGTCCCGGATGGGCGCGAAGCGCGCCGTCCTCGCCGGCCTCGCGGTGTACGCGGGCATCGCGCTCCTCGGCTGGCGGATGCGGACCGCCGCGGAGTTCTTCGCGCTCGCCGCGCTCGTCGGCGTGGTCCAGGGCGGCACGCAGGCGCTCTCGCGCTCGCTCTTCGCGAGCATGATCCCGCGCCACCGGTCCGGCGAGCTGTTCGGGTACTGGGGCGTGTTCGAGAAGTTCTCCGGCGTGCTCGGGCCGCTCGCCTTCGACCTCGTCATCGGCGCGACCGGGTCGTCCCGGAGCGCCGTGCTCGCGGTGATCGCCTTCTTCGCGGTGGGGGCCGCGCTGCTCTCGCGGGTGGACGTCGAGGCCGGCCGGCGCGCCGCGGCGGCGGACGAGGAGCGCTCCCGCGCGAACGCTTGACCGCCCGGAGCCCGGCACGTAAACCGGTCCTCGGCAGAGCGTCCTAGGCTGGTGCCGGGCCCGGTCTTCAAAACCGGTGGATGGTGCTGAGAGGCGCTGTTGGGGGGTTCGATTCCCCTGCTCTGCCGTATCGGCCTCGCTGGGCCGCAGCGGTTTCCACTCTGGTCGGCGGGACTGTCACGGTGACTGTCACGGTCCTGCTGCCTGTACCGGCCGAAGATTCGCGCCCCAGAGCCGCCCCTCCGAACGCCAGTGGGCAGCAGGGCCTGCCGGAAGGCTCACTTGCGCGCGAGCGTTACCGCGAGCGCGTAGACGATGACGCTCACTCCAGTCCGGCACGCGACCCTCGCGCGGAGCGACTTGAGTCGGGCGGGGCCGACCATCCCTGCGACCGCCAGAACCGCTAAGAAGGCGCGGGAACCGACGAAGTGACCGGCGCTGGCGTACGCGAAGCCCGCTACCTCGGAGCCGAAGCGGTAGTCGCCGGGTCGATGCAGCCAGTGGGCGATGTCCGACAGGTCAAGGGCGAAGAAGAACCCCAGCACGGCGATGGCGGCGACGTTCAGGGCACGCACCGGGGAGACGGTACCGCGCCAAGCTCGCTGTGAACACGGGTTGGGTCCGCCGGTAGGGCGGGGCTACCTCACCAGGCGCAGCCTCTCCGGACGCGGCGTCGTGATGTGGATGCGCGTCACGACGTCGCAGAGGCGCGGCCAGAGCAGGCGGCGCCGCTCGTAGAGGTCCTTCGCCTCCTTCGGGCTGGGGTGCGTGATGCGGTCGATGTCCTTCTCGATGGCGCCCCCCGCGAGCGCGAGGGAGCGGAAGGAGGAGCGCGTTTCGTAGTGCCGCTGCCTCGCGAACCCGACCGCATCCAGGTCGTGCTGGAAGCGGTTCCACGCGTGGCTGTTGTTACGAGGCCGCCCAGCGGGCCAGTTGCGGGTGCTGCCGCCGCGGGACGGGACGATGAAGTCCTCGGGCTCCGGAGGGCGGCCGAACATCTTGGCGAACCCGTCGCGCTTCCACGCGCGGAGGAGCTTGTCGAGGACGGGGTGGACGGGCAGCCACTTCGTGACGCGCGTCTTCGTCGCCTTCTCGATGCGCATGCGCGTGCTCCACGCCGACGCAGCGACGAGAAGTCCGAGCGGCTTCTCGGCCGCGTTCCAGTCCCGCCAGCGCCGCACGGCGACCTCGCCCGGCCGCATGCCCGTGAGGAACTCCAGGGCGTACTGGACGCGGCGGTCCTCGGGGATGCGCTTGTCGAGGATGAGGGCGGAGACCTGCTCCAGCGTGAAGCCGCCCTCCAGGCGGTCCGTCCTGCCGTCGTCCTTCACCGGGAGGTCCGTGGCGTCCCAGACGCACGGCGAGACCGCGATGATGTCCTCCTTCGCGGCGTGCTTGAACGCGTGGCGGACGGTGTTCGCGACGTTGTGGCAGGTCCGACCACTGATGGTGCCGGGCTTCCCGTCGCTGCGAACGTGCTTCGGGAGCGCGCGGGCCCACATCAGCATCTCGGCCTTCGTGACCTCCGCGATGGGGCGATGCCCGAGCCACGGGTACAGGTGGTCCCGGAGGTGCGCGCCCTCGTGCATCCAGTCGAGCTTGCCCTGCGTGGCGCGGCGGGCGTTCCAGGTCTCGCACCAGCCCTTCACGGTCAGCGCCCCGTCGGACGAGACGGCAGAAGCGGGGGTGCCGCGCTCGACCTCATCCGCCATCCGCTGGGCCTGGACCCGTGCGGCGGCCTCCCCTTCATCGAGCCGCGTGCGGGTGGACTCCTGGATGCGATTCGTCTTCGTCCCGGGGAGCGGCCGGTCGAGGTAGATGTCGGCGTAGTACACGCCGCCGCGCGGCCGTAGATTCCAGGAGGTGACGCGGGGCGCGCTCGTGCCGAGGGGGTCACCGAGCATGGCGCTTCTCCTCCAGCCCGACGGTGCGGAGCAAGCCGATGGAGCGCGGCGCGGCGAGGGCGGTCGACCCTGCCGCGACGCTATCGAGGTCTCCGAGAACGTCGTATCGCATGAGGTACTCGCTACCGCTTCCCCGCCGCTGCCCGGACCTCCTCGATGTTCACGAGGTAGGTTGGCCGCTTCGGCCGGAGACTCGCCCCCTTCGTCCGGCGTGGCAGCCTGCCACTCGCGACCCAAGCGCGGAGGGTGTCGACGCCGATGCCCACGACTTTCGACGCCTCCGGGATGGTGAGGAGCAACGGGCCCGGGGACGAAGCGGGATCGCGCAGAAGCCGCGCGCCGCTGCCGGGCAACTCCCGCCCGGCCTCGACGCGCTCGGCGAGATCGGGACCCGCTACCTCAAGGTGTTCGCGGCCGGCCACCGCTCCATCCAGCGCGAGGTCACCCGTCTCGTGTTCCTCGTCGAGCTGTTCGGCACCGGCAACACCGCGGCGGCCATGCACGACGTGATGGCGACCGGCCACGTCGGCGCCGAGTACGTCGAGTACGTCCTGCGCCACAAGAAGGGGCTCAAGCCCGCTCCGGCGCCGCTCCGGCTCGGAGATCCCGAGCTCGACGCGCTCGGCTTCCGCGAGCCCGACCTCTCCGCCTACGACCGCCTCGTCCCCGCGCCGATGACGCGCGATCCGGGCGAGCCGCCCGAGGGCCACGCTGCATGAAGGACGATCAGCTCGACCTCGTGATCCAGAAGCTCCGCTGGCTGAGGCTGCCCGGCATGGCCGAGCAGCTCCGGCCGCTCCTCGCCCAGGCCGCGAAGGAGAACCTCTCCGGCCTGGACCTCGTCGACCGCCTCTGCGACGAGGAGAAGGCGAGCCGGCTCCGTAACGCGGTCGCCCGGCGCATCCGCGACGCGCGCTTCCCCGAGGTGAACACCGTCGACGGGTTCGACTTCGACTTCTGCCCGGTGCGCAAGAAGCTCCGCAACCGCTACCTCGCGCTCCACGATCTGGCCTTCATCGAGAAGGGCGTGAACCCGCTCTTCATCGGGCTGCCCGGCACCGGCAAGACCTTCCTCCGGCCCAGGCGAAGCTCGCCTTCCAGGTGATCTCCGACCGCTACGACTACCGGCGCTCGACCGCGATCACCACGAACCGCGCCTTCAAGGACTGGCCGAAGGTCTTCCCCGACGCGCTCAACGCGCAGGTCATCGCCGAGCGCCTCACCGAACGCGCCGAGCGCTTCGTGCTCGACGGGAAGGGCTTCCGACCGCACGCGACCGCCTGACCGCCGCCGCCGCCCTCACTGAGCATGGGCGCGCTCCTCGATGGCGTCGTGAGCGGGCTTCTTGATGGAGTTCCCAGTTCCCGTTCCCACGTGCTGTAGAGCGTGCGGGAAGCGGAAGCGGGAAGTGGTCACCGGGCGGCGAGCCGGTAGCCGTCGGTCGAGCGCACAAGCGCGCCGGCGGCAGTGAGGGCCGCGAGGCGTTCGTAGAGCGTGGCGTTGCGGATCCGCAGGCTGGCGCGGAGAGCGGCGAGCGAGACGGGGCCGGCGGCGTCGGCGAGAGCGCGCGTGATGCGCTCGTCCACCGAGGTGGGGTTCGTGTCCCTAGAATTGTGTGATTCGGAATCTCGCGGAGGGTGACAAGAGAAGGGAAGCTCCTCGGAACGTGAACCCATCACGAGCCTCGCTTGGCGGCGAGGCCGAGGAGACTTCCCGATGAACGAGGTTGCCGAG
>DASSSJ010000107.1:0-61726 GCA_035708485.1 Anaeromyxobacter sp. | reverse complement strand
TGGCGCCGGATAGACATGGGTGCGAGCACAGCCGACGACGCGTTCACTCGGGACGAAGATCGGGACGAGAGCACCAGTGCACCGGTGATGGGTGCGCTCGCGTTCATGGGCTCTGGGAGAATTCTCGGTCTGAGCTCTTTGGCTCTTCTTTCCTTTCTTGCTTTCGGGCGCCCGGATCGAGAGTGCGCGCCCGGACCGAGAGTTCCGGACGCTGGGAACTCTCGGTCTGGGCGCTGGTCTCGCTCTCGGTCTGGGCGCTCGGGGAACTCTCGGTCTGGGCGCTGGTTGCCGTTTCCCCGGCGCCGGGGTCGGCCGTCCGTTACCTTCCCGGCCAGCGAGCCGCCGAGTCACGGCGGCGGCTCCCGGGGCGCCGGGCCGGTCCTTCCGGCCCGAGCGCCCCGCATCCCCGCTCCCGCGTCTCACGCGCCACCCCCGCGCCGCGCCCGTTCACTCCCCGCACCACGCCCGTTCACTCCCCGCGCCACCCCCCCGGCCACGCCCGCTGGACCGGGCCGCGGGCCGCGGTGGCGCGGACCGACGTGCGGCGAGTTGCCGCGCCCGTACACGCCCCCCACGTTGCGCAAGGGGGTTCCACCATGGCGAAGCTTCCCGTGCTGTCGGAGTGGCCCGTCCTGCGGCAGCTCCGGTCGGGCGACGCGTCAGGCCTCGGCGCGACCGCGGCGAGCGAGCGGACGCGCGCGCTGCGGCCCCGGACCGAGTCGGCGGACCGCGTGGCGCGCTCGATCTGCCCGTACTGCGCCGTCGGCTGCGGCCAGCTCGTCTACGTGAAGGACGAGCGCATCGTCGACATCGAGGGCGATCCCGACTCCCCCATCTCGCAAGGCTGTTTGTGCCCCAAGGGCTCGGCGACGTTCCAGCTCGTGGCCGGCTCCCATCGCACCAAGCAGGTGCTGTACCGCCGGCCCGGCGGGACGGAGTGGGAGCCGATCCCGCTCCAGCGCGCGATGGAGATGGTCGCGGACCGCGTCGAGCGGGCGCGCGAGGACGCGTGGCAGGAGCGCGACGACCGCCCCGGCGGGATGTTCGAGGGGAAGCTCCTGCGCCGGACGATGTCGATGGCGCACCTCGGGGGCGCGACCCTCGACAACGAGGAGAACTACCTCCTCAAGAAGCTCTACAGCGCGCTCGGCGTCGTGCAGGTGGAGAACCAGGCCCGGATCTGACACAGCTCCACGGTCCCCGGTCTGGGGATCTCGTTCGGGCGGGGTGGCGCGACGACGTTCCAGCAGGACCTGCAGAACGCCGACTGGATCGTCATCCAGGGATCGAACATGGCGGAGGCCCACCCGGTGGGGTTCCGCTGGGTGATGGAGGCGAAGAACCGGGGCGCGACGATCATCCACGTCGACCCACGCTTCTCGCGCACGAGCGCGGTCGCGGACCTGCACGTGCCCATCCGCGCCGGCACGGACATCGCGTTCCTCGGCGGGATCGTGCGGCACGTCCTCGAGACCGGGCAGTACTTCCACGACTACGTCGTGAGCTACACCAACGCGGCGACGATCCTCGACCCGTCGTTCAGGGACACCGAGGACCTCGACGGCCTCTTCAGCGGCTTCGACTCGCACCTCGAGAAGTACCGCTGGGACACGTGGTCGTACGAGGGCGTGAAGGGCGTGGTCCCGGCGGCCGGCCACAAGGAGGTCGTCACGGGCGAGCCCGGCGCGGGCGGCTCCGAGGCGCGCGGGCACGGGCTGCTCACCCGCGCGCAGGACCCCACGCTCCAGCACCCGCGCTGCGTCTTCCAGGTCCTGAAGCGCCACTTCGCGCGCTACACGCCGGAGCGGGTCGAGGAGATCTGCGGCGTGCCGAAGGCGCTCTTCCTCCGCGTCGCCGAGACGATGTGCAAGAACTCGGGGCGGGAGCGGACCGGCGCGTTCTGCTACGCCGTCGGCTGGACGCAGCACACCGTCGGCGTCCAGTACATCCGCACCGCGGCGATCGTGCAGCTCCTGCTCGGCAACATGGGCCGGCCGGGCGGCGGCATCATGGCGCTCCGCGGCCACGCGTCGATCCAGGGCTCGACCGACATCCCGACGCTGTACGACCTCCTCCCCGGCTACCTGCCGATGCCGCACGCGTCGCTGCCCGACCGCGGCATCGAGCAGTACGTCCGGAACAACCAGCCCGAGACCTCCTGGTGGAGCGAGTTCCCGAAGTATGCCGTCTCGCTCTGCAAGGCGTGGTTCGGCGACGCCGCCACCGCCGAGAACGGCTGGCTGTTCGATCACGTCCCGCGGCTCACCGGCAACCACTCGCACATGACGACCGTCGGCGAGATGGCCGACGGCAAGCTCCAGGGCTACCTCGTCATGGGCGAGAACCCGACCGTCGGGTCGATGCACGGCGCCCTGCACCGCAAGGCGCTGCGCGCGCTCGACTGGCTCGTGGTGCGCGACTTCGCGCCCACCGAGACCGCGGAGTTCTGGCGCATCGCGCCTGAGATCGCGCGCGGCGAGGTCCGGACCGAGGACATCCGCACCGAGGTCTTCTTCTTCCCGGCGGCGACGCACGTCGAGAAGAGCGGCACGTTCACGAACACGCAGCGGCTCCTCCAGTGGCACGAGAAGGCGATCGAGCCGCCGGGAGACTGCCGCAGCGAGCTCTGGTTCGCCTACCACCTCGGCCGGATGCTCAAGGAGCGCCACGCGGCGTCGCGCGATCCGAGGGACCGCGGGATCCAGGCGCTCACCTGGGACTACCCGACGGAGGGCGCCGTCGCCGAGCCGTCGGCGGAGGCGGTGCTGAAGGAGATCAACGGCTACACCGTCGCCGACGGGAAGCCGGTCGCGGGGTTCGCCGAGCTGAAGGACGACGGCTCGACGGCGTGCGGCTGCTGGATCTACTCCGGGTGCTACAAGGACGGCGTGAACCAGACGGCGCGCCGCAAGCCCGGGCGCGAGCAGACCTGGGTCGCGCCGGAGTGGGGCTGGGCGTGGCCCATGAACCGCCGGCTCATGTACAGCCGGGCCTCCGCCGATCCGGACGGGAGGCCGTGGTCGGACCGCAAGCGCTACGTCTGGTGGGACGAGGAGCGGAAGCTCTGGACGGGCTACGACGTCCCGGACTTCATCGCGAACCGGCCGCCCTCCTACCGGCCGCCCGCGGACGCGAAGGGGACCGCGACGATCTCGGGGATCGATCCCTTCATCATGAACTCCGACGGGAAGGGCTGGCTCTTCGCGCCGGCCGGGCTCCTCGACGGGCCGCTGCCCACCCACTACGAGCCGGTGGAGTCGGTCGTCGCGAACCTCCTCTACGGGCAGCGGTGCAACCCGGCGCGGCTCGAGTGGATCCGCAAGGGCAACCCGTACCACCTCGCCTTCGGCGACCCGCGGTTCCCGTACGTGATCACGACGTACCGGCTCACCGAGCACCACACCGCGGGGGCCATGAGCCGCTGGCTGTCGTGGCTGTCGGAGCTCCAGCCCGAGATGTTCTGCGAGGTGTCGCCGGAGCTCGCCGCGGAGCGCGGCCTGAAGAACGGCGGCTGGGCGACGATCGCGACGGCGCGCGCGGAGATCGAGTGCCGCGTGGTCGTGACGCGCCGGTTCCGGCCGCTCACCGTCCAGGGGAGGACGATCCACACCATCGGGCTCCCCTACCACTGGAGCTACGTCGGGCGCGTCCGCGGCGATCCGGCGAACGAGCTCATCCCGTTCGTCGCCGACCCGAACGTCTCGATCCAGGAGTCGAAGGCGCTCACCGCGAACATCCACGCCGGCCGGCGGTCGTTCGGCCGGAGGGCGGTGACCGACGGCCAGGAGCTCCGCGGGCCCGAGCCGAGCCACGACGAGCCGCGCGACCTGCCCGGCGTGCGCACGCGGAGACGCAGCCCCGTCATCGACCCGGAGAAGGAGCGCCGCTGATGGCCGCGATCCGCGAGGTGGGCTTCTTCACCGACACGACGCTCTGCATCGGCTGCAAGGCGTGCGAGGTCGCCTGCAAGCAGTGGAACCAGCTCCCCGACGACGGCTTCGTCTTCACCGGGATGAGCTTCGACAACACCGGCCACCTCGGCGCGTCCACGTGGCGTCACGTCGCGTTCGCGGAGGTCGAGGCGCCGCTCCCCGGCCAGGGCTCGCCGCGCGACGGCGTGGAGGGCGGCGCGCGCGCGTTCGCGGAGCTGTACCCGCTCGGCCAGCCGCCGCCCACGAGCCTCCTCGGCGCGGACATCGCCCCGACCCGGCTCGAGACGCCCGTCCCGCTCGGCCCGACCGAGCACGCGCTCGGGAAGTTCTCGTGGCTCATGATGAGCGACGTCTGCAAGCACTGCGAGCGCGCCGGCTGCCTCGAGGCGTGCCCGACCGGCGCCATCCTGCGGACCGAGTTCGGCTCGGTCTACATCCAGCCCGACGTCTGCAACGGCTGCGGCTACTGCGTCTCCGCCTGCCCGTTCGGCGTCGTGGACCGCCGCTCCGACGACGGTCGCGCCTGGAAGTGCACCCTCTGCTACGACCGGCTGAAGGGCGACCTGGTGCCGGCGTGCGCGAAGGCCTGCCCCACCGCCTCCATCCAGTTCGGCGAGCTGTCCGAGCTGCGCGCCCGCGCCGGGGAGCGCCTCCGCCAGCTCCACGCGCGCGGCGTCGGGCAGGCGTACCTGTACGGCGAGGACGCGGCGAGCCAGCCCGGCACGGAGGGGCTGCACGCGTTCTTCCTGCTGTGCGACGCGCCGGAGCGCTACAACCTGCCGCCCGACCCGGTCGTCCCGACCGCGAAGATCGTCCGGAGCTGGACCTCGATGGCGGCCGGGGTGCTGTCGCTCGCCGCGCTCACGCTCGGCGCGGTCCTGTCGGTGGGGAGGCGATGACCATGGAGCGGACGCGGACGGTGGACCCGACGCTCGGCCCGGCGCGCGCGGGCGACGGACGGAACGTGGACCTGGAGGTGGGGGCGCTCCTCGGCGAGGGCGCGCAGCAGCGCGTGCGCGAGCTGCGCGCGCAGCCCGCCCCGCCGGAGCGGGCGCTCCCGGAGGACGAGCGCGCCGGCCCGACCTACCACGGCCTTCCCGTCCTGAAGGAGCACGTCTGGACCTGGGAGATCCCCGCCTACTTCTTCGCCGGCGGCGTCGCGGGCGCGTGCGGCGTGCTCGCGGCCGCCGCGCAGGCGGCGGGCGGCCCGCGCATGCGGCCGCTCGTCGAGCGCTGCCGCGTCGTCGCGGCGGGCGGCGCCGCGGCGAGCGCGGCGCTGCTCATCGACGACCTCGGCCGGCCGTCGCGGTTCCTCAACATGCTGCGGGTGTTCCGGCCGACGTCCCCCATGAACATGGGGACGTGGGTCCTCTCCGGGTTCGGCGCGCTCTCGGGGCTCGCCGCGGCGGCGGCGCTCCTGCCCGCCTCGCGTCCGCTCCGCGCCGCGGGCGACGCCGCCGGGATCGGCGCGGGCCTGCTCGGCCTGCCCCTCGTCGGCTACACGGGCGTGCTGCTCGCGAACACCGCCGTCCCGGTGTGGCAGGGGACGCGCCGGAGCCTGCCGGTGCTCTTCGCCTTCTCCGGCGCGGCGAGCGCGGGCGCGCTGCTCGAGATCTGGCCGCCCGCGGGGCCGGGGGCACGGGTGGCGCGCCGGCTCGGCGTCCTCTCGACGGCGCTGGAGCTCGTCTTCTCGGTCGCGACGGAGGCGGAGGCGGCGCTCGTGCCGCGCGTCGCGCGGCCGCTCCGCCGCGGCCGGACCGGCGCGCTCTTCCGCGCCGGCCAGCTGCTCGCGGCGGCGTCCCTCGCGACGGCGCTCCGGGCGCCGCGCGGCGCCGGGCGGCTCCTCCGTCCGGGGCGTAAGCGCCGGCTCCACGCCGTCTCCGGCGTGCTGGGGATCCTCGGCACGCTCGCCATCCGCTTCGGGATCGTCGCCGCGGGCCGCGCCTCGGCGCGGGATCCGCTCGCCACCTTCCACCAGCAGCGGCAGGGCATGGGAGCCCGCGAGGTCCTCCCGGTGGAAGGCGCGCCCCGCATGCCCACGTTGCCTGGCGTGGAGCCGACGGGTAAGGAAACGGCCTGGCATGGCTCCAGCGCCTGAGCGCATCGCGGAGGAGGCGCCGCGCGCCGCGGCGGCGCCGTGCGGCGGCCGCCTCGCCGACGCGCAGGGCCGCGTCATCTCGTATCTCAGGGTGTCGCTGACGGATCGCTGCAACTTCAAGTGCACGTACTGCTCGCCCGTCCCCGAGGACGAGCCGGACGCCGCGCACCTCACGCTCGCGGAGCTCGCGCGCCTCTTCCGCGTCTTCGCCTCGGTGGGCGTCCGGCGCGTCCGGCTCACGGGCGGCGAGCCCACCCTGCGCCGCGACCTCGTCGAGATCGTCCGGACCGCCGCCTCGACGCCGGGCATCGAGGACGTCGCGCTCACCACGAACGGCCATCGGCTCTCCGCGCTCGCGGCGCCGCTCGCCGAGGCGGGGCTCGGGTCGATGAACGTCTCGCTCGACACGCTCGACCCTTCGCGCCTCGTGGGCGTCTCGGGGCAGGGCGCGCGGCTCGACAAGATCGTCGCCGGCATCGACGCGTCCGTCGGGCGGTTCCGCTCGTTCAAGACCAACACCGTCGTGATGCGCGGGGTGAACGAGGACGAGGTCGGGGACCTCGTGCGCTTCGCCTGGGACCGCGGCGCCATCCCGCGCTTCATCGAGCAGATGCCGTTCGGGGGCGGCGTGCCGGTCCCGCTCGCGGAGGTGAGGCGGCGGCTCGAGGAGGCGGGGTTCGCGCTCAGGCCCGACGCGCACCGCGGCTGGGGGCCGGCCCACCACCTGCGGGCGCGCGATGCGCGCGGGCGCGAGGGGCTCGTCGGCCTCATCGGCGCCATGACCGAGAACTTCTGCGAGACGTGCAACCGGGCGCGCGTGGCGGCGGACGGCGGGTTCCAGGCGTGCCTCGGCGGCGAGGACCGCGCGCCGCTGCGCGAGCTCATGCGCGCGGGGGCGGACGACGGGGCGCTCGTGGAGGCGATCCGCGGCGCGCTCTCGCGCAAGGCGCCGCGCCACCGGATGGACGCGGCGAGCGGGGGGCTGGTACTGCTGCCCATGCGCGGGATCGGCGGGTGAGCGGCGCGCCGGCCGCGGCGCCGCGGGGGGAGGGGGAGACATGAGGACCAATCGTTGGGCGATCGCGGTGGCGGGCACCGTGGCGATGATCTGCCTCGGGACCGTTTACTCGTGGAGCCTGTTCACGCAGCCGCTGATCGCCGCGTTCGGGTGGTCCAACACCACCACCACCTGGGCGTTCGCGCTCTCGATCTTCTTCCTCGGCGTCGGCGCGATCGCCGGCGGCCGCTGGCAGGACCGCCGCGGGCCGCGCCCGGTGGCGGTCACCGGGGTCGTGCTCTGGGGGCTCGCGAACGTGCTCGCCGGGCTCGGCACCGCCCGCTTCGGCGCGCCGTGGATCTACCTCACCTACGGCGTGCTCGGCGGGATCGGGCTCGGGCTCGGGTACGTGACGCCGGTCGCGGCGGTCACGAAGTGGTTCCCGGACCGGCGCGGGCTCGCGACCGGGATGGTGGTGATGGGGTTCGGCCTCGGGGCGTTCCTCTACAACAACATCCTCAAGGCGGTGCCCGCGTTCGCGGCGGTCGCCGGCGAGGCGGGGCGCGTCGTGGCGGCGAGGGGGCAGGGCGCGGCGGGGATCCTGTCCGACGCCTCGCGCGACACGCTCATGTCCACGTTCGTCTGGTCGGGGGTGATCTTCGCGGTGGTCGGCGGGATCTGCGCGTCGTTCCTGCGCAACCCGGCCGCGGCCCCAGCCATCGCGACATCGACCGCGACTTCGACTTCGACCGCGACCTCGACCGCGACGCCGGCGGCCGGCGCGCACGCCGTGCTCGTGGACTACCCGCCCTCGCGGGCGCTCCGCACCCCGCAGTTCTGGGCGCTCTGGGCGATGCTCTTCCTGAACGTCACGGCGGGGATCCTCTTCATCTCGAACGCCGTGCCGATCATGCGCGAGCTGACCGGGGCGGCGCCCGCGACGGCGCTCGCGGTCTACGGCTTCATCGCCCTCTTCAACGGCCTCGGCCGGTTCTTCTGGGGGGCGGTCTCGGACCGCATCGGCCGGAACATGGCCTACCTGCTCATCTACGGGACCCAGGTCGTGATCTTCTTCGTCGTCGGCGGCGTGGACGCGCTCTGGCTCGTGGCGGCGCTGTTCGCGATCGTCCTCCTCGACTACGGCGGCGGCTTCGGGACGATGCCGTCCTTCACCGCCGACTACTTCGGCACGAGGTACATGGGCGTGAACTACGGGTGGATCCTGAGCGCGTGGGGCATCGGCGGGATCGTCGGGCCGATCTTCGTGTCGATCGTGAAGGACCGGACCGGCTCGTTCTCGGGCGCCCTGCCGGTCATCGCGGTGATGCTCCTCGGCGCGATGATCCTGCCGCTCGTGACGCGCCGGCCGGGCGAGAAGCGCGAGGGGCCGTTCTACCGCGGCCTCGTGCGCCGGGCGCGCGCGGGGGCGTAGCGCTCGCGAAGCGGCTCAGCTCGCGACACCCTCTCCGGCCGGCGCGAGCGCGGCCTCCGCGTGCTCCTCCTTCGGCAGCACGGGCATGTTCCGCGCCGCCCACCCGAACAGGAAGATCGTCGCCGCGATCAGGCCGGCCGAGACGCCCCACTCGAACGCGCTCGGCAGGTAGGCCTGCGGCGCGTCCTGGGGCATTTGCCCCCTCAGCTCCATGGCGAACACCACGACGTTCGCGCGGTTGAGGACCACGCCGCCGCAGGCGAGCAGCGCGCCCCAGAAGAGCGCCGCGGGGCGCTCGCGGAGCTTCCTCGCGCCCAGGATCGCGAGCGGCACGACGCCGCCGAGCACGAGCTCGGCGGCGAGGAGCGCCGCCCTCGGGCCGTCGAGCGCCGCGCCGAGCTGGCCGCGGACGGCGAGGTCGCCGACGCGCAGCGCCTCGTACGCGAGCAGCGACCAGAAGCAGAGCTTGCCGAGCGACGCGAGCTGCGCCACCCGGAGCGCCCGCCCCCAGGCCTTCGCGATCCACACCTCGACGAGGACGACGAGGGCGAGCCCCGCCGCGACGGACGAGAGGAAGAAGTAGACCGGGAGCGCGGGCGACCACCACCTCGCGTCGAGCTTGTCGGGCATGAGGAGGAAGAGCGAGCCGAGCGAGCTCTGGTGCATCGTCGAGAGCGTGACCGCCGCGATCGCGAGCATGATCGGGACCGGCTTCCCCTCGCCCTTCGGGCGGAACGCCCAGGCGAGGAGGCCGAACACGGCGAAGGCGAGCCCCGCCCACGCGAGGCTCCGGGACATGAGGTAGACGAAGAGCGTGACCGAGACCACGACCCAGAGCGGCGCGCCGGACCTCCACCGCGCCATCGCCTTCTGCATGTGCCAGCGCTCGAACGCGACGGGCATGAACTCGAGGGCCAGGATCGTGACGTAGAGCCCGACGCACCACGAGACCTCGAACATCGCCGAGTGCTCCGGCGCCTGCACGCCGAGCTGCCAGAAGTGCCACGGCAGGCCGAGGTCGGCGACGAGCGTGACGGTGACGAACGAGTAGCTGAGGAGGCCCATCAGCACGGCGCTGCGCCCGACGGAGTAGAGGTCCTCGCGCCGGAAGACGTAGATGATGCCGGCGGTGGCGAAGGCGCCGGCGGCGACCGCGATCCAGACGAGGTCGAACACGATCCAGAGCCCCCACGCCCAGGTGTCCGAGAGGTGGGTCGACCCGCCCAGGCCCAGCGCGAACCGGGCGGCGAACGACAGCGCGCCGAACGCCATCAGCGCGGCGAGCAGGACGTTCGCCGGCGTCCAGAGCTTCCGCGCGATGGCCGCGAACTCGGGGTGGTGCTCCTCGGCCGCCTCCGCCTTCGCGACCTCCGCCTTGCGCTTCCCGAGCGCGTACGACGCGCCGAGGACCGCGCCGACGCCGACCACCGCGGGCGGGACGGCCGACAGGGCGGCGACGCTCCGGGCCGGGTAGCTCTCGAACCCGACGGCCGGCAGCCCGATCTGCTCGGGCGGGACCGCGGAGAGGTAGAACGTCGCCGTGCCGCCGGCCTCCTTCTCGCCGTACACGTGGTCGACGTACTTGCCGTCGCCGGCCGCGATGCGCGCCTTCGCCGTCGCGAGCATGTCCTCGCGGATCCCGAAGTCGAGCGCGCCGGCGGGGCACTGCTTCACGCACGCGGGGACCCTGTGCGCGGCCGCGAAGCGCGTCCGCTCGTCGTCGGACAGCACCTGCCCGTTCCGCTCCAGCGGGACCGCGGGCTCGAGCCGGTCGGCGCAGAGCGTGCACTTGCTCATCTTCGGCGCGAGCGAGTCCCACTCGGCGCTGATCGCGCCGAAGGGGCACGCCCACACGCAGTAGCGGCAGCCGATGCACTTCGCGGCGTCGTAGGTGACCGGGCCCGCCTTGGTCTTGCGGAGCGCCGTGACGGGGCACGCGGAGACGCACGCCGGCTCGTCGCAGTGCATGCACTGCCGCTTCGTGAAGACGTCCCGGAACCCGGCGGGCGCCGTCGGATCGTCCACCTCGTGGTGGGTGATCAGCATGTACGTCTTGGCCGAGAGGGTCGGCGGGTTCTGCACGACGAGATCGCTGCGCGGGAGCTGCGTCACCTCGCCGGGGAGCGCGTTCCACTCCTTGCAGATCACCTGGCAGGCGTGGCACCCGATGCACCTCGTCGTGTCGATCAGCTTCGCGTAGCTCATGGCCGTCCTCCGGAGCGCGCGCTAGCGCGACGCGATCCCCTCCCCCACGCGGACGACGTTCACGAGGCACGCCTTGGTCTCCTGGGTCCCGGCGCCGGGATCGCCGGCGTCGATGGTGAGCACGTTCGTGCTCGGCCCGGTCGAGAGCCCCTTGAACCCCCAGTTGTAGGGCATCCAGACGACGGTCACCTCCTGGTCGGCGATGCGGAGCGGCTGCATCCGCCGCGTCGCGATCGCCTTCACCACCACCTCGCCGCGGGCCGAGGTCACCTTCACCAGGTCGCCGCTCCGGACGCCGAGCTTCGCCGCGAGCGCGAGCGGCAGCTCGATCATCGGCTCCGGCGCGAGCTCGTTGAGCCACGACACGTTGCGCGTGGTCGAGCCCGCGCACCAGTGCTCGGCGAGCGACGACGTCATGAGGACGTACGGGAAGTCCTTCGCCGTGCCGATGGGCTGCTTGCCCTTCACCCTCGGGTACTTCAGCACCGGGTTCGTCTGGACGCCCGGGTGGAGCACGTTCGCGACCGGGCTCTCCACCGGCTCGTAGAACTCCGGGAGCGGCCCGTCCTTGGGGACGTACGCCACGTCGCGCGGCAGGCCCTGCTCGCCGCTCTTCGGGTCCACGTACGGACCGGCGAGGAGCCGCGCCACGCCCTCCGGGTTCAGGCGGAACGCCATCGCGAACTCCGGCGTCCCGGGCCCCTTGTCCACGCCGCGCACGTCGGGCACGTCGATGCCGGCCCACCTCCTCTGGGCCGGATCCCACCAGACGAGCGGCACCGCGGGCGCGAGGACCTTCCCCTTCGCGTCGCGGGCCGGCATCGGCTTGCCGTCCGCGTCGCACGACGCGCGGTTGTAGAGGATCTTCATGTTGCCTGGCCAGGTCCAGGCGAAGCCCGGGTTGAGGCCGAGGCCGGTCGGGTCCTTCGGGTCGCGGCGCTTCGTCAGGTTCTTCCCGCGGGCGAAGCAGCCCGCGTAGATCCACGTCCCGGAGGAGGTCGCGCCGTGGAGGTCGAGCTCCCCGATCCCCTTCACGAGGTCGCCCGCCTTGAGCCCCTTCTCCGGCAGGTCCTTCCAGGCCCGGCCGCTGATCTCCTCGAGCACGTCCTCGGCGAGCGTCGCCTTTCCGTAGCTCCACGCCGCCTTCTGGATGGCCGCGTCCCGGGGGTCCGTGGACGCCGCGTAGAGGTCGCGCACGCGACGGAAGACCTCGTCGATGATCTCGAGATCCGGGCGCGCCTGCCCGGGCGGCTTCACGCCCGCGTAGCGCCACTGCACCGTCCCGCCGGAGTTCGTGATGCTGCCCTCCTTCTCCATGAAGTAGGCGGCGGGGAGGAGCAGCACCTCGGTCTGGACCGTCTTCGGGTCGACGCCCGGCGCCTGCCAGAACGCCGCGGTCTCCGTCTCCCACAGCTCCTGCACCACCAGGAACTCGAGCTTCGCGAAGGCCTCCTGCACGTAGCGCAGGTTCGGGCTCGTGACGAGCGGGTTCTGCCCCAGCACCCAGAGGGCGCGGAGCGTCCCGGCGTGCGCCGCGTCCACGATGCCGAAGGTGCTGTAGTCCTTCTTCGTGCTCCGCTTCGGGACCCAGCCGTAGCCGAACTCGTTGTCGGCGTTGGCGTGCTCGCCGAACCAGGCCTTGAGCCCGTTCACCACGGCGGCGCGGTTGATCGTGCCGTTGTTCCTCGCCCAGTCCGTGAGGGTCGGCTCGGTGTGGACCGGGTAGTCGAAGTAGCCGAACCAGTAGTTGTTCAGCACCGACATGTCGCAGGCGCCCTGCACGTTCGGCTCGCCGCGCAGCGCGTTCACGCCGCCGCCGGCCCTCCCGATGTTGCCGAGCAGGAGCTGGAGGATGGCGTAGCAGCGGATGTTCTGGATGGCGACGGTGTGCTGCGTCATCCCGAGCGCGTACAGGATCGTGCCCGGGCGATTGAGCGCGAACGTCTCGGCGATCTCGTGGATCTGCTTCGCGGGGATGCCCGAGATCCGCTCCGCGACCTCCGGCGTGTAGCGCGCGTAGTGCGCGCGGAGCTTCTGGAAGACGCAGCGGGGGTCGTCGAGGTCCTTCGCCTTCCTGGGCGTCCGGTCCGGGCCGAGGTCGTAGCCCCACGAGGCGGTGTCGTACCCGTGCTTCTCGGGGTCGTAGCCGCTGAAGAGGCCGTCGTGGAACCCGAAGTCGTCCCGCACGACGTACTGCGCGTTGGTGTGGAGCTTCACGTACTCGGCGTCGTACCAGCCGTTCGCGATCACGAGCCGGATCACCGCGCCGAGGAAGGCGATGTCCGCGCCGGGCCGGATGCGCGCGTAGATGTCGGCGAGGGAGGAGGTGCGGTTCCAGCGGGGATCGACGTGGATGATCTTCGCGCCGCGCTCCTGCGCCACGCGGATCCACTTCATCGCCATCACGTGGTTCTCGGCGGCGTTGGATCCCTCGATCAGGAAGACCCTGGCGTTCTTGAGGTCGGACCAGTGGTTCGTCATCGCGCCGCGGCCGAACGAGGCCCCCAGACTGGGGACCGTGGGGCTGTGTCAAAGCCGGGCCTGGTGCTCCACGTAGTTCGTGCCGAGCAGGCGCGCGAGCTTCGTCCAGAGGTAGCACTCCTCGTTCGTGTTCTGCGCGCCGCCGAGGAACGCGATCGCGTCGGTGCGGTTGACCGGGTACTCCCGGTCGCCGTCCCGCTCGGTCGCGACCCAGCTGGCGTCGCGCGTCGCCTTGAGCTTCCGCGCGAGCCTGTCGAGCGCCTCGTCCCAGGAGATCTCGACCCAGCGATCGGCGCCGGGGGCCCGGTGGCGGGGCGCCGTGAGGCGCTGCGCGTTGTCGTGCGTCGCCAGCGCCGCCGCGCCCTTCACGCACAGCGATCCCTCGTTCACGACGTGGTCGGGGTCGCCCTCGAGGTTCACGAGCTTCCCGTCGAGGACGTGGCCCACCATCCCGCAGCCGCACGAGCAGAAGTTGCAGACGGTGGTGAACTCCTTCGCGCCCGCGCGCTTCAGCTCGGCCGCGCGCGACGGCTGCACCACGAACAGCTCGCCGATCGCCGCGGCCGCGCCGCCGCCCGCGACGCCCTTGAGCCAGCCCCTTCGACCGATGGTCATCGGACCTTCCTTTCGATCGGTCGTGTAGCCTACGTGCGGCGCGCGAGCGGACGGTAGATGGCCGAAGGGCGTAGGGGCGAGCCGCCGCGCGCCGTTCAGCAAGCGTTCGCTGACCGCCCGCGGTGGAACGGGAGCTGGAGGAGCCACAGGAGCAGGAGCGCCACCGGCTCGGCCGCGAGCACGTACCAGGGCCAGGGGCCGAGCACGTCGAGCAGCGACGCCGACGCCGGCTTCTCCCGCAGGTACATGTAGTTCGCGCCGAACCGCCAGTCGACGAGCGCGATCACCGAGGCGTAGGCGTTCACCCACAGGAAGACGCGCCACCACGAGCCCGGGCGCGGCCGGAGCCTCCCCGCCAGCACGAGGAAGAGGATCGCGCCCACGACGCCGCCGTGCGCCAGGAAGAACTTCGCCCCCTCGTACGTGCCGAGCGCCGCGCCGGGATCCGGCGTGAGGAGCGCCATGCCCGACCCGGCGAGCCCGAGGTAGTAGACGACGTCGAGCGTCCACGGCCGCGGCGCCGCGAGCGCCCAGACGGTGAGCCACAGGAGGACGTCGCAGAGGTCGAGCGGCAGGCCGTGCGGCGGGCGGACCCAGCCCTCGCGGAGCGCGTGGACGTACCAGGCGAGCTCGTTCGCGGCGAGGCCGGCCGCGAGCGCGAGGCGGACCGGCCGCTCCGCGCCGGGGCGGCGCCGCACGATCGCGGCGAGCGCGGCCGCGGCGAGCGGGACCGCCGCCACGACGGCGAGGTGCGCGGGGGCGAAGGTGCGGAACGCGGGGGACACGGGATCTCCTCGGGGTCGCGGCCGGCGGGATTCGCCGTACGCGGTTCGGTGCCGGGCGGGCGGGACCGCGCGCTCGGCAGCGCACGCCCCCGCCGGCTATCGTCGCGCGGGCGCGGCGCGGGCCGGGAGCGGGGCCGGCGCGTCGATGGCGCCCTGCTCGACGAGCCACGCGCGCGTCACGTCGACGACGCGCGCGAGCAGCACCCATTTCTGCGGGCCGACGCCCATGTGGTCGCCCTCGATCCGGACGACGGTCCTCGGCTCCGGCACGAGCGCCGCGAGCCGCTCCGCCGCGGGACGCGCGATGAGCCGGTCGCTCGCGGCGCCGAGCACGAGGAAGCGGCCGCCGCGCAGGTGCGGGAGGTGGTTCGAGGGCTCGACCGGGTGGAGGAGGAGATCGGCGCCCGCGCCGAGCGCCGGCCGGAGCCACGCCGGGCCCGCCCTGGGGTGGCCGGCGATCACGGCGCCGATCGGCGCGCCGGCGTACGCGATCGCCGTCCAGCGGATCGCGGCGCCGCGCTCCTCGGCGATCCGCTGCGCCGCGGGGGCGACGAACGCGCCGAGCGAGAACCCGAGCACGCTCACCCGGGCCGGGTCGGCCCACGGCCTCCGCGCCGCCCACGCCAGGATCGCGTCCACCTGGCCCGGGACCGAGAGCACGCTGCGCCGGAACTCCGGCAGCCGCCGCACGATCTCGCCGACGCCCGGCTCGCGCGTCGGGAGCGGCCAGTCGTAGCCGACGAACGCGTTCGGCCCGGGATCGCCGACGATCTGCGCGATGTCCCGGACGCTGCGGGAGCCGCCGCGCAGCCCGCCGAGGATCACGACGAGCGGGAGGCGGCCGGGCGGGAGCGGGTCGGGGAGGCTCACGACGAAGCGGACGCGCCCCACGGCCCGCCCTTGCAGCGCGACGTGGACCAGCGTGCGGCCGCGCCACGCCTCGGTCCGCTCCTCGGCGACCACGACCGCGGAGGGATCGTCCCGCGGCAGGCTCTCCATCGGCTCGCGCGTGCGGAGCCACGCCGCGGCCGCGCCGAGCGCGACCAGGAGGGCGAGGAGGACGCCACCCGCGACGAGGACTCCGCGGCGCATCGCCAGGCATCCGTAGCCGCGCCGGCGCCGCGCCGCACCCGGAATCGTGCTCGGCGAGTCGCCCCGCTCGCCGCGGCGCGCGCGGCCGGGCGGGACCCTCGGACGGCGCTCTCCTCCCCTCGAACGCGGGACGGAGCCGCCCCGGCTGCACCCGCGGCGAACCGCCGCCGTGACACGGACGGAGGGTCACGGCGTCTCCCGGGGCCGGCGGCACCCGCCACCGCCCCGAGCCGCGTCGCGGGGTTGCCCCGGCCGGTCGCGTGCACCTCGCGCTCCGCATGGACGCGACCCACGAGACGACGCTGGACGAGATCGAGCGGCTCGAGCACGAGCGCGAGCGGATCGAGCACCAGCTCCGGACGCTGCTGACCCCGGCCGCCGAGGCGATGCTCCTCGACGAGCGCCGCTGGGTGGTCCGGCGGAAGCGCGAGCTCGATCGGATCGCCGTCTCGTCGCGCGCGGCGCTCTGGTCGCGCGGCGTGTCGCGCCCTTGCCAGGTCCGCGACGTGTCCGCGCACGGCGCCGGCGTCGACACGGACTTCCAGCCGAACGTCGGCGACCCCGTCCGGCTGATCCTGACGGACCTCGACGAGTCGCCCGCGTTCGAGGCCGTCGTGCGCCACGTCACCGGCCGCCGCGTGGGCCTCGAGTTCGTCCCGCGGACCGACGCGGCGCGTGCGGCGGCGGAGCTGCTCGCGGCGCGGTTCTCGGGCGGCTAGCCCTCGAATTCGCCCGTCGTCCGGGGCGCGTCCGGGAGCTGCTCGTCGAGCGACTCGCGGTACCGGATGCAGCCCCTCAGGAACTGGGGCCAGGCCGGGACGGCGACGCGCCGCTCCGGCGCGTCCGGAAGCAGGCTCCAGAGCGCGGGCTGGTGCCAGCAGAGCCCGTGTCCGCTGCTGTCGCGGTGAGCGCGGATCGCGGCGCGAAGCCGCTTCACCTCGTCGATCAGCCGTTCCGCGGGCAGTCCTTCCAGGTCCTCGTCCATCTCGGGCTCCTCGTGAGGGCCGCCGGCGCGCGGCGGCTGGATCTCCGAGTAGTCGAGGCGCGCGGGCGCCGCAGGGACCGTCGGGACGCCCGGACGGCCCGCGGGGGGTCGGTCATCGCGGCGTCCGGCGGTTACACCGGGGCCGAGGAGGAAGGACCATGAAGCCGCAGCGCGTCCTCGCGGGGCTCACCGTCGTGAACCTCGCCCTGCTGGTGTTCCTGCTCGCGCGCGTCTCGCCGTCCGGGGCGCGCGGCGGCGAGACGGTGCTGCGCGGCCGCGCGCTCGAGATCGTGGACGAGCGCGGGAGGGTGCGCGCGAGCATCGTGGTCCATCCCGCGGGCCGGGCGCCCGACGGCAGCCCTACCCGGACACGTCGATCCTGCGCCTCATCGACCCGAACGGCCGCCCGGAGGTGAAGCTCGCCGCGTCGGAGCGCGGGGCCGGCCTCGGGCTCGTGGGCGCCCGGGACGACACGCACGTGCAGATCGGGGCGGAGGGCGCCGTGACGTCGCTGAAGCTGTCGAACGGCGACGGGCGACGGCAGGTGATCACGCCGTAGGGCGAAGCACGCACCAGGCGCGAGTCGCGGGTCCGTCTTCGCTCCGGGCGGCAGGTGCACGCCCCCTCGTGGCACGAGCGGGCGAGCGTGGCATGCCCGCGTCCGCACGGGACCGTCGCCATCTTCACGGCGCGGGGAGTCTTCGCGGGGGGATGGCATGCGGCTCGGAAGCGGTGACCGCTCCAACGTGGAGGACCGTCGTGGCCTCGGGGGCATGGGGCTGCGGCTCGGGCTGGGCGGGACGCTGGTGCTCGCCGTGCTGAGCGCGCTCTTCGGCACCGACCTGCTCTCGTCGGCGGACGCGCCCGCCGGCCCTGCCGACCCGCAGCAGGTCGAGCGGCGCAAGGCGGGCGAGGCGGAGCTCGAGGAGGTCGCGGTCGCCTCGTTCAACGACGCGCAGGAGCTCTGGTCACGGGCGCTTCCGGACCGGTACCGCCCGTCCACGCTCGTGCTCTTCTGGGACGGAACGGGCTCCGGGTGCGGCGACGCGTTCGCGGCGATGGGCCCGTTCTACTGCCCGCTCGACGAGAAGGTCTACATCGACCTCGGCTTCTACCGCGAGCTGGCCCGCCGGTTCGGCGCGACCGGCGACCTCGCGCAGGCCTACGTCATGGCGCACGAGGTCGCGCACCACGTCCAGCACGTCCTCGGGATCGCGGAGCGCGTGCGCGCGGCGCAGGAGCGCGATCCCGCGGTGCGGAACGCGCTCTCCGTCCGGATGGAGCTTCAGGCGGACTGCCTCTCCGGCGCGTGGGCCCGGAGCGTCGGCGAGCGCGGGCGGCTCGACCCCGGCGACATCGAGGAGGGGCTCCGCGCCGCGGCCGCCGTCGGCGACGACCGCGTCCAGCGCGCGACCGCCGGTCGCGTCCGCCCCGAGAGCTTCACCCACGGCACCGCCGAGCAGCGCTCGACGTGGTTCCGGCGGGGGTACGAGCACCCGTCCCTCGCCGCGTGCGACACGTTCGGCGAGGACCGGCCGCGCGCCCAGGCGCGGCGGGGCCGGTGAGGGCCCCCGCGGGAGCGCGAGCCCCGCCGGCGCCAGCGGGCCGGCGCGGCGCGGCGACCCGGTGATAGCCCCTCCACGCGACCCCTCCCGGGGCCCGCAGCGAGGATTGCGCGCGCGCGGCGCGGCGAGCAGGAGGTGCACGGCACGGAGGACGCATGACACGCACGCTCATCGCGGCGCTCGCCGCCGCGGCGCTCGCCACCCCGGCGGCGGCGAAGGTGAAGACGAAGCAGATCGAGTACGAGGCCGGCGGGACGAAGCTCCAGGGCTTCCTCGCCTGGGACGACGCCGCGAAGGGGAAGCGCCCCGGTGTCCTCGTCGTCCACGAATGGTGGGGGCACAACGAGCACGCGCGCGCGCAGGCGAGGCGCGCCGCGGAGGCGGGCTACGTCGGGTTCGCCCTCGACATGTTCGGCAAGGGCAAGGTGACCACGCACCCCGAGGACGCGAAGGCGTTCGTCCAGGAGGCGACGAAGGATCCCGCGGTCACGACCGCGCGGTTCGACGCCGCGATGGAGATCCTGAGGAAGCAGCCGCAGGTCGATCCGGCGCGGATCGGCGTCATGGGGTACTGCTTCGGGGGCGGCGTCGCGCTCGGCATGGCGCGGGCAGGCAAGGACCTCGACGCCGTGGCGACCTTCCACGCCTCGCTCGCGCCGAGGGGCGCGCCGGCGGAGGCCGGCAAGGTGAAGCCGCGGATCCTCGTCCAGACCGGCGGGAAGGACCCGATGATCCCGGCCGAGCAGGTGAAGGCGTTCGAGGACGAGATGAAGTCGGCGGGCGTGGACGCGCGCGTCGTGGTCTACCCCGAGGCGAAGCACGCCTTCACGAACCCGGACGCCGGCAAGGCGGGGATGGACGCGCTCGCGTACGACCGCGAGGCGGACCAGAAGTCCTGGGACGAGGCGCGGAAATTCTTCCGCGAGACGTTCGGGGGGTAGGGCACTAGGACGCGACCGCCTTCGCGAGCTGCTCGAACCCGGACAGGACCTCGCCGAGCGTCCCGGGATCCAGCTCGAACGCGCCCGAGACGCGGATCGGGACGGCCTCGGGCCTGTCGCCGACGAGCGCGTTCCTCGAGATCGCGAACTCCACGAGCAGGTGGCCCGCGTGGTCGAGCGACCGGAGCGCGAGCCGGAACTCGCCGGGGCTCATGGACTCGAGCGCGAGGCTCCCCTGGCGGCCCCGCTCGAACGCGCGAAGCGCGATCGTGAACTCCTTCAGCGCGAAGCCGTCGAGCCAGGTCTCGCCCCCGCCCGAGAAGCCCTTCGCCATGCCCTCGACGCGCACCTGCAGGCTCGGGTAGCCCGCGTCGGTCCCGATGGCGGCGATGCGCACGAAATCCCGCGCCTCCGGGGAGTGCAGCACGATGGTCCTGGGATGGAAGCTCCGGCGCATGATGCGGGCAGCTTAGGCCGACCGCGCCGCCGCGGCCAACTCGAATCGGCCGAAGTGGTCATTGAGCGTATTGAGCGATGCATTCACCAGATTGCGCGCTCATTGTCAGGACCGTGCGAGATCTCCTCGGACGCGAGGTCCCGCCCCATGCCCTCGCGATCACGACTCCAATGCCCCTTCTTCCGCTGGACCGGCCCGTCGCGGACGCGTAGGCTCCCGGTCCGGATCCGACGAGGGGGTGGAACGATGTCCCGGCGGGCGCTTTCGCTTGCAGCGTGCCTCACGCTCTCGCTCTCCGCGTGCGGGCACGACACTCCCGGGCCGGCGATCGTCGACCAGGACACCGCGCTCGAGTACGGAGGGTACGCATCGGGCTGGACCGATTGCTGGCAGTCGTTCACCGCGGGCAGGAGCGGGTTCCTCACCGCGGTCCGGGTCTGGGCGTTCCTCCCCCCGGACGTGGCGCTCACGCTGTACGAGGGAGAGGGGATCTCGGGCGGAGCGCTGGCGGCCACGACGTCGCTCGTCGACCTGGGCGCCGATCGCTGGGAGGCGGCGCTCCCGGGGGTCCCGTTGACGGCGGGATGGACGTACACGATCCGGCTGACGGCGGCCTCGGATCTCAACTGGATCGTGGGGACGAACGACTACGCAGGCGGCCTGAACAACGTGTACGGCGGCGAGGCGGACTTCGGCGTCACGACCTACGTCCGTTAGCCGCGCCACGGTCGCGCGCCCGATCCGCACGACCGCGTGATGGTCTCAGCGCATTCGAGCTTTCGCTCGCGCGGCGCCGCGCGCTCACCGCGCCAGCACCGTCTCCCCGTACGACAGGAACCGGTCCACGCTCTGCGCCGCAAGCCGCCCCTCGCGGATCGCCCACACCACGAGCGACTGCCCGCGCGCCATGTCCCCCGCCGCGAAGACGCCGGGGACGCTCGTCATCTTCGTCTCGTCCGTCCAGACATTGCCGCGCTCGTCGAGCTTCACGCCGAGCTGGGTCACGACGGGCTTCTCGGGGCCGGTGAAGCCGAGCGCGAGCAAGACGAGGTCCGCGGGGATCGTGCGGGCGGTGCCGGGCACCTCCTGCGGGCCGAAGCGTCCGTCCGCGCCCTTCTTCCACTCCACCTGCACGGTCTCGAGCGCCTTCACGCGGCCCTCGCCGTCGTCGACGAAGCGCTTCGTGAGGATCGCGAAGGTGCGGGGATCGGCACCCCAGAGCGCCTTCGCCTCCTCCTGGCCGTAGTCGGTCTTGAGCGTCTTCGGCCACTGCGGCCAGGGGTTGTCGGCGGCGCGCTCGTCGGGCGGGCGGGGGAGGATCTCGAGCTGGGTCACGCTGCGGGCGCCGTGGCGGATCGACGTGCCGACGCAGTCCGTGCCGGTGTCGCCGCCGCCGATGACGACGACGTCCCGCCCCTTCGCGGAGATGAACTTGCCGTCGGCGTGCTTCGAGTCGAGGAGGGACTTCGTGTTCGCGTGGAGGAACTCCATCGCGAGGTGGATCCCGCCCAGCTCGCGTCCGGGGACGGGCAGGTCGCGCGCCTGCGTGGCGCCGCCGCAGAGCACGACCGCGTCGTACTCCTTCACGAGCCGGTCGGCGGGGATGTGCTTGCCGATCTCGGTCTCGGTGACGAAGCGGACGCCCTCGTCCTTCATCTGCCGGACGCGCCGCTCGACCACCTCCTTGTCGAGCTTCATGTTGGGGATGCCGTACATGAGGAGCCCGCCGATGCGGTCGGCGCGCTCGAACACCGTCACGGTGTGCCCGGCCTTGTTGAGCTGCTGCGCGGCGGCGAGCCCGGCGGGGCCCGAGCCCACCACGGCGACCTTCTTGCCGGTCCGCACCGGCGGCGGCTGGGGCACGACCCACCCCTCGCGGAACGCGCGATCGACGATCTCGCACTCGATGAGCTTGATCGTCACGGGCGGCTCGTTGATGCCGAGCGTGCAGCTCCCCTCGCACGGCGCGGGGCAGACGCGGCCGGTGAACTCGGGGAAGTTGTTGGTCTTCGCGAGCCGGATGTACGCCTCGCGCCACTGGCCCCCGTACACGAGGTCGTTCCACTCGGGGATGAGGTTGTTCACCGGGCAGCCCGAGGCCATCCCGGCGATGAGCTTCCCCGTGTGGCAGAACGGGACGCCGCAGTCCATGCAGCGCGCGCCCTGCTTGCGGAGCGTGTCCTCGGAGTAGGGCGGGTGGGACTCGCTCCAGTCCTTCACCCGCTCGGCGGGGGGCCGCTGGTGGCTCGGCTCGCGGCCGTACTCCATGAACCCGGTCGGCTTGCCCATGGCGTCTAGTTCCCACCCACCCGCGCCTCGTCGCGCGCGTTCTGCTCGAAGGCCGCCATCTCCGCCTCCTCCGGCGGGAGCCCCTTCTCGCGCATCCTCGCCTGCGCCTCGACCACGCGCCGGTAGTCGTTCGGCAGCACGCGCACGAACTTGCCGGCGTGGTCGCTCCAGCGCTCCAGGATCCGCTTCGCGTGGGCGCTCTGGGTCCACTGCGCGTGCCGCTCGACCATGCCGCGCACGAGCGCGATCTCCGCCGGGTCCTCGAGGAGCGAGAGCGCGACCATCTCCTTGTTGCAGCGGGTGACGAAGTGGCCGTCCTGGTCGAGCACGTACGCGACCCCGCCCGACATGCCCGCCGCGAAGTTCCGGCCCGTCGGGCCGAGCACCACCACCCGCCCGCCGGTCATGTACTCGCAGCCGTGATCGCCGACGCCCTCCACCACCGCGTGGACGCCGGAGTTCCGCACGCAGAACCGCTCGCCCGCGACGCCGCGGACGTACGCCTCGCCGGCCGTCGCGCCGTAGAGCGCCACGTTGCCGATGATGACGTTCTCCTCGGGCACGAAGGTCGACTCGCGCGGCGGGAACACCACGATCTTGCCGCCCGACAGCCCCTTGCCGATGTAGTCGTTCGAGTCGCCCTCGAGGATGAGGGTGAGCCCCTTCGGGATGAACGCGCCGAACGACTGGCCCGCCGAGCCCTTGAAGTGAAGCTTGATCGTGTCCTCGGGGAGGCCCACCGACCCGTAGCGGCGGGTGATCTCGGAGCCGGTCATCGTCCCGACGACCCGGTTCGTGTTCCGGATCGGCAGCGTCGCCGTCACCGGCCTGCACTCCTCGATGGCCGGCTTGGCGAGGTCGAGGAGCGTCGTCGCGTCGAGGGTGTGCTCGATGCCGTGGTCCTGCGGGATCTGGCAGGTGCGGCCGTAGTGGCGCGGCACCGTCGGCTTGTGGAGGATCCGGGTGAAGTCGAGGTTCCGCGCCTTCCAGTGCTCGACCGCGCGGCGCATCTCGATCCGCTCCGAGCGCCCGACCATCTCGTCGACGGTGCGGAAGCCCAGCTCCGCCATGAGCTCGCGCACCTCCTGCGCGACGAACCTCATGAAGGTCACCACGTGCGCGGGATCGCCGGTGAACTTGGCCCGGAGCTTCGGGTCCTGCGTGGCGACGCCCACCGGGCAGGTGTTGAGGTGGCAGGCGCGCATCATGATGCAGCCGAGCACGACGAGCGGCGCCGTCGCGAAGCCGAACTCCTCGGCGCCGAGCAGCGCGCCGACGACGACGTCGCGCCCGGTCTTGAGCTGGCCGTCCACCTCCACCGCGATCCGCGAGCGGAGGTCGTTCATGAGGAGCACCTGGTGCGTCTCGGCGAGGCCGAGCTCCCAGGGGATGCCCGCGTGCTTGATGGAGGTGAGCGGCGAGGCGCCGGTGCCGCCGTCGTAGCCGGAGATGAGCACCACGTCGGCGTGGGCCTTCGCGACGCCCGCGGCGATCGTCCCGACGCCGACCTCCGCGACGAGCTTCACGCTGACGCGCGCGCGGTGGTTCGCGTTCTTCAGGTCGTGGATGAGCTGGGCGAGGTCCTCGATCGAGTAGATGTCGTGGTGCGGCGGCGGGGAGATGAGGCCCACGCCTGGCGTGGCGTGGCGCGTCCGGGCGATCCACGGGTACACCTTCGACCCGGGCAGCTGGCCGCCCTCGCCGGGCTTCGCGCCCTGCGCCATCTTGATCTGCAGCTCGCGCGCGTTGACGAGGTACTCGCTCGTCACGCCGAAGCGGCCGGAGGCGACCTGCTTGATGGCCGAGTTCTTCGAGTCGCCGTTCGGCTCCTTCACGTAGCGCGCGGGGTCCTCGCCGCCCTCGCCCGTGTTGGACTTGCCGCCGATCCGGTTCATCGCGACGGCGAGCGCCTCGTGCGCCTCCTTCGAGATGGACCCGTAGCTCATCGCCCCCGTCTTGAAGCGGCGGACGATCGACTCGACCGGCTCCACCTCGTCGAGGGGCACCGGCTTCGCCGAGGGCCTGAGGTCCATGAGGCCGCGCAGCGTGTTGAGCGTCCGCGCCTGGTCGTCCACGAGCGCCGAGTACTCCTTGAAGAGCGCGTAGCTCCCGGTGCGGCAGGCGTACTGGAGCTTGTGGATCGTCTCCGGGTCGAAGAGGTGGTGCTCGCCGCCGGCGCGCCACTTGTACTGGCCGCCCGCGGGGAGGCTCGTGTGGTAGACGGGCCGCTTGGGCGGGAACCCGCGCTCGTTGCGCAGCCGCGCCTCCTTCGCGACGACGTCGATGCCGACGCCGCCGACGCGGGTCGCGGTCCAGGTGAAGTACTCGTCGATGAAGTCCTGGTTGAGCCCCACGGCCTCGAACACCTGGGCGCCGTGGTAGCTCTGGATCGTGGAGATCCCCATCTTCGAGATCACCTTCACGATCCCCTTGTTCACCGCCTTCACGTACTTCTTCTCGGCCTCCTCGGCGGGGCCCGGGATGAGCCCGAGCTTCACCTGGTCGTGGATGGTCTCGAAGGCGAGGTACGGGTTGATCGCCGAGGCGCCGTAGCCGACGAGCAGCGCGAAGTGGTGCACCTCGCGCGGCTCGCCCGTCTCCAGGATCATCCCGATGCGCGTCCGCGTCCCCTCGCGGATGAGGTGGTGGTGCACCGCGGCGGTGGCGAGGAGCGACGGGATCGGCGCGTCCTCGGCGTCGTGCCCGCGGTCGGAGAGGATGAGGATGTTGTAGCCCTCGGCGATGCACTCCGACGCCTTGAAGCGGAGGTCCTCGAGCGCCTTGCGGAGCCCCGCCCCGCCGTTCCGCGCGCGGAACAGGATCGGCAGCGTGATCGCCTTGAGGCCCCGGGAGGCGTGCCCGCCGTCGAGGCCGCGGAACTTCTCGAGCTCCTCGTTGCGGACGACCGGCGTCGGCAGCGCGAGCTGGCGGCACGACTCCGGCGCGGGCTCGAGGAGGTTCCCCTCCGGCCCCACCGCGGTCTCCACCGCCATGATGATCTCCTCGCGGATGGCGTCGACCGGCGGGTTCGTCACCTGCGCGAAGAGCTGCTTGAAGTAGCTGAAGAGCGGCTGCGGCTTGTCCGAGAGGACGGCGAGCGGCGTGTCGGTGCCCATCGACCCGATGGGCTCCGTGCCGTCCGTCGCCATGGGCGTGATGAGCATCTTCACGTCCTCGGCGGTGTACCCGAACACCTCCTGGCGCCGGAGCACGGTCTCGTGGTCGGGCAGGTGCACCTTCACCGGCTTGCCGAGGTGGCGCATGTGGACGGCGTAGCGCTCGAGCCACTCGCGGTACGGGTGCTGCTTCGCGATCCGCTCCTTGAGGTCGTCGTCGGAGACGATGCGGCCCTCCGACGTGTCCACGTAGAAGATCCGGCCGGGCTGGAGCCGCCCCTTCTTCACGATCCGGTCGGGCGGGACGTCGAGGACGCCGACCTCGGACGCCATCACGACGAGGTCGTCCCGCGTGACGTAGTAGCGCGAGGGGCGCAGCCCGTTCCGGTCGAGCAGCGCGCCGACCCGGACGCCGTCGGTGAACGCGATCGAGGCGGGGCCGTCCCACGGCTCCATGAGGCAGGAGTGGAACTCGTAGAACGCCTTCTTCGCCGCGCTCATCGACTCGTGCCGGGTCCACGGCTCCGGCACCATCATCATCATCGCGTGCGGCAGCTCGCGCCCGGCGAGCGTGAGGAGCTCGAGGACGTTGTCGAACATCGCCGAGTCGGAGCCCTCGGTGTCGACGACCGTCAGGATCTTCTTCAGGTCGTCGCCGAACAGCGAGGACCTCATCATCGACTGGCGCGCGTGCATCCAGTTGATGTTGCCGCGGAGCGTGTTGATCTCGCCGTTGTGCGAGATGTAGCGGTACGGGTGGGCGCGCGACCAGGAGGGGAACGTGTTCGTCGAGAACCGCGAGTGGACCATCCCGATCGCGGAGACGAGCGCGGGCTCGTGGAGGTCCCGGTAGAACTCGCGCAGCTGGGGCGCGTTCAGCATCCCCTTGTAGACGATGGTCTTGTAGGAGAGCGACGGGACGTAGAAGTGCGTCCGCCCGGGGATCGCCGACCGCGAGATCTTCTTCTCGACGAGCCGGCGGATCACGTAGAGCTTGCGCTCGAAGCTCATCGAGTCGGGGCAGTTCGTGCCGCGCCCGATCAGGATCTGCCGGATGACCGGCTGCGACGACCGCGCCGTGGGACCGAGCGTGGCGTTGTCGGTCGGGACGTCGCGCCAGCCGAGGACGGTCTGCCCCTCGTCGCGGACGGTCTGCTCGAAGATCTCGACGCAGGCGGCGCGCCCGGCGTCGTGCGGCGGCAGGAAGACCATGCCCGCCGCGTAGTGGGTCGGCCTCGGCAGCGTGATCCCGAGCTTCGCGGCCTCGCCCTCGAGGAAGGCGTGCGGCTTCTGCAGGAGGATGCCGGCGCCGTCGCCGGTGTTCTTCTCGGCGCCGACGGCGCCGCGGTGCTCGAGGTTCACGAGGACCGTGAGCGCCTTCTGCACGATCTCGTGCGAGGGGCGCCCCTTGACGTCGGCGACGAACCCGAACCCGCAGGCGTCGTGCTCGTTCGCGGGGTCGTACAGCCCCTGCCTCTTCGGATAGCCGGTCTCGCTCATCTCACCTTCGCCTTCGGACGCGCTCTCCCCGCCGCCGGGAGACCTCCCCCGGCACCCCCCGCGGAGGGGATCTCTTCTAAGGCAGGGCGGGTCAGTTTCCACGAACGGATGGCGAACAGTCAAGCCTGCGGGACTGCTTGGTTTTGGCGCATCTGCCCGTATTTCGGGCACGCGCGCGCGAGCGCGTTGCGGCCACCCGCGGCCGCCCCTAACCCTCCTCCTCGAGAACCGCCGTGGCCTGGCCACCCCTCGACCTGCCGATCACGCCGCCCTACCCGCCGATGGAGGCCCGGCTCGACGACGCGCTCCCCGCCGGCGCGTCGTGGTGGTACGAGCCGAAGTGGGACGGCTTCCGCTGCCTCGCCTTCAAGGACGGCGGCACCGTCGTGCTCCAGTCGAAGGCGGGCCAGCCGCTCGGCAGGTACTTCCCCGAGATCGTCGCCGCGGTGGCGGCCCTGCCCGCGCCGCGGCTCGTCCTCGACGGCGAGCTCGTCATCCCGGCCGGCGGCGGCGTCTCGTTCGAGGCCATGCTCCAGCGCATCCACCCCGCCGAGAGCCGGATCCGCAAGCTCGCCGCCGAGACGCCGGCGCGGCTCGTCCTGTTCGACCTGCTCGTCGACGCGCGCGGGCGCGCGCTCGTGTCGGAGCCGCTCGAGGCCCGTCGCGCGGCGCTCGAGGCGGACGGGCCGCGCCCCGGCGCGGAGTTCGTCCTCTCTCCGGTGACGCGCGACCGCGCCGCCGCGGAGGCCTGGCTCGCGGGGCGCGCCGGGACGGACGGCGTCGTCGCGAAGCGGCTCGGCGTCCCGTACGCGTCCGGCGACCGGACGGCGATGGTGAAGGTGAAGCGGGAGCGGACCGCCGATTGCGTCGTCGCCGGCTTCCGGCGCGGGAAGGACGGCCGCGACGTCGCGTCGCTCCTCCTCGGCCTGTACGGCGACGACGGGCGGCTGCACTACGCCGGGCACGCGTCGAGCTTCGGCCGCGAGGAGCGCGCGCGGCTCACCGCGCTCGTCGAGCCGCTCGCGGCCGGAGGCGCGCCCCGCGGAGGCGCGCGGGGCGGCGAGGCGCACGGCGGCGACCCGCAGGGCGGGCGCGCGGACGGGTTCGGCTTCACCGGCGAGGCGCCGGGGGGACCGTCGCGGTGGGCGCGGGGGCGGTCCACGGAATGGACCGCCGTGCGCCCCGTCCTCGTCGTCGAGGTGGGCTGGAAGCACGCGAGCGGCGGCCGGTTCCGCCACGGGGTGCGGCTCCTGCGCTTCCGGCCGGACAAGGCGCCCGAGCAGTGCACGTTCGCGCAGCTCGGCGCGGCGCCGTCCGACGACGGCGAGATCGCGCCGCGGTAGCGCCCGCCGCCGCGGCTCCCGCCGCCGAGGCGCCGCGCCCGCGCGGCCCGGGCGAACGCGCGGCAGCCGGAGAGCGCCCCTCTCCTCCCCCGGCCCGGGTGTCATCGATCTTTCCGCAGCTCCGCCGGGAACGCCCCGTGAGGTTGCTGGGTTGGATCGAGGCGGCCAGGCGGAAGGCCCACAGGTGCGCAGCGTTTGCGCTGATCCAGAGCAATTCCGCCATTCCTGCGGCGGCGCTGCCTCCCGGAGAGCCGGATTGTCCCAGATCACGCGAGGTTGTTCGGAGCGCCCGGGGCACAACCCTTGCTCAACGCCCGTCCCGCACGGAGGTCCTCTCGTGAACGTCCCGTCGTCCGCTCCCGCCGCGACCACCGCCGCGGCGCCGCCCACCCCCGCCCTGTCCGTCGCCGAGCGCGAGGTGCGGCTCACCTCGCTGCTCATCGTCGCGGCCCTGCTCCTCGGCCTCGTCCTGCAGGTCTGGGTGCCGCCGGGCGGCGTCACGCTCGTCGCCGGCGCGGCGCTCGCGGGCGCCGTCGTGATCGCGCTCTGGTTCGTCGTCCCCGGCCGGCTCCGCGAGACGCTCGCCGGCTTCCGCTTCATCGCGACGCTGCTGTTCGTGCTCGCCACGTTCGCGATGCTCGGGACGCTGGTCCTCCAGATGAAGCCGGCGGCGTTCTACATCGACCGCTACGGGCTCGTCGGCCGCTTCATCGTCGGCCTCCGGCTCGACGACGTGTTCCACGGGCTGCCGTTCGCGCTCGTCATGGCGCTCTTCGGCGCCTCCGTGATCGGCTCGGCGTCGCTGCGCTGGCCGCTCTCGTGGCGGAAGTCCGGCTTCTTCATCTGCCACGTGGGGCTCATGACGTCGCTCGCCGGCGCCGCCGCCTCGGCGACGCTCGCGATCCGCGGCCGCATCGACCTCCACGCCGGCGGCGAGACCGCGAAGTACGTGCGGGTCACGCGCGGCGGCGCGCCGACCGGCGAGTACGCGCAGCTCGGCTTCGACCTGCGCCTCGACCGGTTCAAGGCGGAGTCCTACGAGACCGAATACCGCGTCGGCTACTACGAGCAGGTGCCGTTCCGGGACGAGGACGGCCGCGTCCGCAGCCGCTGGAACCTGAAGGCGAGCTTCGACCCGGACGCCGACAAGCACCGCCTCCCCAACGGCGACTCCTTCCAGCTCCGGTCCATCGACCCCGCGGCCCACGCGGTCCTGGCGGAGGTGCACCAGGGCGGGATCCCGAAGGTGCAGCTCCTGAGCGCCGAGCGCGCGAGCCCGTTCTTCCTCTCCCCGTCGCGCGTGCTCGTCTACGAGCGGCGCGCGGACGAGAAGCGCGCGTACATCTCGTGGGTCACCGCGACCGCGGCCGCGTCGGAGCAGAAGGGCGTCATCTCGGTCAACGAGCCGATGACCTACGGCGGCTGGACCCTGTACCAGGTGAACTACAACCCCGAGGACCCGACCTACTCCGGCCTCGAGGCCGTGTACGACCCGGGCGTCTCCTGGGTGTTCCTGGGCTTCTTCCTGATCTGCCTGGGCGTGGCCTGGATGTTCTACGTGGAGCCGCGGCTGAAGCGGAAGGCCGCCGCCCCCGCCGCCCCCACCCCCGCCGCCGCGTAGCGAGGAGAGCACAGGCCATGGTCGGACAGCTCCAGTACATCGCCGTCGAGTACCCCCTCTTCGCCGCGACCGGCGCCCTCTACGCCGCCGCGATGGCGCTCTACGCCGCCGCGTGGAAGTCCACGAGGCAGCTCGTCGCCCGGGCCGGGACCGCGCTCATGCTGGCCGCGCTCGTCCTGAACCTCGGCCTGTTCATCGTCCGCTGGCACGAGGCGGGCCGCGCGCCGCTCAAGTCGCTCTTCGAGTCGCTCGTCTTCTTCGCGCTCTGCATCGCGGTCGTCTACGTGTTCTTCGAGCTCATCTACCGGACGCGCGCCTTCGGCGTCCCCGCGACGCTGCTCGCCCTCGGCTGCCTCCTCTACGCCGTCGTGCGGTGGGACGCCGAGATCGTGAAGCTGCCGCCGGCGCTCCAGTCGCCGTGGTTCGTGCCGCACGTGATGGTCTACTTCGTGGGCTACGCGGCGGTCGCCATCGCGTTCGCGCTCGCCGTGATCCAGCTCCTCGCGCCGCGCGTCCCCGTCGTCGGCCGGCTCCTCACGATGAAGGCCGGCACGATCATGACGGGCGAGAAGCTCGACATCGAGAAGATGTCCTACGACCTCGTCCGCTTCGGGTTCGTGCTCCTCACCATCGGGCTGCTCGTCGGCTCGGTGTGGGCGAAGAGCGCGTGGGGCGACTTCTGGGTGTGGGACCCGAAGGAGAACTGGTCGCTCGTGACGTGGCTCGTCTACGGCGGCTACCTGCACCTGCGGCGCGTGCGCGGCTGGCGCGGCGAGAAGGGCGCCTGGCTCCTCATCGTCGGGTTCGCCGTGGTGATGTTCACGTACCTCGGCATGCACCTCCTCCCCACCGCGGAGGAGAGCGCCCACGTGTACACGCAGTAGCGCAGCGTCGGGGGGGGCCGCGGGCGGGAGCGCGCGGCCCGAGCCCCGGGGCGACCGGCTACTTCTGGACCTCGGGGAACCCCGCCCGCGCGCGGCGGCTGGGGACGCCGGACCGGTACTCCTTCAGGCGGTACTGGATCTTCCGGATGGAGACCCCGAGCACCTCGGCCGCGCGGGCGGTCGAGCCGCCGCACTGGTCGAGCGTGCGCAGGATGGCCTCGCGCTCGATCTCGAAGAGCGTCGCGCCCGGGATGAGCGCGGAGGCGGTGCTCTCCTCGGGGCGGCCGCCGTGGAGCACCGGGCTCAGGTCCTCGGCGGTGATCTCCCGGCCGCGGCACGACGCCACCGCCCGCTCGACGACGTTCGACAGCTCCCGGACGTTCCCCGGCCAGTCGTACGCGAAGAGCGCGGAGAGCGTGCCCGGGGTGACGCCGGAGATCTCCTTGCCGTGCGCGGCCGCGTGGACCTCGATGAAGTGGTTCACGAGGGCGGGGATGTCGCCCTTGCGCTGGCGGAGCGCCGGGAGCGACACGGAGACGACGTTGAGCCGGTAGTAGAGGTCGTCGCGGAAGCGGCCGGCGCGCACCTCCTCGGCGAGATCGCGCTGCGAGGAGGCGACGACCCGGACGTCCACGTGGACGGTCTCGCGGCCGCCGAGGCGCTCGAAGTCGCCCGACTGCAGGACGCGCAGCAGCTTCACCTGGACGGCGGCCGGCAGCCGCCAGACCTCGTGCAGGTGGAGCGTCCCGCCGTCGGCGAGCTCGAACTTGCCGATGCGCCGCTCGTCGGCGTCGGCGAAGGCGCCCCGCTCGTGGCCGAACAGCTCGGACTCGACGAGCGCCTCCGACAGCGCGGCGCAGTTCACGCGCGCGAAGGGGCGGTCCCGGCGCGGCGACGCCTCGTGCAACGCCTGCGCGACGTGCGCCTTCCCCGTGCCGGCCTCGCCCTGGACGAGGACGGTGGCCTTGGTCGGGGAGACGCGCTTCACGACCTCGACCACCGCCTGGAGCTCGGGGGCGGCCCCCACGATCTGGAGCCGCCGGCGGATCGCGTCCCGCAGCGCGGCGCTGTCGGTCCGGAGCCGGCGCTTCTCGAGCGCCTTCTCGAGCACGACGAGCACCTGCCCCGGGTCGAGGGGGCGCACCACGTACGTCTCGGCCCCGGCGCGGAGCGCGCCCACCGCCGCGTCCAGGCGCTCGAGGGCGGTGGCGACGACCACCGCCGCGTCGGACCGGAGCGCCCGGAGCCGGGCGACGAACGCGGCGGGCTCGACGTCCGGGAGCGCCGCGTCCACGAGGGCCGCGGCCGGCTGGAAGCTCGGCACGAGCGCGAGGGCGGCGTCGACCGTGGTGGACTCGACGGCGTCGAAGCCGCTCTCGCACAGCGCCGCCCGGAGGGCGGCGCCGTCGAGCGGGTTCGGGTCCACGATGAGGATGCGGTCGCGCTTCATCTCGGGTTGCAGGTGAGATAGCAAGGGGCATACCCGGCCCCAGCGCATCGCGGCGTGCACGAATTGCGCGATCCGCGGCGCCGCGACCCGCGCCGGCGCCATCCCTATCCGCCAACACCTCGTCGCGCCAGGCGTTTTGCGGCCGCTGCGGCGTTCGGTCGGCGTGCGCTGCTCCGACGGGTCTGCGCGGTTCGCCGCTGCGAACCGGATGCGTCGCGAGGATAGTCGCAGCCGTGGAGTCCACGACCGGCGTTGCCCCGCCGCGCCGGCCGGCGTACGAGACGGGCATGGACCGGACCTGGCGCGAGCGGGTGGAGGTCGTCACCGGCGACATCACGCGGCTCGAGGTGGACGCGATCGTGAACGCGGCGAACGCCTCCCTGCTCGGCGGCGGCGGCGTGGACGGCGCGATCCACCGGGCGGCGGGGCCGGGCCTGCTCGAGGAGTGCCGGACGCTCGGCGGCGCGGCGACGGGCGAGGTGAAGCGGACGGGCGGGCACCGCCTGCCCGCCCGCCACGTGCTCCACGCGGTCGGGCCGGTGTGGCGGGGCGGCGCGGCGGGGGAGGACGAGGCGCTCGCGCGATGCTACCGGAGCGCGCTGCGGCTCGCGGCGGAGGCGGGGCTGCGCTCGGTGGCGTTCCCGGCGATCTCCACGGGCGCCTACGGCTTCCCGCTCGAGCGGGCCACCCGGATCGCGGTGGGCGAGGTGCGGCGTGCCCTCGAGGGCGGGAGCCCGGTGGAGCGCGTGGTCTTCTGCTGCTTCTCGCCGCGCGACGCGGAGGTCTACGCGCGCGTCCTCGGCGACGCCTAGTAGCCGACTCCGCGCTGGGCGGGCGGCGCCGGCGGCGGGCCCGGGTAGTCGGTCGGCCCGAGCGGCAGGGCGCCCTCGCTCCCGGGCGGGTTCGCGAGCCGGAACCTGGTCGCGTTGTCGGAGAGCGTGAGCCCGATGAGGAGCGCCACGAACACGAGCGAGGTGACGAACACGAGCCGGTTCGCGCCGCGCTGGTCCCACAGGTGCATGAAGAAGAGCGCCACGAGCGCCCCCTTCGCCGTCGCGATCGAGAGCGCGACGACCACCCCCCAGCCGCCCGGGATGTGCAGGCGCGACAGCGCGTAGGTGAGGATCGTGAGCGCGAGGAGCGCGATCCACACGATCGCGTAGCGCCCCACGTGCGAGCCGTGCTCGACGTGCTCGTGCTCGTTGCGGGCGACGGCGCCGGGGTCCGCCATGGCTCGGCTCCTAGATGAGGTAGATGAGGGGGAAGACGAAGATCCAGATGAGGTCGACGAGGTGCCAGTACAGCCCGGCGAGCTCGACCGGGACGTGGTACGCGCGCGCGTACGCGCCGCGCCCCGCCCGCCAGCCGATCACGGCGAGGACCGTCATCCCGACGACCACGTGGACCCCGTGCAGCCCGGTGATGAGGAAGTACAGCGCGTAGAACATGGGGGCGCCGGGGCCCAGGAGCTCGCCCGCGTAGTACCGCCCCGGCAGCTCGCCGGCGTGGAAGTGGTGCGAGTACTCGACGTACTTGAACCCGAGGAAGACGAGCCCCATCAGGAACGAGAGCAGGAAGAACGTCCGCGTCCCCTTCCCGTCCCCGCGCGTCGCGTGGTGGAGCCCGAGCGCCACCGTGAACGAGCTGGAGACGAGCACGATGGTGTTCACGAGGCCGATCCAGGTCGCCAGCCCGCGGCTCGCCGCGGCGAAGTCCTGCGCGTAGAGGTACCGGTAGACCGCGTAGCCGGCGAAGAGCGCCGTGAAGAGCAGCACCTCCGTCGCGAGGAACAGCCACATGCCGAGCCGCGCGGCGTGCGTCTGCTTCTCGAGGCTCTCGAAGTGGTGCGCGAGGAAGCTCGCGGCGGTCGGGGTCGTCGCGTCAGACATGCCTGGGCTCCGGGGACGGCGGGACGCCCGCGGGGACGCCGGGGGCGTGCTCGTCGTACTCGTGCGGGCCGTGCGTGTAGACCGGCGTCGTCTCGTAGTTCTCGGGCGGCGGCGGCGACGGCGTGTCCCACTCGAAGCCGCGCGAGCGCCACGGGTTCGGCCCCGCGATCGGCCCCCACTTCAGCGCGACGAGGACGTACACGAGCACGATGAAGAGGCCGATCGCGAGCACCGACGCGCCGGCGGTGGACGCCACGTTGAGGGGCCAGAAGCGCTCCGGGTAGGCGTAGTAGCGGCGGGGCATCCCCTCGTTCCCGAGCAGGAACTGCGGGATGAACGTGAAGTTGAAGCCGAGCACGACCATCACCGCCGCCACGAGGCCCCAGCCCTCGGGGTACATCCGCCCGGAGATCTTCGGCAGCCAGTAGTGGAGCGCGGCGAGGAAGGCCATCATCGTCGCGCCCACCATGATGAAGTGGAAGTGCGCGACGACGAAGTAGGTGTCGTGCCAGTGCACGTCGAGCGACATCGTCGCGAGCGCGATGCCGGTCATGCCGCCGAAGACGAGGAAGAACAGGAACCCGACGAAGTAGGCGAAGGGCGTCCGGAACGAGATCGAGCCGCGGTAGAGCGTCGCCGTCCAGTTGAAGACCTTGATGGCCGTGAAGATGCCCACGAACATCGAGAGGATCCCGAAGACGCCGCCCGTCAGCGGCGACTGGCCCGACGTGAAGAGGTGGTGACCCCAGGTGAAGAAGCCGACGAAGGCGATGCCGAGCGAGGAGTAGGCGACCGCCTTGTAGCCGAAGATGTTCTTGCGCGAGAAGGCGCAGACCACCTCCGAGATCACCGCCATCGCCGGCAGCACCATGATGTAGACGGCCGGGTGCGAGTAGAACCAGAAGAAGTGCTGGAACAGCACCGGGTCGCCGCCGCGCGCGGGATCGAAGATCCCCCAGCCGAACGCGCGCTCCACCGCGACGAGGAGGAGCGTCATGCCGAGCACGGGGGTGGCGAGGATCTGGATCACCGACGTCGCGTAGATCGACCAGACGAAGAGCGGGAGCCGGCCCCAGGTGAGCCCGGGCGCGCGCATCGTGTGCGTCGTCACGATGAAGTTGAGGCCGGTGAGGATCGACGAGAACCCGAGGATGAACGCGCCGAGGAGGATCGGCACGACCTTCGTGACGGTGGTGGTCGAGTACGGCGTGTAGAAGGTCCAGCCGGTGTCGGCGCCGCCGTGGACCATCCCGTAGAGCGCGACCGCGGCGCCGGCGAGGTACAGGTAGAACGAGAGCAGGTTCAGCCGCGGGAACGCGACGTCCTTCGCCCCGAGCATGAGCGGCAGGAGGAAGTTCCCGAAGCCGCTCGGGATGGCGGGGATCATGAAGAGGAAGATCATGACCACGCCGTGGAGCGTGAAGAGCCGGTTGTACGTCATCGCGTCCACGACGGTGGGCCCGGGCGTGAGCAGCTCCACCCGGATGATCAGCGCGAAGATCCCGCCCAGCATGAGCGCGATCGTGGTCGCGACCAGGAACATCACCCCGATCCGCTTGTGATCGCGGGTGTCGAGCCACGAGGCGAGCCCCGTCGCGGGGGAGTTCAGGTAGTTCCGGGGGGCGTACCCCTCGGCGAGCTCACTTGCGTGCGGGGACGGATTCATAGGCGGGGGGTTCCGAGGGACCGGCGCCGAGCGCCGACGTCCGGAGCGACTTGATGAACTCGACGATGGCGGCGGCCTCGGGCGGCGAGAGCCGGCCCTGGTACGTCGGCATCACGTTCTGGTACCCGGCGACGACGTCGGCGGCCGGATCCATCATGGACTTCGTGAGGTACGCCTCGTCGGCCTGCACCGTCTTCCCGGTCGCGAGCCGCTCGTCGCGGCCGTAGAGGTCCGACCAGGTCGGGCCGACGTGGCGCGTCCCGTCGACGGAGTGGCACTTGAGGCAGCCCTGCTCGGCGGCGACGCGCCGCCCCTCGTCGACGAGGCTCGAGGCGGGCAGCACCCGCTCGCCGGGGCGGGGCGTCGAGTCCTGCGCGACCTCCAGCCCGCGCCGCTGCTCCGCGATCCACTGGTCGAACTCCGCGGGCGGCATCACCACGAGCTGGCCGAGCATCGACGAGTGCGACAGGCCGCAGTACTCGGTGCAGAAGATCTCGTACCGCCCGGGCCGGTCCGCGGTGAACCAGGTCTGCGTGTAGCGGCCGGGGAGCGCGTCCTGCTTCACGCGCAGCGCGGGCACGAAGAAGGAGTGGATCACGTCGCGCGAGGTGATGAGGAGCCGCACCGGCCGCCCGGCCGGGACGCGCAGGGTGTCGATCGCGTTCGGGCCGCCCGGGTAGGCGAACTTCCACATCCACTGCTTGCCCTGGACGTACACGTCCATCGCGTCCTTCGGCGGGAGCGAGAGCCGCACGTACTGCGGGTAGCCGATGGCGAACCACAGGACGAAGAGGGCGAGCGGGCCGCCCACGAACAGGAGCTCGTGCACGAACCGGGGCGCGACGTGCGGCGTGACGTCGGAGTCGGAGCGCCGGCGGTACCTCACGAAGAAGTAGAGCGCCGCGGCGAACACGCCGGCCGCGCCCACCATCGTCGTGAGGATGACGAAGTAGTGGAGCGCGTCCACCTGGCGCGCGTACTCCGACGCCTGCGGGGGGAGGAAGAGGATCCGGCGCAGGAGGTCGTTCATGCGGCTTGCCTCGCCTTGGCCCGGCGCTCCCGCCAGACGAGCCCGCCGATGAGCGCGACGAGGGCGGCGAGCACCAGCGCGCCGCCCGCGCGGACGATCCCGAGCGCGTACGGCTCGTACCTCCGCGTGGCGGCGTCGTAGCGGTAGCAGGTGAGGAGGAAGCGGTCGAAGCTCGTCCCGACCTTCCCGTCCGCCGCCTCGACGAGCGCGAGGCGGAGGTCCTTCGGCGGGTACTCGATGCCGTAGAGGTAGCGGCTCACGGTCCCGTCGGGCGCGAGCACGAAGATGGCGGCGAGGTGCGCCCACTCGCCGGTCGCGGCGTCCTTCGCGTAGTGGAACCCCACCGCGTCGGCGAGCGCGCGCGACGCCTCGGCGGTCCCGACGAGGAACGGCCAGACGCGGCTCGCGTCGGGGACCCCCATCGACTGGAGGTAGCCGCGGCGCCGCTCCGCCCCCTGCGCCGGCTTCTCCTCCGGGTCGAACGAGACCGTCACCGCCTCGAAGTCCTTCCCGAGCACGAGGCCGTTCTCGCGCATCGCCTTCGCCATCCCGGAGAGGATGAGGCCGCAGAGCATCGGGCAGTCGTAGTAGACGAGCGCGAGGACCACGGGCCTGCGGCCGTCGAACGCGCTCCGGAGCGCGAACGGCGCGCCGCTCCCGTCCACGAGCTCGAGGTCGAGCGGGATCCGGTTCCCGAGCCGCTCGTCGATCCGGACGTCCTGCAGCGCCGCGGGGGGGACGTCGGGCGGCGCCTCGCCGCCCGGCCGCGTCCAGAACTGGGCGCGCGCGGCCGCGGGCGCGGCGGCGGCGAGCGCGGCGGCGAGCGCGGCGAGCCGGGCGCGGCGCATCAGGGCTGCCCTCCGGGCACGGGCCGCTCCTCGACGGCGGGCCCGGGCGCCGCGCGGACGCCCTTCGTCACGAGCTCCATGGCGAGGTCGATCGGCACGTGGACGACTCCCGCGGGGCGGTCCACCCAGCCGTACGAGCGGAGCCGCTCGAGCCGCGCGGCGCGGTCGCGCTCGCCGCGCACCGAGAGGTCGAACTGCTGCTGCTCGACCATGCCGATCTTCGACCGGCCGACCTCGGGCGGGATCGGGACGGGGCCGTGCTCGCCCTGCCGGACCGCGAGGTAGACCGACGCGGCGAGGCCGGCGAGGAAGAAGACGACGAGCGAGCCGACGCCGACCGCGACGATCCGGGACGTCGAGATCCGGTCCTCCTCGGACCGGACGCCGCCATGGGCGTGACCCTGCGTGACGTGGGGATCGGTCATTGCGGCTGGTACCTCAGCGAGTCCTCCAGGTACGGGTCGCGCACCGGGACGGCCGCGACGCCGCGCATGCGGAGGACGGTCCAGGCGACGGCGACGCCGCCGACGCCCACGAACGCCGTGAGGTCGAGGAGCGACGGCCGCGGCCCGTCGGGGTGGAGGTGGGGCATCACGAGCCAGTAGAGGTCGATCCAGTGGACGAGGAGGATCCAGCCGGCGGCGACGGCGAGCCGCCGCGGGCTCCGCGTCACGGCGCGGTTCAGGAGGACGAAGAACGGCACGAGGAAGTGGAACACCGCGAGGAACGCGCCGACCCAGCGCCAGCCGCCGTCGATGCGGAGGATGTACCAGGGCACCTCCTCCGGGATGTTCGCGATCCAGATGAGCATGAACTGCGAGAACGCGACGTAGGCCCAGAACGCCACGAACGCGAGGAGGAACTTCCCGAGCGCGTGGAAGTGGTCGGCGTTCATGAGGTGCCCGAAGCCGGTGGGGTCCGCGCGCGTCGCGGCGCCCGCGACGACGATCACCGCGAACGCCGAGAGGAAGCTGCCCGCGAACCAGTAGACGCCGAAGATGGTCGAGTAGAAGCGCGGGTCGAGCGACATCATCCAGTCGAACGCCGCGAAGGTCATGGTGAGGGCGAGGAACGGCAGCGCGCCCGCCCCGAGCCGGCGCTGCCGGATCGTGAGCGCCGGGTCGCCCGCCGCGTCCTGGCGGACGGACCAGCCGCGGAGGAGGAACGCCACCGCGATCCAGACGGCGAAGTACCCCGCCGCGCGCACCACGAACCCGGTGCCGTTCAGCCAGGCGGTCTTGGAGTGGACGGCGTGGGCGAGCTCGCCCTGGAGCGCGTGGGGGTCGTACCACGGGTACAGGTGGCGCATCCCGAGCGCGACGGGGACGAAGAGCAGCACGAAGACCGGCACGACCTGCGGCACGGTCTCGACGAAGCGGCGCAGCACCACCGACCAGCGGGCGCTCGCGGCGTGGAGCGCGCCGAGCAGGATGAGCGCGCCGAGCGCGATGCCGAGCCAGTAGACGAACCCCACGAGGTACGCGAACAGCGCGCGCCGCGGGTCCCAGACGAGCGCGCCCACCAGCGTGAGCGCGAGCCCCGCCGCGCCGATCCCGCCCGCGAGCGCGGCGAGGCGCCGGCCGCCCTGCCAGGGGGAGTGGGTCATCGCGCCTCCTTCTCGAGGCGCTGCCGCGCCTCCGGGGGGAGCTGGTCGAGCGTGGCGTGCTGCGACAGCTGGAGGGCCCGCACGTAGGCGACCACCGCCCAGCGGTCCTCCACGCCGAGCTCGTTCGCGTAGGAGGGCATGAGGCCGAAGCCGTTCGACACCACGCGGTAGAGGTGTCCGTCCGGGACGTCGCGGAAGGCGTGCAGCGAGGGCGGCTTGCGGAGCGCCATGTTGAGCGCCACCTGGCTCTCGCCGTCGCCGAGCACGCCGTGACAGGTCGCGCAGACGATCTCGAACCGCGCGCGGCCGCGGGCGAGCGTCGCGGCCGTGGCCGTCACGGGCGACGCCGCGATCGGGCGGCCGTCGGCGCCGAGCCCCGTCGCGAGCACCGGGTCGATCGCGGACCGGTACGGGACCGTGCCCGCGGGCGGGTGCCGCATCGCGAGCCCGTCCGCGAACGCCTCGCTCGCCTGGTACGCCCGCCGCCTGTTCTCGCCGGTGTTCATCGGGTCGAGCCGCGGGCAGCCGGCCGCGGCGAGGAGCGCGAGGAGCAGGAGCCTGCGCCTCATCGCAGCGCCTCCCCCACGATCGAGACCTGGCGCGCCCCGAGCGCCCGCAGGTCGGAGGCGATCGCCTCCGCCTGCGCGCCGTCCACCTCGGCGGAGAGCCAGAGCCCGTCGATGCTCGCCGAGCGGAACGCCTCGACCTCGAAGACCGGGTGGTGCACGCGCGGGAAGCGGAAGTAGGCGAAGAGGAGCCCGAGGAAGATCGCGAGCGAGGCGAAGAGCACGCCGAGCTCGAAGGTCACGGGGATGAACGCGGGCGCGCTGTGCGGCGGGCGGTTCCCGACGTTGAGCGGCCAGTCCACCCCCGCCGTCCACCACTGGAGGAGGTATCCGCCGAGCGCGCCCGTGACCCCCGCCCCGAGCGCGACGAGCGGCACCGTCGAGCGCCGGAGCCCGAGGGCCTCGTCCGCGCCGTGGAGCGGGTACGGCGAGTGGAGGTCGAGCTTCATGTCCGCGGCGGAGCCGCGCTCCGGCGCGTGGGCGCGGCGCGCCCGGAGGGTCCGCGCGGCGGCGAGCAGCGCCGCCTCGCGCTCGAACTCGCCGAGCACCCAGGCCCTCATGACCGCACCTCCTCGACCGCGTGGCCCGGGCCGGCGTCGTGGACGCCGGGGCCGCCGTGCTCGAGCTCGCGGCGGAGCTCCTTCACCTCGAAGATCGGGATGGCGGGGAGGAACCGGAGGAAGAGCAGGAACAGCGTCCCGAACATCGAGATCGAGCCGAAGAGCAGCCCCCAGTCCACCCAGGTCGGCGCGTAGTTCGCCCAGGACGAGGGGACGAAGTCGCGCGTGAGGGAGACCGCGATGATGACGAAGCGCTCCGCCCACATCCCGACGTTGATCAGGATCGAGACGACGAAGAGGACGACCTCGCTCCGGCGCGCCCAGCGGAACCAGAAGACCTGCGGCGCCACCACGTTGCAGAAGAGCTGGGCGAGCCAGATCGCCCGGTAGCGCCCCTCCCAGCGGTTCAGGAACGCGAACTGCTCGAACGCGTTCCCCGAGTACCACGCGATGAAGTGCTCCATCACGTAGCCGTAGGAGACCATGAGCCCGGTCGCGAGCATCACCTTCGCCATGTTCTCGAGGTGACGCTCCGTGACGACCTGACGGTACCCGAGCAGCCGCCGCGCGGGGATCATGAGCGTCATCACCATCGCGAAGCCGCTGAAGATGGCGCCGGCGACGAAGTAGGGCGGGAAGATGGTGGTGTGCCAGCCCGGCAGCTGCGAGATGGCGAAGTCGAAGGACACGATGGTGTGGACGGAGACGACGAGCGGCGTCGAGAGCCCGGCGAGGAGCAGGTAGCCGATCCGGTAGTGCTGCCAGTGCCGCGCCGAGCCGCGCCAGCCGAACGCCATGATCCCGTAGACGACCCGGCGGGCGCGGTCCCGCGCCGCGTCGCGGGCCGTCGCGAGGTCGGGGATGAGCCCGAGGTACCAGAACAGGAAGGAGACCGTCGCGTAGGTCGAGATCGCGAACACGTCCCAGGGGAGCGCGCTCTTGAAGTTCGGCCAGACCTGCAGCGTCGACGGGTACGGGATGAGCCACCAGAAGAGCCAGGGGCGGCCGAGGTGGATGATCGGGTAGAGGCCCGCCATCGCCACCGCGAAGAGCGTCATCGCCTCGGCGAAGCGGTTGATGGACGTCCGCCACTTCTGCTGGAAGAGGAGGAGGATCGCGCTGATGAGCGTCCCGGCGTGGCCGATGCCGATCCACCACACGAAGTTCGTGATGTCGTAGGCCCAGGCGACCGGGATGTTGTTCCCCCACGCCCCGATGCCGATCGCGAACGTCGCGCCGAGCGAGATGAGCCAGAAGGTGACGCCGCCGCCGAGCGCCAGCAGGAGCAGGAGCCAGCCCCTCCGCGTCCTGCCGAGCACCGGCTCGAGCAGGCTCTCGGTGAGGGCCCTGTCGCCGGGGCGGCCGACGAGGACCGGCGGGCCCTCCAGCTCGTGCACTTCCTCGAGGGTCTTCTGCGCGGTGCTCATGCGAGCTCGGGGTTCGGGTTCCGGACCTTCACGAGGTAGGCGGTGCGCGGCCGGGTGCCGAGCTCGTGGAGGAGGTCGTAGCGGCGGGCGTCGCCGTGGAGGCGGGACACGCGCGACGCGGGGTCGTTGAGGTTGCCGAAGACGATCGCCTCGGCGGGGCAGGCCTGGGCGCAGGCGGGCACCGCCTCGTCGGGCCCGATCTTGCGGCCGACGTTGCGCGCCGAGATGCGCGCCCGCTCGATCCGCTGCGTGCAGTAGGTGCACTTCTCCATCACGCCGCGCGCCCGCACGGTGACGTCGGGGTTCTGCAGGATCTTGAGGCTCGGCGCGACGGTCCCGCGGTAGTCGAGGTAGTTGAAGCGGCGGACCTTGTACGGGCAGTTGTTCGAGCAGTACCGGGTCCCCACGCAGCGGTTGTAGACCATCTCGTTGAGGCCCTCGTCCGAGTGGACGGTCGCGTTCACGGGGCAGACGTACTCGCAGGGCGCCGCCTCGCAGTGGACGCACGCGAGCGGCTGCGAGACGGACCGCGGATCCTCGGGGCTCCCCTCGTAGTACCGGTCCACCCGGAGCCAGTGCATCTCGCGGCTGCGGAGCACCTGGTCCTTGCCGACGACCGGGATGTTGTTCTCGGCCTGGCAGGCCACCGTGCACGCGCCGCACCCGATGCAGCGCGACAGGTCGATCGCCATGCCCCAGCGGTACTCCTCCTTCGAGTAGTCGGCGGGCGCGTGGATCGTCGGCTGCGCCCCGCGGAGCTCGTCGAGCCGGTGCGCCGCCTCCCCGAGCCTCGAGGCGTCCTCGGCGAGGGCGATCGCGCGCCCCTCCATCGTGAAGTGACCCTGCGTGATGGCGAGGAGCACGCGCCGGCCCGTGGGGCGCGCCTCGAGCCCGGCCGCGAAGGGCGGGTCGTCGGCGGGGCGGAGCGGGTACGCGTCGAAGCCGGCGACGCGGCCGACCGCCCCCTGCACGCGCTGGCCGTAGCCGGCCGGGAGCGTCACGGAGTCGTCGGCGTGGCCCGGCACGACGAGGGCGGGCCCGACGACCTTGCGGCCGCCGCGGGCGAGCTCGACCTCGTCGCCCGAGGCGATCCCGAGCCGCCGCGCGGTCGCGGGCGAGAGGAGCGCCGCGTTCTCCCAGGTGAGCTTCGTCACCGGGTCCGGGAACTCGCGGAGCCAGGCGTTCTCGGAGTGGCGCCCGTCGAGGAGCCGCGCGTCGGGGACGACCCGCGCCTCGAGCCCGGCCGCGGGGGCCGGGACCGCCGCGATCGCCCGCGCGACGCGCTCGGCGTCGAGCGCGACGGTGGCCGGCGCGGGCGCGCCCTCGCGCACGAGGCCCGCCGAGAGCCACTCCTCCCAGCGGAGCTCGAACGGATCCCGGGGCACCCCCCGGTTCGTGTCGGCCGGGCTCGCCGCGGCCTCGCGGCCGGCGGCGGGCGGCGGCGGCGGCCCGAACCCGGCGCGGGCGCGCCAGCCGTCCCTCACGATCCGGTACGCGCCGAGCTGGCCCACCCCGGCGAAGGCGGCGAGGAGATCCACCTCGGTCGTGCACTCGACGAGGGGCGCCACGAGCGGCTGGACGATGGTCGCGGTGCCGTCCCGGGCGCGGAGGTCGCCCCACGCCTCGAGGAAGTGGGCCTGCGCGAGCCGGAACCTCGCCGCCCGGACGGTCTCGTCCTCGCGGTAGGCGAGGACGATCGAGCTGCGCACCTCGGGGAAGCTCTCGCGCAGCCCGAGCTCGGCCGGCGCGGTGTGGAGCGGGTTCCACGCCGTGACGACGAGCGTGTCCACCGCGCCGTCGCGCAGCTCGGTCGCGAGCGCGCCGAGGCGCGAGCGCACCCCGCCGCCGGCGCCGTCGAAGACGACGCTCTCGCGGTAGGTCACGGTCTTGCCGCCGTTCCCCAGCGCGTCGTTCATCGCGGCGGCGAGGGCGTGGACCGCGGCGGGCTGCGCCGCGCCGGCGAGGACGAGCGACCTGCCGCGCGCCCGCGCGAGATCGGCGGCGACCGCGGCCGCCGCCTTCGCGTGCGGCCCCGCGGCCGGCGCGCCGAGCGGCGCGAGCGCGCCGAGGCCGTGGCGGCCCGCCAGCTCCGCCGCGACCGCGCGGGCGAAGCCGAGCACGTCGGCGGAGCGCATCCGCAGGCGGTGGTCCGCGGCGCCGCCGGTGACCGTGAAGCCCGCCTCGGCGACGTAGAGCCGGTTCAGGTTGGCGGGCTCGCGCCGCGCCGCGAACTCGCGCCCGTGGCGGAGCGGGTCGCCGTCGTGGGCGAGGAAGTCCGACTCGAGCGACAGGATCACGTCGGCGGCGCCGACCGCGTGGACCGCGTCGAGCGGCCGCCCGAACGCGACGCGCGCCCCCTCGCGCGCCTGGCCCTCGCCGAAGGCGCTCCAGGCGTCGAAGCGGGCGCGCGGGAAGCGCCGCAGGATGCGCGCGCGCAGGTCCGCGAGCGTGGGCGACGAGGTCGGCTCGACGAGGAAGCGGAGGCGCGCGCCCTGGTCCTTCTCGTGCGCGCGCGCGAGCGCGCCGAGCTCCGCGAGCGCGGCGCCCCAGGACAGGTCGCGGCGGTCGTGGCGGAAGCCGGCGAGGCGCGCCGGGTCGTAGAGGTCGAGGACGAGCGCCTGCCGGATCGCGTCGGTGCCCCCGAGGCTCGCGGGGTGATCGCGGTTCCCCTCGATCTTGGTCGGGCGCCCCTCCCACGAGGTGACCACGAGCCCGACGGCGTAGCCGCGGTCGCTCGCCGCCGTCGCGTAGGCGCCCGGGACGCTCGGGACGACGCCCGCCGCCGGGCGCACGTACGGCACGAGCTTCTCGCGCGGCACCTGGCACGCCGCGAGGCCGCCGAGGGCGGCGGACGCGCCGAGGAGCTGGAGGAAGGAGCGGCGGCCGAGCCCCTCGGGCGCGAGGTCCGCGCCGGGCTGGAACTCGCGCGAGGCGGGCGGGGCGCCCGCGTCGTGCTCCTCGAGCGTGCGCCAGCGGCGCGCGTCGAGCCCGCTCTGCTGGCCGTAGATGGGGAGCCCTAGCGATGGCATGTGTAGCAGCTCGTGCGCGGTTTCACGTCGTACTTCCTCGCGAGCTCGCGCCCGAGCTGCGCGCGGTCGCCCTCCGGCATCCACGTCATGCTCGTGATCTCCTCGAGCGGCCGCAGCCGCGGGTAGGGATCGCGGTGGCAGTCGAGGCACCAGCCCATGTTGAGCGGCGCGACCTGCTCGATCGCCGCCATGCGGTCCACCCGGCCGTGGCACTCCACGCAGCCCACGCCCTTGTTCACGTGGGCGGAGTGGTTGAAGTAGACGAACGCCGGCAGCCGGTGGACGCGGACCCAGGGGATCGGCTGCCCCGAGAACCAGCTCGCGCGGACGAGGTCGAGGAGCGGACTCTTGTTCCACACCTGCGAGTGGCAGTTGAGGCACAGCTCGGTCGAGGGGATCCCCGCGCTCGGCGCGCGCTCGACGGTGGTGTGGCAGTACCGGCAGTCGATGAGGTCGTCCTGCACGTGATGCCGGTGGTCGAAGACGACGGGCTGCTGGATCTGCTCCTGCTGCCCGGTGCCGTACGGCACGCGCGCGTAGCCCATCAGCGCCGCGACGGTGCCGCCGGCGCCCGCCACGAGGATCACCAGCACCGCCTTGAAGATCCCGTTCGCCCTGGGCGTGAAGAGTGCGCTCATCGGTGTCGCGCCTCCGGAAGGCACGGCCTGATCCACTCTTCGGGTCCGGAGCCTGCGCTAGGGGCGTAAGTTGTTCGAGACACCGGCTCGGCGATAGGTCTCGGAAGGGGCGAGGCGCCCGCCCGCGCGCCGCCGCGCGGCGAGCGGCAGGAGGCGCCGCTCTTGTGCACCCCCCTCGTCTGGATTAAAGCAGGGGCCCTCATGGAAGCCTCCGACGCCACGCTGCTCGACCGCGCTCGCACCGGCGACCGGCGCGCCCTCGAGGATCTGATCGGGCGCCATCAACGGAGGGTGTACCGGTTCGGCCTGAAGATGTGCCGCGACCCCGAGGACGCCAAGGACGTCCTCCAGGAGACGCTGCTCGCGGCCGCTCGCACCGTGAAGGACTTCCGGGGTGCGTCGTCCGTGTCGACGTGGCTCTACACGATCGCCCGCAGCTTCTGCATCAAGAAGCGCCGGCGCTCCAAGTTCGCGCCCGAGCAGGAGGAATCGCTCGACGCCCGCGAGCCGGGGCTCGAGGCGCGCCAGGTGACGGATCCCTCCCGCGGCCCCGAGGACGAGCTCGCCGGGCGCCAGGTGGAGGCCGCGCTGGAGCGCGCGATCGGGGAGCTCGACCCGATGTACCGCGAGGTGCTCGTGCTCCGGGACGTGGAGGGGCTCACCGCGCCCGAGGTCGCCGAGGTCATGGGGCTCACCGTCGAGGCGGTGAAGAGCCGGCTGCACCGCGCCAGGGTCGCGGTGCGCGAGGCGATCGCGCCGCTCCTCGGCGCGCCCGCGCCGTCGCCGGCCGCCGCCTCTCCGGCCGCCGCGGCGGCGGCGCCCGGGGCGACCTGCCCGGACATCGTCGATCTCTTCTCGCGCCACCTCGAGGGCGAGATCAGCGCGTCGGTGTGCGCCGACATGGAGAAGCACCTCGCCCGCTGCCCCGCCTGCCAGTCGCGCTGCGACTCGCTCCAGCGCACCCTCGCCCTGTGTCGGGGCGCGCCGCTCCCCGAGGTCCCGAAGACCGTGCAGGCGGACGTCCGCCGCGCCCTCCAGCGGTTCATCGCGCTGCACGAGTAGCCCGCCGCGGGGAGCGGGTTTGCCCCTCCCCGGGGTGGCCGCCATCTTTGGGGGCGGGCGCGCGTCCGCGCCCGAGGAGGGATGGCATGCTCAAGAGCTTCGTCGCCGCCGCGGCGGTCGCCGCCGCTGCGCAGGGCTTCGCGCAGCAGCAACAGCCGCAGTCGGCTCCGCCGCAGCAGCAGCCGCAGGGGCAGCAGGCCCAGCCGGCGCCCGCCCAGCCGCCGGCGCCTTCGGGCTCCACCGCCGGGTCGCAGGGACAGTCCTCCGCCGCCCAGCCAGGCTCGCCGGGAGCGTCCTCGCAGCAGGTGGTGGTGAACCCGCCGCCGTCGCAGCAGCCCTCGACCACCCCCCCGCCTCCGCCGTCCTCCACGACGGTCGTCAACCCGCCGCCCGGCGCTTACCGCCAGGACACGGTGGTGGTCGAGGAGCGGTACCGCCCGAGCCCGTTCGCGATCGTCGCGACGGACGCCGCGTGGGGCGGGCTCGTCGGCCTCCTCGTCGGGTTCGGCGTGACGCTGGTGGACGAGTTCGACGACTGGGACCGCGACCTCATGGTGGGCGCGGGCATCGGCGTGCTCGCCGGGGCCGCGGTCGGCGTCGCCCACGCAGCCTACGAGGCGAGGGAGGCCGACCGGCGCCGCCGGGTCGTGTACGGCGACGGGATGAACAGGACCGATCGGGATCCCCTGGTCACCACCGGGCCCACGCTCGGGTTCGCGTTCCGGTTCTAGGGCGCGGCCTCCGGGCCGCGCCGGCTCGCGCGCGGCGGTGGGCGGCGCCGGCGCTCCCTGGCCTACACTGGGGAGGTGCCGATCTTCCGCCTGCGCCGCGACGTCACCTTCCCCGATCCGGCCCGGGCGGAGCCGGACGGCCTCCTCGCCGTCGGAGGCGACCTCCGCCCCGAGCGGCTCCTCGCCGCGTACGCGCTCGGGATCTTTCCCTGGTACGACGCCTCGAGCCCGATCCTCTGGTGGTCCCCGGACCCGCGCCTCGTCCTCGAGCCGGAGCGGCTCCACGTCTCGCGCTCGCTCCGGCGGACGATGCGGCGGGGACGCTACCGGGTCACGGCGGACACCGCGTTCGAGCGGGTGATCCGGCGGTGCGCCGAGCACGCGCGGCCGGGCCAGCGGGGCACCTGGATCACCGCCGAGATGGAGGACGCGTACGTGCGGCTCCACCGGCTCGGCTTCGCCCACGCGTTCGAGGCCTGGGAGGGCGAGGCGCTCGCGGGCGGGCTCTACGGCGTGTCGCTCGGGGCGGCGTTCTTCGGCGAGTCGATGTTCGCGGACCGGCCGGACGCGTCCAAGGTCGCGTTCGTGCGCGCGGTCGAGTGGCTCTCGTCGCGGGCCTTCGGGCTCGTGGACTGCCAGGTCCGGACCGAGCACCTCGTCTCGCTGGGCGCGCACGAGATCCCGCGCCGGGAGTTCCTGCGCCGGCTCGCGGCCGCGCTCGAGGCGCCGACGCTGCGGGGGCCGTGGCGGATCGACGGCGCGGCGATGCCGGCCTGAGGCGGGCGGTCAGCGCGGCGCCGCCGCGGCGATCCACGCGCAGACCGCCGCGAGCGCGCCGTCCCGCCCCGGCGCGCCGACCACCTGGACGCCGAGGGGCAGCCCCGAGGGGCCGCGCGCGCGCGGCAGGGACGCGCAGGGCGTGCCGAGGAGCGTCCAGATCCGCGCGAAGGCGGGATCGCCCGTGCTCTCGAGCCCGACGGGCGCCTCGCCCGGCGCGGCGGGGGTGAGGAGCGCGTCGTACCGCGCGAACACCTCGGGCAGCCGCGCGCGGCACCGCTCGGCGCGGTCGCGCGCGAGCGCCTCCTGCTCGGGCGGGATCCGCTCGCCCTCGGCGAGGAAGTCGAGGAGCACCTTCGAGAGGAGCGGCGCGTGGGCCTCGCGGATCGCGCGGAGCGTGCGGGCCGCCTCGGCGGCCATGATCGTCCGCTGGTCGTCCGCGAGGCCGTCCAGCTCCGGCAGCGCGAGCTCCTCGAGCTCGGCGCCCGCGCGGGCGAGGTCGGCCGCGGTCCGCTCGACGGCCGCCCGCGTGGAGGGCTCGGCCAGTGGCCAGCGATCGGTCCGGCAGAGCGCGAGGCGCGGCGGCCCGGCGAGCGGCGGCGCGTCCGCGGGGACGCGCACCGCCTGGAGCAGGAGCGGGATCGCCTCGACGTCGCGGACGAAGAGGCCGAACGTGTCGAGCGACGGCGCGAACGGCGAGACGCCGTCCATGGGGACCGCGTCGAACGTGGGCTTGAACCCGACGACGCCGCAGTAGGACGCGGGCCGGATCACCGAGCCCGCGGTCTGCGTGCCGGTCGCGGCGGGCGCGAGGAACGCCGCGACGGCGGCGGCGGAGCCGCTCGACGATCCGCCGGGCGTCCGGGCGAGGTCGTGCGGGTTCCGCGTCCTCCCCGGCCGGAAGAACGCGAGCTCGGTCGTGACCGTCTTCGCGAGGATCACCGCGCCCGCCGCGCGGAGCAGCGCCACCGCCTCGGCGTCGCGCGGCGGCCGGCGGCCGCGGAACGCCTCCGAGCCGCGCTCGGTCGGCAGGTCGTGCGTGTCGAAGACGTCCTTCACCGCGATCGGCAGCCCGGCGAGCGGTGGCTTCTCGCGGAGCGCGTCGATCCGGCGGGCCTGGGCGAGCGCGCCCTCGGCGTCGAGGTGCTCGACGGCGCCGAGGCGCCCGTCCTCGCGCGCGATCCGCGCGAGGCAGGCCGCGACGAGCGCCTCCGAGGTGAGCGTGCCCGCGCGGAGGCGGGCGACCGCCTCGGCGGCGCCGAGGGTCTCGAGCGGCGCGGTCATCGGACCGCGCCATGGTACACCCGCGCGCCGGTCAGAAGGCGCGGACGGCGCGGAACAGGGTGCCGTAGGACTTCAGGTTGTACGACTGGTATCCGAACGTCTGGACGCGCACGCGGTCGGCGTCTTGCTCCGTGGAGCTCCAGTAGTACCAGGAGGACGAGAGCCCGCCGAGACCCTGGGCGCCGAGGTTCGTGAAGACGAGGGCGAGCTCGTCCGCCGACGGCAGGAACCAGTCGTCGTAGCCGTTCAGCACGAGGTCGTCGGTCACGCGGGCGGCCGTGTTCGGGTCGGGGCAGGCCGCGATGATCGCGGCCGTGTTGGCGGCGCCCCTGCCGACGGCGGCCGCGGTCGGGATGCTCGTCCCGCGGCAGCCCCAGGGCGTGTTCCCCGTGTCGGTCGTGGCGACGACGAGCCCGTGGCCGGCACCGTCCAGGTAGAAGACGATCCCGCCGGCGTAGTTCCGACCCAGATACGGCCCGGCCGGCTCGGCCGTCGTGAACACCTCCTGCGCGCCGTAGACCGTGCCGACGCTGTTGGTGGCGTAGGCGCGGAGGTAGTACGTCCGGTTCGCGTAGAGGCCGGTCACGCTGGAGGCGTACGTGCCGCTGCCGGTCCCGTCGTTCGTCTTGTAGTTCCCGGTCGTCGGGCTCGCGCTCCAGCTCCAGACGACGCCCCTCGCGGTGATCGGGCAGCCGCCGTCGTCCGTGATCGTCCCGCCGGACGTCGCGTCGTAGTACCCGACGTTCGCCGGTGCCGTCGTCGCCACGGCCGGCAGGAGGCCCGTGCTCACGGTGACCTGGTTGCCGTACGCCGTGCCGATCGAGTTCGTGGCGTACGCGCGCACGTAGTAGACGACGGCGCAGCCGCCCAGCCCGGTGACGGTGCTCGCGAAGAACCCCTTGCCGGCCCCGTCCGCGGAGCAGGTGGCGGTGCCGAGCCCCGGGTTCTGGCTCGTGCTCCAGCAGACGCCGCGGGCGGTGACCGGGTCGCCGCCGTCCGAGCTCACGTACCCGCCGCTCGTCGCGGTCGAGCTCGTCGCCATCGCCGCGGTGGACGTCCCGACGACGGGCGCGCCCGGCGGCCCGCTCACGAGGTCGGTCGTGGTGAAGGTGACGTCGTTCCCGTAGGCGGTGCCGACGCCGTTCGTCGCGTACGCGCGCACGTGGTAGGTCGTGAGCTTCACGAGACCGGTCATCGTGCTGTTGAAGCTCGCCGGCCCCGTGCCGTCGTTCGTCTTGCCGTCCGCCACGGTCGGGTTCGGGTTGAGCCCCCAGCACACGCCCTTCGCCGTGATCGCGGAGCCGCCGTCGGACGCGACGTTGCCGCCCGAGCCGGCGATGTCGGACGAGACGCCGGTGACCGCCTTGGTCGCGAGCGACGGGAGCGCGGGCGCGAGCGTCGTGAAGCTCACCTCGTTGCCGTAGGACGTTCCCGCGGTGCTCACCGCGAACGCCCGGACGTAGTAGGTCGTCCCGGCGGCGAGCCCGGTGATCGGGGCGCTGAAGGACCCGAGGCCGCCGGCCTCGGCGTACTTCGCGCCGGCGGTCGTGGGCGAGGGCGACGTGCCCCAGCAGATCCCGCGGCTCGTCACGGTGGCCCCGTTGTCGGCGGTCACGCTGCCGCCGCCGGTCGCGGTCGTGTACGAGATCGCGCTCGGCGCCGTCGTGGTCACCGTCGCGAGCGGCACCGCGGCCGTGGTGAAGGTCAGGTCGTCGCCGAACGACGTCCCCTGCGCGTTCGTCGCGTAGGAGCGCACGTGGTAGCTGGTGCTCGGCGCGAGCCCGGTCGCGATCGCGAGGAAGCTCCCCGCCCCCTCGCCCCCGGTCGCGCAGGCGTCGGCGAGCGTCGGCTCCGCGGCGAGCGACCAGCAGACGCCGCGGGCGAGGACCGGCGTCCCGCCGTCGTCGGTGACGTCGCCGCCCGAGATGGCGGTCGTGGTCGTGACGTTCTCGGGCGGGCGCGTCGTGAGGACCGGGACGGTGAGCGCGAGCGTCGTGAAGGACCGCTCGACGCCGTAGCTCGTGCCCATCGCGTTCGTCGCGAAGGCGCGGACGTGGTAGGTCGTCGCGGGCGCGAGGTCGGAGCAGCGGGTCGCGAACGGGCCCGCGCCGCCGCCGGAGAACCAGATCGTGTCGTCGAGCGTGGGATCCGCGTGCGTGGCGATCACCACGCCGCGCGCGAACACCAGCTCTCCTCCGGAGTCCGTCACCGCCGCGTCGACGACCGCCTCGGCGTAGCGCACGCCCGAGACCCCCGTCGTCTCGACGGTCGGCAGGGTCACGCCGAATGGCGCGCCGCTGCACAGGTACGTCTCGGGGCCGGTCCCGACCTGCAGCTTCACGCCGCCGAACACGCAGGCGAGCCCGGGGGGCTCGGGCGTCATCGTGACGGAGAGACCGTCCGCGCCCGGCGCGCCGTCGCAGACGTAGCTCGGCGTGCCGGTCCCGACCTGGAGCCGCTGCCCGCCGTGGGCGCAGTTCCCGCCCGGACCCTCCGGCGTCATGGAGACGGAGACGCCGTCCTGCCCCGTCGCGCCCGGCGCGCCGTCGCAGACGTAGGTGGGCGCGCCGGTCCCCACCTGGAGCCGCGTGCCGCCGTACGTGCAGCTCTCGCCGGCGAGCTCCGGAGTCGCCGTGACGCTCTGGCCGTCCTGTCCCGTCTCGCCGGTCGGGCCGTGGCACACGTACGTCGGCGCGCCGGTGCCGATCGAGAGCGCGACGCCGCCCTCCGGGCAGTTCGTCCCGGGCTGCTCCGCGACCGCCAGCGCGCTCTGGCCGTCGGCGCCGTCGCACACGAACAAGGTCGAGTCCACCTCGGCGGCGCCGAGCTGGCCGTCGCGGTCGTCGTCGATCCCGCTGTCCACGCGGTCGCCGCCGCTCGCGCAGTCCGCGCCGGGTTCCACCGGCGTCGTGACGAGGAGCACGTCGCGCCCGTCCGTGCCGGGCGCGCCGTCCTGCCCCGAGCACGCGAGGGCGGCGGCGGCGACGGCCGCCAGGAGGAGTGTCGTGGAGGCGGCCCCCGAGGGCCGCGCGTTCGTCGTCATGGTCCGTCCTCGTCGTCGCGTGGGTCGCTCGCAGCGTGAAATCGACGGAGGGATGATAGACCGGCCCGGGCCCGCGCCCGGTGCGGCAAACGCCCGCCGCGCCGTCCCACGACGACGGGAGGCGCGCGCGCGATGGCGAGGCGCACCTCCGGTTCCGCAGACCTACCTCGACGAGCGGCGCCGGAGAGCTCGGGAGCCACCCGCGCCCGCGCGACGAGCGGCCGCCCTTCCCGGCGGATGGCTCGTGGCGCGCGCTCGGACGATCCGAGCGTCACCCCACGGCGGGCGCGCGATCGCGTCGGCCGACCGGAGGCAGACCCGGCGCGAGGAGCCCGCGGCCCGCGGGCGCCTCGGACCCCGGGCGGCGCACGGCGGCCCGCCGGGGGAGCGGGGGGCGCGCATGACGTCCCGGGTTTGCTTACAATGTCCGGGCCATGCCCGAGCGGTCCCGTCCAGACGGCGGCACGGACGTCGCCGTTCCGAAGACGAAGCAGGAGAGGAAGACCAAGCGGCCGCCGCTCTACAAGGTCCTCCTCCACAACGACGACTACACGACCCAGGAGTTCGTCGACTGGGTCCTCGTGACGATCTTCAAGCACGACGCCGAGACGGCGCATCGCATCATGCTGCACGTTCACATGCGCGGCGTCGGCGTCGCGGGTATCTATCCCTACGACATCGCGGAGACGAAGGCGAACAAGACGACGGAGCTCGCGCGGGAGTCGGACTACCCGCTCCTCGTGACGGTCGAGCCCGAGTAGCGTCGCAGCGAGAGACACGCAGCACGGAGTCGCGGATGGTGACGGTTTCGAAGGAGCTCCAGCAGACCCTGCAGGCGGCCGTCGCGGAGGCCCGCCGCCGCCGGCACGAGTACGTCACCCTCGAGCACCTCCTGCACGCGATGACGAAGGACCGCGTCGCCTCCGAGGTCCTGCTCGCGTGCGGCGCGGACCTGAAGCTCCTCGAGCGGGAGCTCGAGGAGTACCTCGACCGGACGCTCGAGTCCCTGTCCGCCGCGCAGGACCCCGAGCAGACGGCCGCGTTCCAGCGCGTGCTCCAGCGGGCCGCCTGGCACGTGCAGGGCTCGGGCCGGACCGAGCTCAACGCCGGCGACGTCCTCGTCGCGATCACCCGCGAGCGGGGCTCGCACGCCGTCTACCTGCTCGAGAAGCAGGGCGTCCGCCGCCTCGACATCCTCCAGTACATCTCGCACGGCGTCGGCAAGGAGGGCCCCGGCGGCGACGACGAGGGGCAGGAGGACCAGGGCGAGGAGGGCGGCCCCCGGCCGGTGAAGGACCCGTTCAAGACCTTCACGGTGAACCTCGTCGAGCGCGCCGCGCAGGGGCTCATCGACCCGCTCGTCGGGCGCGACGCGGAGGTGGAGCGGACGATCCAGGTGCTCTGCCGCCGCCGCAAGAACAACCCCGTCCTCGTGGGCGACCCGGGCGTCGGCAAGACCGCCATCGTCGAGGGGCTCGCGCTCCGGATCCACCAGCGGAAGGTCCCGGAGATCCTCGCGAAGGCCGCCATCTACTCGCTCGACATGGGCGCGCTCCTCGCCGGGACGAAGTTCCGCGGCGAGTTCGAGCAGCGGCTCAAGGGCGTCATCGCCGGCGTCAAGAAGACGCCGAACGCGATCCTGTTCATCGACGAGATCCACACCATCGTCGGCGCCGGCGCGACCACCGGCTCGTCGATGGACGCCTCGAACCTCCTCAAGCCCGGCCTCGCCTCCGGCGAGCTGCGCTGCATCGGCTCGACGACGTTCCAGGACTACAAGGCGACGTTCGAGCGCGACCACGCCCTCGCGCGCCGCTTCCAGAAGATCGAGATCCACGAGCCGACCGTCGACGACACCGTGCAGATCCTGAAGGGGCTGAAGAAGGTCTACGAGGACCACCACGGCGTCACCTTCACGGCGAAGGCGATCCGCGCGGCGGCCGAGCTCGCGGCGAAGCACATCAACGACCGCCAGCTCCCGGACAAGGCGATCGACGTCCTCGACGAGGCCGGCGCGCTCGACCGGATGCGGCCGGAGGCGCGGCGCAAGCGCCGCATCACCGCGCGCGACGTCGAGCGCGTCGTCGCGAAGATCGCGAAGATTCCGGAGCGGACGGTGAGCGCCGACGACGAGGCCGCGCTCCTCGCGCTCGAGCCCGAGCTGAAGAAGGTCATCTACGGCCAGGACCAGGCGGTCGAGGCGATCGTCTCGGCGATCAAGCTCTCGCGCTCCGGCCTGGCCTCGCCGGAGAAGCCCATCGGGAACTTCCTGTTCTCGGGCCCGACCGGCGTCGGGAAGACCGAGCTCGCGAAGCAGCTCGCCCGGATCCTCGGCGTCGAGTTCCTGCGCTTCGACATGACGGAGTACCAGGAGAAGCACACCGTCTCGCGGCTCATCGGCGCGCCCCCCGGCTACGTCGGCTTCGACCAGGGCGGGCTCCTCACCGACGCGATCCGCAAGACGCCGTACGCGGTCCTCCTCCTCGACGAGATCGAGAAGGCGCACCCCGACGTGTTCAACCTGCTCCTCCAGGTGATGGATCACGCGACGCTCACCGACAACAACGGCCGGAAGGCCGACTTCCGCCACGTCATCCTCGTGATGACGACGAACGCCGGCGCGCACGAGCTCGCCGCCCGCCGCGTCGGGTTCGGGCAGGACCTCTCCGACCCCGGCAACGCGCGGAACGCCATCGAGCGGACCTTCAGCCCCGAGTTCCGCAACCGCCTCGACGCGTGGGTCGCGTTCGACGCGCTGCCGGCCGAGGTGATCGCGAGGATCGTCGAGAAGTTCGTGCGCGAGCTCGAGGGACAGCTCGCCGAGAAGAAGGTGCGGATCGAGCTCTCGCCGGCGGGACGCGCCTGGCTCGCCGAGCGCGGGTTCGACCGGAAGATGGGCGCGCGCCCCATGGCGCGGCTCATCCAGAACGACCTCAAGAAGCCGCTCGCGGAGAAGATCCTGTTCGGCGAGCTGCACGACGGCGGGACGGTGCGGGTCGAGGTCGAGGAGGGCGGCGCGAAGCTCCTCCTCGTCGTCACGCCGGCGCCCGCTCCCGCGCCCCCGGTGCCTCCCGCGCCGGTGCCGGCGTAGGGAGGTCGCACCTCCTCTCCCCCCGCTCCGCGGGGGGAGAGGCCGGGAGAGGGGGGCGGCTTACCTCGCCACCGCAGCCTTCAGCGCGCCCTCGATCGAGCCGGGCGCGCAGCGGATCCGCATGAAGCTGTGGTCGCCCATCATGGAGAGGTCCGTGAAGTTGAGGGCGATGCGGAACTTCGCGTGCAGCGCGTAGACCTCGCCCTTCGAGACGAGGACCTCGTACGGGAGGTGGCCGGTCGAGCGGACCGGCTTGAAGTCGATCTCCTTCATCACGTTCGCGTCGGCGCCGCAGCCGTCGCCGAGCGCGACACCGAAGACCGTCTCGTCCGGTGAGACGTCCACCCGGTACACCTTCCTCGTCTTGCCCTTGCCGGCCGCGAGCCCCGCCTCCACCGCCGCGAGCGCCTCCGCCTGCGTCGGGTACTTCGCGAGCTCCCAGGGATCGTCGAAGTACGGCATCGACATCATGTAGTGGTAGCCGCGCAGGTCCTTCGCGCTCTTGCCGTCCTTCGGGCCGTACTCCTCGAGCCTCCCGAGCGCCTGCGCGAGGCTCGCCTCCACCGGTCCGAGATCGGCCTTCAGCCGGTAACCCGCCGCCATGTAGGCCGGGCTCGTGAACGCCACCTGGACCTCGTCCGCCACCTTCGTGACCGTGACGCGCTGCGCGGCGGCGTAGCCGCCGAAGCGCTGCTGCGCCGCGGCGGACCTCAGGTCGGGGGCCGTCACCGCGAGCACGATCGCGCCGTCGTAGGGGGCGTAGCGTCCCGCGACCTCGAACCCGGCCGCCTCGAGCTTCGCCCGCACCTCGTCCGCCACCTTCGCCGGATCGCCCGCTACCCGGCTCGCCAGCACGAACGGCTTCAGCTTGGGCTCGGCCGCGCCGGCGAGGCCGGCGGCGAGGGCGAGCGCGAGCAACGACGCGAGCTTCACGGGCATTGGGGGTCCTCTCGTCGAGAGGGCGCGGCGGCGCCCTCGGAAAAGGAACGCATCGTAGGCGGCGGGCCGGGCGCGGCGCGTGCGACGGAGCGCCGCACCGGAGGCATTGTCTAGCTTTCTAGCTATTTCGCTAGGTTGCTCGATGCCGCGGCGTGGGCCGCCGCGACCGCCCCCGCACGCGAGCCCCCCGAACGGAGCGTGGGGGTGATAGGGTCCTGGCATGATCCATGCGTTCGCCCTGGCCACGGCGGTGCTCGTCTCCGCGGTCCCCGAGGTCCCGACCGCGACCCCGACCCCGACCCCAACCGCGACCCCGAGCCCGACCCCGACCCCGACCCCGACCCCGACCCCGACCGCGAACCCGACCGCGAACCCGACCGCGACCCCGACCGCTGCCCCGACCCCAGCCGCTCCTCCCGCCGACGCGCGCGCCCGCTTCGACGCCGCGCGCGCCGCGCTCCTCGCCGGGGATGTCGCCGCGGCGGGGCGCGGGTTCGACGAGGTCGCCGCGGATCCCGCCGCGCCGCCGGCGCTCGCGGAGGCGGCGCGCGTGCTCGCCGACACGTGCCGCGAGCTCTCCCGGCGCGGCCTCGTGCTGCGCGAGCCCATGACCGGCAAGCCGGCCGGCCCCGCGCCGATCGATCGGAGCGGGCGCGGCGAGCTCGCCTGGTTCGCGACGATCTACGGAATCTTCGTCGCGGACGGCCTCGGCGCGGTCGCGGAGATCGACGACCCGAAGGCGTACCTCGCGCTCACCCTGGCCGGCGGCGCCGGCGGCCTCGCCCTGGCGCTCGGGAGCACGAAGACGGGCCCCATCTCCCGCGGGCGCGCAGCGGCGATCCAGGCGGCGACGCTGTGGGGCTCCGTGAACGCCGCGACCGTCGCCGCGATCGCCGAGGCGGACGGTCGGATCGGCCTCGGCGCCACCATCGGCACCGGCCTCCTCGCGCTCGGGATCACGGCCGCCGCGACGCGCGGCGGCGCGCCGAGCGAGGGCGACGTCTCCCTCACGAGCAGCGGCGGGTTCTGGGGCCTCAGCGCCGCGGCGCTCTCCCTCACCTTCCTGGACGACCCCTCGGGCTCGACCGTCGGGTGGATCCTCCTCGGCGGGGCGGACCTGGGCCTCCTCGCCGGCTGGCGCCTCGCGAAGGCGCACGACCTCTCCCGCAGCCGCGTCCTCGTGATCGACGCGGCGGGCCTCCTCGGCGCCCTCGCCGGCGTCGCCGTCCCGGTGTTCGTGGAGTCCGACACGCCGGAGATGTACGGCGCCGCGACCCTCGCCGGCATCGCCGTCGGGCTCGCGGCCGGCGCGTACTTCACCCGCGACTGGGATCGCGACGAGGCGGCGCCTCGCACGGCCCTCGCCGCGCCGTTCGCGACGCGCCTCGCCGACGGCACCGTGCTCGCGGGGCTCGCCGGCCGGTTCTAGGGTAGAACGGCGGGGTGATCGATCTCCCGATCGACCCGCTCCTCCCGGAGATCGTCGCCGCCCTGCGCGAGGCGCCCTCGGTGGTGATCGAGGCGCCGCCGGGCGCGGGGAAGACGACCCGCGTCCCCCGCGCGCTCCACGAGGCGGGGCTCGCGGCGGGAGGCGAGATCGTGGTCCTCGAGCCGCGCCGGCTCGCGGCGCGCCTCGCCGCGCGCCGCGTCGCGGAGGAGCTGGGCGAGAAGCCCGGCGAGACGGTCGGCTGGCAGGTGCGGTTCGAGGAGGTCGCCGGGCCGCGCACGCGGATCCGCTACGTCACGGAGGGCCTCCTCACGCGGCGCCTCCTCGGCGCGCCCACCCTCCCCGGCGTCGGCGCGGTGGTGCTGGACGAGTTCCACGAGCGGCACCTGCAGGGGGACCTCGCCCTCGCGCTCCTGCGCCGGCTGCAGCGGACGGCGCGCCCGGACCTGCGGCTCGTCGCCATGTCGGCGACGCTCGACGCCGCCCCCGTGGCGCGCTTCCTCGGCGCGCGCGCGCTCCGCTCGGAGGGGCGGCGGTTCGAGGTCGCGGTCGAGCACCTCTCGCCCGAGGAGGCGGCGCGCCCGGACCGGCTCGAGGAGCAGGTGGCGCGCGCCGTACGCCGCCTCGTCCGCGAGGCGCCCGCGGGCGACGTGCTCGTCTTCCTGCCGGGCGCGGCGGAGATCCGGCGCGCGCGCGAGGCGCTCGCGGCGTTCGCCGACGCGGCGGCGGTGGACGTCGTCCCGCTCCACGGCGACCTCCCCCCCGACGAGCAGGACCGCGCCGTCCGGCCGGGGCCGCGGCGCAAGGTGATCCTCTCGACCAACGTGGCGGAGACGTCGGTCACCATCGAGGGCGTGACGGCGGTGGTGGACTCCGGGCTCGCGCGCGTGGCGTCGCACTCGCCCTGGTCCGGGCTCCCGACGCTCGAGGTCCGGAGGATCTCGCGCGCGTCGGCGGCGCAGCGCGCGGGACGCGCCGGGCGGACCGCCCCCGGGCGCGCCCTGAGGCTCTACACGCGCCACGACCACGACGCGCGCCCGGAGTTCGACGTCCCGGAGGTCCTCCGGGAGGACCTCTCCGAGACGCTCCTCGCCCTGTCGTCGCTCGGCGCGCTCGACGGGTTCGAGTGGTTCGAGGCGCCGCCCGCCGCGGCGGCCGAGGCGGCGCGGGCGCTGCTCGTGCGGCTCGGGGCGATCGACGCGCGGGGCGCGCCGACGGAGATCGGCCGGCGCGTCCTGAAGGTGCCGGGCCACCCGCGCCAGGGGAGGCTCCTCGTCGAGGCCGCGGCGCGCGGCGCGGGCGAGGAGGGCGCGCTCGTCGCGGCCCTGCTCGGCGAGCGCGATCTGCGCGATCGGCGCGCGCTCGAGGGCGGGGCGCTCCCGGCGACCGGGCCGTCCGACCTGCTCGAGCTCGCGCACGTGTTCGAGGAGGCGGCGCGCGCGCGGTTCGCGCCGGAGCGGCTCCGGAGGATCGGGGTCGCGCCCGGCGCGGCGCAGGCGGTGGAGCGGGCGCGGCGGCAGCTCGCGGGGGTGGCGAGGGGGCTGCGGCCCACCGCGACCTCGACCTCGACCCCGACCGCGACCTCGACCCAGGCCTCGACCCAGACCTCGACCTCGATCCCGACCCCGACCCCGACCTCGACCCCGATCCCGACCGCGACCGCGATCCCCGGCGTGACGCCGACCGAGCACGCCCTCCTCATGGCGACGCTCGCCGCCTACCCCGACCGCGTCGCGCGGCGCCGCGCGCCGGGGTCGGACGAGATCGTCCTCGTCGGCGGCGGGAGCGCGCGGCTCGATCCGGCCTGCGTGGTGCGAGAGGCGCAGCTCCTCGTCGCGGTGGACGCGGAGGAGCGGCGCGGCGATCGGCGGCCGCCGGGCGCGCGGGCGGCGGAGGCGCGGGTCCGCGTCGCGAGCGCGGCCACGCAGGAGATGCTCCTCGACCTCTTCCCCGACGCGCTCCGGTATGACGAGGCGGCCGTCTGGAACGCGCAGGCGGAGCGGGTGGACGCGACCGAGCGGCTCCTGTACGGCGACCTCGTCCTCGAGGAGTCGCGCGCCGCCCGCGCCGATCCGGAGAAGGTCGCCGCGATCCTGTTCTCGGAGGCGAGCGCCCGCGGGCCGCGCGCGTTCGCGCCGGAGGGCGACGTAGACCGGCTCGTCGCGCGGATCGCGTTCGCCGCGGCGCACGCGCCCGACGCGGGCCTCGCCGCGCCGTCGGAGGCGGACCTCGCCCTCGCGCTGCGCGACCTCTGCGCCGGGCGCCGGAGCTTCGCCGAGCTGCGCGAGGCGGACCTGCCGGGCGCGCTCCTCGCGCGGCAGGACCCGCGCGCGCGCAGCGCGCTCGAGCGGCTCGCGCCCGAGCGGATCACGCTGCCCGGCGGCCGGACCGCCCGGATCCACTACGAGGCCGGCAAGCCGCCGTGGGTCGAGAGCCGCCTCCAGGACTTCTTCGGGATGGCGGCGGGGCCGTCGATCGCGGGCGGGCGCGTGCCCCTCGTCCTGCACCTGCTCGCGCCGAACCAGCGCGCGGTCCAGGTGACGACCGACCTCGCCGGCTTCTGGGACCGGCACTACCCGGCGATCCGCCGCGAGCTGATGCGGCGTTACCCGCGCCACGCCTGGCCCGAGGACCCGCGCACCGCCACGCCGCCCGCGCCGCGCCGGCGGTGAGGCGGCGAACCCCCCGCCGCCCTCGTCCGGTCGTGCGCTGCCCGGCCGGACGACCCGGCGAGGTCCGGCCGCGCCCGGCGCGTAATGGCAGATTACCCGTCGTGGCGCGCCGCTCCGACACCGTCCCGCCCTACCGCGCGCAGCTCGCGCTCCTCGTGGACGCCGCGCCCGAGGAGGCGGGCTGGGCCCACGAGGTGAAGTACGACGGCTACCGCATCGGGTGCGCCGTCGAGCGCGGCCGGGCGACGCTCTGGAGCCGGCGCGGCAAGGACTGGACCGCCCAGTTCCCGGAGATCGCCGCCGCCGCGGCGCGCCTCCCGGTCCGCGCGGCGTTGCTCGACGGCGAGGTCGCCGCGCTGCTCCCCGACGGCCGGACGAGCTTCCAGGCCCTCCAGAACGCGTTCGCCGGCGGGCGCGGGACCCTCGTCTACTTCGTGTTCGATCTCCTGCACCTCGACGGCGAGGACCTCGCGGCGCGGCCGCTCCTCGAGCGAAAGGCCGCCCTCGCGCGGCTGCTCGGCGATCGCGCCGGACCGATCCGCCACGCGCCGCACGTCGAGGGGAGCGGCGCGGCCGCGTTCCGCGAGGCCTGCCGGCTCGGGCTCGAGGGGATCGTCTCGAAGCGCGCGGACCAGCCCTACCGGCCCGGGCGCGGCGGCGGCTGGGTGAAGACGAAGTGCATCCTCCGGCAGGAGCTCGTGATCGGGGGGTTCACCGACCCGGAGGGCGCGGCGCGCGACGCCATCGGCGCGCTCCTCGTGGGCGCGCACGAGGGCGGCGCGCTCCGCTTCGCGGGGAAGGTCGGCACCGGGTTCACGAACGCCCAGGCGCGCGCGCTCCGGGCCAGGCTCGAGCCGCTCGCGACGCGCGAGTGCCCGTTCACGCCGCGCCCGGCGGGCTGGCTCGGGAAGAACGCGCACTGGGTCCGGCCGGAGCTCGTCGCCGAGGTCGCGTTCACGGAGTGGACGGCGGACGGGAAGGCGCGGCACCCGTCGTTCCAGGGGCTCAGGGAGGACAAGAAGGCGAGCGAGGTCGTGCGGGAGAAGGCGACCCCGACCCCGACCCCGACCTCGACCTCGACCCCGACCCAGGCCCCGACGCGCGCCTCCCGCGGCTCCCGCTCGCGCAAGCCGTCCACCGCGGTCGGCGGCGTGCGGATCTCGAGCGCCGACCGCGTCGTCTACCCGGACCTCGGCCTCACGAAGATCGACGTGGCCCGGTACTACGAGGCCGTCGCGGCCGCGATCGTCCCGCACCTCCGCGGCCGGCCCCTCACCCTCTACCACTGCCCGGAGGGGCTCGCGGGCGAGTGCCGCTTCATGAAGCACTCGAAGGTCTGGGCTCCCGCCGCGGTCCGGCGCGTGCGCATCCCGGAGAAGACGAAGGTGGGGGAGTACCTGGTCGTCGACACCGAGCAGGCCCTCCTCTCGGTGGTGCAGATGGACGTCCTCGAGCTGCACACCTGGAACTCGGTCGTCGAGCGCGTGGAGGAGCCCGACCGGATCGTCCTCGACCTCGACCCCGGTCCCGAGGTGCCGCTCGCCGAGGTGATCCGCACCGCCCGCCTCGCGCGCGAGGCGCTCGGCGCGCTCGGGCTCGCCGCCTTCGTGAAGTCGACGGGCGGGGCCGGGCT
>DASSSJ010000106.1:0-15967 GCA_035708485.1 Anaeromyxobacter sp. | reverse complement strand
CGACGGCCGCACCGGCGAGCCGTTCGACCAGGACGTCACCGTCGGCGTCATGTACATGCTGAAGCTCCACCACCTCGTGGACGAGAAGATCCACGCCCGCTCCATCGGGCCGTACTCGCTCGTCACGCAGCAGCCGCTCGGCGGCAAGGCCCAGTTCGGCGGCCAGCGGCTCGGCGAGATGGAGGTCTGGGCGATGGAGGCCTACGGCGCGGCCTACTCGCTGCAGGAGTTCCTCACGGTGAAGTCCGACGACGTGGTCGGCCGCACCCGCATGTACGAGGCGATCGTCAAGGGCGAGAACACGCTCGAGTCCGGGCTGCCGGAGTCGTTCAACGTGCTCATCAAGGAGCTCCAGAGCCTCGCGCTCGACGTCGAGCTCCTCGAGTCCCCGGAGGCGAAGGCCGCGCGCGAGGCGGCCGAGGGTGAGCTGGGCGGGCCCCTCGGGACGCCGCGCGGCGCCGCCGCCGAGAGGAACGTGGGGTAAGGCCTCGGGCCTCGGTCTATTCGAAAGGGAGTCCACGTGAAGGACATCTTCAATTTCTTCGAGAAGCCGAAGGACCCGCTCTCGTTCTCGGCCATCCGGATCTCGCTCGCGAGCCCGGACAAGATCCGGCAGTGGTCGCACGGCGAGGTGAAGAAGCCGGAGACCATCAACTACCGGACCTTCAAGCCGGAGCGCGACGGCCTCTTCTGCGCGAAGATCTTCGGCCCCGTGAAGGACTACGAGTGCAACTGCGGCAAGTACAAGCGCATGAAGCACCGCGGGGTCGTCTGCGAGAAGTGCGGCGTCGAGGTGATCCAGTCGAAGGTGCGGCGCGAGCGGCTCGGGCACATCACGCTCGCGACCCCCGTCGCGCACATCTGGTTCCTGAAGTCGCTCCCCAGCCGCATCGGAAACCTCCTCGACATCACGCTCAAGGACCTCGAGAAGGTCCTGTACTGCGAGTCGTACATCGTGATCGACCCGAAGGAGACGACGCTCCAGCGGGCGGAGCTCCTCTCCGAGGACCGGTACCACAAGGCCCTGGAGGAGTTCGGCGACGAGGCCTTCTCGGCCGGCATGGGCGGCGAGGCGGTCCTGGAGCTGCTCCGCCGCGTCGGCCCGGGCGACAAGCAGCACGGCGAGGGCATCCACGGGCTCGGGAACGAGCTCCGCGCCGAGATGAAGGAGGCGACGAGCGAGGCGAAGCGGAAGAAGATCGCGAAGCGCCTCAAGGTCGTCGAGGCGTTCGTCCAGTCCGGGAACCACCCGGAGTGGATGATGCTCGAGGTCATCCCGGTCATCCCGCCGGACCTCCGCCCCCTCGTCCCGCTCGACGGCGGCCGGTTCGCGACCTCCGACCTGAACGACCTGTACCGCCGCGTCATCAACCGGAACAACCGCCTGAAGCGCCTTCAGGAGTTGAACGCCCCCGACATCATCATCCGCAACGAGAAGCGGATGCTGCAGGAGGCGGTGGACGCGCTCTTCGACAACGGCCGGCGCGGGAAGACCATCACCGGGCCGAACAAGCGGCCACTCAAGTCCCTCAGCGACATGCTGAAGGGGAAGCAGGGCCGCTTCCGCCAGAACCTGCTCGGCAAGCGCGTGGACTACTCGGGCCGCTCGGTCATCGTGGTCGGCCCCGAGCTCAAGCTGCACCAGTGCGGCCTGCCGAAGATCATGGCGCTCGAGCTGTTCAAGCCCTTCATCTACAACAAGCTCGAGGAGAAGGGGTACGTCACCACCATCAAGAGCGCGAAGAAGATGGTGGAGAAGGAGCGCCCCGAGGTCTGGGACATCCTCGACGACGTCATCCGCGAGCACCCAGTGCTCCTGAACCGCGCCCCGACGCTGCACCGGCTCGGCATCCAGGCGTTCGAGCCGGTCCTCATCGAGGGCAAGGCGATCCAGCTCCACCCGCTCGTCTGCACCGCCTTCAACGCCGACTTCGACGGCGACCAGATGGCGGTGCACGTGCCGCTCTCCATCGAGGCCCAGATGGAGGCGCGCGTGCTCATGATGAGCACGAACAACATCCTCTCGCCCGCGCACGGCAAGCCGATCATCGTGCCCTCGCAGGACATCGTGCTCGGCATCTACTACATGACCCGCGAGCGCGCCTTCGCGCGCGGCGAGGGCAAGGTGTTCGCGAGCCCGGAGGAGGTCCGCGCCGCCTACGACCAGGGCGAGGTGGACCTGCAGGCGAAGGTCTGGGTGCGGATGGACGGCAAGCGGGTCGAGACGACCGTCGGCCGCGTGCTCCTCTACGACATCGTCCCGAAGCGGCTGCCCTTCGACGCCATCAACAAGGTGATGGACAAGAAGCAGCTGCAGAGCCTCATCGACCTCACCTACCGCCTCTGCGGCGAGAAGGAGACCGTGCTCCTCGCCGACCGCGTGCGGTCGATGGGCTACGGCAACGCGACGAAGGCCGGCATCTCGATCGCCCTCGACGCGATGGTGATCCCGAAGCGGAAGCAGGAGCTCCTGGAGCGCGCCACCCGCGAGGTGGACGACATCCAGAGCCAGTACACCGAGGGCCTCATCACCATCGGCGAGCGGTACAACAAGGTCATCGACATCTGGGCCCAGGTCACCGAGGAGGTCGCCCAGGAGATGATGGGGGAGATCGGGACCGAGATCGCGGTCGGCACGAACCGGGAGGGCAAGCGCGAGGAGCGCAAGCAGCCCTCGTTCAACCCGATCTACATCATGGCCGACTCGGGCGCCCGCGGCTCCGCGCAGCAGATCCGGCAGCTCGCCGGCATGCGCGGCCTCATGGCGAAGCCGTCCGGCGAGATCATCGAGACGCCCATCACCGCGAACTTCCGCGAGGGCCTCAACGTCCTGCAGTACTTCATCTCGACGCACGGCGCGCGCAAGGGGCTCGCCGACACCGCCCTCAAGACGGCGAACTCCGGCTACCTCACCCGCCGGCTCGTGGACGTCGCGCAGGACGCGATCATCACCGAGTACGACTGCGGCGCGATGGACGGCATCACCCTCGGCGCGCTCGTCGAGGGCGGCGAGATCATCGAGCCGATGGGCGAGCGCATCCTCGGCCGCGTCGCGCTCGACGACATCCACGACCCGTTCGGCGGCTCCGTCCTGGTGAGGGCGAACGAGGAGATCGACGAGGCCAAGGTCAGGCTCATCGAGAACGCCGGCATCGACCGCGTGAAGATCCGCTCGGTCCTCACCTGCCAGGCGCGGCGCGGCATCTGCGTCGAGTGCTACGGGCGCGACCTCGCCCGCGGCCGCAAGGTGAACATCGGCGAGGCCGTCGGCGTGATCGCGGCCCAGTCGATCGGCGAGCCGGGCACGCAGCTCACGATGCGGACGTTCCACATCGGCGGCGCGGCCTCCCGCCGGGCGGAGCAGTCCACCCTCGAGAACCGCAACTCCGGCGTCGTGAAGTTCCACAACGTGAGCGTGGCCAAGAAGAAGGACGGCACGCTCATCGTGATGAACCGGAACGGCGAGATCGTCGTCACGGACGAGCAGGGGCGCGAGCGCGAGCGCTACGGCGTCGTCTACGGCGCGAAGCTGCTCGTCCGCGACGGGCAGCGGGTGGAGCAGAACACGCTCCTCGCCGAGTGGGACCCGTACTCGATGCCGATCATCACCGAGGTCGCCGGCCGCGTGAAGTACGGCGATCTCATCGACGGCGTCACCATCTCCGAGCAGGTGGACGAGATCACCGGCCTCGCCCGGAAGGTCGTCATCGCCTCGAAGGATCCGGACGCGCGGCCGCGCATCTCGATCAAGGACGAGGAGGGCAAGACCCGGAAGCTCGCCAACTCCGACGCGGACGCGCGCTACATGCTGCCGGAGGGCGCGAACCTCGTCGTGAACGACGGCGACGAGCTCGACGCGGGCGACGTGCTCGCGAAGATGCCGCGCGAGACCACCAAGACGAAGGACATCACCGGCGGTCTCCCGCGCGTCGCCGAGCTCTTCGAGGCCCGCAAGCCCAAGGAGCACGCGGTCATCTCCGAGATCGACGGCGTGGTCGCCTTCGGCAAGGACACCAAGGGCAAGCGCAAGGTGGTCATCACGCCCGAGGTGGACGGCAAGCTCCGGCCCGACCTCGCGAAGGAGTACCTGATCGGGAAGGGCAAGCACATCTCCGTCCACACCGGCGACCGCGTGCGCGCGGGCGAGGCGCTGATGGACGGCGCCGCGAACCCGCACGACATCCTGCGCGTCCTCGGCGAGAAGGAGCTCGCGCGCTGGCTGGTGGACGAGGTGCAGGAGGTCTACCGGCTCCAGGGCGTGAAGATCAACGACAAGCACATCGAGACGATCGTCCGGCAGATGCTCCGCCGGGTCCGGATCGCCGACGTGGGCGACACGAGCTTCCTCGCCGACGAGCAGGTCGAGAAGTTCGTCTTCGAGGAGGAGAACCGCCGCGTCGAGGAGGCGGGCGGACGCCCGGCGCAGGGCGAGCCGCTCCTGCTCGGCATCACCAAGGCGTCGCTCTCGACGGAGTCCTTCATCTCCGCGTCGTCCTTCCAGGAGACGACGAAGGTGCTCACCGAGGCCGCCATCAGCGGCAAGGTCGATCACCTGCGCGGGCTGAAGGAGAACGTCATCATGGGCCGCCTCATCCCCGCGGGCACCGGCCTGCCGCAGTACAAGCACCTCGACATCGAGGTCGAGACGCCGGTGGACGCGGTCGAGGAGGCCGAGGAGGCGCTCGCGGTCGCCGCGGAGGAGTAGGCCTCCGAGACGCCGGGTGGGGCCCCGACGGCTTCGCCCGGCGGGGCGGGGCGGCGAGCCCCCCGTGCGACGGGCGGAGGCCGAGGAGGCGCTCGCCGTGGCGGCGGAGGAGTAGGGCAGCCGCGGAGGATCCGCTTCCGGCCTATCAGGGCCCGGTCCCAGGTGGGGCCGGGCCCTTCTCATCTTGGCCGGGTCGTATCGAACCTTTCCGCCTCGCGCCGGCCGTGGCGGAACGGGGAAGTCACAGCCGCCCGTTCCTCTTGGGTCGGGGCCCGGAAGTGATCCAAAGCAAGATCGAGCATTTACCGACAGAGCGAGCGAACGCCCCCACGCCTGCGGAATGACAACCCGCCCATCGTGTTCATGTTGAGGTCCTGTAACCCCGTTCCCTCTGGTGTGCGGGCTCGCCCGGACGAGCTAGAGTCCTTGCGGCGTCGGTACTTACCTAAGCTTGACTTGATAGGTCCACTATCATAAGCTGACGTTACGTAACTTGGCCGGGGCGTTTTGTCGCAGACGAAATTGACGTAAGACATGGTGCAGAGAGAGACGAGAGAGAGCCGATGAGGACCGCGAGCACTCAGCGAGGAAGCAAGGAGTTCGAGGAGCTGGCCCCCTACCTCAAGGCGGTCCGGGACTACCCGCCGCTCGACCGGGACCAGGAGCACGCGCTCGCGCTCCGCGCGCGCAAGGGCGACGTCCGCGCGAAGCAGAAGCTCGTCCGCCACAACCTCGCCTTCGTCGTCGCCATCGCGCGCAAGCAGCGCCGCGGCACCGTGCGCCTCGACGACCTCATCCAGGAAGGGAACGTCGGCCTCATGCGCGCGGTCGAGAAGTTCGACCCGCACGCGGGGACGCGGTTCTCGACGTACGCGGTCTGGTGGATCCGCGCGTACGTCGGGAAGTACCTCAAGGAGGCGCGGTCCACCGTCCGGCCGCAGAGCGGGACGGTCGCGCAGCCCGACCTGTCGCTCGACAGCGCCATCGACGAGGAGGGTGATGCCACCCACCTCGACCGGATCGAGGACGAGGGTCCGGGCCCGGAGGACACCTACCTCTTGTCCGAGGGCGACCGCGAGGTGCGCGACGCGCTCGGCAAGGTGCGCAAGCGGATCGGCGAGCTCGGCTGGGACATCGTTCACAACCGGCTCGAGCAGGACCAGCCGCGGACGCTCGAGGAGATCGGCAAGCGCTGGGGCGTGTCGCGCGAGCGCGTCCGGCAGGTCGAGCTCAAGACGAAGCAGTTCCTGCACCGGTACCTGACGCCGGTGGAGCGGGACGCCGCGTAGACCGCTCCCGGGGACTCCGCGCGCTGCGAGACGTCGCCTGGGGCCCTGCGGCCCCGGTGGCCGGATCGCCGGGGCCCGCGGCCCTCCACCAGGGCGCCGCGGGCCCCCGTGCCTCCGCGGCTCGCCCGCGGGGCGGAGGTGGCGCGGTGGGCACGCGCGCTGCACTCGCGGTCGTCGCGTGACCGCGACCGCGCGAATCCTCAAGGACGGAGCGCCGCTTCCCGCCGCGCGCATCCCCGCGGCGGTCCACGACGCGGACCGCCGGGTCCGGGAGATGATCGCCTCGGCGCAGGCGCGCGCGCTCGAGATCGTCTCGGAGGCGGAGGCCGCCCGCGACCGGATCGTCGCCGAGGCGCTGGAGGAGGGGCGCAGGGCGGGGCTCGCACGGGCCGGCGCGGCGATCGCCGCGGCGGTCGCGGCGAGGGACCGGCGGCTCGCGGCGGTGGAGCGCGAGCTCGCCGCGATCGCGCTCGACGTCGCCGCGGCGCTCGTCGGCGGGGAGCTCGCCGCCCGGGAGGACGCGGTGGTCGCGCTCGCCGCGCGCGCGCTCGCCGAGGCCCGCGAGCGCCGCGACGTCACGCTCCGGGTCCACCCGGACGACGCCCGGGCGGTGCGCTCGGCCGAGGGCCGGCTCGGCGCGATCCTCGCGCGCGCGCCGCTCTCCGTCCGGGAGGACCCGGCGCTGCCGCGCGGCGGCGTCGTGGTCGAGACCGACGCGGGCTGGATCGACGCGCGGATCGAGACGCAGCTCGCGGACCTGCGCCGCGCCGTCGAGGAGGAGCTGCCGTGACGAACGACGGGCTGACCGGCCTCCGGAGCGCCCTCGAGCGGGCGCAGTGGCTGCGCGTCCGCGGGCGAGTCACCCGGCTGTCCGGCACCGTCGTCGAGGCGACCGCGGCCGGGCTCCGCCAGGGCGACGCGGTCGAGATCCGCGCGCGGGGGCTCGCGCCCATCCTGGCGGAGGTGGTGGGGCTGCGGGAGGACCGGGCGGTGCTCGCGCCGCTCGCGGACGCGGCGGGCGTCGGGCTGGAGAGCGAGGTGGTGGGGACGGGCCGCCCGCTCGCCATCCGCGCGGGGGAGGCGCTCCTCGGGCGCATCCTGGACGGGCTCGGCGCGCCCATCGACGGACGGCCGCTCCCGCCCGGGCTCGAGGAGTGGGCGGTGGATCGCCCCGCGCCGCCGCCGCTGGCGCGGCGCCGCATCGATCGCCCGATGCCGCTCGGCGTCCGGGCCATCGACGCGCTCGCCACCATCGGCGAGGGGCAGCGGCTCGGGATCTTCGCGGGATCCGGCGTCGGGAAGTCGACCCTCCTCGGCCAGATCGCCCGCCACGTCCGGGCGGAGCTCTCCGTCATCGCGCTCGTCGGCGAGCGCGGGCGCGAGGTGCGCGAGTTCGTGGAGGACGCGCTCGGGCCCGGGGGGCTCGCCCGGAGCGTCGTCGTCGCGGCGACGAGCGACGCGCCCGCCCTCGTCCGGGCGCGCTCCGCCCACGTCGCGACGGCCATCGCGGAGTGGTTCGCGGAGCGCGGGGCGCGGGTGGTCCTGATGCTCGACTCGATCACGCGCTACGCGCGCGCGCACCGGGAGGTCGCGCTCGCGGCGGGCGAGCCGCCCGCCCGCCACGGCTACCCCGCGAGCGTCTTCGCGGCGCTCCCGCGGCTGCTCGAGCGCGCCGGGAACCGGACGCGGGGCGGGATCACCGGGCTCTACACCGTGCTCGTCGCCGGGAGCGACCTCGAGGAGCCCGTCGCCGACGAGGTCCGCGGCATCCTCGACGGGCACGTCGTGCTCGACCGCCGCCTGGCCGAGCGGGGGCGCTTCCCCGCGGTGGACCCGCTCGCGAGCCTGTCGCGGCTCATGCCCGCGGTGACGTCGCCGGCGCACCGCGCCGACGCCGCGCGCCTGCGGGCCCTGCTCGCCGCCCACGAGCGCCACCGGGACCTCGTCGCCGTCGGCGCGTACCGGCGCGGATCGGATCCGGAGACCGACGCCGCGCTCGACCGCCTCCCCGCGATCGAGGCGTTCCTCGCGCAGCCGCCCGAGGCCGCGGAGCCGTTCGAGTCCACGCTCGCGCGCCTGGCCGAGACGGTCGCGTGAGCCCGTACCCGCTCGCGACGGTGCTCGCCCTGCGCAGCCGCGAGGTGGACGCGGCCCGGGCGAGCCTCGCCCGCGCGCTCGGCGCCCTGGAACGACGGCGCGCCGACCTCCTGCGCCACGACGCCGCCGTGGCGGCGCACGCTGAGCACGCGGAGCACGCGGCGCGCGCGGCGACGGACGCGGTGGCGGCCGGGCAGGGCCCTTCGCCCGGAGCGCTCGCGGCGCGCGCGCGGTGGGCCGGCCGACTGCGCGCGGAGCTCGCGGCGCTCGTCGCCGCGCGCGCAGCGGCGGCCCGCGCCGCGGCGGCGGCCGAGCGCCAGGCCGGGGCGCTCCGCGACGGCCTGGCTGCGGCGCGCGCGGCGCAGCGCGCCCTCGAGCTCCACCGGGAGGCGTGGCGCGCCGCCGAGGCCCGCCGGCGCGACCGGCGGGAGCAGGACGCGGCGGACGACCTCGTCAGCGCGCGGCGAGCGGCGCCGTGACGCGCCCTTCCTCGCACTCGATCGTGAGCGTCCTCGGCTCGAGCTCGGGCGGCGCCGCCGCGCCGTCCTTGCGGAACTGCGTGATCGAGACGACGAGCTTGTCGGCGGGGCGCACCGTCCGCCGCTCGTAGCGCCACCCGCCGTCGAGCGTGAGGACGACGTCCTTCCACATCCGGCGCGACTCGTTCTCCACGTACACCTGCGTCCCCATGATCGCCCCGCGCTCCTTGCGCGACAGGAGCTGCACGCGGGCCCCGAGGGCGTTCGACGGTCCGTCGGACGCGGGGCAGGCGGCCCACAGCGTCACGACGGACAGGAGCGCCCACGTGCCGACGATGGCGGCGCGCAGCTTGAAGTAGCGCGTCGACTTTCGGTAGCCCTGCGCGAGATCCGAGGCGAGGTCGCCCGCCGCGCCGACCGCGCCGCGCGCGAGGTCGCGGACGCCCTCCTTCACGCGGTTCGCGGCGGCGACGAGCTCTGGGCTGGCGACGTCCTTCATGGCGGCCCGAGCGTATCGTCCGGAGCGCGGCGGGGACAAGCGCCGCGAGCGGCCGCGCCGTCCGGCTCAGGCGCCCGCGCGGGCGACGGACGGCGCCGCCTCGGCGCCCGCGCCGCCGAGGGACCGGTGCAGCGCGATGACGCGACCGCGGACCTCGGCGAGGAGCGCCTCCTTGTCCCCGAACGCGCGCGGGTCCACCGGCTCGCCGACCGCGACGCGGATCGTCCCCGGGACGACGGCGACGGCGTCCTTGGGCGTGACCCGCCCCGAGCCGGAGATCGCCACCGGCACGACGGGGACCCCGGCCTCCATCGCGACGAGGAACGGCCCCCTCTTGAACGGGTGGACCCGGCCGTCCTTCGACCGGGTGCCCTCCGGGAAGAACACGAGCGACGTGCCGGCGCGGACCGCCTCGCCCGCGCGGCGCAGGGACTGGACGGCGCGCGCGTGGTTGCCACGGTCCACCGGGATGTGCTCGCCGAGCCGCATGTACCAGCCGAAGACCGGGAGCCGGAAGAGCTCCTGCTTCGCGACGAACCGGAAGCTCCGCGGCAGCACCTGGAACGCGACCCAGATGTCGAGCGCGCTCTCGTGGTTGCTCGCGAAGACGAGCGGGCCGTCCGGCAGCGCGGGGAGCGGCTCGACCTCGACGCGCGCCCCGGCGAGCCGGAGCCCCCACGGCCCCCACGCGCGACGCCCGAACCAGATCGGGAGCGCCCCGGAGCGGGTGACGATCATCACGGGCAGGCTCGTGAAGAAGAAGAAGGCCATCGAGATCGCCGCGTAGAGGAGGACGATCCAGCCGTGGAGCCGGGCCCGCATGCGCGCGTCTTATAGCACGCGCGCGCGCGGCAGGCCCGCGCGCCCTCCGGACCCGTTACACTTCGCCGGGTGGAGGCACCGTTCCGGATCGCGGCCGAGGTCCGCGACGCCCTCGCGAAGGGCAGGCCCGTGGTGGCGCTGGAGACGAGCGTCGTCGCGCACGGGCTGCCCCCGCCCCACAACCTGGACGCGGCGCGCCGCTGCGCGGCCGCCGTCCGGCGCGCGGGCGCGGTCCCGGCGGCGGTCGCGCTGGTCGGAGGGACGATCGCCGTGGGGGCGACCGACGGGGAGCTCGAGCGCCTCGCCGACGGCGCCGCGCGCCCGGCGAAGGCGGCCGCGCGGGACCTCGCGCCGCTCGCCGCGGCCGGGCGCGACGCCGGCACGACGGTGTCCGCGACGATCGCGGTCGCGGCGCGCGCCGGCATCCGCGTGTTCGCCACCGGCGGCATCGGGGGCGTCCACCGGCTCGCGCGGGACGAGCCGCCGTCGGGCGCCGCGGACGTCTCGGCCGACCTCGCGGAGCTCGCGCGCGCGCCGGTCTGCGTCGTCTCGGCGGGGCCCAAGGCGATCCTCGATCTCGCCGCGACCGCCGAGGCCGTCGAGACGCTCGGGATCCCGGCGCTCGGCTTCGGGACCTCCGAGCTGCCCGCCTTCTACTGCGACGCGAGCGGCGTCGCGCTCGAGCACCGGGTGGACGACGCCGCCGCCGTCGGGCGGATCCTGAAGCTCCACTGGGGGCCGCTCCGGCGGACGGAGGGGGTGCTCGTGCTCGTCCCGCCGCCGGCGCCGCTGCCGCGCGAGGCGGTCGAGGCGGCGATCGCGGCGGCGCTCGCCGACGCCCGCGCGCGCGGCGTGCGGGGGAAGGCCGTGACCCCGTTCCTGCTCGAGGCGGTCGCGCGCGCCACGGGGGACCGCGCGCGGGCCGCGAACGTCGCCCTGCTCGAGCGGAACGCCGAGGTCGCCGGCGAGATCGCGGCGGCGCTCGCCGCTCGGGACTAGAATCCGCGGGTCGCCGTGCACCGTCCGCGTCCGCCCCCACCGACCCTCGTCGCCGACCCGGGCGGGCTCGCGGCGCTCGTCGAGCGGCTCCGCGCCGAACCCGTCGTCGCGGTCGACACCGAGTCGAACAGCTTCCACGTGTACCGGGAGCGGATCTGCCTCGTCCAGATCTCCACCCGCGCCGAGGACTACATCGTGGACCCGTTCGCCGTGGACGTGGCGCCGCTCGGCGCCGTGCTCTGCGACGGCCGCGAGACGGTCCTCCACGGCGCCGACTACGACGTGCGCTGCATGAGGCGCGAGTACGGCTGGGCGCTGCCCCGGCTGTTCGACACGATGGCGGCGGCGCGCCGGCTCGGCCGCGCCGGGCTCGGGCTGTCGGCGCTCGTCGAGGCCCACTTCGGCGTGCGGCTCTCGAAGGCGAACCAGCGCTCGGACTGGGGGCGCCGGCCGCTCTCGCGCGAGCAGATCGCCTACGCCGCGCTCGACACCCACTACCTGCTGCCGCTCCGCGACCTCCTCGCCGGCGAGCTCGACGCGCGCGGCGCGCTGGAGGGCGCGCGCCGCGAGTTCGACCGGATCGCCGGCGCCGAGCCGCGCGAGCGGGTGTTCGACGCGGAGGGCTGGCGCAGGCTCAAGGGCGCGCGCGAGCTCGACGGGCCGGGCCGCGACGTGCTCGCCGCGCTGTGGCGGGCGCGCGAGGAGGCGGCCCGGGCGTCGGACCGCCCTCCGTTCAAGGTGCTCGCGGAGGCCACGATGCTCGAGATCGCGCGGCGCCGCCCGGCGACGCCGCCGGAGCTGGAGCGGCTCCCCGGCGTCACCCCGTCCGTCATGCGCCGGATGGGCGAGGCGATCCTGTCGGCGCTGGCCGCCGCGCCCGTGGCGACGGGGAGCTGAGGCAGGCGACGTGCCGTGACCCGGGGGCGCCCGTCGGCCGCGAGGAGCGGGCCGGCGCGCCTCGCCTCGCGGGCGCGCCGGGAGACCGTGCCTGCGGCGGGGACCTAGAACGCCACGCCCGGCCCGGGCGGCGCGATCTTGCGCGCGGGGTCGATCGGCGGGGGCGGCTCGCCCGCGAGGGCGCGGTAGGCGGCCCACTCCGCCAGCACGATCTTCACGTACTGGCGCGTCTCGCGGTACGGGATCGACTCCACCCATGCGTCGACGGGCATCCCCGCGCGCGCGGTCGCCCACGCGGCGGCGGGGCCCGGCCCCGCGTTGTAGGCGGCGACCGCGGCCGCGGGCTCGCCGAACCGCGCGAGCAGGAGCGCGAGGTAGTGCGTGCCGAGCGTCACGCTCGTGCGCGGGTCCGCCAGGCGGGCTCCGGCGCCGCCCGGGAGGCCGAGGACCGCCGCGAGCCGATCGGCCGTCGCGGGGCGGAGCTGGAGGAGCCCCTCCGCGCCCGCCGCGCTGCGCGCGTCCGCGCGGAAGCTCGACTCGCGCCGCATCACGCCGAGCACGAGCGCCGGATCGACGCCGAGCGCCTCCGCGGTCGACACGAGCGTCCGCCGCTCCGGCTCCGGGTACGCCCAGCGCAGGACGCGGCGCGAGGGCAGGAGGTGATCGCGCGCCATGCGGAAGGGGAGGTCCGGGTCCTCCGCGAACGCCGCGAGCTGCGCGACGAGGGACGCGGCGGGCCGCACGCGGGTCGTCCGGGCCAGATCGCGGAGCTCGGCGAGGGCGGCGTCGCGCAGGCCGAGCCCGAGGAGCTCGACGGCCACGGAGAGCCGCGCCGCGACGATGGGGTCCTGCGGCGCCGGCAGCGGCCGCGGGGCGGGCGGCGGCGGCGGCGGCAGCGCGCCGCCGAGGTCCGCCAGCCGGGCGCGCGCGAGGAGCGCGTACCAGCCCGTCCCACCGGCGGCGAGGCAGGCGCGGTACAGCGCGCGCTGCCGGTCCGCCCCCCGGGCGAGACGAGCGCGCCAGTAGAGCGCCGCGTCGGCGAGCGGCCCGCGCGACAGCCGCGCCAGGGCGCGGTCCGCGTCGGCGGCCCGGCCGAGCCGGTACCGCGACCAGGCGGCGAACCAGAGCGCGTCGTCGGCGCGCCGCGAGCGCCGGTTCGCGCGCGCGAACGCCTCCAGGGCCGGGATGGCGCGCGCGAAGTCCCCGGCGTCGTACGGGAGCCACGCCGACAGGAACGCCGCCTCGTCGCCGACGTCGCGCTGGCGCCACTCCGGCAGGCCGGGCAGCGGCGCCGCGCCCGCCGCGACGTCCGCGTAGAACCGGATCGCCTCGTCGAGCCGCCCCGCGCGCGCCGCGGCCCGGGCGAGGACGAGGCGCGCGAGCCGCTGCGCCTCCGGGGAGGCCGCGCCGGCGAGGGGCAGCGCCGCCCGCTCGGCGTCATCGTGCCGCCCGAGCGCGAGCAGGGAAGCCGCCCGGAGCGCCGCCGCGCGCTCCGCGTCCGCGGCCGGCTCCTCCGCGCGCGCCGCGGCGTCGAGCTCGGCGAGCGCCTCCGCCGGGCGGCTCGCGGCGAGGAGGCGCTCCGCGCGGGCGGCGTGGTCGGCGCCGGACTCGGCGGGGAGCTGCGCGCCGGCCGCGCGCCAGGCGGCGAGGATCTCGGCGGCGGTCGTCGCCTCCGGCCGATCGGGGAGCTCGAGCCACAGCGCGCGCAGCGTCGCCGCGGCGCGCTCGACGTCGCCCGCCCCGCGGAGCGCGCGCCCGAGCGCGAGCCGGACCCGCGCCGCCGTGCCCTCGTCCGGCGCTTGCCGCAGGAGCGCCTCGAGGCCGGGGAGGGCGTCGGACGCGAGGCCCGCGTCGACGAGGGCCTCGCCTTCGCGCAGCCGCGCGCTGGCCGCGAGCGCGAGCCCTCCCGAGCCCGCTCCGGCGCCGGCGAACAGGCGCGCCGCCTGCGGCGCGTTCCCGATCCGGGCGAGGGCCTCGCCGCGCGCGAACGCGAGGTGGGCGCGCGCCGGCATCGGCGACCCGAGCGCCGTCTCGAGCGCCTCGGCGGCGTCCGACGGCGCGTCGCGCGCGAGGAGCGCGAGCCCGAGGGCGGCGTACGCGCGCGCCGCGGCCGCGCCGCGGGGCCGGGCCGCGAGCGCGCGACGCGCGGAGCCCTCCGCCGCGCGGAAGTCCCCCTCCGCCTGCGACTGGGCGGCCGCGGCGATCCCCGCCAGCCACTCGCACAGGGGCTCGACCGGCGCGGCGCACACCGGCGCAGGAGCGAGGAGACCGGCCGCCGCCGTCACGGCGAGCACGTAAGTCCGTGCAAGGACGGTCATTCGGGATCGGCCAGACGCCCCCTCGCCCGCTCGGGGGGCGGGGGTCTTGACTCGTTCCGTACGGGAGCGCGATATAGCCCGCGCGCCGCCGAGGGGCGGGCCGCCGGTCCTCTCCGAGGGGGGAAGGCGGCGACGGAGCGGGCATCCAGGCACCGTCGCGCCGACGTGAAGGATGGGTTCGACCGTCCGGAGGAGTCCATCGTGCTGGACAAGCCTAGCCCGACCGAGCTGACCGCTCCCATCAATCCCGATCGCGGAGTGGAGGGGCACCGGAACCTCTTCTGCAACTACTACGACGCTTGCCTCGACGAGGCCGTGAAGAAGGGCTGGAACAGCTGGACCTGCACGCGCTGCGCGCTCCACGCGGTCGAGCCCGAGGTGGAGGGCGGCATCGAGAGCTACGCGACCCAGCGCCGCCTCACGTAGCGTCGATCCTCAATCGGTATACACCACCGCGATCCAGAGCCGCCCCGCACCGAAGCGGCGGCTGTCGCCGGTCGCCACACCCACGCCCACCCGCCGGAAGCGCCGGTCGCGCAGGTTCGCCGAGCGCGTCGCGTCCGCCGGCGCGCTCGCCACGAACACGTCGACGGCCGCGAGGTCGCGCCGGAGCGCGAGGGCGTGGTCCGCGAGCTCGGGCGCCTCGGGCTCGTCGCGCCCCCGCATCTCGCCGGCGGCCTCGCGCGCGAGCGCGTCGAGGGCGGCGTCCGACGTGAGCGGCGGCAGCCCGCCCCGGGCCCGCTCCGCCCAGAGCGCCTCCCGCACGCGCGCGTCGGCGGTGAGCCGGCTCCCGGCGCCGTCGTCGGGCGGCTCCACGAAGAGCTCCGTCAGGTACACCGCGTCGTCGCCGGACGCGAGCTTGCGGCGCGCGAGCCCGACGCCGACCTGCGTCGTCGCCGGGGAGAGGAGGTTCGCGAGGTGCGCCGGGCTCTCTTCGGTCACGCGGTGCGCGTCGAGCGCCGAGGAGGAGAGCGCGACGTTCTCGAGGACGCGCCGGTACGGCACCCGCGCGTCGCGCAGGCGCGTCCCGGCGTCGCCCGACCCCGGCACGGCGTGGGCGACGACGCCGGCGTCCGCCATGGCCGCGCTGTGCCGGCGCGCCGCTGCGGCGAGCGCGGGGGAGGGGACGAGCGTGGACAGCCCCTGCCTCCGCCGCGTGGCGTCGAGCGCGCGCAGCACGGCGGCCTCCGCGCCCGCGTCGTCCGGCGGCTCCTGCTCGGAGCCGCCCGCCGCCGCCTCGAGCGGGGCGCCGCCCGCCGAGACCGGGAGGAGCGCCGCGACCTCGGGCCCCCTGGCGCCCTCGGCGATCACCTCCACGGCGTAGCGGCCGGCCGACGGGAAGGCGACGGCGGCGCGAAACCCCGGGCCCGCGCCCGCCTCGAACTCCTCCACGCGACCCGAGGGGAGCGCGACGAAGACGCGCGGCCGGGCGAGCCCCCCGGAGAGGCGGCCGGAGAGGACGGCGCGCTCGCCGGGCGCGACCTCGCGCGGGAACGGCGAGAGCGCGGCCTTCCGCTCCGAGGACAGCACCACCGCCACGGCGCGTCCGGCCCGATCGGCGACGCCGGCGCCGACGTGCGTCGCCCGCGAGCGCGGGAGCGCGCCCGCGAGCGCGGCGCGCAGGGAGGCCGGGTCCGATTCGACGAGCACGGCCGTGGGCGCGGGGTCCCACGCGCCCGCCCGGGCGAGCGCGACCCGGATCCGCCCGCGATCGAGGGCCCCGGCGTCGCCCGCGGCGCAGGCGCGCGCGAGCTCGCGCGCCGCGGCGAGGAGCGCGGTGGACGCCCGCGCGCCCCTCCCCGGGGCGCCGAGGCGATCGCGCGCGACCTCCAGCGCGCTCGCCTCGAGCGGCGTCGGCGACT
>DASSSJ010000105.1:0-2793 GCA_035708485.1 Anaeromyxobacter sp. | reverse complement strand
TCGTCGCCGCCGCGTGGCGCGCGGACGGCGGCGGCGATCTCGAGCTCGTCCGGCTCCCGCCCGGCCTCGCCGTGGCGCAGGCCATCGGCGCCCTCGAGGCGGACCCGGCGATCTCGTTCGCCGAGCCCAACTGGATCCACGACCACGACGAGGTCTCGAACGATCCGTACTACACGAACGGCTCGCTCTGGGGCGTGTACGGCGACGCCACGACCCCGCGGAACCCGAACGGCAGCCAGGCCGCCGAGGCGTGGGCGGCGGGGCACGTCGGCTCGCGGAACGTGCTCGTGGGCGTCATCGACGAGGGCGTCATGTACGACCACGAGGATCTCGCGGGGCAGGTCTGGACGAACCCGTTCGACCCCGTGGACGGGATCGACAACGACGGGAACGGCCGCGTGGACGACGTCCACGGCTGGGACTTCGACCGGAACGACTCGAGCACCTTCGACGGGACGCAGGACGACCACGGCACCCACGTCGCCGGCACCATCGGCGCGGCCGGCGGCAACGGCCGGGGCGTGGCGGGCGTCGCCTGGAACGTGACGATCATCTCCGCCAAGTTCCTCGGCCGGAAGGGCGGGACCACCGCGAACGCCATCAGGGCGGTGGACTACATCACCGACCTGAAGCTGCGGCACGGGCTCGAGATCGTCGCGACGAACAACTCGTGGGGCGGCGGCGGCTTCTCGCAAGGCCTGCTCGACGCGATCGATCGCGGCGGCGCGGCCGGCATCCTGTTCGTCGCGGCGGCGGGGAACGGCGGGCGCGACGGCGTCGGCGACAGCAACGACCTCATGGCGAGCTACCCCTCGAGCTACGAGTGCACGGGCGGCGGCACGCGCGGCTGGGACTGCGTCATCGCCGTCGCGGCGATCACCAGCACCGGCGCGCGCGCCGGGTACTCGAACTACGGCGCCCGGACGGTGGACATCGGCGCGCCGGGGTCCGGGATCGTCTCGACGCTGCCCGGCGGCGGCGGCGCGTCCGCGTACGGGTCCTACAGCGGGACCTCCATGGCGACGCCGCACGTGACCGGCGCCGTGGCCCTCTACGCGGCCTCGCACCCCACCGCGACCGCCGAGCAGATCCGCGGCGCGATCCTGTCGAGCGCGGCGCCGACCGCCTCGCTGCAGGGCATCACCGTGACGGGGGGGCGGCTCGACGCGAGCGGCTTCTAGGCTACCGAGCGAAACACGACTCCGAGCGCCGCGCCGAGGCGCGAGCGCGAGCCCCCGGAGCCGCCGGCGAGAGGGCGGCGGCTCCGGGGGCTTCCTCGGTCACGGTCGTGCGCCTCAAGGAGCTGGAGGTGCTGCGCGAGATCGGGCTCCGCGGCGGGAACCACTTCTACCTGGGGCTCGAGAAGCTCGTGGACGGGAAGGGGTCCGACGGGCCTGCGAGGTGAGGAGCCGCGGCGCTTGGACGTCGCGCGGGCTCGCCCCCGGCGCGACCCCGCTCGATGTGCGTCGAGGTGCGCCGCCTGCGCCCCACCTTGCCCCTCCGGCGTACACCATTCGTGACGCGGCCGCGCGGCCGTGCTTGGATCGCCGCCGGAGGGTACCGCGCATGAACCCGCTCTCGCGCCGCGCGCTCGCCGCGGCCATCGCCGCGCAGTCGCTCGCGCCCGCGGCCGCGCTCGCCGTGGACCGCCTCGTCCCGTCTCCGTACGCGACCATCCAGGCGGCGATCGACGCCGCCGGGAACGCCGACGCCGTCGTCGTCTCGCCGGGCACGTACCGCGAGAACCTGATCGTGGACGGGAAGGGCTGCACGATCCGGAGCGCGTCTGGCAACCCGGCGGACACGATCATCGACGGCAGCGCCGCGACCGAGCCGGCCGTCGCGTTCGTCGGCGGCGCGCAGGCGACGATCCGCGGCTTCACCATCCGCGGCGGCGAGGCCTACAACTCGTCGCGCTGCCCGAACATGCCGCACACCGGCGGCGGCATCTGCGTGGACGGCGCCTCGCCGACGATCGAGGACAACGTCGTCACCGCGAACAGCGCCTGCACGGGCGGCAACGGGATCGGCGTCTGGGAGCACAGCAGCCCGATCATCCGGCGCAACCGGATCGTCTCGAACACGCCCGGCCCCTGCTCGGGTGGCGGCGCGGGCGGAGGCGGCGTCATGCTCGAGGGCGGCTCCGCCGACGTGGTGGAGAACGTGATCGAGAACAACGACAGCGCGATGGACGGCGGGGGCATCGCGGCCACGGCGGGGACGCACCGCATCGAGCGGAACGTCGTCCGCAACAACCACACCTGGGGATACGGCGGCGCGCTCGCGACCGGGATCAACGGCAGGAGGCTCTCGCTCGCGCTCACGATCTCCGGGAACCTCTTCCACGGCAACGGGGCGCAGGACGGCACGGGCGGGCTCTACCTCGACGACGGCACCGTCACCATGGCGGGGAACACCGTCGCGCAGAACGCGGGCGTCCAGCTCTTCGCGACCAACTGGGGCGGGAACGCCACGAGCACGGACGACGTCGTCGACGGCGGCGTCCAGTGCCAGGACGGCGTGTTCGGCGGCGTGGGCGGCCGCATCACCTTCCGGAGCTCGCTCGTGAGCGGGATCGTCACCGGCCTGGGCTGCGCGTTCGCGCCTGGCACGGACGGGAACGTCTCGGGCTCCCCCCGCTTCGTCGCGCCCGCTCAGAAGGACTTCCACCTGCGCCCGGACTCGCCCGCCGTGGACGCGGGCGTGTCCGTGCGCGACCTCGCCGCGCTCGACCTCGACGGCGAGGCGCGCACGATCGGACCGCTCCCCGACATGGGCGCCGACGAGTTCGCC
>DASSSJ010000104.1:0-11199 GCA_035708485.1 Anaeromyxobacter sp. | reverse complement strand
CCTGAAGCTCGTGGTCCAGGAGCCCGCCCGCGACGTGGACGGGGAGAAGGTCTCGCACGTCATCGCGTGGACGCGGGAGGGGAAGCCCACCGGGACGAGCACCGAGACGCTCCCGCCCTCGGCGTTCCGCAAGCACGAGCGCGTGCGGGTGGTCGTGACGCCCCGCGACGGCGAGGACGCCGGCGCCCCCGCCGCGTACGAGGTGGTGATCCGGGACGCGCCGCCCACCGCGCCCGTCGTCGCCTTCGCGACCGACAAGCCGACGGTGACCGCGCCGCTGCGCGTGCTCGTGAAGACCCAGGCGACCGATCCCGACGGCGACACGCTCCGCTACCAGTACCGCTGGAGCCGCGACGGCGCGCCGGTGGCGTTGCCGGACGGCACCGAGGCGTCGAAGGCGGCGCCGTTCTGGACGAGCGCGAGCGAGGTGCCCGCGAAGGAGCTCAGGAAGGGGCAGCGCTGGACGGTCGAGGTCCGCGCCCACGACGGCGAGGAGCCCGGCCCCGCGGCGCGCGCGGGGACGACGATCGTGAACAGCCCGCCCCCGGCGCCGCGCCTCGTCTTCGCGCCCGAGCGGCCCCGCCGCGTCGACGGGATCGCGGTCTCGATCGACCAGCCGGCCGATCCGGACGGCGACGTCCTCACCTACCGCTACGCCTGGACGCGCGACGGGCAGCGGTTCGAAGCGCCGCCCGACCAGGCGCAGATCCCGCGCGGCGTCGCGAAGAAGGGGCAGCGCTGGGCGGTCGAGGTCGTGGCGAGCGACGGCGAGGCGGAGTCCCCCTCCGTCCGCCACCAGGCCGTGATCGCGGACACCGCGCCCGGTCCCACCGCCGTGGCGCTCTGCGACGGCCCCGTCCCCGCCGGGACCGTGCCGCAGGCGCGCATCACCCTCGCGGCATTCGACGCCGACGGCGACCCGATCACCTACCGGCACGAGTGGACCGTGAACGGGAAGGCGATCGCCTCGGCGCAGGGAAACGCGCGCCTCTCCTCGCCGGCGCTCCGCAAGCACGACCGCGTGCGCGTGGTCGTGACGCCGTGGGACGGCGACCTCGCCGGCCCGACCGCGACCGGCGAGTGCGAGGTGGAGAACACGCCGCCCACCCCCCCGGCGATCGCCCTCGAGCCCGCCGAGCCGACCGCGCCGCGCGGCGTCTCGGTGGTGATCCGCAAGCCGTCGAGCGATCGCGACGGCGACGAGGTGGCCTACCGGTACGTGTGGTTCCGCGACGGCGTCCAGACCGCGTACGACAAGGCGGCCATCCCGCCCGCGGTCCTCCGTCACCGCGAGACCTGGCGCGTCGAGGTGACCCCGTTCGACGGCGAGGACGCGGGCGTGCCCGTCTCCGCGACGGTGGCGGTGAGGAACACGCCGCCGCCCGCGCCGTCGGTGGCGCTCGTCCCGGCCGCGCCGGCGACCGCCGATCCGGTGGTGTGCGACGCGCGCGCGCCGGAGCGGGACTCGGACCAGGAGCCGATCACGGTGCGCTACCGCTGGCACCTCGACGGCAAGCCGGTCGCCATCGCGGAGGCGAGCGCGGCGCTCGGCGCGAACGTCGTGCGGCGCGGCCAGCGCTGGCGCTGCGAGGCGTGGTCGTTCGACGGGACCGCGGAGAGCGCGCACGTCACGGCGGATCTGACGGTCCGGAACAGCGCGCCGTCGGCGCCCGGCCTCGCGGTCGAGCCCGAGGCGCCGCGGCGCGGGACCGACCTGCTCTGCCGCGTCGAGACGCCCTCGACCGACCTCGACGACGACCCGGTGAGCTACGGCTACGCCTGGACGCGCAACGACCGGCCCATGCCGCCCGGCCCCGACCCGGCGCGCGTGGACGGGTCGAAGATCGCGAAGGGCGAGCGCTGGCGCTGCACCGCGACCCCGAGCGACGGCGCGGTCCAGGGGCCGCCCTCCTCCGCCGAGCGGATCGTGGGGAACACGCCCCCCGGCCCCGCGGTGATCCGGCTGAGCCCGGCCGCGCCGAAGGGCGGCCAGCCGCTGCGCTGCGAGCTCGTCTCGAAGAGCGAGGACCCCGACCGCGACGGCGTCCGCTACCGGTTCGCGTGGCAGCGGAACGGCGTATCGCAGCCGTTCGCGGAGAGCTCGCAGGAGGTCCCGCCGCGCCTCGTCAAGGCGGGCGATCGCTGGCGCTGCCTCGTCACGCCCACGGATGGGGTCGAGGACGGCCCTCAGGCGGGGTCCGAGGAGGTGTTCGTCCTACCGGAGGAGCCGATCGCGGTGCAGCCGGCGGGCGGGCGGACGAGGGAGCGATCCTCGCGTTGACGGCTCTCCGGCAACTCATGTAATCTCACGGGGTTTTGGGCCCCCGACGCCCGGGGTGGGAGCCGATCGTGATCCGCGTGAAACCGTCCGTCGCCCTCGCATGCCTGCTCCTCGCAGCCCCGGCCGGTGCGGCCGGCCCCTCCACGGGTGCCAGGACACCCGATCAGGAGAAGCTCGAGGCGGCCGCCGACAACATCGCGCGCATGAAGACGGCGCTGAAGACGGTCCTCGCCCGCGCCGAGCAGGCGCGCAACGAGAAGGACGTCGTGAAGCTGAACTGCGTGAACGAGAAGCTCACGCAGATCAAGGCGCTCCTCAAGGTCGCGGAGCAGGCGGACATCGCGCTCCACGAGTCGCTCGCGAGCCGCCAGGGCGCCGGCGAGGCGGAGTTCTCGAAGGTCGCGATCACCCGCACGAAGGTGGACCGCCTCCGCCGCGAGGCCGAGGAGTGCATCGGCCAGCTCGCGTACATGGTCGACGAGAAGACGACGGTCGAGGTCGAGCAGCCCTCGGGCCTGCCCGGGCGGGAGGAAGGCGGGCTCGGGGTCGCGAACCGCATGACGAACCCGGCGGACCTCGTCGCCCAGATCGGCGGCGGCGACGCCGACCTGCGGCGGCGGCACGGGCCGTGGTTCGACCCGCCGCCGATCATCCGCCCGCCGGCGGCGAGCCGCTGGCGCTGATCGACGCTGCCGCGCAGGCGAACGCGGCGCGCGCTCGGGCGCGCGAAGGGACATTCGACGGCGCAGCGGAAGGACGCAGCAGGGGGAACGTGAAGGTCATGCATCGACTGGTCTCGATCTCAGGGAAGGCGCTCGCGGCGCTGCTCGTTGCGGGCGCCGCCGCCGCCGCGCACGCGAGCGCCGGCAACGGCATCCGGCTCGGCGGCTCGGAGGGGCGCCTCCACCCGTTCTTCGACGTCGAGACGCGGTACGACTCCAACGTCTCGTACACCGTCGACGACAAGGCGGTCGCGGACGTGATCCTGCACTTCCGCCCCGGGATGGAGCTGCAGCTCCCCGGCGACCTCGCGGCGCTCGAGTTCTCCGGGGCCCTCGACTGGGCGCAGTACCTCGGCCTCGAGGAGGACACCTCGAACCTCTCGCGCATGTACGGCGGGGCGCAGATCGCGGCGCTGTTCGCGCGGCGGAGCCCGGTGTCGCTGCGGCTGGACAACGACTTCCAGCGGCGCGTGACCACCACCTCGCTCACGGCCGTCTCGGATCCCGTCGTCTCGAACGTCAACACCTTCAGCGTCTCGGTTCCCTGGACGCCCGGCGGCGGCGCGCTCGTCTTCGCCATGAACGGTCAGTGGATCCTGGAGGCGTTCGAGAAGTACCAGGACCTTCCCGATGGTGCGCAGGTCGGGTCCCTGAGCGACCTCGGCTACAGCCAGTTCCGGGGAGGGGCGGAGCTCCAGTGGCGCTTCCTCCCGAGGACGACCGCCCTCTTCGACGCGTCGTACTACTCGCGCGTCCCGAACGGCTCGAAGGTGAACGCGGCCGGCTTCGACGGCGAGGCCTCCGGCGTCGACGTGACCATGGGGCTCACCGGGCTCCTCACGCCGCGGATCACCGCGACGATCAAGGGCGGGTACGGCAGCAGCTCGACGACGCTGAAGGACGCGGCGTCGCCGATCGCGGACGTCGCGCTCGAGTGGCTGCTCCAGGACTCGATCTCCTTCCGCGCGGGGTACCGGCGCTTCTTCGGCGTCGACCCGACCATCTCCACGTTCGTCGCCGACAGCGTGAGCGCGGGCGCGCGCCTCAAGATCGCCGACCGGTTCGCGTTCCGCGCCGGGATCGGCTGGGACCGTCTCGACTTCCGGGCCTTCCCGGGCGCGGAGACCGCGTACCTGCGCGTCGATCCCACCCTCGAGGGGACGATCGGCGGCTGGTTCTCGCTCGGGCTCGGGTACGTCTACAGCGCGCGCACCGCCTCGATCCCGCAGGCGCGCGTGCCGGACTACTCGAAGAACGAGGCGTTCCTGAAGCTCGGGCTCACCTACTGATCGGGCGAGCGATGGGCGGCCCCGCCGTTGACGGGGCGGGGGCCCTTCGGTACACCGACCCGTCCGCCCATGAACGCGCCCCGAACGCTCACCGTCCTGCTCGCCGCGTCGCTCGCGGTCCCCGGCTGCTTCCGGCGCAGCCGCGCGCCCGCCCCCGTCGACGACGCGGCCGTGCAGGTGGGCGCGTCCACGCTCGGCCCCGGGGACGTCATCGAGGTCCGCGTCTACCGCGAGGCGGAGATCTCCGGCGTCTACCAGGTCGGCGCCGAGGGCGACGTCGTCTTCCCGCTCTGCCAGCGGGTGGTGGTGGGGGGCCTCACGCCGAACGGCGCCGCGGACAAGTTCCGCGAGTGCCTCGCCGCGGGGTTCATGCGCGACCCGCAGGTGACGGTCCTCGTCCGCGAGTACAACTCGAAGAAGGTCTTCGTGTTCGGCGAGGTCCAGAAGCCGGGCACGTTCGTCTACCAGGACGGGATGTCCATCGTGCAGGCGGTCACGCTCGCCGGCGGCTTCACCCGCACCGCCTCGCAGAACTCCACCTCCGTCACGCGCCGCGTGAAGGGCCAGGAGGTGAAGATCCGCGTCACCGTCCAGGACATCGCCCTCGGCAAGGCGCCGAACTTCACGCTCGAGCCGGGCGACATCGTCTACGTGCCCGAGTCGCTGTTCTGATCCGCGCCGCGGTTTTCCTTCTCCCCCCGGGGGAGAGGGCGGGGTGAGGGGCGAAGTGAAGGCCCTCCAGCGCGTCTCCGCCGAGATCGTCCGCTGCCGCGCCTGCCCGCGCCTCGTCGCGTGGCGCGAGGAGGTGGCGCGCGTCCGACGCGCCGCGCACCGCGCCGAGCGGTACTGGGGGCGGCCCGTCCCGGGGTTCGGCGATCCACGCGCGACCGTCGCGCTCGTCGGGCTCGCGCCGGGGGCGCACGGCGCGAACCGGACCGGGCGCGTCTTCACCGGCGACGCCTCGGGCGAGGTCCTCTGGGCGGCGCTCCACCGGGCGGGGCTCGCGAGCGCGCCGCGCTCCGCGTCGCGACACGACGGGCTCGCCCTCCCCCGCGCGTTCGTCACGAACGCCTGCCGCTGCGCGCCGCCCGGGAACCGGCCCGCGCCGGAGGAGCTCGCCCGCTGCGCGCCGTTCCTCGACCGCGAGCTCGCGGCGCTGCGGCGCGTGCGGGCGATCGTCGCGCTCGGGGCGATCGCCTGGGCCGCGGCGCTCGCGCACCTCTCGCGCGCGGGCCACCCGCTCCCGCGCCCCCGGCCGCGCTTCGCGCACGGCGCCGAGGTCCGCCTCGCCGGCGCGCCCGCGCTCCTCGGCTGCTACCACCCTTCCCGGCAGAACACGAACACCGGGCGGCTCACGCCGGCCATGCTCGACGCCGTGCTCGCGCGCGCCGTCGCGCTCGCGTCGCGCTGACCGGCCGGACGGCGGACGTCGGGGCGCGCTGCGCCCGTGGCCCACCGGCCGCGTTCGAGTCGAGACAGACCAAGCCTCCCGACGTGCGCGGGCGGTGCGCACGATGCCGACGCCGCCGGAGCGTGGCACGCGTTCTGCTGAACGGGCGTGCATGCTCGTCCGCGTCCGCTCGGCCACCGTCCTCGGGATCGAGGCGATCCCGGTGGACGTCGAGGTGGAGGCCGCCCAGGGGATGCCGCACTACCACCTCGTCGGCCTCGCCGAGCGCGCCGTGCAGGAGGCGAAGATCCGCGTCGCGGCGGCGATCCGGAACCTCGGCGTCTCCGTGCCGTCGAAGCGGATCGTCATCAACCTCGCGCCGGGCGACCTCCGCAAGGAGGGGACCGGATTCGACCTGCCGATCGCGATGGCGCTCCTCGCCGCGATCGGCGAGCTGCCGGCGGATGCGCTCGCCGGGGTCCACCTCGTCGGCGAGCTCGCGCTCTCCGGCGAGCTGAAGGCGGTGCGCGGCGTCCTCCCGGTCGCGATCGCCGCCCGCCGCGCCGGGGCGAGGGGCCTCGTCGTGCCCGAGGCGAACGCGCTCGAGGCGGCGGTGGTGGAGGGGCTCGAGGTCCTCTCGGCGCGCCACGTGGGGGACGTCGTCGCATGGGCCCGCGGCGGGGCCGCGCTGCCGCTCCCGCCCGCGGCGGCGCGGGTCTCGGAGCCCGCGCCCGGGCCCGACCTCGCCGACGTGGCGGGACAGGAGGCGGCGAAGCGCGCGCTCGAGGTCGCGGCGGCGGGCGGCCACAACCTGCTCATGTTCGGTCCCCCGGGGAGCGGGAAGACGATGCTCGCGCGGCGCCTCCCGGGGCTCCTCCCGCCGCTCACGTTCGAGGAGGCGCTCGAGGCGACGGTGGTCCACAGCGTCGCGGGGCTCATCCGCCACAGCGGGCTCCTCGCGGCGCGGCCCTTCCGCGCCCCCCACCACACGGTCTCGGACGCCGGGCTCGTGGGCGGGACCTCGGTGCCGCGCCCGGGCGAGGTCTCGCTCGCGCACCGGGGCGTCCTCTTCCTCGACGAGCTGCCCGAGTTCCGCCGCCACGTCCTCGAGGCGCTCCGCCAGCCCCTCGAGGACTGCGAGGTGTCGCTCGCCCGCGCCGGCCGCACCGTCCTGTACCCGGCCGACGTGATGCTCGTCGCCGCCATGAACCCGTGCCCCTGCGGGCACCACGGCGCCCGCGCGCGCCGCTGCCGCTGCACCGCGCACGAGCTCGTGAAGTACCGCCGGCGCGTGTCCGGCCCGCTCCTCGACCGCATCGACCTGCACGTGGACGTCCCGGCGGTCGCGCCGGAGCTCCTCGGGACCGGCGGCGGCACGCCGACGGCCGACGTCCGGGAGCGGGTGGTGCGGGCGCGCGGGAGGCAGGCGGCGCGGGGCGGGGCGAACGCGCGGCTGCGTGGCGCGCCGCTCCGGCGCGCGTGCGCGCTCGACGCGGACGGGCGCCGGCTCCTGCAGGCGGCGGTGGAGCGGCTCGGGCTCTCCGCGCGCGCGCACGACAAGGTGCTGCGGGTCGCCCGGACGATCGCCGATCTCGAGGGGGCCGAGGCGGTCCGCGCCGCCCACGTCGCCGAGGCCGTCCAGTACCGCGCCCTCGACCGGGCGCAGACCTGAACCCCGCCGCCGCGGAGGCGGCGGAGAGACCCCGCACGCGGGGAGAAACGCGAGGAGACATGAGCAGGCTCACGGAGAAGATGAAGGCGCTCGTCCAGGCCGTCGCCGGCATCGAGAAGCAGTTCGGGAAGGGCTCCATCATGCGCCTCGGCGACGGGGCGGAGCCCGCGCCGGTGGCGGTGGTGCCGACCGGCTCGATCGGCCTCGACCTCGCCCTCGGGGTCGGCGGGCTGCCGCGCGGCCGCGTGGTCGAGATCTACGGCCCGGAGTCCTCGGGGAAGACGACGCTCGCGCTGCACGCGATCGCGGAGGTGCAGCGGCAGGGCGGCGTCGCAGCGTTCGTCGACGCGGAGCACGCGCTCGACGTCACCTACGCGCGGAAGCTCGGGGTGAACCTGCAGGACCTCCTCGTCTCGCAGCCCGACACGGGCGAGCAGGCGCTGGAGATCGCCGAGCAGCTCGTCCGCTCCGGCGCGTGCGACCTCATCGTGGTGGACTCGGTGGCCGCGCTCGTGCCCAAGGCCGAGATCGAGGGGGAGATGGGCGACTCGCACATGGGTCTCCAGGCGCGCCTCATGAGCCAGGCGCTCCGCAAGCTCACCGGCGTCGTGTCGCGGAACCAGTCGATCGTCCTCTTCATCAACCAGATCCGGATGAAGATCGGAGTCGTCTTCGGGAACCCCGAGACGACCACCGGCGGCCACGCCCTCAAGTTCTACGCGTCGGTGCGGCTCGACATCCGGCGCATCGGGCAGGTGAAGGAGGGCGACAGCGTCGTGGGCAGCCGCACCCGGGTGAAGGTGGTGAAGAACAAGGTCGCCCCGCCCTTCCGCGAGGCGGAGTTCGACGTGCGCTACGGCGTGGGCGTCGACCGGCACGCCGAGGCGGTCGACCTCGGCGCGGAGCGGGGGCTCGTCGAGAAGTCGGGCACCCACTTCTCCCTCGACGGCGAGCGGATCGGCAATGGCCGCGAGCGCGCGGTGGAGTGGCTGCGCGCGAACCCGGAGGCGTTCGAGCGGCTCGTCGCGAAGCTGCGCGAGACGGCCGCGCCGGCACAGGCGGCGACGGCCGTCGCCGAGGTGGGGTAGGGCCCTGTATGGCGCAGGCCGCAGGAGCGGGCCGGCGCACGTCGCGTCACGACGTGCGCCTGGCCCGGAGATCGGAACGGCCTGTCACATGAAGAAGTACCGCAGCGTCACGTTCGTCACCCAGTTCGCGCCCGAGCGCAGCGCCGGCGTCTCGAGGCCGCCGATGTCGTAGGGGTGGCCGAAGTGGATGCGGAGGAGCAGCGGCCCGAACAGGACGTTGAACCCGAGGACGCCGGTGAGCGTCCGGGCGTCCCACGGGCCGACGTCGCGCCGGCGCAGCGTCGCGCCGGGGATCGGGTGCACCGTGGACCAGCGATCGAACACGCCGCCGAAGTCGAGCGCGGCGATCCCCTCCACGTAGTCGAAGATCGCGAGCCGGACGAGCGAGTCGAGCGGCAGCTGCAGCTCCGCGTTCGCCACGTAGAAGCTCGAGCCGATGAGGTTCTCGACGTCGAGCGGGTAGAAGCCGCGCAGGTTGTCGGCGGAGGTGAGCCACCAGCTGCGCTCCCAGATCCGGCTCTTCTCGTCGGGTGCGAAGGACGACCCCGCCGCCGCGCGGAACCCGATGTTGGCCCGCCGGCCGAGCTGGAAGTACTGCTGCGCGTCCATGTGGACGAACCCGTGCACCGCCTGGCGCCCGGGGAGCCAGCCGCCGCCGACCTCGGCGAGGACCGAGTGCCCGGCGAGCGGGCCGGTGGCGTAGTCGTAGCGGATGGTGTCGTAGCCGAACCGCAAGACCGGCGAGACGGAGAAGTTCACGCCGCCGTTCCGCGAGCGCCAGTCGTCGGTGGTCGGGTAGAACGCCTTCGAGGTGACGACGCCGCTGCAGCGCAGCGTGACGAGCCCGGAGAAGTCCTCCAGGCAGTAGCGCTGCACGCCGCTCAGCGTCAGCTCCGCCTCGACGCGCTTGAAGCGGTCGAGCGGGTAGCGGAACGCCCCGAGGACGCCGAAGTCGCGCTGGTAGTAGGCGAGGTCGGGATCGAGCCGGTCCAGGTTCTGCTGGACGAAGTGGAAGCCGCCCAGCACCCAGCCCGGCCGCGTCGAGCGGTTCTCGTAGAGCACCAGCGCCTGCGTGTAGTTGAAGGATCCGAGGACCGAGAGGTCGAGGAAGAGGACGTGGTCGCGGAGCATGTCCGAGAACAGCACCGCGGCGCGTCCCGCCACCGCGCTCCCGGCGCCGCCGCCGTACACGAAGCCCGCCTCCGGGCTCCAGTTCCTGAGCGAGAGCGCCTCGTAATCCGTCGGGCTCACCGGCAGCTCCGCGGAGGGGATCTCGAGGACGTCGCCGGCGGGCGGGGGCACCTTCACCTCCGGCGACTCGAGCCAGGCGACCTTGGGGACCTCCACCATCCGGAAGGTTCCGCCGTAGAACGTGCCGGCGAAGACGCCGCGCCCCTTCGGCGAGAGGCCGGGGGAGACGAGCCCGGTCGTGAAGTCCGTGATCTGCTTCGTCGCGCCGTCCTTGAGGACGTGGAGGTCGATCTTGCCGCCCGCGTCGGACGAGAACAGGACGGAGCCGTCCGGGAGCGCGGACGGGTGGCGGTCGGAGACGGGCGCGGTGGTGAGGCGCACCCGCGCCTTCGAGACCGGGTCGATGCGGAAGAGGTTCGTCCGGCCGTGGTCCGTCGCGTCGGAGGCGTAGTAGATGCCGTCCTTCGACCAGGAGAGATCCTTCTCCGAGAAGGGGTCCTCGGTGACGCGCCGCGCCTTCCCGCCCTTGAGCGGCGCGACGTAGATGTCCTGCTGCCCGTCGCCGGATACGCCCACGAAGGCGAGCTCGCGCCCGTCCGGCGAGATGGCCGGGTCGGACACCTGGATGAACCGGCCGCCGCCGGGAGGGCGGATGTCCACCGACCGACGCCGCCCGACGGAGACGTGCGGAGGGCGGCCCTCCTTCGCCTCGTACCGGTACGGCATCGCGTACACCCGGTCGCCGCTGCCGTCCTGCGCCGAGAAGACCAGCACCGAGTCGCCGATCGCGGCCACCGAGAACTCGATGGGGTGGAGCGACTCGACGCCGGGCACGCTGTCGGCGGCGATCTCGATCGCGCCCTTCGGGTTCCGCAGCGCGACCAGGAACAGGCGCGCCCGGCCGCGCTGCCGGTCGATCCCGCGCACCACCGCGACGTTGCCGTCGGGCGACACGACGAAGTCCTCCGGCTCGTACGGCAGCCCGCGGACCTCGCGGAGCTGGGGCAGGTCCTGCTTCGCGCGCAGGTACTCGGGGTAGTACCGGCGCTTCAGCCACGCCCGCCAGCGGCCGTCGACCTGCTCGAGCGGCTCGTTCAGCACGCGGCGGACGAGGGCGCCGAAGCTGCGGATGGGCGAGGGGGCCTGCTTGTCCTCGCTGTCCGCGAGGAGGTAGGCGTTCTCCAGGAACGCCTGGATCTTCTCCTTCCCGTAGGTCTCGGCGATGAAGGCGACGCGCGTCTGGCCGAGCTTGTAGGTGGCGATGTACCCGCGGATGCGGTCCTCCGCGAACGGCAGGATCTCGTACCCCTTCGTCGGATCCGGGTTCCAGACGAGGTCGCGGACGTACAGGTCGGTCTCGCTGTCGATCCCGCCCTTCGCGTAGTACTCGGCGATGCCCTCGATGAACCAGAGCGGGAGGAAGTCGATGGGCGAGGGCATCTTCTCGGCGCCGGCCTGCTCGAGCAGCTTCTGGATGGTGAACTGGTGCACCATCTCGTGCGTCGAGACCTCCACGAACTTCGAGTGATCCCCGAAGTACGGGACGGCCATCTTCAGGTCCTCGGG
>DASSSJ010000103.1:0-23217 GCA_035708485.1 Anaeromyxobacter sp. | reverse complement strand
CTGCTTCCCGGAGCCGCCGTGGGACTGCTTCACGACCACGTCCTGGCCGGTCCTCGCCTTCCACTGCTTCGCGAACGCGGCGTTCACCGCCTCGTACAGCTCGCGCGTGGGGTCGTACGAGACGTTCAGGAGCCGCACCTCCGCCGCTTCCGCCCGCGCCGGGGCGAGCCCGGCGAGCGCCGCCAACGCGAGCGCCGCGCCGAGCCGGCGCGGCCCGTTCGAGTTCCTCTCCATGTCGCTTCCTCCCTCGGGCCGTCGCGGCCGCGCGTCCGTTGTAACGGATACGCATCCTACTGAACGGTCGCCGTCCGGTCAAGCGGGCGAATGTCCGTTCTAGCGGATCGCCCTCGGGCGCGGCCCCAGCGCCGGCGCGCGGGCGCCGCGCGCGAGGAGGCGACGCCGGCGCGGGGCCCCGCGCCGGGCCCGGCCCGGCCGCTCACGTCGCGCACTCCCCCTCCCCGGTCTCGGGACGGAACTCGGCCGACTCGCCGAGGTCCACGAGGTCCTCCGGGCGCACCGCCTCCGGGGCGAGCTCCGCGAGGTCGGCGAGCGCGGCGCGCGCGCGCGCCGGGTCGACGCGCGCGAAGAACGAGGGCGCGTCCTCCCCCTCGCCCCGCTCCGCGCGGTAGAGCGCCACGAGCCGCTCGAGCGCCTCCGGGACGCGGCGCGCGGGGATCTTGGCGGCGAGGCGGCCGAAGCGCGCGCCGCCGGCGCCGAGCCCGCCGCCGACGAGCACGAAGTACTGCGGCACCGCCCTCCCCGCGACCTTCCGCGCGCTGCCCTGGAAGCCGATCGCCGCGACGTGGTGCTGCCCGCAGCCGTTCGGGCAGCCGCTCACCTTGAGCTCGAGCCCGGGCGCGGCGGACGCGAGGTGCGGGCGCTCCGGGACGTGCGCCTCGAGGAGCCGTCCGAGGCCGCGCGACTGCGTGACCGCGAGCTTGCAGCTCTCCGCCCCGGGGCAGCTCGTGACGTTCGCCGCCGTGCCGGCGCCGTCGCGCGCGAGCCCCGCCGCGGCGAGCCGCGCGTGCAGCGCGGGGACGTGCTCGCGCCGGATCCAGCGGAGCACGACGTCCTGCTCCCGGGTGAGCCGCGCCTCGCCGTCGCCGTACGCGCGGGCGAGGTCCGCGAGGACGCGGAGCTGGGCCGACGTGACGTCGCCGAGCGGGAGCACGACGTGGACGGTCACGAACCCGGCCTGCCGCTGCCCGCGGACGTTCGTCCGCGCGAACGCCGCGAGGGCGCTCCCGTCCGGGCGCAGGGCCGGCGCGACCGGCGGGACGACGCCCGGCCCCCTCGGCGCCTGCGATCGGACGCGGGCGGCGATCCGCTCCGGCGACGGCGGGGCGAGGCGCGCCGCGGGCGCGCGCGGCTCGGGCGGCGACTCGGGATCGAACGGCAGCCCCGGCGCGCCCTCCGCGCGCACGCGCGCGCGCTCCGCCTCGACCTCGGCCCGGAAGCCGTCGAACCCGAGCTCCCTCACCAGGAACTTCATCCGGTTCGCGTGGCGGCGGACGCGGTCCCCGCGCCGGTGGAAGAGCCGGACGACCGCCTCGGCGAGCTCGAGCAGGTCGCCCGCTGGCAGCCGCTCCGCCAGGACGGCTCCGGAGACCGGCACCGTGGCCGTGCCCCCCGCCGCGCGCACGAGGAACGACCTTCGCCCGTCCGCGCCCAGGCGGGCGACGAAGCCCAGGTCGTGGATCGACGTCGCCGCGTGGTCCACCGGGCAGCCCTCGAACGCGACCTTGAACTTCCGCGGCAGCGAGCTGGAGAGCGGGTGGCGGAGGAAGTGGCGCGTGAACGCCTCCGCGTACGGCGTGGGGTCGAAGACCTCGTCCGGCGCCACGCCGGCGAGGGGGCACGCCGTCACGTTCCGGACCGAGTTGCCGCACGCCTCGCGCGTCGTGATCCCCGCCTCCGCGAGCCGGCGCATCGCCTCCTCCGCGCCGCGGGCGGTCACGAAGTGCAGCTGCACGTTCTGCCGCGTCGTCACGTGCGCGAAGCCGCGGCTGTGCGCCTCCGAGACGTCGGCGATCGCCTCGAGCCCCTCCGCCGACAGGACGCCCTGCGGGAGCTTGATGCGCTGCATGTGGACGTCCGCCTGGCGCTGGCCGTACGTCCCCCGCAGCAGGCGGAACTGGCGCCAGGCCTCGGCGCCGAGCTCGCCGCGCTCGAACCTGCCGAGCATCTCGACGAACTCGTCGACGTCGCTCCGGTGCGTGAACGGCTCGCGCGCCGGCGCGGGCGCGGGCGGCGAGGGGGCGTCGGCACGTGCGAGCATCCGGTCTCCTCCCGGCCAGCCTCGCCCGGAACGGACGCCGGTCTGACGGGGCATCCGTTATAACAGACGGACCCGCGCCAGCGTTCGTTGACGCCCCCACCGGACCGGCGCGAGCGCGCGGCCTAGCGCCGCCCGCGCCTCAGGTACGTGAGCACGTCGATCCGGGTCACGAGCCCGACGAACGCGTCGCCGTCCATGACGATCGGGACGAGCCCGGCGGCGAACAGCGGGACGAGGTCGCGCAGCGGCGTCGCGGGCGAGACCGTCTCGAGCCGGGTGGCCATCACGTCGCGCACCGGGAGCGCGAGGCGCCCCTCGTCCTCCAGCGCGGCGAGGAGCACGTCCGACTCGTCCACGATCCCGGCGATCCGGCCGCCCTCCACGACCGGCAGCTGCGAGACGTCGTTCGCCTTCATCCGGTTGAGGGCGACCATCAGCGGGTCGCCGGGCGCGACCGTCACCACCGCCCGGTCCGCGAACCGCCGGGTGACGAGATCCGTGAGGTCGCCGACGCTCGGCCGCGCGGAGAGCCCCTGGTCGAGCATCCAGAGGTCGTCGAACATCTTGGAGAGGTACTTGTTCCCGGAGTCGCACACGAGCGTGCACACCCGCAGCGGCCGATCCGCCGCGCGGCAGTGGCGGAGCGCCGCCGCGAGGAGCGTCCCCGTGGACGATCCGGCGAGGATCCCCTCGGCGCGCAGCAGCTCGCGCGCGGTCTCCAGGCTCTCGCGATCCGGGATCGTGTACGCCTTGCGCACGCGCGAGAGGTCCGCGACCGGCGGGACGAAGTCCTCCCCGATCCCCTCGACGAGCCAGCTCCCGGCCTTCCCGATCCTCCCGGTCTCGACGTAGCCGGCGAGGACCGAGCCCTCGGGATCCGCGAGCACCACCTCGCAGGCGGGGACGGCCCGCGCGAGGTGGCGCGACAGGCCGGTGATCGTCCCGCCCGAGCCCACGCCGCACACCATCGCGTCGAGCCGCCCGCCGAGCTGCGCGACGATCTCCGGGCCGGTGCCGGTCTCGTGCGCGAGCGGGTTCGCCGGGTTGCCGAACTGGTTCACGTAGAACGCGCCCTCCTCGCGCGCGATCCGCTCGGCGAGGTCCTGGTAGTAGTCCGGGTGGCCCTTCTCCACGTCGGAACGCGTCATCACCACCTCCGCGCCGAGCGCCTTGAGGTGGAGCACCTTCTCGCGGCTCATCTTGTCCGGGATGACGAGCGTGAGCCGGTACCCGCGCTGCGCGGCCACGAGGGCGAGGCCGAGCCCGGTGTTGCCGGCGGTCGCCTCGACGAGGTGCCGCCGCCCGCCGCCGAGCCGCCCGTCGCGCTCCGCCGCGGCGATCATGGAGAGGCCGATCCGGTCCTTGATGGAGCCGCCGGGGTTCGCGCTCTCGAGCTTGAGGAACAGCTCGCAGGGGCCCGCGTCGAGCCGCCGGACCCGGACCATCGGCGTCGCGCCGATGAGGTCGAGCGCGCCGCCGGCGGGCGGCGGGGCGGACGCGGGCGCGGGCGGGCGATCGGTCATGCTCCTCCACCCGTCATGACGGACGCGGGGTCGAGGCCGGGGCCGCCCCGCCGTCGAGCGGCGCGCGCCGCAGCAGCTGCGCGTTGAGCGCCACGATCACGGTGCTCGCCGACATGAGCGCCGCGCGCCCGCGAGATCGAGCGCATCTCGATCCAGTGGCCGAGCAGCATCACGGTGACGAGCGTCGCGAGCTCGTCCCAGAGCGGCATCCCCGGGTACCCGAGCGTCACGGCGGCGCTGAACCCGAACGCGACGGAGATGGCGAGCGCGACGAGCGTCATCATCCCGGGACGCCGGACCGCGAGCTCGCGCCACGCGCCGGCGAGGAACGCCTGCCCGCCGTGGAGGAACACCGCCGCCCCGAGGAGCGGCGCGACGAGCTGCGACCCCGGGAAGGCCGGCGCGTGCCAGCCGAGCGCGGCCGGGAGCATGTGGCCGTACAGCACGGCCGGGATCGTCAGCGCGAGCGCGACCCAGAAGCGCGCGCGGAACGTCTCCACGCGGTGGCCGGCGTGCCGGTCGTGCGCGGCGCGGCCGGCGGCGCCCGTCGCGTGCGCCCGCGGCGCGGCGGCGCCGGCGCGCGCGTCGCGCCGCGCCCCGGGGTGGAGCGGGTGCCCGGGCCGCGCGGACGGGGTCCTCGCCGCGGGAGCCCCGTCGGCGGGGCGCCCGTGCGCCCCGTGCTCGTGCGCGTCCATCCGACCTCCCGCGACGCGCGTGCCCCGCGTCGCCCCGGCTCTACGCGCGCGCGCCCGTCGCCGCCGCCCCATCTCGGGGACGGCGCGGCGCGGGGCTCACGGCCGGGCCTCGCCCGGGAAGGGACGCTCCACGGGGTGCAGGTAGCGCGGCGGCGCCGGCGTCGCGAGGGGCCTGTCGGCCAGCCGCTCGAACTCGACCGGGTCGTGGCTGCACGTCACGGTCACCTCGCCGGCGTGGTCCATCGCGAGCAGCCGCAGTCGATCGCGGTTCCAGAGGCGCGCCTTCCGATCCTTCTCCATGAGCGCCTGGTACAGGCGCAGCCCGGGCGTGCAGCGCGGCACCTCCGGATCCATCTCCGCGCGGTGGAGGTACGCGTCGCCCGCGTGGAGGAGCCACCCGCGCTCGCCCCGCACCGCGACGCCCGCGTGGCCGCGCGTGTGGCCGACGAGCGGGACGAGGAGGATCTCGGGTGGGAGGCCCTCCAGGTCGCGCACCGCCTCGAAGCCGAACCACGCCTCGCCTTCGCCGCGGCCGTACGCCCGCCACCGCTCCCGCGACGCCCACTGCTGCGGGCGGTAGCGCATGCGGTCGAGAATCGTCCGGCGCGCCACGGCCGCGTCGCGCTCGTCCGCGAGGAGGTGCACGGCCGCGCGCGGGAAGTCGTCCAGGCCGCCGGCGTGGTCGAGGTCCAGGTGGGTGAGGACCACGTGGCGGACGTCGTCGGCCTCGAACCCGAGCCGCTCGACCTGCCGGACGGCGGTCATGCGCTCGCGCAGCTCCGGGCGGAGGAGGGCGAGGAACGCGCGCCCGATCCGAGGCCGCGGCGAGGCGACGTCGCGCAGTCCGAGGCCGGTGTCCACGAGCGCGAGCCCGGCCGCCGTCTCGACGAGCAGGCAGTGGCACGCCAGCCGCGCCCGCAGCCCCACCGTGCGCCCGTCCGTCAGCGCGCCGCCGGGCGGACACGTCGTCACGGCGTTCAGGTGGTGGACGCGCATCGCGGCTCCGCCACACGCTCGCAACGACGCGGCGGCGCGGCATCCGCGGGCGGGACCCGACACCGTGCGGGCGGGCGGCCGCCGCGGGCGGAGGGAACGGCGAGCGTCGTACCTGCACCTACCGTGCGCCCTCGGGCGTGCGGAGCGCGCGTGGTATGGTGCGCGCCATGCGCCGCCGCCGGGCCGCGGCCCTCGCCGTCGTGATCGCGCTCGTCGAGCTCGCGTGCGCGCCCCGGCGCCCGCGCGGCGGCGCGGACGCGGAGCGCCGCACGGACGAGCCGATCTCGGCCGACGAGCGCGCGCGGAACGACTGCCGGATCGCCTTCGCCCTCTGCGCTCCCCCCGCGAGCTACGCGTCCGACACGAACGTCGAGACGCTCGACGTGAGGAACCTCGTCCAGATCGCCTGGCGGCTCGATCTCCCCGACGCCCTCTGCGCGAAGGCGGGCCGCCGGCTCCGGAAGCTCGCGGAGCGGGCCGAGCTCGACACGGTGCGGGAGATCGCCGCCGCCGGCGACGCGGCGGCCGGCACGCTCGGCCGCTGCCGGTGCGAGGGGACCGAGTTCCGGCCCGAGTACGAGAAGCAGCAGATCGCCCGGATCGTCAGCGGGCGGCTCCCGCCCGCGGAGCTCACCTCCCCCGCGTACTGGGCGGCGCGGATCGAGCCACGCCTCGCGCGGCTCCGCGACCTCTCCCGGCGCTCGGCCGAGGTGCTCGCGGTGGGCGGCGCGCAGGTCGGCGCGGAGCTGGACGCCGCGGTCCGCGACGAGGAGCGGAGCCTGTGCGAGGACCTGCACGCGGCGCGCGACGTCCTCACGGACGACGCGATGACCGAGCTGCGCGACCTCGTCGCCCGCTCGCGCGCGCGGGACTCCGGGGAGGCGTCGGCGGACCTCGCGGTCGCGGCGCTCGACCGCGCGGCGCGGCGGCCGTCGTGCGCGGACGCCGAGCAGGCGCCCTAGCGTCCCGCCCGGCCGTGGGCGCGCGGCGCGTGCGGCACCCGCGCGGCGCGCGCCTGGCTGCCCTCGCGACGCACGGCCCGGCGCGGATGCCTACGATGGGGTCGTGCTCGTCTGGATCGGAACCCTGTTCGTGATCGCGTGGGCCATCGGGCTCGCGACGGTGCGCGACGTCGGCTGGTACGTGCACCTGCCGCTCCTCGTCGGGAGCGCCGCGGTCTTCTTCGGCCTGGTGCGCCGCCGTCGGGCGACGGAGCCCTGAGGAGGTCGACCCCGTCGACGGGCCGGCTCCGGTCGCGGGGTCGGCCTTTTGTCCAATGGCAGCCCGCCGCGGGACGTGGAACGCCTTGACCCATGATCTCGCTGAAGAACGCCGCCGTCGCGGCGGCGCTCCTGGCCGCGGGCGTCGCCCGCGCCGCCCAGCCCCCTGCCTCCATCACCATCTCCGGCGGCGTCAGCCTCGGCGCCTACGAGGCCGGCCTCGTCTACTACACGGTCGAGGCGATGCGCCTGAACCCGGCCGCCGCCACGCCACGCATCGTCACCGGCGCGTCGGCGGGCTCGGTGAACGGGTTCATGACCATCCTCCAGTCGTGCGGCGCGGCGGTCGCCGACCCGACGGCGAGCCTCCTGTGGACCGCCTGGATCCCGCTCGGCCTCGAGACGCTCCACGTGAAGGGACAGGCGCAGAAGACGAGCGCGTTCTCGCGCGCCGCCTTCGACGCGCCGCTCGACGCCATCGTGCGCGCGTGGAACGCGGGCCTGCCGGAGTCGTGCGACGCCGTGTTCGGCCTGTCGGTCACGCGCCTCGTGCCGCGCGTGGTGACGACCGAGGGCGAGAAGCTCCGCCTCCCGCGCGTCGAGGAGCACTTCCAGGTGCGGGTCCAGGGGCGCGGCCTCGGCAGGTCGCCGCGGCTCACGAACTACGTGGACCCGAGCTGGCAGGGCGAGCAGGCGCTCCTGCCCGAGAAGGACGGCGAGGTCGTCTTCGCGGGGCTCGTGGACGCGCTCTTCGCGTCCACCGCGTTCCCGGGCGCCTTCCCCCCGCAGGCGGTCCAGCACTGCGTCGTGCGCGGCGGGAAGGACGCGAGGTGCCCCGCCGAGGCGGCGCGCGCGGATCTGTTCGTGGACGGCGGCGTGTTCGACAACACGCCCGTCCGGCTCGCGACCCGCCTCGCCGCCGCGGGCCTCCGCGTGGACGCCGCCGGGGCGGCGCGCTGGCTCGACGCGCCGGACCTCTCGAAGCGCGACCTGCCCCGCTCGCTCGTGCTCGCCTACGTCTCCACCGACGCGCAGACCTTCCCCGAGCCCACGCAGGAGACGAAGCCCGCCAAGCTCGAGTCGCTCCTCGCGGTGACGGCCCAGGTCGGCGGCTCGTTCCTCACCACGGCGCGCGCGAAGAACCTGCTCTACGTCCACGACGACGCCCCCGACGTGTTCGAGCAGCTGCTCGTCCCCGAGCGCCACCTGCCCGCGGCGAGCGCGCCCCTCGGCGCCTTCTTCGGCTTCGTGGAGGGCGAGCTGCGCCGGTTCGACTTCGCGCTCGGGATGTACGACGGCCGGCGCCTCACCGAGGCCCGCATCGCGGCGCGGCTCGGGAAGGCCGGCGTGAGCGGGGCGCCGCGGTTCCCGGAGGACGCGCCCGGCGCGCGCCAGGCGGCCGCCGGGTGGAGGCGCTACCGCTGCCTCCAGGCGGTGATGGACGGCGCGCCCGCCGCGAGCGAGACCTGCGCGGGCGACGACCTGCGGGACTTCCGCATCGTGCTCCAGACCTCCGTCGAGCGGCTCTGGGACGTCTGCGCACGCCTCGCCGAAGGGAACGAGACGTACGACGCCGATCCGCGCTGCCGGCGGGCGCGGCTCGGCCAGCCCGTGATGACCGTGCCGTTCGTGCCGCCGCTCGCCGGCGACGCGTGGCGCCGGGGAGTCGAGGAGAACGACGCGTCGCACGCGATGCGTCTCCTCGCGGCGCACGGATTCGAGTTCAAGGACCTCGGGCTCGCCCGCGACGAGGCGGCGAAGGCGCCGGCGGCGCTCCGCGCGCGCTTCCTCGAGATCGGGGACGACGTCGCGCGCACGCAGCCCGCGGGGGAGGGGCTCGTCGTGAGCACGCTCGTGAAGGTGGGCGCCGACGCGATCGCCTACGTGCCGCCCCGGTTCACGGTCTGGGCGATGTACGGGCGGGACCCCGAGATCGGCATCAGCAAGGGCTTCGAGGTGGGCGGCGTGTTCGTCTCGCCGGTCCGGCTCCACGCCGCGTTCCAGTTCGTCGGGAGCGACCAGCTGCTCTCCTCGGAGCACGGGCACTACGCCGGCGCCGCCGTGGCGGGCGCCGAGTACCTCCCCTCCTGGTGGTCGAACACCCGGCTCCAGCCGAGCCTGCTGCTCCGCGGCGGATGGGTGTTCTCGTCGAAGGACGACGGCGGGCTCGGGACCTGCCCGGATCCGGGGAACGACGGGATCGGCTACTGCTCCCGCGCGACGATCCAGGCGGGCGTCTCCGCGACGCTGCTCGAGCGGATCCGCCTCCAGGTGACGGGGAACTGGTATCCCCCTCGCCGCGGCGGCGACGAGCACCAGTGGGCGATCGGCCCCGGCGTCGGCGTGCAGTGGGGGTTCTGATGCGCGCGAACGCGATCTGCGTCGCCGCGCTCGCCGCCGTCGCGGCCGGCTGCGCCCACTGGCCCGAGAACGCGCCCCTCGCGCGCCACGATCCGCGCGGCGGCTACCGGCTCGAGAACGTGAAGCGGCCGAACCAGTCCGACGACCTCCTCCTGTTCCTCGCGTTCTCGGGCGGCGGCACGCGCGCCGCGTCGCTGTCGTACGGGGTGCTCGAGGAGCTCGCCCGCGCCGAGGTGACGATCGGCGGCGCGCGGCGCCGGCTCGTGGAGGAGGTGGACGTCATCTCGGCGGTCTCGGGCGGCACGTTCACCGCGACCTACTACGCGCTGCGCGGCGACCGGACCTTCCAGGAGTTCGAGGGCAAGTTCCTGAAGCGGAACGTCGAGCGCGCCCTCGCGGGGCGCGTGCTCTCGCCCGGCAACTGGTTCCGGCTGCCGTCGGGGACGTTCAACCGGTCGGACATCGCGGCGGAGCTGTACGACGAGACGGTCTTCGACCACGCGACGTACGCGGACCTCCTGAAGGCCGGCGGGCCCTTCGTCGTCGTGAACGGCGCCGACGTCACGACCGGCGGGCGGTTCCCGTTCACGCAGGAGACCTTCGACGTCCTCTGCTCCGACCTCTCCGCGTACCCCATCGCGCGCGCCGTCGCGACGTCGTCCGCCCTGCCGCCGCTGCTCATGCCGATCACGCTCCGGAACCGCGCCGGCAGCTGCGGGTGGCAGCCGCCCGCGTGGGCCGCGCAGCCCACCGGCGATCGCCTCGGCCGCGGCGGCCTGCGCGCCCGCGAGCTCCGGTCGTACTCGAGCGCGGCCGAGCGTCCCTACGTGCACCTGTTCGACGGCGGCATCGCGGAGAACCTCGGGCTCCGCACGCTCGTCGAGGCGCTCGACACGATCGCCGCGGCCCCGCCGTCGCTCGCGCCCGGCATCCCCGGCGGCCCCAGGACGCTCGTCGCGATCGTGGTGAACGCGCACAAGGAGCCCTCCCGCGGCTGGGACCGCTCGCCCGAGCCGCCCGGGAAGGGCGACCTCATGGACCAGGCGAGCTCGATCCCGCTCGAGCGCTACTCGCTCGAGGCGCTGGAGGCCGCCCGGGACCAGCTCGCGAGGTGGGCGGCCGCCGCGCCGGGCCGGAGCGCGCACCTCGTCGAGGTGAGCTTCGAGCGGATCGCCGATCCCGCGGAGCGCCGCTGGTTCTACGATCTGCCCACGAGCTTCGAGCTGAGCGGCGAGCAGGTGGACCGGCTCCGGCAGATCGCGGGACGGATCCTCCGCGAGTCGCCGGAGTTCGCCGCGGTGCTGAAGGAGCTGGGAGGGCCGAGATGAGGACGATGGGTCGGGTGACGATGGCCGTCGCGCTGCTCGCCGCCGGGAGCGCGCGCGCCGGGGACGAGGCGTGCCGCGCCGACGTCGAGCGGCTCTGCGCCGGGATCGCGCCCGGCGGCGGGCGCATCGCGGCGTGCCTGAAGGCGAACCAGGCCCAGGTCTCCCCGGAGTGCAGGGCGGAGCTCGCCTCCGTCGCACGAAAGGTGAAGGAGGTCGGCGAGGCCTGCGAGGACGACATCCAGTCGCTCTGCCCGGACGTGAAGCCGGGCCAGGGGGCCGTCCTCCGCTGCCTCCGCGCGAACCTCTTCAGCGTCAGCCCCGCGTGCCAGGAGATCGTGCGCGCCGCGCAGGAGAAGGCCGCCGAGTTCCAGAAGGCGTGCGGCAAGGACGCCCGGACCCTCTGCGAGGGGATCCGGCCGGGCCAGGGGCGGATCCTCGCGTGCCTCGAGTCGAGGAAGGCGGACCTCTCGCCGGCGTGCCAGGCGCTGATGCGCTGAGCGGGCGGCGGGCGCCGGCGCTTCACGCCTCCGCGAACTGGACGACCACCTTCACGTCGTCGGGCCTCCGGTCGAGCGCCCTCGCGAACTCCTCCGGCCGCTCCCGCCGCGAGACGAGGCGCGCGAGCCACCCGCGATCCGCGCGCGCGAGCGCCTGCCCGGCCCGGTACCAGTGGCGCCGGTTCGCGTTGACGCTGCCGACGATCACCTTGTTCTTGAGCACCGCGTCGGTGGCGAGGTCGGCGGCGGACGGCCCGCCGGTCCGGCCGCCGGTCCCGACGCCGGTGAGGCACACGACGCCGCCCGGCGCGGCCGCCTGGATGGCGTCCGTGATCACCTGGCCGACGCCGGTGCACTCGACGACCACGTCCGGCTCGAGCTTCAGGCCGGGGACGGATCCCGAGTGGTAGATCGCGCCGAGCGCGCGGACGATCTCGGGCTTCGGGCCCGAGTCGATCCGGTCGAGGACGTGCACCTCGAGCCCGTGCATCCGCAGCAGCATCGCGGCGAGGAGCCCGATCGGCCCTGCGCCGGTCACGAGCGCCGCCTGCGGCTCCCAGAAGCCGCGGTCGCTCACCGCCGCCACCTGCTCGAGCGCCTTGGTCACGATCGTCGTCGGCTCGAGCAGGACGCCCAGCATCCCGAGCGTGGGATCGACCTTGATCGCGTACTCGGGCTCGATGCGCCAGCGCTCGGACATGTAGCCGTCGAGCTGCTTGATGCCGCGCTCGGTGTACTTGCCGTTGCGGCACATGTCCCACTCCCCCACCGCGCAGCTCGGGCAGGGCACCGGGTCCGGGCGGCGGACGATGCCGACGACGAGGTCTCCCCTCGCGAGCCCCGGCGCCGGTCCCGGATCGATCACGCGGCCGAGCGACTCGTGGCCGAGGACGAGCCGCTCCTTGCCGGGGGGAGCCCAGCCGTACTTCCCCTCCACGATCTCGACGTCGGTGCCGCAGACGCCGACCGCGATCGCCTCCACGAGCACCGCGCCGTCGCGCGGGTCGGGCTCGGGGACCTCCTCGAGGCGCGCGCTCCCCGCCCCGAGCGGCTTCACCGTGATCGCCTTCATCTCGTCCTCTCGCGGCCGCCTGCCGGCGAGCGTTACCGCTCGAACGCCTGCCTCTTCCCGCCCTCGAGCAGGGCGCGCCCGTCGGTGCCCGCGAACAGCCGGATCAGCGTCGCCACGAGCCCGGTCCAGCCGGTCTGGTGGCTCGCCCCCACGCCGGCGCCGACGTCGCCGTGGAAGTACTCGTAGAAGAGCAGGTTGTCGCGCCAGGTCGGGTCGAGCTGGAACTTCTCCGCGCCGCCGTACACCGGCCGCCGGCCGCCCGGATCCTTCAGGAAGATCCGCACCAGGCGATCGGAGAGCTCCTTCGCGACCTCGAAGAGGTTCATCCTCCGCCCGGAGCCGGTGGGGCACTCGACCTTCAGTGAATCTCCGTAGTAGAGGTAGAACTGGAGCAGCGCGCGGACGATGAGCGCGTTCACCGGCAGCCAGATCGGACCGCGCCAGTTCGAGTTCCCGCCGAACATGCCGGTGTCCGACTCGGCGGGCAGGTAGTTCACCCGGAACTCGTCGTCGCCGACGCGGAAGACGTACGGGTGCTCGGCGTGGAACCGCGAGACGGACCGCAGGCCGTAGGGGCTCAGGAACTCGTTCTCGTCGAGCATCCGCGCGAGGATCCGCTCGAGCCGCTCGCGGTTCACGAGGGCGAAGATGCCCCGGCCGGCGTAGCCGCGGTGCCCCTCGCCCGTCGCGTGGATGCCGCGGAGCAGCTCCGGCATCCGGTGGACGCGGTCCTGGATCAGGGCCGCCGCGCGCGGCATCCGCTCCCGCTGCCACGGCTCGACGACGGTCGTCGCGCAGAGCGGCAGGAGGCCGACGAGCGACCGCACCTTGAGCCGCTCCGCCGAGCCGTCCGGGCGCCGCAGGACGTCGTAGTAGAAGCCGTCCTCGTCGTCCCACATCCCGTCGTGGCCGACCCGGTTCATGGCCGCGCCGATCCAGACGAAGTGCTCCATGAACTTGACGGCGAGGTCCTCGTACGTCGGGTCGTCCGCGGCGAGCTCGGCCGCCATCTCCAGCATGTTCTGGCAGTACATCGCCATCCAGGCCGTCCCGTCGGCCTGCTCGAGGTGGCCGCCGGTCGGCAGCGGCGCGCTCCGGTCGAAGACGCCGATGTTGTCGAGGCCGAGGAAGCCGCCCTCGAACACGTTCTTGCCGAACCGGTCCTTCCGGTTCACCCACCACGTGAAGTTGAAGAGGAGCTTCGTGAAGGCGCGCTTCAGGAACGCGAGGTCGCCCTTCCCGCGCTGGGCCTGCTCCATGCGGTACTGGAAGATCGTCGCCCAGGCGTGCACCGGCGGGTTCACGTCGCTGAAGTTCCACTCGTAGGCCGGGATCTGGCCGCTCGGGTGCAGGTAGATCTCGCGGAGCATGAGATCGAGCTGCTCCTTCGCGAAGTCCGGATCCGCGTCCGCGAGCACGACGGTGTGGAACGCGAGGTCCCAGGCGGCGTACCAGGGGTACTCCCACTTGTCCGGCATCGAGATGACGTGCTCGTTCCGCATGTGGAACCAGTCGCGGTTCCGCACCGGCCTCGGCACGTTCGGATCGAACGGATCGACGCCGCGCTCCCGCAGCCAGCGCTCCGCGTCGAACAGGTAGTACTGCTTCGACCAGAGCATCCCCGCCATCGCCTGGCGCGCGACGCGGGCGCCGTCCTCGCCCGCGGCCGCCGGGATGATCGCGGCGTAGAACGCGTCCGCCTCGCGCAGCCGCGCCTCGACGGCGCGGTCGAACGTGCCGAACGCGTCGGGGAGCGCCGCGTCGGAGAGGCGCAGCCGCAGCACCTCCGACGCCCCCGGCGCGATCTCCACGCGGTAGTGGGCGGCGGCCTTCGTCCCGACCTGCGCCGGGTTCACCGCGTCCGCCTTCCCGTCGACGAGGAGCGCGTGGAACGCGTCCTTCACGAACGGGCTCGCGTTCGCCGTGCCGAAGACGCGCTCCGCGTTGGTCTCGTTCTCGGTGAAGAGGAGCTTCGGGGCGCCGTCGCAGTGCAGCCAGCGCTCCCCGAGCTCCGCGTGCGAGGCGGCGAGCGCCGTCCCCGCGGAGCCGCTCGCCTTCCGGATCGAGGGCCTCGCCTCGCCCTCGCCCCAGCTCCAGGTGTTGCGGAACCAGAGCGTCGGCAGCACGTCGATCCTCGCCCGCTCGGGACCGCGGTTCGTGATGGTGATCCGGACGAGCACGTCCTCCGGCGAGGCCTTCGCGTACTCCACCTGGACGTCGAAGTACCGGTCCCCGGCGAAGACGCCGGTGTCGAGCAGCTCGTACTCGAGGTCGAGGCGCGTGCGCCTGCGGTTCGTCTCGACGAGATCGGCGTACGGGTAGGCGCGCTGCGGGTACTTGTACAGCCAGCGCATGTACGAGTGCGTCGGCGTCGAGTCGACGTAGAAGTAGTACTCCTTCACGTCCTCGCCGTGGTTCCCCTCCACGTTGGTGAGGCCGAAGAGCCGCTCCTTCAGGATCGGATCGGCGCCGTTCCAGAGCGCGAGCGCGAAGCAGAGCCGCTGCCGGTCGTCGGAGAGGCCGGCGAGGCCGTCCTCGCCCCAGCGGTAGGCGCGGGAGCGCGCCTGGTCGTGGCTGAAGTAGGACCAGGCGTCGCCGCTCGCGCTGTAGTCCTCGCGGACCGTGCCCCACTGGCGCTCGGAGAGGTACGGGCCCCACCGCCGCCACGCGACGCCCTTCTCCCGCGCCTCCGCGAGCCTCTCGTGCTCCGCCGTCGCAGCGATCATGGAGCCTCCTCCCGAGACCCCGATCCTGCTCGGCGCGGCGCGGCGCGCCCGCGCCTTCGTTGGGGTACGACCTTGGGCCAACGACGCCGCGAAGCTCAGCGCGCCGCGGGCGCCGGCGCGGGCGGCGCCGCGAGGTCGGACCGGCTCCCGTCCGCCCAGTCGATCCGGCTCACCTGGCCCGGCGCGTAGCGGCGCTCCGTCCCGTCGACGAGCCGCGCGACGACGCCCTCGGGTCCCTCCTCGACGACGAGGCAGCGCACCCGGCCGCCGCGCGCGAGGTGGATCGTGTCGAGCTTCTCGACGGGGATCGCCATCGACGTGGTCTTCGAGGGGGAGCCCGTCGCGACGGCCGGAGCGGTCGTCGGTGCGACCATCGCGACGGCCGGCGCGGCGGCGGGCACCGCGGCGGTCGCGGGCGCCGCCGCAGCGGCGGGGGCCGGAGCGGCGGCGGCGACGGGGGCAGCGGGCGCTGCCGCCGGTTCCGGCGCGGCAGCGGCCGGCGCTGCCTGCGGCGCGGGAGCGGTCGCAGCGGCCGGCGCCGCCTGCGGCGCGGGAGCCGAAGCCTGCGGCGCAGGAGCGGCCGCAGCGGCCGGCGCCGCCGCGGGCGCGGCCTGCGGGGCGGGCGCCGCGGCCTGGCTCGCCGGAGCGGCGGCCGCTGCCGGTGCCGCGGCCGGCGGCTTCCAGGAGGTCCCGTCCGCGAAGTCGATGCGCGAGACCCGCGCCGCCTCGAGCTTCCGGGTCGAGCCGTCGGCGAGCTGCACCGTCACGCCGGCGGGGCCGGCCTCGAGCACGGTGCCGCGCAGCCGGCCGCCGTCCGTCGTGTAGACGGTGCCGCCCTGGGGAGAGGCCGCGAGGAGCGCGGCGAGCAAGATCGCGAGCATGGTGTCCTCGGCGGGGCGTTACGGGAAGAGCGTGAGCCTCAGGCCGACCTGAGCCGTCGTGTGCGTCGCGCGGTCCGTGGACCGGGTCGACGTGTTCTCCGGAGTCGCAGCCTGGGAGGTCTTGTACTCGTCGTACTCGCCGACCGCAAAGCTTCCGTAGATGCCGAGCGCGATGACGTCGTTCGACCGGAAGTCCAGGCCCGCGCCGACGCGGACGTACTCCCGCCCCGTGTAGCTGAACAGCTCGGTGGGGCCCGCCGTGTCGTGCCGGTCCACGCTCACCGAGCCGAACTCCCAGCCCGTGCCGAGCGAGAGCCACTTGGGGCGTTTCGTGAGCGGATCCCAGGTGTGGCGGACGAGGAAGCCGAAGTGCCCCGTCGTCGCGACGCAGTCGTAGCCCTGGGCGTCGCAGGAGTCGCGGGTCGCCGCCGCCGGCTCGCCGCCGCTCACGTCGCCGTAGACGCCGAAGGCGAACGACGGGCTGAAGCGGAGCGCCAGCTCGCTCGAGACGTGGGCCTGCTCCGTCGCGAACACGCTGCTCATCGGGACGGCCTTCTCGGCGTCGCCGCCGAGGAACGTCGCGCCCACGCCGAGCGAGAGGTACAGCGGGAACGCCTGCGGCTTCTCGGCGGGCCTGGCCGGCGGGGGCGCGGCGGCGGGCGCTGCGACGGGCGGGGCGGCGACCGGTGGCGGCGGCGCGGGGGCGGCGGCGGGCGCGGCGGGCGCGGGCGTCACGCGTCGCGACACGCTGCCGTCCGCGTACTCGATCCGGACGAGCTCGTCGCGCGAGTAGGTGTGGATGGAGCCGTCGAGCAGGCGGATCTTGACGCCGGTCCTGGGGTTCTCCTCGATGACGGTCCCGCGCACGCGGCCTCCGCCGAGGAAGTACACGTTGTCGGCCGGCGCCTCGGTGGCGGTCTTCGCGCGCGCCGGGGCGGCCTCGGCGACGGGCGGCGGCGGCGCGGCGCGCGGCGTGGACACGGTGCCGTCGGCGTACTCGATGCGGACGACCTCCTCGATCGAGTAGGTGTGGATGGAGCCGTCGAGCAGGCGGACCTTCACGCCGGTGGCGGCGTTCTCCTCCATCACCGTCCCGCGGGCGCGGCCGCCGCCCCGGAAGTAGACGCTGTCGAGGGGGCCCTCCACGGTGGGCCGCGCGACCGGGGCGGCCTGCTGCGCGGGCGCGGGGGGCGGCGCCGGCGGGCGGACCGTCGAGACGGTCCCGTCCGCGAACTCGATCCGCGAGACCTGGCTCCTCTCGAGCCGCCGCACGGTGCCGTCCGGCATCTGGATCGTCACGCCCGCGGTGGGGCTCTCCTCGAGCACCGTCCCGGTGATGCGGCCGCCGTCCGCGGTGTAGACGGTGTCGGATGGCGAGGCGGACGCGAGCAGGGCTGCGACGAGGGCGGCGATCATTGCGACTCCTCCGGAAGGCGCGAGGCAGGAGTGAAGCACCGGGCGCGGGCGCGGCGTTGAACGGACGCCTTCCTTCGCCATGTGCGTTTCGCGAGGATCGTGCCAGCCGTCCTGCTGCCAGGCCCCTGGGGAATTCGGGTGTGCGGCGGTCCTCCCCGGTCACACCTGTAGCAGGAACTTCACGATCGCGAGGCCCGCGCGAGCGCCGACGGGCGGCCGTCGCCCGAACCCGAGTCGGTCCCCGGCTCAGCCCCGAGGTGCCCGGGCGGGCGCGGCCGCGTGTGCCCGGGCGGGCGCGGCCGGGTGACGCGGGAACGGGCACGAGCGCTGCGCGTCCCCGTTCGGGCCCCTCCCGGCCGCCCGCGCATCGGGATTCCACGCGCTCCGCGGTCGAGCCCGGCGGCACGACGTCGAGCACCGCCTCGACGCCCGCGCGCTCCTCGACGCGCGCGATTCGCCCCCGCGTCGCGCGCGCCGCAGCGACGCGCTGTTCCCGTTCCGTTCGTCGAGCCTGCGAAAGATCACCTCGCGCAGGAGCCGGCGCCGCGGCGCGCGGAGAGGGCCGCCGCGCGCGCGGCTCGACGGTTCGACCGCTCGCGATCTGCGAGCGGCCGCCCGCGAGCCTGCGTGCATCCGCCCGCGAGCCTGCGTGCATCCGCCCGCGATCTGCGAGCAGCCGCCCGCGAGCTACGTGCGACGCGATCGGGCGCGCCTTGACGCAGGGCAAAGTGCGTCCCGAGCCGTCGGGACCCCCTTGCGCTCGAAGCGAATGTGGTTTCAGCTGCTCGAGCAGCCTCGAGCCGTTCCGCAGCGAGCCTTGTCGAATGCCATCTCTCAACCGCGGCGGGGCAGTCCTGTTCGACGTCTCGCTCGGGCGAGACGAGCTCGCGAAGGCGTGGCAGCCCGACACGCGGCGGCTGGTGCTCACGGCGCCCGAGCCGATCCGCGCGCAGCAGCGGATCGCGGCGCGGATCACCGCGGCGGGCATGGGCGTCACCGCGACCATCACCGGCCGCGTGGTGAGCGCCCGCACGGAGGGGACCCTCCACCGGATCGAGCTCGCGCCCGACGAGACGCGCCTCCCCGCGGTCGAGCGGCTCGTCGCGATCGCGCGCGGCAAGACGATCGACCGGCCCACCCGGACGCCGCGGTTCCTGGCGGCCGTCCCGGTCGTCGTCTTCGGTCCCGCGGGACCGACCTACATGACGACGTTCTCGATCTCGCCGAAGGGCTGCGGCCTCGCCTGGTCGGGGCCGGTCCCGGCGGTCGGCGCGCGGGTGGACGTCCGCCTCCCCGGAAACCGCGCCGCGAGCCTCGGGAGCGTCGTGTGCTGGACCGGTCGGTCCGGGCACACCGCGATGGTCGGCCTGCGGTTCGTTTCCGGCGCGCTCGGCGCCTGGTCGACCATGGTCGACGAGGTCCAGCGCTCGGGCGCTCCGATCGCGTGAGCGCCGGCGCTCGGCGCCGAGGCGGCCGGCGCGCGACCGCCGCCCGCCGCGGCGCGGACGCGCCGCCCCGCAAGGTCCCTGGTAACCGCCGCCACCACCGCGCATCAGAAAGGACGTACGGATGCTTGCCGGGGGCGAACCATGGCGGACTTCGATCACGTGCTGGTTGGCGGAGGGATGGCGGCGCACGCGGCGGCGCAGGGGATCCGCTCCGTGGACCCGAGCGGAACGATCCTCATGCTCGCCGACGAGCCGGAGCGGCCCTATGCCCGGCCGCCGCTCTCGAAGGCGCTCTGGGCCGGCCAGCAGGAGGGCTCGATCTGGCTGCCCCCGGTCGAGGGCCTGACGATCCGCACCGGCGCGCGCGTCGCCGCGATCGACCGCGCGGCGCGACGCGTCGCGCTCGAGGGCGGCGAGACGATCGGCTACCGACGCCTCCTGCTCGCCACCGGCGGGACCCCGCGCCGCCTGCCGTCCGCGAGCGGCGCCGTCGTGTACTTCCGGACGGTCGCGGACTACCGGCGCGTGCGGGCGCTGCCGCCCGGCAAGCACGTGGCCGTCGTCGGCGGCGGGTTCATCGGCTCCGAGATGGCGGCGTCGCTCGCGACCGCCGGCTACCGCGTGACGCTCGTCTTCCCGGAGGACGGGATCGGCGCGCGCGCGTTCCCGCGCGACCTCGCGCTGCACCTGAACGACTACTACCGCGCGCGCGGGGTGGACGTGCGCCCCGGCGAGCTCCTCCACGGCGTCGCCGAGGAAGGCGGCGGCTTCACGCTCGCGACGGGCCGGAGCCGCATCCGGGCCGACCTCGTCGTGGCCGGGCTCGGCGTGGTCCCCAACGACCGGCTCGCGGCGGCCGCGGGGCTCGCGGTGGACGACGGCATCGTCGTGGACGAGCGGCTGCGCACGTCGGACCCGTCGATCTTCGCGGCGGGCGACGTCGCGCGCTTCCCGAGCGCGGCGCTCGGCACCACCCGGCGTGTCGAGCACGAGGACAACGCGACGCGGATGGGCTGGGAGGCCGGCCGGCAGATGGCGGGCGCGGACGGCGCCTACCGTCATCTCCCCTTCTTCTACTCGGACCTGTTCGATCTCGGATACGAGGCGGTCGGCGAGCTCGATCCGCGCGGAGAGGTCGTCGCCCACTGGGAGGAGCCGTTCCGCAGGGGCGTCGTCTACTACCTCGCGGACGGGCGGGTCCGCGGCGTCCTCGCCTGGGGCGTGTTCGGGAAGGTGGACGCGGCCCGCGCGCTCATCGAGGGGGCGCGGCGGCGGGACCCCGAGTCGCTCCGCGCGCTCCTCGCGTAGCCGCCGGTGGACGGAGCGACCGTGATGCGCGCCCTCTCCCGCTCCAGCCCGCTCGAGGCGACGGACGACCGCGACCGGGACGACGGCTGCGGCGGCGGCCGCGGCCCGCGCGTCCGCGCGGAGGCGGACCTGCCGACGCGATACGGCCGCTTCCGGATCGTCGCGTTCTCGAGCGGCGGCGACGGGAAGGAGCACGTCGCGCTGGTGCGCGGAGACGTGATCGGCGCGCGCGACGTCCCCACCCGGATCCACTCGGAGTGCCTGACGGGAGACGTGATCGGCTCGCTCCGGTGCGACTGCCGCGACCAGCTCGAGGCCGCCCTGCGCGAGCTCGGCGCGCGCGACGTCGGCCTCCTGCTCTACCTCCGCCAGGAGGGGCGCGGCATCGGCCTCGTGAACAAGGTGCGCGCGTACGCGCTGCAGGAGCGCGGGCTCGACACGGTGGACGCGAACCGCGCGCTGGGGTTCGAGGACGACGAGCGCGACTACGCGATCGCGGCGCACATGCTGGCGAGCCTCGCCGTCGAGTCCATCCGCCTCATGACGAACAACCCGGACAAGGTCGCGCAGCTCGAGCGGCTCGGCGTCCGCGTCTCCGCGCGCGTCGCGCACGTCGCCCCGCCGAACGAGCACAACCGGTCCTACCTCCGGACGAAGGCGGTGCGGTGCGGGCACCACCTCGAGGGCGTCTGACCGCGCCGCCCCGCCGTGGCGCTAGGATCGCCGCGGCACCTTGCGTGGGCCCGCGCCGAGCCGCGCGGCGACGCGCAGCAGCTCCCGCGGATCGAACGGCTTCATCAGGACCGCGTCGGCGAGGGCCCGCACCTCGTCGCTCACGTCCGCGCCGGTCACGAGCACCACGGGGACCGTCCTGCCGTACTCGGTCGATCTCAGCATCGCGAGGAGCCCGACGCCGTCGAGGTGCGGCATGCGGACGTCGAGCAGGATGACGTCGGGCCGGACCTGGGGGACGCGGCCGAGGCCGGCGATCCCGTCCTCGGCGAGCTCGACCGTCCACCCGGCGGTCTCCAGCACGGCGCAGAGCGAGTCCCGCGCGTCCCGTTCGTCGTCGATGACGAGCGCCTTCATTGGCTCGGCTCCCCGCCCGGTCGCGCCGGCGAACGACGGCCCCTTTCCGTGTGTACACCGTCGCGCACGCGGCGTCCCAGCCCGCGGGGGCGTGTCACGGATGGGGTGTCGGCGCGCCGGCCCGCATTCGCGTGAACGTCGGCGTACCGGCTACTTCCCGGTCTTCAGGCTGTCGACGTAGTGGGCGATGGCCCAGCGGTCCGACTCGGACAGGTGCTTGAACGGGACCATCGCCGTACCCTTCACGCCGGTGTTCAGGACGGCGAACACGCCGGCCGCGCCGCCCTTCACGCCGGTGAGATCCCTCGGCGGCGGCCGGAGCGCCTTCGCGGCGGGGCCGTCACCGGCGCCGCCGGGCCCGTGGCAGCTCGCGCAGTACCTCGCGTAGGAGGCCCGACCCTTCTCGAGGAGCTCGGGGGTCCGCGGCGGCTCGCCCGGGGTCGACGCCGGGACGGCGGTCGCGCCCGCCGGGGCGGCCGCGCCGGCCGGCGGCGACGCCCCCTTGCCATAATGGGCGGTGAGGTACTCGCGGATCTGGGCCGCGTCCTCGGGCGAGATGGGCGCGCCCATCACCTTGATCATCTTGTTGACCGACGCCTCCCAGCCCTTCGCGTCGAGGAACGGGGAGTTCATCGGGATGTAGTCGAGGCTGTGGCACGTCGCGCAGCTCGCGACGACGGCCTCCTTGCCCGGGCCTTCCCCGAGCTGCACCTGCCCCTCGTCCGCGCGGGCGGCGGCGAGGAGGAGGATGGACACTGCGCTCGCGGTCGCGATGGCTCGCATGGCGCGCACCTCACACGACCTCGACGTCGAGCCGCTGCACGACGTTGTTGTGGTAGCCGGCGGGGTTGAAGACGAGGTCGAACGTCTGGCTGCCGCCGATCCGGTTCGTCGCCTTCGCCATCACGGTGAGGACGCCCTTCCGGTCCGCACGGAACGCGTACGTCCACTGCCGCCAGGAGTACCTGCCGAGGTCCTTCCCGAGCTGCGCGGCGCGCCACGACGCGCCGCCGTCGGTGGAGACGTCCACCGACTGCATCCCGTAGCCGCCGTCCCACGCGATCCCCCTCACCTCGACGGTCTGCCCGAGCCGGAAGTGCTCTCCGCCACGCAGGTTCGTGACGAGCGATCCGACCACCATCTCGGTGATCGGCGTGTTCACATCGGTCTCCTGCGAGAGGAACCGATCCACCACCGCGAACTTGCCCTTCGGGATCCGGTAGCCGGTCGCCATCCAGAAGCCCTTGTGCGGCTGCGAGACGACCTGGATCGACGCGAGCTGCTTCATCCAGTACGTGGCGGTCCAGCCCGGCACCACGAGGCGGACCGGGTGCCCGTTCCAGTGCGGGAGCGGCTCGCCGTTCATCTCCCAGGCGAGGATCGTGCTCTCGTCGAGCGCCTTCCAGACCGGGATGCTCTTCACGAAGGCGGGCGTGGTGGCGAGCACGGCCGAGTCCGTGCCCTGGAGCGTGACCTCGAGCGCCTCCTTCTTCACCCCCGCCCTGGCGAGGACGTCCTTCAGGCGCGCGCCCTTCCAGCGGGCGTTCCCCATCGCGCCGTAGGCCCACTGCACGCCGGGCACGTGGGGCTCGGAGAGGCCGCGCCGGTTCCCGGAGCAGAGGCAGAGCGCCGCCACCTCGACCTGCTCGAACCCCCTGGTGAGATCGTCGAACCCGAGCGCGAAGGGCTTCTCGACCGCGTCGCCGCCCACCTCGAGCCGCCACTGCGCCCGCCCGACCTCGGGGATGTTCGTGAGGTGGTAGCGGACGAAGAAGGCGTCGTTCGGCGTGAACGGCTGGTCGAGGTAGTCGAGCGGCGTCTCGTAGTTCGGCGGGCGGTAGGTGCGCTTGACGAGCGGACGCTTCCCCGGGAGCGCGTGCAGGACCGCGCCCTCGTTCGCGCCCTCCGGGAGCCCCGGCGTCGCGAGCCCCGCGCCCCCCGCGCCTCGCACGATCCCGGGGACGAGCGTACCCGCCCCCACGACCACGATCCCCCTCGCGACGTCCTTCAGGAACCTTCGGCGCTCCGACACGGCGGCCTCCGCGGATTCTCCGTGCGCGACGGCTCCGCGCCGGCGCGCGTGCAGCGGGCCTGTTAGCGGGCGAGCGTCCGCCTTTCCCGCTGCCTCGTCGGGCCCCTCGCACGAGCGGGCCCGCGCGGGAACGCCCCCGTCAGGCGGCCCGCGGCGGCGCCTCCGGGCTCGCCGCGGTGGCCCGCTCGACCGGGCCGCCGGGGCGAGCGCGCGAGGCGGACGGCCTCATGGCGACACCCGCTTGCATCGAGCTACTGCGGCGCACGATCCCGGCCGATCTCGGGCGGGCTCGTCGCTGCGATGCTCGACGTAGCCTCCGGCTACGCCTCCGCTTCTCGCTTCTCGCG
>DASSSJ010000102.1:0-16004 GCA_035708485.1 Anaeromyxobacter sp. | reverse complement strand
GGCGCGGACGGCACCGTCGGCGCGAACAAGAACTCGATCAAGATCATCGGCGAGGACACGCCCAACTACGCGCAGGGCTACTTCGTCTACGACTCGAAGAAGTCGGGCACGCTCACCGTCTCGCACCTGCGCTTCGGGCCGCGCCCGATCCACTCGGCGTACCTCGTCACGAAGGCCAACTTCATCGCCTGCCACCAGGCGAACTTCGTGGACAAGTACGAGATGCTCGAGCCGGCGGTCCCGGGCGCGACCTTCCTGCTCAACTCCGTCTACGGCCCCGACGAGGTGTGGGACCACCTGCCGGCGGAGATGCAGCGGCAGATCCTCGACAAGAAGCTCCGGTTCTTCGTGATCGACGCGTACAAGGTCGCGCGCGACACCGGCATGGGCGTCCGGATCAACACGATCATGCAGACCTGCTTCTTCGCGATCTCCGGCGTGCTGCCGCGCGACGAGGCCATCGGCCACATCAAGAAGACCATCGAGAAGACCTACGCGCGCAAGGGCGCCGACGTGGTGAAGAAGAACTTCGCCGCGGTCGACCACACCCTCGCGCACCTCTACGAGGTCAAGACGGCGGACCGGAAGCCGACCGGCAAGCCCATGCCGCCCGCCGTCTCCGAGGCCGCGCCGGACTTCGTGAAGCGCGTCACCGCGCTCATGCTCGCCGGCAAGGGCGACCTCCTCCCCGTCTCGGCGTTCCCGCTCGACGGCACCTGGCCGACCGGCACGTCGAAGTGGGAGAAGCGCTCCATCGCGCTCGAGATCCCGGTGTGGGAGCCGAGCCTCTGCATCCAGTGCAACAAGTGCGCGCTCATCTGCCCGCACGCGGCCATCCGGCCGAAGTTCTTCGCGCCGGAGGCGGCGAAGGGGGCGCCGAAGGACTTCCTCACGATGGACTTCAAGTCGGCGGACGTGAAGGGGCAGAGGTACGCGCTCCAGGTCGCGCCGGACGACTGCACGGGCTGCTCGCTGTGCGTGGAGATCTGCCCGGCCGAGTCCAAGACGGAGAAGGGCAAGAAGGCCATCAACATGATGGACGCCCTGCCGCTCAAGGAGAAGGAGCGCCGGAACTGGGACTTCTTCCTCGGGATCCCCGATCCGGACCGCAAGCAGGTGAAGCTCGACGTGAAGGGTTCGCAGTTCCTCGAGCCGCTCTTCGAGTTCTCCGGCGCGTGCACGGGCTGCGGCGAGACCCCGTACCTGAAGCTCCTCACCCAGCTCTACGGCGACCGCGCCGTGATCGCGAACGCGACGGGCTGCTCGTCGATCTTCGGCGGCAACCTGCCCACGACGCCGTACACGCTGAACGAGGCGACCGGCCGCGGCCCGGCCTGGGCGAACTCGCTGTTCGAGGACAACGCGGAGTTCGGCTTCGGGTTCCGCCTCGCCATCGACAAGCAGGCCGAGCACGCGAGGGAGCTGCTCCAGAAGCTCGGCACCGCCGTGGGCGACTCCCTCGTGAAGGAGCTGCTCGCCGCCGACCAGGGCACCGAGGCCGGCATCGAGGCGCAGCGGGCCCGCGTGAAGCTCCTCAAGGAGAAGCTCCAGGGCGTGAAGAGCCACGAGGCGCTGCGGCTCAAGGACGTCGCCGACTACCTCGTCCGCAAGTCCGTCTGGATCGTGGGCGGCGACGGCTGGGCCTACGACATCGGGTACGGCGGCCTCGACCACGTCATCGCCGCCGGGAAGGACGTGAACATCCTCGTCCTCGACACCGAGGTGTACTCGAACACCGGCGGACAGGCCTCGAAGGCGACGCCCATGGGCGCCGCGGCGAAGTTCGCCGTCGCCGGCAAGTCGATGCCGAAGAAGGACCTCGCGATGCTCGCGATGGGCTACGGCCACCCGTACGTCGCGCGCGTCGCGATGGGCGCCAAGGACGCCCAGACGGTGAACGCGTTCAAGGAGGCCGACAGCTACCCCGGCACGTCGGTCATCGTCGCCTACTCGCACTGCATCGCGCACGGCTACGAGATGTCCGAGGCGATCGGGCAGCAGGAGCGCGCGGTCGACTCCGGCTACTGGCCGCTCTTCCGCTACGACCCGCGCCGGGCCGCCGCCGGCGAGAGCCCGCTCAGGCTCGACAGCGCGGCGCCCAAGATCGAGCTCGCCCGCTTCGTCGAGAACGAGACGCGCTTCCGGCAGGTCGAGGCGGCGAACCCGGAGGTGTTCAAGAAGCTCATCGAGCAGGCGCAGCGCGACGTGCGCGAGAAGTACGCGCTCTACGAGCACCTCGCCCGCTCGATGAACCCGGCGAACCTCGTCCCCGGCGCGGCGGGCAAGCCGAAGCCGACCGCGTAGCGGGCGCCGACCCGCCGACCTCACGGCCCCGGTCCGCCGCGCGCGGGCCGGGGCCTCCGTCGTTCGGGGGTGCCCATCGCCGCCCTCACGCGCGCAGCGCCGCGGCAGCGCGCGCCTGAACCCGGAGTGCGATCGGGACCCCGAGCACGGGGGGACCGACACGGACCGATCGTGAAGTAACGCCGCGTCACTCCCGGGAAAAATGGGGCCGTGCCGCGAGGGCGCACCCGTACGGCCGTTGACCGGGATCATCGAAGCCGCGGATCGCTGCGACGCCACGCTGCTTCCGCTCTGCGACAACCTGCCGCAGTTTCGCGCGCGCGCGGCGGCACCTCGCCGGAGCGTTTTCCCACCCTGAGTCGACCCTCATCATTGCGCCCGCTCCCGAAGCTGCATGCGTTCCGCGGTGCGCCGTCAAAGCGGTCGTCGCCGCAGGCGTGTCGTCCGGCGCCGGAAAGGAGGCCAGTTCGTGCAGCCGCGGATCGTGAACGAAGAGCGGGGCGGAACCGGGGGGAAGAAGAAGAAAGGGAAGAGGGGAGAGTCACAATGCGTGTGAGATCGTTGCTCCTCGTCGCCGTCCTGGGCGCGTCGTACGCGAGTGCGGCGCCGCTCCCGGGCGGCACGCTCAATCCGACCACCATTCCGAAGTACGTGACGCCGCTCGTCCTGCCGCCGGTGATGCCGGAGGCGGTGGACGCGCTGGGCGCCGTGGTGCCGAACACCTTCGACATCGGCGTTCGCCAGTTCCAGCAGCAGGTGCTGCCGGCCGGCTTCCCCCAGACGACCGTCTGGGGCTACGGCGCGACCAACGCGCCCGCGACGTTCCACTGGCCGGCGTTCACCATCCAGGCCCGCCAGGGCACGCAGACGACGGTGACCTGGCGGAACCAGCTCGTGATGAACCAGGCCCTCTGCGACGCGTCGATCGCCGCGGGCGTCCCGGGCGGCGATGCGAACTGCAACTTCGCGCCGAACTTCCTGCCCGTCGACCAGACGCTGCACTGGGCGAACCCGCCGATGGACTGCAGGGCGGGCCAGATCGGCCCGGACTGCCAGGGGAACAGCCCGAGCCCGTACACGGGTCCGGTTCCCATCGTGACGCACCTGCACGGCGGCCACATCGACCCGCTCGTCGACGGCTATCCGGAGGCCTGGTTCCTGCCGGCCGCGAACAACGTCCCCGCCGGCTACGCCGCCGTCGGCTCGAACTACCCGGGCGGCCTGTGGGCGCCGGGGACCGCCGTCTACACGTACCGTAACGACCAGCGCGGCACGACGCTCTGGTACCACGACCACGCGCTCGGCATGACCCGCACCAACGTCTACATGGGCATGGCGGGCTTCTACCTGCTGCACGACGCGTACGAGGACGACCTCGTCGCCGGCACGAACCTGACGGGGTTCAACCCGTCGCTGACCCAGATCCCCGGCCCCGCGCAGGAGATCCCGCTCGCGATCCAGGACCGCTCCTTCAACGCGGACGGCGGCCTGTTCTATCCCTCGAGCCGCGCGTTCTTCGACGGCTTCGCGGGCCCGTACTACCCGAACAGCGACGTGCCGCCGATCTGGAACCCCGAGTTCTTCGGGAACACCATGGTGGTGAACGGCAACACCTGGCCGTTCCACCAGATCGAGGCGCGCCGGTACCGGATCCGCTTCCTCAACGGCACCGACTCGCGCTTCCTCATCCTGCAGTTCGCCGACGCCAGGGGGCGGGCGAACGGCCTCCCCATCGCCGTCATCGGCAACGACGGCGGCTTCCTCCCGGGCAAGGTCGCGTCGGGCCCGCAGCTCGTCATCGGCCCCGGTGAGCGCTACGACACCGTCGTGGACTTCGGCCCGTTCGGCGGGCAGTCGCTCATCCTGCAGAACGTCGGCCCCGACTCGCCGTGGGGCGGCGGCGCGTTCCCCGCCGCGCTGCGCGCCGATCCGGGCACCACCGGCCAGGTGATGCGCTTCGACGTCGCGCTGAAGGCCGTCGGGTTCACCGACCCCGTCACGTCCGCCGGCCGCATGGTCCTGAACCAGCCGCCGGATCCGTTCGGCGGCCCGGCAGCGACCGGGACGCCGCGGACGCTCACGCTGAACGAGATCGTCACCGTGCTGCCGTTCGGCGGCCCGGTCACGGCCGAGCTCGGCGACTGGGCGGAGCCGCTGCCGTTCAGGGCGCCCATCACGGAGTTCCCGGCCGTCGGCTCCACCGAGGTGTGGAGCATCGTGAACCGCACGGTCGACGCGCACCCCATCCACCTGCACCAGGTCCAGTTCGTGGTGATGGATCGCACGCCGATCGACCTCGCCGCCTGGGACGCGGCGGTCCTGGCGTGCAAGGCCGCGCCGGGCACGTGCCCGGCGACCGGTCCGGATCCGATGCTGTTCGCGGCGAAGGGCGCGCTGCCCCTCCCGGCGAACCCGTGGGAGCGGGGCGCGAAGGACACCGTCGTCACGAACCCCGGTGAGATCACGCGGGTCCGGGCGTTCTTCGACATCCCGGGCCTGTACGTGTGGCACTGCCACATCCTGTCGCACGAGGACAACGACATGATGCGGCCGTACTGCGTGGGCACCGGCTGCCTGAGGTGATCGAGGTCGCCGAGGCGAAGGGCGGGGAGGGCCGCTCCGGCGGCCCTCTCCTCTTTCGCCGGCCCGCCGCTACTCGGTCGGCGGCCAGACGTAGCGGCCGGTGGTGTCGACGTAGCCGAGCCGGCTCGCGCCCGAGGCGCCGCTCGCGTGGACCGCGGCGAGCCCGTCCGCGAAGTCCTCCGCCTCCTCGAAGGGCGGCTTCGCCGCGGCGCCGTCGATCACCACGCGCCCGGCGCGATCGACGAAGGCGAGCTTCTGCTTCTTCGCGTCCTCGTTCGCCGCCGAGAGGTCCACGCGCGCGAGGCCGCTCGAGAAGGGACCGCAGGCCCTGAGCCGCGTCGGGATGACGATCTTCCCCTCGCGATCCAGGTAGCCGCAGCTCCAGACCGTCTGCGCCACGGGCGCGAGCCCCTCCGAGAAGTCGGAGGCCCACGCGAACTGCGGCCTGACCACCCCGCGCCCGGCGCGGTCCACGAAGCCCCACCTCCCCTGCCACTTCACCGGGAGGCGATCGTCCGCGAGGTTCCCCGCGCCCTCGAAGTCGCCGGGCAGCCACCCGCGCTCGCGGTCGTGGAGCCTCCAGCGCTGCGACCCCATGTCGCCCTTCCCCACCCAGACCGCGGCGAGGCCCTTCCGGAACGGCCCTCCGCCCAGGAACCCCGGGCCGATCACGCCGCGGCCGGTCTTGTCGACGTACCCGCACCCGGCCGCGTCGCAGGTGAGCGCCAGGCCCTCGGAGAAGTCCTCGGCGGAGTGGAACCGCGCCGGGATGGCGAGCCTGCCCCGACGATCGACGTACCCGAGCTTCGTCCCGTCGCGGACGACCGCGAGGCCGTCCGAGAAGCGGCGGTGGAGCGCCCCGGCCTCCGCCGGCGCGTACTCGGGGACGAGCACCAGCTCGCCCGTGGCGTCGGCCCATCCCTTCCGGTCGCCGAGCGCGACCGGCGCGAGGCCGTCGGAGAACCGACCGGCGGCGTCGAACCTCGGGGAGATGACGACGCGGCCGGTCCGGTCGATGTAGCCCCACTTGCCGCGCTCGAGCACCGGGAACAGCGGCCCGGGCGCAGGGACCTTCGCCTGGGGCGGCGGGATCTTCGGCTCCGGCGACGCGGGCGGATCGTCGGCCAGGGCCAGGGTCGCGAGCAGCACCGCGGCGGCTGAGATCGTCATGCGAACCCCCTTCGCCGCGCGCCGCGCTCACTGGAGCGCGTACTCGAGGCGGTAACGGCGCCCCGGCTGCGCGTTCGGCACCTGGAACTCGCGCCCCTTCAGGACGCCGCGGCAGCACTCCACGACGTCCGGGCTCGCGGTCCCGGGATCGGCGACGCGCGCGTCCACGACGTCGATCGCGCCCTCGCGCGCCTCGAGGTAGAGGAGCAGGACCGCCGGCGGACCCACGGCGTCCTCCGTGGCGGCCGCCCCGCCGCGCGTGGGCGCCCGTCCGCCCCAGCAGTGCCTCGTCTCCTCCTGGGCGTGCCTCAGGCCGGCGTACACGTACGGTCCGACGGGTCCGAGCTCGTCGCGGAGCCGGGACACGATCGGCGTGTCGCGCCACGCCGCGTCCACCTCCTCGGGCGTCCGCGGCGGAGCCGCCGGCGCCGGGGCTCGCGCGGCGGCGCCCGGCTGCGGCGGCGGGAGCGGCGGTGCGGCGATCCGCGCGGGGTCCGCGGCGGCGGGCTCGCCCCGGGATTCGCTCGTCCGGACGTCGCCGTCCGCGTCGCCCATCGCCCGGACGAGCGCGACGGCGACGACCGCGAAGACGGCGATCACCGCCGTCCCGAGCGCGAGCGCGCGCTTCGGTCCGCCGGCGTGCCCCTGCGTCGCGTCGCGTGCCGGATCCACTGCCCGATCGTATCCGAGCCGCCCGGGCGCGTCAGCCTAACGCGTCGCGGTGAGGGCCCGGAGCCGCTCCTCGGCGGCCGCGCGCGTGGCGTCGGGGAGGTGCGGGCGCCCGAGGAGCCGCTCGGAGGCGTCGCGGGCGCACGCCGCGTCCTTCGCGGCCGCGCAGGCGCGGGCCAATACCTCGAGGGTGGCGGCGCGCTCGCCGCGCACCGCGAGCGACGCGCGCGCGAGCTCCGCCGCCTCCGCGGCGCTGCCGCCCTTCTCGAGGAGGAGCGCCCCGAGCGTAGCCTGCGCGTCGGCGCGCAGCGGCGCGAGCCGGTCCGGATACGCTCCGATCGCGTGCCTCAGGTGCCGCTCCGCGGCCGCCGCGTCGCCGAGCCGCCAGACGCTCTCGCCCGCGCCGGCGAGGCACCACGCGTACTCCGGGGCGTAGCGGAGGCCGTTCCGCTGCTCGTGCTGCGCCTGCACCCACTTCCCCTCGAACATGGCGGCCCGGCCCCGGGAGCACCGGTCGATCGACTCCTGCGGCTGGACCGGATCGGGAGGCATGGCGAGGAGCATGGTCCAGACGCGGTCCACGGCGGCGAGCACGCCGAGCGCCCTCGCGGCGGCGTCGAACGCGCGGCGGGCCTCGAGCTCGTCGCCCCGGTTCACCTGGACCGCCGCGAGCGTGGCCCACTCGGAGCCGTCCGCGGCGTCGAGCGCGAGGCCGCGCTCGAGATCGCGGGCCGCCTCGTCGAACCGGCGGGCGACGCCGAGGTTGCGTCCGCGCAGGAGGAGGGCCGGGGCGGTCTCGCCGAGCGCGATCGAGCGGTCGAGGAGCGCGAGCCCGTCGGGGATCCTCCCGGCGGCGAAGCGGACCCGCGCGAGCCCGAGGGGCGGCCGCGGATCCTTCGGCGCGAGGCGGGCGGCCTCCTCGTACCTCGCCCCTGCGACGTCGAACAGGGAGAGGCGGAGCGCCTCGTCCCCCTCCTTCAGCGCGGACGCGGCGTCCGCCGGCGCGGTGGCGCCGCCGGGCGCGCGCGGAACGGCCGTGGCGCAGGCGGCGAGCGCGGCCGCGAGTGCGGCGGCGAGCGCGGCGCGCCGGGGCGGACGACGATCGGGCATCTCCGGTTCCTCCCGGGCTGGACGGACGACGCGATGATACGGGCGAGCGGGCGGGGCGCAAGGGGCGCGGCGCCGCGGCGAGACGAAGGGGGCGGCGCCCTCGCGAGAGCGCCGCCCCCGGGGTTCAGCCGAGACGTGTGTCTAGATCCCCACCGGAATGACGAGGGTCGGACGCATCATCTCGTTGTCCTCGTGGTCCACGATGTGGCAGTGCCACACGTACGGACCCGCCGTGACCGGCTCCCAGAACGGCGTCGGCACGGGCACCGTCACCGAGACCATGATCGGCGTCTCGGGGAGCGTGCAGACCGGGTTCACGAGATCCCAGGCGCACGCGCAGCTCGGGTTGCCGGTGACGGTCGGGGCGCCGGCCGCCGGCGCCTGGCACACCTGGACCTGCTGCGTGACCGGGACCGGGGTGCCGTAGGTCGGGCTCAGCGGATCGGGATCCGTCGAGGTGAAGACCGGCGCGGCCGGGTTGCACGTCACGTACGGCGCCGGGCAGGGCGCGGCCGGGGCCGCGGGCGCCGGGGGCGCGTCGGCCCAGCCGCCGTCCCACTTGGCGATCACGGTGAGGACCTCGCCCGGGAACGAGCGCGCGGTGTCCTTCCAGCCGGTCTCGCCGAGCTCGGGCCCGCGCGCGTTGCCCCGCAGGAACTGGGCCAGGTTGAAGTTGAGGTTGTAGTTCTGCGGGTTCGCGAACGGGTCCGTCGGCCCGAGCGCCGCGAGGAAGCTCCTCATGTCGAACGCCTGCCGGCTCACCACCTGGAACTGGACGAGGTGGAGGTGGATCGGGTGCGCGTCCACGGTGGTGTTCAGGATGTTCCAGACCTCGGTCGTGCCGCGGGCGGGGGTCTCCGTCACGGCGTCCTCGAACCGCTTGCCGTCGATCTGGACGCGGAGCGGCGCGAGCGTGACCGGGTCGAGCACCTCGTTCAGGATCATCTGCCGGGTCTTCGCGACCGCCTGCCCGAGCGGCGGGAGCGGATCGCGGGCGACGAGGGCCACCGGCGGCACCCACCTGGCGGGCGCGGGCAGGTTCGTGGGATCGGCCGCCACGACCTGGAACTGCATGATCTCGGCGAGGAAGGCGAACGGCGACTGGCCGCGCGGCGGCACGCCGTTCGGGAAGGGAGCGTCCGCCGAGTTCGCCATCGTGACGAGCGAGCCCGCCGGGACGCCCGAGAAGTCGATCACGACGTCGTAGCGCTCGCCGGGACACATCGTGATCGCCTTGGCCCCCTGCGGCGCGGGCAGGTAGCCCTGGTCGCTGCCGATGATCGTCCAGCGCGGGACGGCGAGGAGCGTCGGGCTCTTCAGCGTGAGCACGTAGCAGCGCGCGTTCGAGCCGTCGAGCAGGCGGAAGCGGTACGGCCGCGGCTCCACCTTGAGCTTCGGCCAGATGACGCCGTTCACGACGGCCATGTCGCCGAAGTACTCGGGCACCCACTGCGGGTGGATCGTCGGGTTCGGGCCCGGCAGGAGGCCGAGGTTCCACGCGACGGGGTCGACGCCCGGAGGCGGCGGGCCGATCGGCGCCTGGCCGAGGCCGTTCGGGAAGTTGATCGTGCCGTCGATGTTGAACGACCGGTCCTGGATCGCGACGTTGATGTCGAAGCAGGCGGACGCCGCGGCGGGGTTGGCCGCGTTCTTGAGCACGCCGGCCACCGAGCAGTCCCCCTTCGGCGGAAGGCCGAGGGTCGCCTCCTTGACCGGATCCTCCACGATGAAGAAGCCCGCGGGCCCCGCGGCGACGTTGATGCGGGTCTTGCCGAGCGCGTGGTCGTGGTACCAGATCGGCGCCGCCGGCTGGACCATCGGGTAGTTGTAGATCATCGCGTTGCCGACCGGCCGCACGAGGTTCCCGACCTCGACGGCGTTCGAGAAGCCCGACGCGCCGGGCGCGACGAGGCTCGTGTCGAACAGCGGCTCGATGTCCTGCGTCGCGCCGAAGATGCTGCCCTGGACCGGCGCGGACGGGAACGGCGGATAGGCGAGCGAGGAGTTCGCGTTGCCGAACCACAGCTCGGCGAAGCCGTCCGAGTCGGGCGGGATCTCGCCGCCGTGGAGGTGGACGACCATGGCGTTGTCGGCCTGCATCGGGCCGCCGTAGCTGACGCCGGGCGCGTGCTGCACGGGGGCGCCGAGCGTGCCCATGAGCGACCGGTCGATCGCGCAGGGCTTCAGCGGGTTCAGCGGCTCGGGACAGAAGAGGTGCTGGTCGGTGGCGTTGTTCACCCACTTCACCTTCACCGGCCGTCCCTTCAGCGCGCGGAAGTTCATCGACGGGTAGGTCGACGCGCCGTTGAGCGGGTACACCCCGGGGGCGTTCGTCTGGGAGTAGCCCCACACCGGCGTGCACAGCTTCACGGCGCCGTTGGTCAGGCCGAGCCACTGCGTGCCCGCCCCGCAGCCGCCCTGCGGGAAGGCGACGGGCACCGGCGTCACCGGCGACATCTGGACCTCGTAGTAGTCGAACCCGGGGAACGTCGTCCGGTCGGGGACGTAGTCGATCGGGATCGGCAGGTCGAGCGTGAACCGCACCTGGGTGGCGGGCAGCAGCGGGGCGATCTGGGCGCTCGCGATCGGCGTCCAGCCCATCACGGCGGCGGCGACGAGCGCCCCGCCGAGCTTCGTGATTCGCGTCATCATTACGGCTCCCTCCCTCGCTCCGTCGGTACGACTCCGATTGGGCCTCGCTGCGCGAGGTGACGGCCGAGATGCGCCTCCGGGGGCAGGTCGGACGCGGGGCCACGCTGGCCCATTCCAGGTCGGTCCCCCTCCCACGAGCACCCCAGGTAGCGCTCGCATGCTTGCTTCCGCGCACAAGGACGAGCAAGAGCCCACAAAGGTCCAACCATTCGGTAATTCACCAAATGTACTGGGTAAAAACGCACGTTCTCGGAACTGGCGCGCAAACCTGCGTGGCCCCTGCGGGTTTGGGCGCGAGTGTAAACCGATGTGTACGACCCGGATTGACGCCGCGCCCCTTCGTGGACACCATCCCACGCGCCGAGCGATCGGCTGACGGAGGGGAAGGCACGTGAACGGGTGGGCCCTCGCGGGGATCCTTTCGCTCGCGGTCAACGCCGCGGCGACGCAGGAGCAAGGGACGGTCTTCCGGATCCTGCGCGAGGGGAAGTGGGGGTACGTCGATCGATCCGGGCGCGTCGTGATCGCGCCGCGCTTCCAGCGGGCGGAGCGGTTCTCCGAGGGGCTCGCCGCGGTGGAGGACGGCGCAGCGCTCGGCTACGTCGACGCGGCCGGGAAGCTGGTGCTCGTCCCCGAGCAAGCGCCGGCGGGCGTCCTGCACCGCCCGTTCTCGTCGGGGCTCGCCGCCGTGCGCGTCGGCCAGCGGTACGGCTACATCGACCGGACCGGCAAGCTCGCCATCCCGGCGCGCTACGTCAGCGCGGACGACTTCTCCGAGGGCCTCGCGATGGTGTGCGACGCCGACGGCTGCGGCTACATCGACCGGACCGGGCGCGGCGCGATCGGCTACGGGTTCATGGGCTCGAGCGCGGTGAAGGGCGGCGTCGCGTGCACGTACCTCGCGATGGCCATGGGGCGCCAGCGCGTCGCGCTCCGCCGCGCCGACGGGACCGCCATCCCGGGCGAGTGGGAGGGCTGCGGGAGCATGGCCGAGGGGCTCGTCGCGGTCCGCACCGGCGGCAAGTGGGGCTACGCGGACGCGACCGGGCGGCGGGTCATCGAGGCGCGCTTCGAGCGCGCCGGCGACTTCTCGGGCGGGCTCGCTCCCGTGACGGTGGAGGGCGGGCGCTGCGGGTACGTCGACGCGTCGGGCCGGCTCGCGATCCCGGCCCGCTTCCGCTCGTGCCGGCGGTTCTCCGACGGGCTCGCCCTCGTCGATCTCGCCGAGGAGGCTTTCGACGCGGAGCGGGTCGCGTTCATCGACCGCACCGGCAAGACGGTCGTGATCGGGCCGGAGGCGTCTCCGCCCTTCGACTCGGCCGAGGACTTCGAGAACGGCCTCGCCGCCGTCGGTGCGGGCGGCCAGCCGAACCTCGCCGGCCGCGGCGTGTGGCTCGGCTACGTGGACGGCTCGGGCCGCTACGTCTGGAAGCCGTCGAACTGACGATCAGGAGGTGCGCCCGTGAACGTCGTCCCGCTCGTCCTCGCCCTGGCAGCCGCAGCGCTCGACCCCGCGCCGCCCGCCGACCCGGCGCCGCAGGACGGCCCGCGCGAGTGGGGCAAGGCGCCGCCCGGAGCGCCGGAGGACGTCGCGCTCTGGAACGCGCTCAACGAGGCGCACGCGGCGTCCGTGCTGCACCTCGCGCGGATCGTGCAGGCGTCCTACCGTCTCCGCTACGGAGAGTACTACCAGGCGCTCGACGAGAAGGCCGAGCGCGGGACGGCGGGCGAGGCCGAGGGCGCGCGCCGCGCGCGCGCCCGCATCGAGACGGCGGCGAACGCGGCGGACGAGGCCGTCCCGAAGAAGGGGCTCCGCGTCCGGGTGTGCAAGTACACGCTCTTCCACCTCGACCAGCGCATGGCGGTCCCGGACCCCCGCTTCGCGGCGGAGCTGCCCGAGGTCCGGGCCGAGGCGCGCGGGTGCGTGGACGAGCTCGCGCCGTTCGCCGCGAAGCTGGGGCCTCTGGCGGACGCGTTCGAGCGGTCGCTCGCCGACGCGGACGCGTTCCTGAAGCGCGTCCCCCCCGCGGTCCCACCCGCGCCGCCCCGGGAACGGGACGCGGCCTCCGCGACGCGCTAGTCACGGCATGAGCCCCCGCAAGGTCGCCGGCGCCGCCGCCCTCGCCCTCCTCGTCGCCGCGGCCGCGGCGCTGCTCGTCCGCCTCGATCGGTCCGCGGGCCCCGTCGGCGCGGGGACCGGCGCGCCCGGCGGCGAGGCCGTCGCCGGGGCCCCCGCGGGCGGAGCGATCACGCCCGCGCTCGCGCCGCCGCCGTCCGTCGCCGCCGAGGCGCAACCGCCCGAGCCGCTCGTCTCCCCGCCCCGGATCGGCGCGCGGCCGCGCGCCGCCGCGAGCGTCGCGTGGGAGGACGTGCCGGTCGCGGCGAGGCTGTCCGACCTCGGGCCGGGCCTCGCCGCGCCGGTGAACGCGGGCCTGCGCGCCGCGAGGGATCAGATGGACTCGTGCTTCGAGGAGGAGGACCGGATCCTGGCGAAGCGCCGCGTCCGCTACGATCCGGACGCCCCGCCGATGGGCCCCGCCTTCCTGGTGCTGCGGCTCGAGTCGCGCGCCGGCGCGCTCGACGTCGTGGACACGGAGGTGGGGAGGCTCGGCACGTCGACGCCCGAGCTCGTGGAGTGCGCCCGCCACGTGCTGAGGGGCTGGCCGATCGACGCGCCCGCGGCGCGGCCGGGCACGCGCTACCGGCTCAACTACCTCCTCCAGTGACGGCCAGGCGCGGCGCGTCCGCGTCCGTTCGCCGCACGCGCGAGGGTCGATTCGCGCGGACCGGTCCGGCGCGTTAAACGAATGCGCTCGGGGGTCCGGCCCGGATCGGGGTCCGGCGCCGCCCGGAGGCAGCGCGATGAGGCATCCGAGCGACCGACCCCATCGTCCCGCGCGCGGCGCCGCAGCGCTCGCGCTCGCGGCCGGCCTCGTCGCGTCCGGGTGCGGTGGCCGCCCCGCGGCGAAGGAGCGCGCGCCGGAGTCGCAGGCGATCACGCTCGCGCCCGAGAACGTCGCCGTCGTCGCGGCGCGGACGCTCCGGACCGGCCCCGAGATCTCGGGGACGCTGCGCGCGAAGCGCGAGGCGGCGATCCGCGCGGAGATCGGCGGGACGCTCCTCGAGGCGCTGGCCGAGGCCGGGCAGCGCGTGAGGGAGGGCCAGCTCCTCGCGCGCATCGACGACGCGGCGTTGCAGCAGGGGCTGCTCGCGGCGCGCTCCGGCGTCTCGGCGGCGCGGAACGCGCTCCAGGTGGCCGAGGCGAACGCGGCGCGGGCGCGGACGCTCGCCGAGGCGGGCGCGATGGCCGCGCAGCAGGCGGAGCAGGCCGAGGCCGCGCTCGAGGGCGCTCGCGCGCAGCTCGCCGACGCCCGGGCGCGCCTCTCGGTCGCCGAGCAGCAGGCGGGGAAGGCGCGCGTGCGCGCTCCGTTCGCGGGCGTGGTCGCGCAGCGGCAGGCGTCGGCGGGCGACGTCGTCGCGCCGGGCGCCGCGCTCTTCTCGGTGATCGACCCCGCGCGGCTGCAGTTCGAGGGCTCCGTCCCCGCCGCGCGCCTCGGCGAGGTGAAGCCCGGCGCGCCGGTCGAGTTCACCGTCACGGGGTTCGAGGGGCAGCGCTTCGGCGGCGAGATCGAGCGCGTCGCGCCGGCGGTGGACCCGGTGACCGGCCAGGTGCGCGTCTACGTGGACGTGAGGAACGACCGCGGCGGGCTCCTCTCCGGCCTGTACGCGCAGGGGCGCGTCGCCTCCGCGTCGGCGTCGGCGCTCGCCGCCCCGCTGGACGCGGTCGACGCGTCCACCTCGCCGCCGACGGTCATGCGCGTGGCGGGCGGGAAGGCGGAGAAGGTGACGGTGAAGCTCGGGCTCCGCGACGACGCCGCCGGGCAGGTGGCGATCACCTCCGGCGTCGGCGAGGGCGACGTGCTCGTGCTCGGCTCCGCGCGGGCGACGCTCGCCGAGGGCGCGCCGGTGCGCCTCGCGCAGGAGCCCGGGGCCCGGGCGGCGGAGTCCGGGACGCACTGAGCGGGGACGCGCGTGCTCATCTCCGACGCCGCCATCAAGAAGCCGATCGCGACGGTCACGGTGATGCTCGCCCTGGTCGTGTTCGGCCTGTTCGCGCTCGGCGTCCTCAAGACCGACGAGTTCCCGGACATCCAGCAGCCGATCGTCGTGGTGAGCGTGCCGTACCCCGGCGCGTCGCCGGAGACGGTCGAGCGCGAGGTCGTCGATCCGATCGAGGACGCGCTCTTCTCCATCAGCGGCATCGACGGCCGCCGCACCATCTCGTCCGCCATCGACGGCTTCGCCCAGTTCATCGTCTTCTTCGAGTTCGAGAAGGACGTGCAGCAGGCGTCGCAGGACGTCCGCGACGCGATCGGCGGCAAGCGCCAGGAGCTCCCCCCCGAGATGGAGGAGCCGGTCATCACCCGCTTCGACCCGGCCGACCTGCCCATCCTGACGCTCACGCTCGAGTCGAGGACGGTCCCGGTCGCGGCGCTCACGCGCGTGGCGGACGAGATCGTCAAGCGCGAGCTGAGGGCGGTGCAGGGCGTCGCGGACGTCCGCATCGTCGGCGGGCAGGTGCGCGAGCTCACCGTCGAGCTCCGCCCCGAGGCCATGGCGGCGGCGGGCATCTCCGCCGGCGACGTGGTGGGCGCGCTGCAGGCGCAGAACCTCGCCGCGCCCGTGGGGCGCGTCAACGCGCGGCTCTCGGAGCAGTCGATCCGGCTCCAGGGCCGGCTCGACACCCCCGCGGAGTTCGAGCAGATCGCCGTCGCGACGCGCGGCGGCCGGGCGGTGCGGCTCGGCCAGGTCGCGACGGTCCGCGACGGCGCGGAGGAGCAGCGGACGCTCGCCCTGTTCGACGGCGTGGAGGCGGTCGGGATCGAGGTGCTGAAGTCGAAGGGCTACTCGACCACCGCGGTCGCCGACGAGGTGAAGGCGCGCGCCGAGGAGCTCCGGCCGAGGCTCCCCGCGGGCGCGAAGCTCGAGGTGGTGCAGGACGCCGGCGAGCGGGTGCGCCGCTCGGTGCGCGAGGTCCAGGTGACGCTCCTCGAGGGGGCGCTCCTCACGGTGCTCGTCGTGTTCCTGTTCCTCAACTCGTGGCGCTCGACGGTCATCACGGGGCTCGCGCTGCCGGTCTCGGTGCTCGCCGCGTTCGTGGCCGTGTGGGCCTTCGGCTTCACGCTCAACACGATGTCCCTCCTCGGCCTCTCCCTCGCGATCGGCATCCTCATCGACGACGCGATCGTGGTCCGGGAGAACATCGTCCGGCACATCGAGCTCGGCGAGGACCACACCACCGCGTCGTTCAAGGGGACCGACGAGATCGGCCTCGCGGTCGCCGCGACCACCTTCTCGATCGTCGCGGTGTTCGTGCCGGTCGCGTTCATGTACGGGCTCGCCGGCCAGTGGTTCAAGCCCTTCGCGCTCACCATCGCCGCGGCGGTGCTGGTGTCGCTCTTCGTGTCCTTCTCGCTCGACCCGATGCTCTCCGCCTACTGGCCCGACCCGCAGGT
>DASSSJ010000101.1:0-24627 GCA_035708485.1 Anaeromyxobacter sp. | reverse complement strand
AGCCTGAAGGAGGAGGTGGCGCCGCGGCAGCTGGTCATCCCGGACCAGGTGATCGACCGGACCTTCCGCCGCCCCTCCACCTTCTTCGAGGACCTCGCCGTCCACGTCGAGCTCGCCGCGCCGTTCTGCGCGACCCTCAGGAACGTCCTCGCGAAGGCGGGGACGGGGTTGCCCGCCCGCGTCCACCAGGGCGGGACGTACGTCTGCATGGAGGGGCCGCAGTTCTCGACCCGGGCCGAGAGCGAGCTGCACCGGAGCTGGGGCGCCTCGCTCATCGGGATGACCGTGATGCCGGAGGCGAAGCTCGCCCGCGAGGCCGAGATCTGCTACGCGCTCGTCGCCCTGCCGACCGACTACGACTGCTGGAAGCCGCACCCCGGCACGCTCGACCAGGCGAAGCTGATCGAGGAGATCCTCGGGAACGTGAAGGCGGCGACGCAGAACGCGCTCGAGCTGATCCGCCGCGCGATCCCGAAGATCGCCGAGGTGCCGGACAGGCCCTGCGCCTGCCAGTCGGCGCTCTCGCTCGCGATCTGGTCCGACACGTCCCGGCTCTCGCCCGACACGAAGGAGCGGCTGAGGCCGCTCATCGGGAAGTACCTGCCGAGATAGGGCCCCCGCGCCGCGTCCCGGTGCGTCTCGGGGCAGCCGCTCGGTCGCGTCGATCCCGTGAACGCGTGAACGCGCCCGCGCGGCCCGCCGGGCTCGGACGCGGGCTCGCCGCCAGCGGAGCCGGGTGCCGCCGTCAGGGTGGCGCCGGCGCCTCGGGCGGCGGCGCCCGGAGGGCGGCCGCGAGCGCGGCGAGGTCCTTCGTGAACCGGGCCAGCTCGGCCCGGCGCGTCTGGTCGTCAGGGGCGCGGAGTATCGAGGACGGATGGACGGTCGCCATCGCGATCGGGGCGATCGGCGTCGCGAGGATCTCGCCGCGGCGCTCGGTCACCTTGAACGCCCGGCCGAGGAGCGCCTGGGCCGCGGTCGCGCCGAGGCAGACGACGGCGCGCGGGCGCACCACCGCGATCTCGGCCTCGAGCCAGGGGGCGCAGGCCCGGACCTCGCCGGGCGCGGGCTTCTGGTGGATGCGGCGCTTGCCGCGGGCCTCCCACTTGAAGTGCTTCACCGCGTTCGTGACGTAGACGGTCCGCCGGTCGATGCCGGCGGCCTCGAGCGCGCGGTCGAGGAGGCGGCCGGCGGGGCCGACGAACGGGCGGCCGGAGAGGTCCTCCTCGTTCCCGGGCTGCTCGCCGACGATGAGGATCTCCGCGCCCCGAGGGCCCTCGCCGAAGACCGTCTGCGTGCCGCGCTCCCAGAGCGGGCACGCGCGACAGCCGGCGGCGGCGCGTGCGAGCGAGGGGAGGGTCGGGCGCTCGGGGACGAGCGGCGCGGCGGTCCGCTCGTCGGTGGGGCTCCGTCGCGGCATGCCCTCACGATGCGCAGCGGCCGCGGGCGGTGCGCCGCGCCGGCGCCGCGACGCGGGTCCGCGCGCGCGCCGCGCGCCGGGACGCGCGGCCGGGATGCGTCCGGTGGGGGCGGCCGTCATGGAGGACCGCCGTGAGCTCCCCTCCGGCGCGTCGCCCCGGCCCGTCCGGCGCCGCCGCCCGCAGCGCGGCGGGCGCGCGCACCGGCAGCGCCGACCTCCCGCTCCACGGCGGGCGCGTGCCGCCCTGGCTGTTCGAGCGGATGGCGCGGCTCGGGCGCGTGCTCGCCGAGGCCATCGTCCACGCGTACGGACGCGACGAGCTCCTCCGGCGACTCTCGCACCCGTTCTGGTTCCAGTCGCTCGGCGCGCTCATGGGGATGGACTGGCACTCGTCCGGGATCACGACGAGCGTCGTGGGCGCGCTCCAGCGCGGGCTCGCGCCGCTCGAGCGCGAGCTGGGCCTCAGGGTCTGCGGCGGCCGCGGCCGTCACTCGCGGCGCACGCCGCAGGAGCTGACCGCGTTCGGCGAGCGGACGGGCCTCGACGGCGCGGCGCTCGCCCGCACGAGCCGGCTCGTCGCGAAGGTGGACGGCGCGGCCGTGCAGGACGGGTACGCGCTCTACCTGCACGCGTTCTTCGTCGCGCAGGACGGCCGATGGGCGGTGGTGCAGCAGGGGATGGACCCCGGCGCGCGTCGCGCGCGGCGCTACCACTGGCTCTCGGAGGGGCTCGAGAGCTTCGTCGACGAGCCGCACGCCGCGATCGAGGGCCGGCCCGGCGGCGCCATCGTGAACCTCGTGGATCGGCGCGCCGCCCCGTCGCGCGCGGCGCAGCTCGCGCTCGTGCGCGACGGCCCGGACCGCGTCCTCGCGGAGGTGCGCCGGCTCGCGGGCGGGGCGCCGCGCCTCGTCCTGCCGGCGCGCCACGACGTCCGCGCGGGCGACGTCGTGCTCCGCCGCCTCCACGGCGCGCTCGCCGCCGCGGCCGAGCGCGGTCCCGTGGACTTCGCCGACCTGCTCCTCACGCCGGGGCTCGGGGCGCGCACGGTGCTCGCGCTCGCGATGGCGGCGGAGGTCGTGCACGGCGCGCCGTGCCGGTTCACCGACCCGGCCCGCTTCTCGCTCGCGCACGGGGGGAAGGACGGGCACCCGTACCCGGTGCCGCTCCGGGTCTACGACGAGACGCTCCGGGTGCTCCGGCGCGCGGTGGACCGCGCGAAGCTGGGCCAGGAGGATCGCGTCGCGGCGATCCGCAGGCTCGACCTGGAGGCGAGGAGGCTCGAGGCGACCGCGAGCGGCCCCGCGTTCGGCGCGTTCGTCGAGGAGGAGCGCGCGGCGAGCGCGACGTACGGGGGGAGGAGCGTGGTCGGGGAGGCGGGGGCGACCCGCGTCTCGACCCCGACCCCGACCTCGACCCCGACCCCGACCCAGCTGCCGCTCTTCCACCGTGGCTAGCGCGCCGCGAGGGCGATGGCCGCGAGCTGCCGCACGTTCTCGGGGCAGGAGATCGCGGCGAGCTCGTCCGCGCCGGCCCAGCGCGCGCCGTCCCACTCGTCGCACGCGGCGAGCGCGCGCGACGCGACGTCCGCCACGAACGCGAAGTTCATGTGGAGCCCCTTCGAGCCGGCGAGGTGCTCCTCGTACCCGATGAGCCCCGGCGGCGTGCCGTCCACGCCGGGTCCGCAAGGGAAGGCGCCCTCGAGCCCGGTCTCCTCGCGCAGCTCGCGGCGCGCGGCCTCGAGCGGCGTCTCGCCCGGCTCGATCTCGCCGCCGACGGGGAGCCAGGTCCCGAGGCGGCGGTGGCGGACGAGCAGCACCGCCCCCGCGTTGCGGGCGAAGATCGCGACCGAGAAGGCCCGGCGCGCCGGCGGGAGGTCGGCCATGCGGCCGCGGAGCGTACCACGGCGGCGGGCCCGGCCCTCGCTCACCCCTCGTGCGCCGCGGCGGCCCGCGGCGGCTCGGGGAGCGACGGGGCGCTCCCGTCCGCGCCGCCCGGCCCCGCGCGGCGGAGCCGCCGCCGCAGGCGCTCGATCCACACGAACACGACCGGGACGACGAAGAGCGTGAGCAGGGTGGAGGTGACGACGCCGCCGATGACCGCGATCGCCATCGGCGAGCGGAACTCGCTGCCCATCCCGCGCCCGAGCGCGGTCGGGAGCATGCCGAGGACCATCGCCGCGCTCGTCATCAGGATGGGCCGGAGCCGCCGCGGGCCGGCCTTGCGGAGCGCCTCCTCCGGCGCGTCGCCGTCGTCCCGGACGTGCTGGAGCGCGCCGTCGACGAGGAGGATCGCGTTCTTCGTGACGAGCCCCATGAGGAGGATGATCCCGATGAGCGAGCCCATGTTGATCGTCCTCCCCGTGGCGAGCAGGGCGAGCGTCGCGCCGACGATCGCGAGGGGGAGGGAGATCATGATCGTGAGCGGGTGGAGGACCGACTCGAACTGGCTCGCGAGCACGATGAAGATGAACACGACCGCGATGCCCAGGGCGAGCGCCATGTTCGCCCGCGACTCGCCCTCCTCCTTCTGCATGCCGTCCCAGAGATGACGGTAGCCGGGCGGCAGCTCGCGGCCGTCGAGCTTCTCGTGCAGCGCGCGCACCGCGGACCCCAGGTCGTGTCCCGGCGCGATCTGCGCCCAGATCGAGATCTTCCGCTCGCGCCGCTCGTGCTCGATCACGGCCGGGCTCGTCGCCGGCCGCAGCGTCGCCACCTGGGCGAGCGCGACGGGGCCGCGGGGCGTCGCGATCCACATCGCCTCGAGCGCGCCGCGCGACTCCCGGTCCTCGCCGGCGAGCCGGACGCGGATGTCCGACTCCCGGCGCCCCTCGCGCAGCTTCCCCGCGATCTCGCCCTGCGTCGCGAGCCGCACCTGGAGCCCCACGGCGCCCGCCGGGATGCCGAGCCGCGCCGCCTCGTCCCGCTCCACGTCCACGTGGAGCTCGGGCGCGCCCGGGGAGTCCTTGAGCTGGATGTCGGTGAGCGCGGGGATGGACCGCATCGCGGCCAGCATGAACTCGGCCTCGCGGCCGAGCTGCGCGAAGTCCCGGCCGGTGACGTGCATGATGATCGGCGCGTAGTCGCCCAGCCCCTCGACGATGGGCGGGTCGGACACCGCGTGGGTGCGCAGCCGGCCGTCGCTCGCGAGGATCGCCCGGATCCGAGCCTTGTACGCGTCGATCCCGTCGTCCCGCTCGCCCTTGTCGACGAGGTTCACGCGCCAGCGCACCTGCCGCGCGTCCTCCAGGTGGCCGACGGTCGCGTACACCGCCGTGACGCCGGGGAGCGCCTGGACGCGGCGCTCGAGGGCCGCGGACCGCTGCGACGCGGTGGCGAGGCTCGTGCCCGGCGCGTACTCGAGGTTCACGACGAGCTGGCTGCGGTCCTCCTTGGGGAGGAACTCCCGGCCGAGCCGGCCGAACGCGAGCAGGGACGCGGCGAAGAGCGCGGCCGCGGCGAGCGCGGTGAGCCGCCGGTGGCGCAGCACCCAGTCCAGCCCGGCCGCGTACAGGCGGTCGTTCCACTCGAACGCGGCGCGGATCCGCGCAGCCGCCGGGTGCTCCCGCCCCGCCCCGTGTCGGCGCGCCCGCGCGAAGCGGGCCGAGAGCATCGGGTCGAGCGTGAACGCGACGAACAGCGAGATGAGCACCGCGACGGTGATGGTGAGCCCGAACTGGCGGAAGAACTGGCCGGTGATGCCCGCCATGAACGCGACGGGCACGAAGACCGCGACGAGCGTGAAGGTCGTCGCCGTCACCGCGAGGGCGATCTCCTGGGTCCCCTCGCTCGCCGCCCGGGCGGGGGGCTCGCCGCGCTCGAGGCGCCGCGTGATGCTCTCGCGGACCACGACCGCGTCGTCGATGAGGAGACCGATCGCGAGCGAGAGGCCGAGCAGCGTGAGCTGGTTGATGGAGAAGCCCATCGCCCACATCGCGAAGAGGGTGCCGACGACGGAGGTGGGGAGCGCGAGGGCGGAGATGATCGTGCCGCGCAGGTCGAGGAGGAACACGAGGACGATGAGGATCGCCATCGCGCCGCCGAAGAAGATCGCGATCCAGACCTCGTGCGCGTTCGCCTCGATGACGCTGGACTGGTCGACGAGCACCTGGGCCGCGAAGCCTTGCTCCCGCTCGAGCTCGGGGAGGAGCGCCTTCACCGCGTTCGCGACCGCGGCGGAGTTCGCGCCCGCCTGCTTCACCACCTCGACGGCGACCGACTCGACGCCGTCGGTGCGGACCAGGGTCTTCTGCTCGGCGGCGCCCCTCCGGACGAGCGCCACGTCGGAGAGCCGCACGAGCGAGCCGTCGGGCGCGGTGGCCACCGGCATGGCCCGGAGCGCGTCCACGTCCCGGAACTCGCCGCGGACGCGCACGCCGACGTCGTTCCCGCCCGCCGGGTACCGTCCGCCCGGGAGATCCCGGTGCTCCGCCGCGATCCGCCCGAACACCGCGTCGGGCGTGAGCCCGAGGGACCCGAGCCGGTCGCGCGAGAGATCGACCGAGATCTCCGGCTCGCCGCCGCCGAGGACGCGGACGGCGGCGACGCCCTCGAGCTGCTCGAGCCGCGGCCGCACCTGGTCCTCGAACCGCTCGCGCAGCGCGATCGCGTCCTGGCCCGACGCAGCGGAGAACACGAGCACCGGCTGCGCCGAGACGTCGTACTGCGCGATCACGGGCGGGTGGGCGCCGAGCGGCAGCTCGCGCTGCGCGACGCCGACCTTGTCGCGGGCGTTCTGGACCGCCTCCCCGATGGGCACGGAGAGCTCGAACTCCACGAACACCATCGAGACGTCCTCGCGCGACCACGAGAAGACCTTCTCGATCCCCGGGATCGACGACACGGCGTCCTCGATCGGGCGCGTGACGCTCTCCTCGATGTCCTCCGGGCTCGCGCCGGGGTAGACCGTCGAGATGGTGACGAACGGGAAGGTGACGTCGGGGTACAGGTCCGTCCCGAGCCGGCGGTAGCCGAGCACGCCCAGCACGACGAGCGTGAGCGACGTCATCGCCGTGAAGACCGGCCGCCGGATGGCGACGTCGGAGAGGGTCATCGCGCGCTCCCGGCGAGCGCCGTGCCCTCCGCGATGCCGAGCGGCGGCGTCTCGACGACGCGCACGCCCTCCGGCCAGGCGCCGGTGCCCGGGACGACGACGGCGGCGTCGCCCTCCTCCGCGAGGACGCTCACGGGCAGGACGCGGGCCTTCCCGTCGGCGCCCGCGACCCACGCGCCGTAGCCGCCGTCGCGCTGCACCAGCGCTGCGGCGGGGACGCGCCAGGCGTCCCGCTCGCGCCCCCTGGGCAGCTCCGCGCGCGCGAACGCGTTCGGCAGGAGGCGGCCGTCGGCGTTCGGCACCGCGATCTCGACCGGCACGCGGTTGGTGCCCGCGTCCACCGCCGGGACGACGACCGACACCGCCGCGTCCGCGATCCGTGCGCCCGTCGCGGGGACGGTCACGGCGGCGCGGGCGCCGGGCCTCAGCTCCGCCGCCTCCTCCTGCGTGAGCGAGGTCTCCAGGACGAGGGCGCGCGTGGAGACCAGCGTGACGACCGGCACGCCCGGCGCGACGGTCACGCCGACCCCGTCCGGCACCTTCGTCACGACGCCGGAGAACGGCGCGCGCAGGTGGTGGTGCCCGAGGTGGACGCGCGCCTGATCGAGCTGCGCCTCGGCCGCGGCGAGCTGGGCGGCGGCGAGGTCCCGCTGCGAGCGCGCCTGGAAGAGCTGGGCGTCCGAGACGCCGTCCTCCTCGCGGATCCGCGCCGCGCGGCCGAGCGCGTCCTCGGCGAGGGCGAGCTGCGCCCGCGCGGCCGCGACGGCCGCCTCGGCCTGCCGCCGCGCGGCGGCGGCGGTGCCGTCGTCGAGCGAGGCGAGCAGCGCTCCCTCGCGCACCTCCTGCCCGCGGCTCACCGCGACGCGCGCGAGCGTACCGGGCACGCTCATCGCGAGCGGCGAGGCGTTGCGCGCCCTGAGCGTGCCGGTCGCGACGACCGTCGGCGCCCAGCGGAGCCGCTCCGGCGCGACGAGCCGGGCGTCGCCGGAGGCCGGCGCGCCCGCGGGCGTCGCCGCGACGGCCGTGGCGGTCGCCGCCGGGGGACCGCCGTCCCGCGCCGGGCGCGAGCGGCAGCCGGCGCCGGAGAGGACGGCGAGGGCGACGAGCGGCGCGGCGGCGGAGCGGAGCATCACGTGTCTCCAGGCGGTGACCGTTCGGTCAATCAGGGCCGGGGGAGGCGCGGCGGGCGCCCGCGCGGGCGGGGGGAGCCCGCGTCCGGCCCACCCCCCGCACCACCATCCCCTCGTGGAGGAGGACGAGGAACGACCGCGCCCACGCGGCGAGATCGGGCTTCGCCTTCATGTCCACCATGCGGCGCGCGAGCCCCTCGTGCGAATCGAGGACGACGTCGGCGACGACCTCGGGGTCGAGGTCCGCCCGCAGCATGCCGGCGTCCTGCCGCTGCACGACCCGCCGCGCGACGAACGCGCGCATCCTGCGGCGGAAGTCGCCCATGAGGGCGTCGTTCGCGCCGACGCCGGCGCCGTCCACCGCGGCCACGATCTTGCGGTTTCGCCACAGCAGCTCGAGGAGGTCGACGTCGATGGCGCACTCGGCCTCGATGTGGCGCGCCAGCGAGCGGCCGTCGCCCCCCGGCTCCCGCGCCATCCGGTCCTCCACCTCCTGCCGGCGCAGGGCGTGATCGTGGAGCGCCCCCAGGAACCGCTGGAGGATCTCGCGGAAGGCCTCCTCCTTCGTCCGGAAGTGCAGGTAGAAGGCGCCCTTGGAGACGCCGGCGCGGCGGGCGATGTCCTCGACGCGCGCGCGCTCCACGCCGCGCCGCGAGAACTCGTCGCGGGCGGCGTCGAGGAGCGCCTCGTGGGCGCCGGGGCGGGCGGGGCGCGGCATGCGCCGGGTGTACCGCTCCCGCACGTCAGGTGCAAGGAGTTCATGACCGCACGGTCAGGAACTCGGCCGCGGACGGCTCCCGGCCGCCGCGCGGGGGTCGCCCGAGGCGGGGAGCGCGCGGCGGACCGCCGCGCCCCGGCGGACGCGGCACGTCGCCGTGGCGTGGCCGCGCTCTCCGTGACGGGCGCGACGCGCGCGCCCCCGCGCGCACGCGCGCACAGCCCCACCGGTGACCCGAGCGGCCGCTTGCCTCCCCATTCCGACGGGCGTCTCCTGCCATCGAAGGGGGAAGAACGCGTGCCCACCGCCAGCCCGCAGCGGGAGGTGCTCGAGCGGCTGCGCAGCGACGAGGCCGCGCTCGAGCGCGACGTCGCCGCGGCGCGCGCGGAGGCCGCGGGCGACGCCGAGCGGGCGCGGCGGGAGGCGGAACGGATCGCCGCCGAGGCGCGGCGCGAGGCGGAGCGCGAGGCGGAGCGTCTCCGTGCGAGGGCGGCGGAGGAGCTGGATCTCGCGCTCGCGGAGGCGCACGCCGCGGTGGCGGTCCAGGCCGAGGAGCTGCGCCGGCGCGCGGCGCGGAACCGGGAGCGCGCGATCGCGCGCGCGATCGCGGCGGTGACCGGAGGGACGCCGTGATCCTGCCCATGTCGCACGTCCAGCTCCTCGGCCCGCGCGACCTCCTCCCGGCGGCGCTCGCCCACCTCCAGGCGCAGGGCGCGCTCGACCTGCGCGCGCCGCCGCCGGAGGACGCGTACGTGCACCCCGTCGCCGCCGGCCCGGGCGGGCCCGAGCTCGAGCGGGTCCTCGCGGAGGCGCTGCGCCGCCTGGACGCGCTCGCGGCGCGGCTGCCGCCCGTGCCCGCCGGTGCGACGGCGGCGACCGCCGACGAGAGGCTCCGGCCGGGGGTGGCGGCGCTCGCGGAGGCCCTGCCCGCCGCGCTCGAGGGGGCGGAGCGGGACGTCGGCGCGGTCGAGGCGCGGCGCGCGGCGCTCGCGGCGGAGCGGGAGGCGACGGCGCGCTTCTCGCGCCTCGTCGTGGCGCTCTCGCCGCTCGAGCACGGCGTCGATCCCGCCCTGCAGCCCGAGTACCACGGCCTCGTCCTGCGCAACGAGCCCGAGGCGCTGGCGCTCCTGCGGGCGGAGGTGCGCCGGATCACGGGCGACGTGTGCGAGGTCGCGGCGCGCCCGCTCGACGCGGAGACGACCGGCGTCCTCGTGGTGGTCCCCCGCGCGAGCGGCCGCGCGCTCGCCGCGCTCCTGTTCGAGCGCGGCGTCGACGAGGTCCGGCTCCCGCCGTCGTACGCGGGGAAGCCGCTCTTCGAGGTGCTCCTCCTCCTCGCCGGCCGGGAGCGCGAGCTGCCGGCGGAGCTCGCCGCGGCCGACGCGGCGCTGGCGGTCCAGGCGGCGCGCGTCGCCGCGATGCGCGCCGAGGTGCGCGAGGCGCTCGAGCTCGCGCGCGCGCGCCGGCGGTGCGGGGAGACGCGGTTCGCCTTCGTCGTGACGGGCTACATGCCCGAGGAGCGCGTCGCCGCGCTCCGGGCGGCGACGGCCGCGCGGTTCGGGGACGCCGTCGCCGTGCTGGCGAGGCCGCCCGAGCGCGCGGAGTGGGGGAGCGTGCCGGTCGTCCTGCGCAACCGGCCCGCCGTGCGCCCGTTCGAGCTGCTCCTCGCGCTCGTGGCGCTGCCGCGCTACGGCTCGGTCGACGCGACGCCGTGGCTGGCCGTCTTCTTCCCGCTGTTCTTCGGCCTCGTCCTCGGCGACGTCGCGTTCGGGGTGCTGGGCATCGCGCTCGCGCTCGCCGCGCGCGCGCGCGGCGGCTGGGGCGGCCCGGTCGGGCGGGACGTCGCCTGGATCGCGCTCTGGTGCTCGATCTCCGCGACCGCGTTCGGCGTCCTCTTCGGCGAGGCGCTCGGCGAGCTCGGCGCGCACGTCGGGCTCCACCCGGTGCTGCTCGATCGCCGCCGCGCCGTGATGACGTTCTTCGCGGTCGCGGTCGCGGTGGGTGGCGTGCACGTCGCCACCGGCCTCGCGCTCGGGGCGGTCTCGGCGCTGCGCCGCGGGCACCGGCGCGAGGCGCTCGGCCGGGCGGCGAAGCTCCTCCTCCTCGTCGCCGGCGGCGTCGCCGCGGCGGCCCTCGCCGGCGCCCTGCCGCGCGCGGTCGTCCGCCCGTCGCTCCTGACCGCCGTCGCGCTGCTGGGCGCGTCGGTCGTCGCCGAGGGGCCGATGGCCGTGCTCGAGCTCGTCCTCGCGGTCGGGAACGTCCTCTCGTACGCCCGCCTCATGGCGCTCGGGCTCGCCTCCGTGATGCTCGCGGAGGCCGCGAACGTGGTGGGGGCGACGCTCGAGCCCGCCGCGTTGGGGATCGCCGTCGCGGTGCTCCTGCACGCCGTCAACTTCACGCTCGGGCTCGTCAGCCCGACCATCGCCGCCCTCCGCCTCCACTACGTCGAGTTCTTCGAGAAGTTCTACGACGAGGGCGGCGCGCCCTACCGTCCGTTCGCCCTCTCCGGCTGACCCGGACGCCGGCCGGTCGCGCGGAGGGGAGGTCCGCACTCGAGAAGGAGGTCGCCGTGGAGAACGTCATCGTCGCAGTGGCCGCCGCGCTCGCGGTCGGGGTGTCCGCGCTCGCGACCGCCTGGGTGCAGTCGCGCATCGGGGCCGCGGGTGCGGGCGCGCTCACCGAGAAGCCGGAGCTCCGGACGTCGATCATCGTGATGCTCGCGATCCCGGAGACGCTGGTCATCCTCGGGTTCGTCGTCGCGGTGCTGATCCTCACGGGAGGGTAGGCGGTGGGATACGCGGAGCTGCTGCGCGTCCTCGAGGGCGAGGCGGCGCGCGAGGCGCGGGAGGTCCGCGCCGCGGGCCGGCGCGAGGCCGCGCGGATCGTCGAGGAGGCGAGCCGGGCCGCCGCCGCCGCCCGCGACGGGCTCCTCGCGCGCGAGCGGGCGCAGGCCGAGGCCCGCCGCCGCGCGGCGCTCGAGTCGCTCGCCCTCGAGCGCGAGCGGGCGCTCCTGTTCGAGCGGCGCAGGCTGCTCGACGAGCTCCGCGACGAGGTGGTCCGCAGGCTCCCCTCCGCGGCGGCGCCCGAGCTGGACGCGCGGCTCCTCGCGGAGGTGCTCGCCGAGGCGGGCGACGGCCCGATCGAGGTCGTCGTGGACCCCGGCCGCGAGGAGGCGGCGCGCGCCGCGCTCGGAGGGAGGCCGGGCGCGACCGTGCGGGCGGCGGCCGCGCGGCGCGGGGGCGTCGAGGTCGTGGCGGGGCGGCGCGTGCTGGACGACACGCTGGCCTCGCGGCTCGAGCGCGCCTGGCCGGAGCTCGAGGCGGAGCTGGTCGGGCTGCTGCTGGAGGAGGCCTGACGTGGCCCGGCTCGACTACGCGAACGCCCGGATCGGCGCGCGGCGCGCGCAGCTGCTCGACGCGAGCGCGCTGCGCGAGGTGCTCGCGCGCCCGTCGCTCGAGGCGCGCCTCGAGCTGCTCCGCCGGCTGCGGGTCGGGACCGCGCTCCCGGACGTCCCGGGGCCGGATCCCGTCGCCTCGGCCGAGGCCGCCCTGCGCGAGGCGTGGCGGCGCGACGCGGCGGGCGTCCTCGCCGACGCCGAGGGCGACCGCGCGCGCGCGCTGCTGGGGGCGTTCCTCGGCCTGGACGACGCGGCGGCCGTGAAGGCGGTGCTCCGCGCCGTCGCCCGCGGCCTCGCGCCCGATCGCGCGCTCGCGGCCGCGCCGCCGTCGCCCGGGCTCGGCGAGGCGGCGCTCCGCCACGCCGCGGCCGCGTCCGGCGTCGAGGAGGCGATCGACCGGCTCGCGGCGGCCGCGCCGGACCTCGGGGCGGCGCTGCGGCGCGCGGCCACCGCCGCGGCGGCGGGCGATCTCCTGCCGCTCGAGGTCGCGGCCGACCGCGCCGCCGCGGCGCGCGCCGGGGCCGCGGCGCGCGGCCCGGCCGAGGACGCCAGGATCCTGCGCCGCCACCTCGAGGACCGGATCGACGCGCGCAACGCGGCGACCCTCCTCGCGCTCGCGGGCGCGCCCCCCCGGGCGGACGCGTTCGTCCCGGGCGGGCGGCGGCTCCCCGAGGCGGAGTTCCGCCGCCTGGCGGGAGCGGCGGCGGCGACCGTGCGCGCCGCGCTCGGCCGGCTCGTCCGGCGCGGCGACGCGGCGGCGCTCGCGACGCCCTGGGGCGCCGACGCGGCGCTCGAGCGCGCCTGGATCGCGCCGCTGCGGCGCGAGGCGCGGGCGCGGCCGCTCTCGATCGCGGTCCCGCTCGCGTACCTCGCGGAGCGGCGCGCGGAGCTCCGCCGCGTCGGGATCGTGCTGCGCGGCGCGGAGCTCGGGCTCGCCGCCGGCGAGATCCTGGACCTGGTGGAGGCCTGACGTGGCGGGGCGCGCGGCCAGCGGCGGGGCGGGCGCGGGCGGCTCGTCCTCCGGAGCGCACGCGAGGGACGGAGCCGCGGCGCGGCTCTCGCTCGCCGTCGCGGTGCGCCCGGGCGACGGGCTCGGGTTCAGGCTCGCGGGCGCGGCCGTGGAGGAGGTGCCGGCCGGCGGGGAGGCGGCCGCGTTCCGGCGCCTCCTGTCCGACCCGCACGCGGGCGTGCTGGCCGTCGAGGAGGAGCTCCTCCAGGCCGCCCCGCCGCGCCTGCTCCGGCGGGCGCGCGAGCGCGGGCTCCCCGTGATCCTCGCCTTCGCGCTGCCGCGGCGGGTCGGCGAGGAGGGGCGGGGGCGCGCCTACGTCGCCGCGCTCATCCGCCGCGCCATCGGATACGGCGTCAAGCTCGGCGGAGGTGGCGCGTGAGCGGGCGGCTCGTGAAGGTGGCGGGGCCGACGGTGGCCGTGAGCGGCCTCCCCGGCGTCGCGCTGAACGAGGTGGTCTACGTCGGCGAGGAGCGGCTCCTCGGCGAGGTGATCCGGATCCACGGCGACGTCGCGACCGTGCAGGTGTACGAGGAGACCGCCGGGCTCGCGCTGGGCGAGCCGGCGGAGGCGACGGGCGAGCCGCTCTCCGTCGAGCTCGGCCCGGGGCTCCTCGGCCGCGTGTTCGACGGCGTCCAGCGGCCGCTCACGGAGCTCGCCGAGCGGCAGGGCGACTTCCTCGGGCGCGGCGTGCGGATCCCCGCGCTCGACCGCGACCGGCGCTGGGACTTCGAGCCGTCGGTCGCGCGCGGCGACGTCGTCCGCCCGGGCGCGCTCGTCGGGACCGCGCGCGGCGACGGCGCGGACGAGCACCCGGTCCTCGCGCCGCCCCGCGTCGAGGGGCGGGTCGAGGACGTGCGGCCGGGGCCCGCCACGGCGTGGGCGCCCGTCGTGACGCTCGAGGGGGGCGTCGCGGTCACGCTCGCGCAGCGCTGGCCGGTGCGGCGCCCGCGCCCCGTGCGCCGGCGCCTCGCCGCGGACGCGCCGTTCCTCACCGGGCAGCGGGTCCTCGACTGCTTCTTCCCGGTCTGCGCCGGCGGGACGGCGATGGTGCCGGGCGGCTTCGGCACCGGGAAGACCATCCTCGAGCAGAGCCTCGCGAAGTGGGGCGCCGCCGACGTCGTCGTCTACGTCGGCTGCGGCGAGCGGGGCAACGAGATGGCCGAGGTGATCGACGAGTTCCCGCGGCTCGTCGACCCGCGCACGGGCGGCCCGCTCCTCGCCCGCACCGTGCTCGTCGTCAACACCTCGAACATGCCCGTCGCGGCGCGCGAGGCCTCCATCTACACCGGCTGCACCATCGCCGAGTACTTCCGGGACATGGGGCGGTCGGTCGCCCTCATGATCGACTCCACCTCGCGGTGGGCGGAGGCGCTGCGCGAGATCTCGGCGCGGCTCGAGGAGATGCCCGGCGAGGAGGGGTACCCGACCTACCTCGCCTCGCGGCTCGCGCGGTTCTACGAGCGCGCCGGTCGCGCGGTGACGCTCGGCGGCGGCGAGGGCGCCGTCACGATCGTGGGCGCCGTCTCGCCGCCCGGCGGCGATCTCTCCGAGCCGGTCACCCAGGCGTCGCTGCGCGCGACCGGCGCGCTGTGGGCGCTCTCGGCCGATCTGGCGCACCGCCGGCACTATCCCGCGATCGACTGGGGCGTCTCCTTCAGCCTCGACGCCGCGCGGCTCGGGGCCTGGTTCGAGCGGGAGGGCGGCCGCGGGTTCGGCGACCTGCGCGACGCCGCGATGAAGCTCCTCCAGAAGGAGCGCGAGATCGCCGAGGTGGCGGAGCTCGTCGGGACGGAGTCGCTGCAGGACGCGGAGCGCCTCGTGCTCGAGACCGCGCGCCTCCTCCGCGAGGGCTTCCTGCGCCAGAGCGCGTACGACCCGGCGGACGCCTCCTGCCCGCCGCACAAGGCGTTCCACATGCTCCAGCTGTTCCTGCACTGGCACGAGCGGGCCTCCACCGCGGTCGGCGCCGGCGTGCCGCTGCGCGCGGTGCTCGACACCGGGACGGGGACGAAGCTCGTCCGCCTCGCGCGCGTCCCGGCCGAGGAGATCCAGCCCACCGCGGCGGCGCTGCGGAAAGAGGTCGAGGGCGCGCTCGAGCGGCTCGAGGCGGAGTGAGGGAGCGATGGACCTCGTCACGCGCCGGATCCGGGGAGCCCACGCGATCGCGGGACCGCTCCTGTTCCTGGAGGCGGTGCCGGCGGCGCGCCTCGGCGAGATCGTGCGGATCCGGTCCGGCCCCGAGGAGCGCCGCGGCCAGATCATCGAGATCTCCGGCGAGCGCGTCGCCGTCCAGGTGCTCGAGGAGACGCGCGGCATCGCGCCCGACCGCGTGGAGGTGACGCTCACCGGGGAGGTCGCGAAGCTCGGCGTCGCCCGCGCCATGCTCGGGCGCGTCCTCGACGGCCTCGGCCGCCCCGCCGACGGCGTCCCGCCGCCCATCGCCGAGGCGCGCCTCGCCATCCAGGGGGCCGCGCTCAACGTGATGCGCCGCGAGAAGCCCGAGGACTTCATCGAGACGGGCGTGTCCGCGATCGACGGCATGAACACGCTCGTGCGCGGACAGAAGCTCCCGATCTTCTCCTGCGCCGGGCTCCCCGCGGGCCGGCTCGCGACCCAGATCGTCTGCCAGGCGCGCGTGCGCGGCGGCGAGCGGTTCGCGGTGGTGTTCGCGGCGATGGGCGCGCCCTTTCGCGAGTACGACGCGTACCTCGAGGCGTTCCGCGCCGCGGGCGTGCTCGACCGGACGGTCGTCTTCCTGTCCCGCGCGGACGACCCCCCCATCGAGCGGCTCATGACGCCGCGCTGCGCGCTCACCTGCGCCGAGCACCTCGCGCTCGCCCACGGGATGCACGTCCTCGTGGTCCTCACCGACATGACGAGCTACTGCGAGGCGCTGCGGGAGGTCGCGCTCGCGCGCGAGGAGGTCCCGGGCCGGCGCGGCTACCCCGGCTACATGTACACGGACCTCGCGACGATCTACGAGCGCGCCGGCCGGATCGCGGGCCGGCGGGGCTCGGTGACCCAGCTCCCGGTCCTGACGATGCCGGACGACGACCTGACCCACCCCATCCCGGATCTCTCCGGCTACATCACCGAGGGGCAGATCGTCCTCTCCCGCGACCTCGACCGGAAGGGCGTCTACCCACCCATCGACGTGCTCCCCTCGCTCTCGCGCCTCATGGGGCTCGGGGCGGGACCCGGCCGCACGCGCGAGGACCACCGGCCGGTGGCGGACCAGCTCTACGCGTTCTACGCGCGGGGCCGCGACGTGCGCCGCATGGCCGCGATCGTGGGCGCCGCGAACCTCGGCGAGGAGGAGCGCCGGTTCCTCGAGTTCGCGGACCGCTTCGAGGCCGAGCTCGTCGGCCAGGGCGGCGCGTTCCGGTCCATCGAGGAGACGCTCGAGCTCGGGTGGAAGCTCCTCGCGGCGTTCCCGCCGGACCTCCTCACCCGGATCCCGGCCGCGATCGTCGAGGCGCGCCCGAAGGGGGCGGCGTGACGCGGGCGCCCACCACGCGGATGGGGCTGCTCGACGTCCGCGGGCGCCGCGACGTCGCCGCCAAGGGCGCGCGGCTCCTGCGCGCCAAGCGCGAGGTCCTCGCGGGCGAGATCTGGCGGATGATGCGGGAGGTGCTGGAGGGGCGGGCGAAGCTCGACGAGGCGCTGCGCGACGCGGTGAAGGCGCTCGCGCTCGCGAAGGCGCTCGACGGCCAGGGGGCGCTCGAGTCGCTCGCCGACGTCGCCGCCCGCGACGTGCCCGTCCGCGTGCAGGTCCGGCGGGTGTGGGGGGTGCCGACGCCGTCGGTGGGCACGGCGCCGCTCGCCCGCGCCGCCGACGCGCGGGGCAGCTCGCCGACGAGCTGGGGACCGGCGGGCGCCGAGGCGGCCCGGCGCCACGAGGAGGCGCTCGAGGTGCTGCTCCGGATCGCCTCCCGGGAGCTCCACCTCGCCCGGCTCGGCGAGGAGATCCAGGAGACCTCCCGGCGCATCAACGCGCTCGAGCAGCTGCTGCTGCCGTCGCTCGGCGCGGAGGCGGCGCGGATCGAGGCCGCGCTCGACGAGCGGGACCGCGAGGACGCGGTGCGGCTGAAGCGGCTCCGGCACAAGCGGGCGCGGTGAGCGCGGCACGCGCGCGGGACGCGGTCAGGACGGCCGCCGCCAGAGCGGCTCGAGCTCGGCGGGGAGGAGGCTCGACACGTCGTCCGCGTCGGCCTCGGCGAGCTGGGCGCGGATCGCCGCGAACACCGCGCGCACCGTCGCCTCGACCTCGTCGGGCGAGCGGTCGAGGTCCTCCGCGACCACCTCGTAGAAGTCCTCCGCCGAGTCGAACCGCGCGTGCGGCGCGACGGCGTGCCGCTCGCACGCGAAGAGGCGGCTCCTGAACGGATCGGGGAGGAGGTCGCGCAGCCGCTCGTGGTCGGAGCCCGAGAGCCGCTGGGAGAGCGCGCAGACGACCGCCTCGACCGCGCGCGTTGCCTCGGCCCGGCGCGGGAGCCCCTCCCGGGCGAGGGCGTCCACGAGGGCGCGGTAGTCGGCCTGCTCTTGAGGGTCGGGGGGCGTCGCCATCGAGGCAGAACGTGGGGCCCACCGGGCGGCCCGTCAACGCGCCGGCGCGGGGTCACGACGGGGTCCTCCCCGGACGAGATCACACCCGGCCGGGGCGGTCCTCCGCGTAGAGCGCGTCGAGCACCCCCCGGTACTTCTCCTCGACCGCTCGCCGCCGGAGCTTCATCGTCGGCGTGAGCTCGCCGCCGGCCACCGAGAGGTCCTCGGGGAGGATCGCGAACCGCTTGATGGTGGCGAAGCGCGGCAGCTCGCCGTTCACGGCGTCCACGGCGCGCTGCACGCGCTCTCGCACGCGCGGATCCTTCGATGCCGGGCGCGCGAGCGTCAGCCGCTCCGCCTCCGCCCAGCGCGCGACCGCGGCGGCGTCGAGCGTCACGAGCGCGGACACGAACCGGCGCGCGTGACCGTGCACGAGGACGTGCGACACGAGCGGCTCGGACGCCTTCAGCTCCTTCTCGATCGCCTGCGGCGCCACCATCTTGCCGCCCGAGGTCTTGAAGACGTCCTTCTTCCGGTCGGTGATCCGGAGGTAGCCGTCGGGATCGACCGCGCCGACGTCGCCGGTGTGCAGCCAGCCGTCCGGGATCGCCTCGGCGGTCGCGTCCGGGTCCTCCCAGTAGCCCGCCATGAGGCACGGTCCGCGGACGAGGACCTCGCCGTCCTCGGCGATGCGCACCTCCATGCCGGGGAGGGGAGGCCCGACGGTCCCGTACCGCGCCCGCCCCGGCCGGTTCGCGGTCGCCGCGGCGCTGCACTCCGTGAGCGCGTAGCCCTCCAGGATCGGGAGCCCGAGCGCGTCGAAGAAGCGGCCGATGCGCGGCGAGAGCGGCGCCGAGCCGGACGCGAGGATCCGCATCCGGCCCCCGAGCCGCTCCCGGAGCGTCCGCGCGACCTTCGGGAACACGACCCGGCGCGCGAGGGCGAGCCCGACGCCGCCCGAGCGCCGGTCCGCGTCCTGCGCCGCGGACCAGCGGTCGAACGCCGCCATCGCGGCCCGGAACAGGAACCCCCGCAGGCCGCGCTCGCTCGCGCCCTTCGCGACGACCGCGCCGAACACCTTCTCGTAGACGCGCGGGGGCGCCGGCAGTACCGTCGGGCGCACCTCGCCGGCGTTCTCGACGAGCCGCTCGACGGACTCGGCGATCGCGAGCCGGCCGCCGGTCTGGATCCAGCCGAACTCGCAGAGCTTCGCGAAGGAGTGGGCCAGCGGCAGGAACAGCAGCACCGTGTCGTCCGGCCGCACCACGTCGAGCGCGCCGATCGCCTTCGCGGCGTGGAGCCAGTTGCCGTGGGTGAGGACGACGCCCTTCGGCGCGCCGGTGGTCCCCGAGGTCCACAGGATGCACGCGGGATCGTCGGGCTCGATCTCCCCGACCCGCTCGGCGTGGTCGCCCGGGTGGTCGTGCGCGTGGGCGCGCCCGAGCGCCTCGAGGGCCGCGAGCGGCAGCTCGGTGCCGTCCCCGGAGGTGCCCTCGAGCACGACCAGGCCCCGCAGCGCGGGGAGGCGCCCGCGGACGTCGCGCACCTTGCGGACCTGCGCCTCGTCCTCGCAGAACACCCAGGTCGCGCCGGAACGGACGAGCGCGTCCTCGACCTCGCGCGCGGTGCTCGTCTGGTAGATCGGCACCGCGACGGCGCCGGTCGCGAGCGTGCCGAGGTCCGCCACGAGCGCCTCGAGCCGGGTCTGCGAGAGCATCGCGACGCGGTCGCCGTGCTCGACGCCGAGCGCGGCGAGCCCGTCGGCGACGTCGCGGACCCGCCGGGCGAGCTCGCCCCAGCCGTGCTCGTGCCAGGCGCCGTCCCGCTTCGCGAGCACCGCGGTCCGGGAGCCGAACGCGGCGGCGCGCGCCTCGAACAGCGCCGCGAGGCTCGGGGACTCGAGGGCCGGCGCGGCGAGCGCCTCGGGGCTCCGGTGGACGTCGCTCGACGTGGGCGAGGTGAGCACGGGCGCGCCTCCTCCCTCTCCGAGATCGTTCTACACGGCGCGCGCGGCCGCGCAGCGCCGTGCCCCGGAAGGGACGCGCTCCTCGCGGTGCTGGTATCATGCGCCGGTGAGCGAGCGAACGGAGGGAAGCCCGCCCCGGCGCCTCGACCGCCTGTTCGTCGGGGCGCTGCTCGTCGAGTGGGTGGCGGCGGCGGGGATCCTGTGGGCGACGCCGTTCCTCCCCATGCAGGACCTGCCGCAGCACCTCTTCCAGGCGGAGGTGACGCGCTCGTTCGACGATCCGGCGCTCGACTGGAAGGCGCACTTCACGTGCGACGCGCGGTTCGGCCCGTACGCGCTCGCGTTCCTCGCGCTCCGCGCCATCACGGCGCTCGCGCCGGTGGAGGCGGCGGTGCGGGTGCTCCTCACGCTGACGCTCGGCGTCTACGTCGCGATCGCGCTCGCCGTCGCCCGGGACGACGAGGACGTCGCGTCGCCCTGGCCGCTGCTGCTCGTGGTGCCGCTGTTCTTCCAGCCGATCTTCCACCTCGGGTTCCTGCCCCTCGTCGTCGCGACGCCGATCGCGCTCCTCGCGGCGATCGACCTGCGGACGCTCGTGGCGCGCGGGCCGGCGCGGCGGCGCCTCGCCCGGCACGCGGCGCTCCTCGGCGCCACGTTCCTCGGGCATCCGTACGCGGCGCTCGTCTACGCGGTCCTCGCGCTCTTGCTCGCGGCGTCGCACGCGCGCGCGTGGCGGCGCGGCTGGCCGGCGCTCGCGGCGGGGCTCCTGATGCTGGGGGCGCTCGCGGCGTGGTACGCGCTCACCTTCGCGCCGGTCGAGCCGGGGCAGGTCTCCCGGGCGGGGGGACCCTGGCCGTGGAAGGACCGCCTCGAGTTCCTCCTGCTGCCGTTCACGGGCATGCGGATCCGGAGCGAGCCCGGGTGGTGGGACGCGGCGCTCTGGGCGGTGGCGATCGGCGCGTCGATCGCGTTCGCCGCGCGGTCCCTCCGCGGGGCGCGCCCGGGGTCCGCGACGCTCTGGCTCGCCGCCTGCGTCGCCGGGTTCTTCCTGCTGCCGTCGTGGCAGGGGAACTACTCGTACTTCAACGTCCGGCTCGGCGCGTTCGCGAACGTGCTCCTGTGCGTCCTCCTGACGCGCGCGCCGATCCCCGCGCGGATCGCGCCGGGGTTCGCGGCGGTGTCCCTCGCGCTCCTCGCCCTCGCCGGCCAGCGCTCGATCGAGGTGTCGCGCGAGACCGAGGAGCTGGTGCCGCTCCTCGCGCAGATGGAGCGGAACCGCACCGTGTTCCCGCTCGTCCTCGACTCGCGGACGCGCGCGCTCGACCCCGTCTACTTCTACGAGATGCACCAGCACGCGCCGTTCTACTACCACGTGCGCGTCGGCGGCGGCGCCACGCCGGCGCTCTTCCCGAACTCGATGCAGCCGGTGCAGTACCGGCCCGGCGTGCGGATGCTGGAGCTGCCGCTGGACGGCCTCGGCGTGTGGTACCTCGCCTACGACTACGTCCTCGTGCGCGGCGCGCCGCGGCGCCTGCTCGACGTGCTGGCGCGGAACGCGACGTTCTCCGCGTCGAGCGGGCGCTGGGCGCTGTTCTCGAGGGTGGCGCGCCCGATCGCGGCGCGGTGACCTGCGGCGGGGCCGCCGCACGGTGTGGCGACGCTCCACGCGGGCGGCCGTCGCGGCCCATCGTCGACCCTGCCGGCGACGGCCGCGTTTGGTTCGAGCGGTCGGACGCGTTCGAGCGGAGGCTGCGGGCAGGGCATGCGCCTGGCGGGACGGCGGGACCCGCGCCCGCGAACCTCGTGGGTTCGCACGGCACCCGATCGCGTGCAGCCCTTGCGCCGCCGACGGCGCCCCGCTAACGGACGCGCCATGCGCAACCACGAGATCGTCCCGTGCATCTGGCTCGACGACCAGGCCGAGCAGGCTGCGGCCCTGTACACCCGGACCTTTCCCGGGAGCCGCATCGGCGCGACCTCGCGGTACCCGGAGTCGGCCGACAACCCGGGCGGCAGGCCGCGCGGCAGCGTCCTCACCGTGGAGGCGGAGCTCGCGGGCCGGCGCCAGATCCCCATCTACAGGCTCGACGGCCGCATGGTGCTCTACTTCGCGGGCTTCCAGCGCCACTACTCGATCTACCCGGCGACCGAGCGCGTCGTCGGCCCGCTCGAGGGCGAGCTCGCGGGCTTGCTGCACAGCAAGGCGACGATCCGGTTTCCCTACGACGCAGCGGTCCCGGCGCGGCTGATCACCCGCATCGCGAGGCTGCGCGCCGACGAGGTGTCCGAGCGCGGGACGGCGAGGGCAGCGGCGGCGAGGCCCGCGTCGAGGAAGGCCAAGCCGCGGGCACCCAGGAAGCCCGCCACGAAGGGCCGGAAGAGGCGTTAGCCTCCCGCCCGGACGGACGCTCCCCCTCGAAGCGCGCGCCGCCCCGGAGCCCACCATGCCGAGATCCCATCCTGTCGTCGCGATCACGCTCGCCGCCGCCGCCGTCCTGGCCGGCGCCACCCGCGTGGCCCACGCGCAGTCCGTCCGCGCGGCGAGCGTCGCGCCCGGGAAGCAAGACGCGCCCACCGCGGCACCCGCCGGCCGGCCGCCGGCGCGCTTCGCCGTGAACCACGGGCTCTGCAAGGACTTCCTCGCCCTCGCGCCGGATCTGAGGGGCCTCGTCGTCGCGTGGACCGCGGGCCGGTACCACAAGCTGGACCGCTGGGTCCTCGAGGAGCCGATCGCCCGGAAGGTGATCGCCGGCGTGGAGCAGGAGTGCGAGAACGCTCCCGACGCGCTCTTCCGGTACAAGGTGGTCGGCGAGATCGACAAGCTCAGGTAGGAAGTGCGCCGGCGCTACGGGGCCCAGCCGGGCAGGGCGGCCGCCTGCCGGATCCACGTCGCCAGCTGCGCCTCGTCGAGCTCGTCGTCCTCGCGGATGTCGAGGTAGCGCACCTCCTCCTGCCTGGACTCGCCCGGCGGGGGAGGGCGCAGTGACGCGCCGCGGAAGAAGGCGACCTTGACGTACTTCGCGTAGCAGTGAAAGTTGAGAAACCAGCCCTGGCCCTCGATGCCATAGAAGGGCGAGTTCCACTTCACTGCCTTGCGCACCTCGGGGACGGTGCGCGCGACGAGCGCGTCGAGGCGGCGCCCCACCTCGCGTTTCCAGGCCGGCATGGCCGCGATGTAGGCCTGCACCGGGGCGTCGCCGCCGGCCTTCGCGATCTGGGGATTGCCGCCTGCGAGGAGGGCCGGCTTCGCGGCCGCCGACGCCTTGGGCTTCACCTTGCTCGGCATACGCTCGTACCGGGTGTTCAGGGTCACGGCTTCACGGATGAGCGCCTTGAACGCTGCCTCGTCGACCTCGTCGCCCTCGTGGAGGTCGATGGCACGTCTGGTGTTGCCTTCGAGGCTCGAGTTGAAGAGCTTCCTGGGATCCTTCATCCGCGCCCCTCGGTGGAACGTCAGCTTCACGACGCTCCTGTAGGTCTCTCCCGTGCAGATGAGTCCGTCGTGAGACCAGACGGGAACGTCCCACTTCCATTCTTCGACGACGGCCGGATCGGCTTGCTTGATGAGAGCACGCAGCCTGGACAGGGTCTCGCCTCTCCAGTCGTCCAGCTCCCGTATCCTGGCGTCGATCAGCCTGGATGGAGGTTCGCCTCTCGACGAGGAATCGATCTTCTTCTTCATGCGGCCTCCGCGAGGTCGAGGCTAAGAAGGAACGAGGCCGCGCGCACGGCGTCACCCATGAGGCGAGCCGCGGAATTCTGAACGTGCCGCCGCGGGCCCGAGTGGTAGCGTCTGGGCGGGATGAAGATCCAGGTCCTCGTGAGTCCCGGCTGCGGGCATGGCGCCCGCGCGCTCGAGCTGGTGGCGGACGTCGTCGGCCAGAGCGCGCAAGAGGCGGAGCTCGAGACGATCACGGTCGCGACGCTCGAGGACGCGTCCCGGTGGTCGTTCCCGGGCTCGCCGACGATCCGCGTGGATGGCGTCGACATCGACCCGGAGGCGCCGACGGGCATCGGTCTGGGCTGACGCCTCTACGGTCTCGCGGGCGTGCCCCCGCGAAAGCTCGTCGAGGCCGCGATCCGGCCCACGCGCGCGAGCTCATGATCGCAGAAGGCGGAACAGCCCGGCGAACCGTCGAGCGGCGGTCCGCCGGGCCGTCCAGGATGCTCCCCAGCGTGGACTCGAACCACGGACACGCGGATTAACAGTCCGCTGCTCTGCCAGCTGAGCTACTGGGGAATGGCAGGGGCGGGAATGTAGAGAACGCCCGGCGGGCCGTCAAGGGGCTCGCTCGTCCCGTCCGCGCGCCGCGGCGCGCGTCAGCCTCGCGCGGGCGCGAGGGCGCGGGCGAGCCAGCCCTTCGTGGTGTGCTCGAGCAGGCTCCGGAGGTTCCGGCGCGCGGCGAGGGCGCGCGCGTCCTCGGCGTACGTCGTCGGGTGGACCCCGGGCACGTCGCGCGGGGCGAGCGCGGCGTCCACGTTCACGAACGTGAAGAGGCACGAGTTCGAGAGGGCCCGCACGGATCGATCGCGGCTCACCCGCTCGATGGAGGTCTCGACGCAGATCGCCGGCCCCTCGGTGTGGACCACGCGGCTCGTCAGGTGGAGCTTGTCGCCGATCCGCACCGGCTCGAAGAAGTTGATCCGGTTCACCGCCGCGATGACCGGCCGGCCGGGGGCGATCTGCTCGGCGCAGATCGACGAGAGCTCGTGCGCGCGCCGCATGATGTACCCGCCGAAGATGACCTTCGACAGGTTCTCCTGCTCGGGGTAGGTCCGCTCCCAGGACTCCGCCGCGAGCGCGGAGGCGAGGGCGCCGGAGAAGGTGGGCGCCTCCTGCGCGCGGTGGAGCCGCGCGAGCCAGAGGTACTCCTCGCGGGACGGCGGCTCGACCGCGGCGTCCGCCTCGCGGCGGTACCCGGCGCGCCGCTCGAGGGCCCGCGCCGTGCGCGCGCGGGCGAGGAGGTCGCCCGGCTCGAGCGGCGGGACGGCGACGCTGCGCGCCTCGGGCCCGTCGCCGTCGCGCGCGACCATGGTGAAGTAGCAGGACGCGACGTGCTCCGCGCCGCCGTCGCGGTCCACCCGCACGCCCACCTCCATCGACGTGCGCCCCACGTGGTTGATGCGGGCCGCGCAGCGCAGGTCGCGGCTCACGTCGGCGACGCTCCGGACGACGATCTCGTCGAGGGCGGCGGTGACGACGCGGGCGTCCGGGCGCGCCCGGCGCGCGTACTCGAGGGCGGCGTCCGCCGCGATCCGGTCGAGCACCTCGAGCAGCATCCCGAAGCGGATGTTCCCCGGGATGGCCTCGTTGAGGACGGCGAACCGGCGGCGCAGGGCGGCGTCGGAGGAGAACGGGAGCGTGGTCTCCCGGGATGTGTCCTCGGCGCGCACGGGCT